>JAGWMO010000030.1:0-42119 GCA_028871675.1 Betaproteobacteria bacterium
CGGGAGGGATCCCGGTTTTTTTTGACCTCGTCGATGCCGTCGCCGAGCCGCCGTCAGGTCCCCAGCGCCTGCATCTCCACGCGGTTGCGCCCACCTTGCTTGGCACGGTAGAGCGCGTTGTCGGCGGCTTGCAGCAGGCTGGCCAGATCGCTCCGCACCGACTGGCCGGGCTCGCGCAGCGCCAGGCCGATGCTCACGCTCAAGCGCAAGACACCGACGCTGGTGGCGAAGGGGTGCTGCTCGACATAGCGGCGCATGCGCTCGGCAGCGTCCACGGCGGCCGAGCCGCTGGCCACGGCCAGCAGCACGACAAACTCTTCGCCGCCAAAGCGCGCCACCCTGTCGCCCTGGCGCATATGGGCGTTCAGCAAGGCGCCGAACTGTTCCAGCACCTCGTCGCCGACGCGGTGGCCATGGCTGTCGTTGATGCGCTTGAAATGATCGAGGTCGATCATCAGCAGCGCCAGCGTGGCATCGGCCCGTTGCAGCAGGTCGGCGCTGCTGGAAACGAAACCACGGCGGTTGGGCAACCCGGTGAGCAGGTCCTGTTCGGCCTGCTGCTGCAGCTGTCGCTGCAGCAGCTTCAGCCCGGAAACCTCCGTCAGACCGATGATCACACAGGCTTGGCCATCGTGTTCAATCGGCTGGGCCGATACCAGCGTGTCGCGCAGCAGTCCTTCGGTATCGCGCAACTGGAGTTCAATCTGCGACAGCGGATGCCCGGCGCGCAGTTGGGCTCGCAAGGGCTCGCGGCGCTGCAGGTCGGCGTAGAAATCGGCCGATACCAGCGGCTCGCGGCGCAGGCCCTTGGGGTCGAGCAGCGCACGCGCCGCCTGGTTGTGGCGCAGGATGGCACCGTCCTCCAGGCGCAGCAGCACCATGGCCACCGGGGCGGCCTCGAACAGGTGGCGCTGAAAGGTTTCGCCGCGCTCCAGGGCCTGCTCGGCGCGCTTGCGCTCGGCCACTTCGAGTTGCAGCGCCTCGCGGTCGAGCCAGGCCAGGCGCAGTTGCCGCGCCTGGCGCACGGCGAGTTGCCAGCCGGCGAGATTGGCGAACCCCAGCAGCAGCACGGCGCTGTCGATCAGATGCCGGGGCAGTGGCGTGCCCAGCGTGATCAAGGCCAGGAACGGCAGGGTGAGCAGCGGGCCGAGCCAGAGCGAATGCCGGCACAGCAGCGGGGCGTAGGCGTAGAGCGCGTACACCAAGGTGAGCGCATTCATCGCGCTGAAGACGACCGGATCCGGCAGGGCCCAGACCTCCAGCAGGAAGGTGGGGATGGCGAACAGCTCGAAGACGAAGAGCTGGCGCCGCAGGCGTACCAGTTGTGTCCGCCCGAGGGTTGCGCGCAGGCTGTGGCGCACCAGCAGCAAGGCGAAACCGGCGAACGCCAGTCGCCCCAGCAGAATGAGCCCGAGCCAGGGCGTGGGGCCGAGAACGGCCCAGTCCACGAACCCCATGAGGGTGAAGGCGCTGCCGCCATACAGCGCGATGTCGCGCACGCGCTGGCGGATGCGCGGCCAGTTGGCCAGCACATAGCGGTCGTCCAGCAGCGCATCGGCAAACAGGCCGCTAGGCCTGAACCGCGCCGCGGTGAGACTCGCGGCGTCGACGAGGACCGCGGTGTCGGGGCGCGAGGCGGGCATGGCGGGCATGGCTGCGGCGGGCTCAGATCAACTGGTCGACCCGGTTGCGCCCGGCCTGCTTGGCCGTGTACATGGCCCGATCGGCACGGCCAAGCGCTTCGTCGATACGCTGCTCGGAGGCGCCGATCAAACTCACTCCCAGGCTCAGACTCACCTGAACGCGCACGCCGACGCAGTGCAGATCCTGCGCGGCGGCGGCGTCGCGGATGCGCTCGGCAATATCGATGGCCTGCCGCAGCGCGGTATTGGGCAGCAGGCAGGCAAACTCTTCGCCGCCGACACGGGCCAGGGCGTCGCCATCGCGCAACTGCGTCTGGATGATGCCGCCGATCTGGCGCAGCGCTTCGTCGCCGACCGCATGGCCGTGGGCGTCGTTGACGCGCTTGAAATGGTCGGCGTCCATCAGCAGCACGGCCATGGTCTCGCCGCGTGACCGCGCAGCTTGCAACAGTATCGTCGCCTGGCTGAAGAAGCCGCGCCGGTTGAGCAGTCCGGTCAGCGGATCGGTATGCACCAGGCGCTGCAACTCGCGCTCGTAATTCTTGCGCGCGGTGATTTCCACCAGGCTGGAGATGGTGGCCGGCTCGCCGTGAAACTGCATCAGTGCTGATGACAGCATCACCTCCACGGGCCTGCCGTCGGTGGTCTTGAGCTGCACGTCCAGCGGCCCGAGACGGCCATCGCGCAGCAGCGTCGCGCGCAGCTGCGCGGACTGCGCCGGATCGGCATAGAAATCGGTGCTGAAGGGAATGAGCCCGGCGCGCACCTTGCCGGCCGGGTCGAGCAGGCTCTCGGCCGCCTGGTTGTAGCGCAGCACCTGCCCGTCGGGCTGGTGCACCAGCACCATGGGCACCGGCGTGGTGTCGAACAGGCGTCGCAAGTTTTCCTCGCCAGCCAGGGCGCGTTGCTCGGCCGCCAGGCGCTCCACCACTTCCCGACGCAGGCGCTGGCGGTCGAGCCAGTTCAGGCGCTGGATACGGTTGAGCTGCGTGGCCACCTGCCAGCCGGCGAAATTGGCGAACACCAGCAGTATCGTGACGATGGTCGTGACTTTGGCCGCGGCATGCAGCACGAACACGGCTTCCAGCAGGAACACCAGCGTGAACGCCGGGCCGATCCACAGCGAGCCGGCGCTCAGGGCCGGCGCATAGGCATACAGCGCGATGGTCAGCAGCAGCGCGGTGATGGCGTGATAGTCGACCGCGCCGCCATAGGCCGCCACCACCAGCAGGAAAATGACGAGGATGGCGACCTCGAACGCCAAGAGCCCTCGTGACAGATGTTGCAGCGCTGGCGCCTCGGGCTTGCGCCCCAGCAGCACGAGACGGACCCCCAGCCCGAGCACGACGAGCCGCAGCGCCAGCAGGCTGAAATAGACGGGTGAGGCGCCGAGCACCGTGTAGTCGGTGATCGACGCCAGCATGAAGGCGGCCGTGCCCCACAGACCCAGGCTGCGCAGGCGCGCGCCGATGTAGTCCCATTCGCTGCGCCGGAAGGCCTGCTCGTCTTCCTGCCGCGCGAACAGGCCGTTGCTCCGCATGGGGCGGCGTGCCTGATCCTGGGCGATGAGGGTATCGGGGCTCATGGGGGCAGCGACGGAGCTTCGGCGTAGCTCCGATAGTAGGCGCTTCTCGTGCCTATTCTCGCGCCCTCACGGGCGCCATTTTCTGCAACGGCTCGGGCCTGGGCCCGCCATGAAACCGGGATTGCCGCGCCACACCCCGCGCCACGCTCAGACCGCTGGGCGCGACGCGTCCCTGCGGCTGATGGTGAGGTAGGTGACCAGCAGGGTGATGACCGCCAGGAACAACACACTGGTGCCCACCGTGCCCAGACCCATGCCGCCTTCGGCCGCAGGCTTCGACAGCCAGTCGCCGCAGGTCGCGCCAAACGGGCGGGTAAGGATGTAGGCCAGCCAGAACGCGAGCACGGCGTTGGCCTTGAAGACGTAGTAGGCCAGCGTCACCAAGGCGATGGCTCCGCCAAACACCAGCGCCGAGTTGGCGTAGCCGTACTGCAGGCGTTCGGCGGCGAGGTCGCCGGCGGCGGTGCCCAGGGCGAAGGTGAGCAGGATGGCAGCCCAGTAGAACCCTTCGCGCCGCCCGCGCACGATGCTGTGGATCGACAGGCTGCCCTCACGGCTGTACCAGGCGATGAAGATGGCGCCCAGCGCCAGCGCGAACAACCCGGTGCTGACGACGAGCGGCAGGCCGAGCCGGTCGGTGAGGTTGTCGGTCAGCAGCGTGCCCACCACGCTGATGAGCACCACGGTGAGCCAGTAGAGCCAGGGGATGTAGCGCCTGGCTCGCATCTGCGCCGTCAGCGCCACGGCGAACAGCCCGGTCATGACCAGCGAGGTGGCGAGCAGGCCGGCGTGCAGATCGACGGCGAGAAAGTCGGCCGCGGTTTCGCCGACCGTGGTGGCCATGATCTTGATGACCCAGAACCACAGTGTGATGAGCACCGGCACCTTGGCCAGTTCGCTCCAATGCCCGGCGGCGCTCGGGGTGTTGTGTGCATCCATGTTTGGCTCCCTCTCCCTGAATGATGATCTGCGGCAATCCGCCTGCACGGCCCGCACGTACGAGGCCGGCACAAGCGCATGTAACGCAATGTACGCAAACGGCCTTAGGGATGAATTAGGGTCCGTTCACGCGATTTCCGCACCTGCGTTGCCTTGGGCCGAGGCGGTGGTGGCCGTGCCGAGGCCCGCGTCTCGGCTTCGGATTCAGGCGCAGACGCAGTTGCGGCCGCGGTGCTTGGCCTTGTAGAGCGCGCGGTCGGCACGCTCGAGCATGGCACTTGGGCTGCGATCGGCGGGGTTCGCCTGGGCGAGGCCGACGCTCACCGTCAGGCGGGTGGTCTCGCCGGGCGCCAGCGCGATGAGGGTGGACTCGACGGCCTGGCGGATGCGCTCACCCACCTGCCGCGCGGTGGCCTCGTCGGCATCGTGCAGCAGGAGAAGGAATTCCTCGCCGCCGAGGCGGCCGAACACGTCAGGCGCGCGCTTTTGCGCCAGCACCACGTCAGCGAACTGGCGCAGCACGCGGTCGCCCACGGCATGGCCATGGCCGTCGTTGACGCGCTTGAAGTGGTCGAGGTCGAGCAGCAGCACGGCCAGCGGTCTTTGCGCGCGGCGGTCGGCGCGCTGCATCAGTGCCTGCTCCAGTTGCTCGATGATGCAGCGCCGATTCAGCAGTCCGGTGAGGGTGTCGTAGGTGGCCAGGCGTTCGAGCTCGCGCTCCATGCGCTTGCGCTCGGTGATGTCGCGCCAGATGCCCTCGACCCCGGCGTACTGACCCTGCTCGTCGAACAGCGCATGGGTGCTGATGGAAATGTCGATGATGGCGCCGTCCTTGCGTCGCATGCGTCCGGGAAAGTCGTGTACCTGGCCATGCTGGCGGATGGCAGCGATCAACGCCTCGCGCTCGCTCGGATCGGGGTAGAACGCGCCGGCAGGCAGGCCGATGATCTCTTGGGCTTCGTACCCCAGCACGTTCTTCACCGCCGGGCAGACATAGCGGGTGATGCCCTGCGCATCGGTGCGGTAGAACACGTCCTGCATGGTGTTCATCATGCGCTGGAAGTTGTCGTCGGTTTCGCGCAACCGGGTTTCCATCGCCGCACGTTCGCTCATGTCGAGAAAGGTGGCCAGCACGCCCGCTTGCCCGTCGTGCTCGAAATGGGTGCTGGTCATGGCGAGGACCAGCAGACGGCGGCGGCAGGTGTAGATGCGGAACTCCGTTGCCGGGTTGGTCACGGCTTCGCTCTGGGCGCGGCGGATGCGCGCCAGCACGCGCGAGACGTCCAGGGGGTGGATGAAGTCCGTGACGCCATGGCCGATGACCTCGTCTGGCGACTCCGCCTGCAGCAGGCACAGCGCCGCGGCATTGGCATACCGCAACCTGCCGTCGATGATGACGATCACGCAGGCCGAGAGTTGCTCCAGCCAGGCGGCTTCGGGGATCAGTCGAGGAACGTGCATCGATGTCGAGTGAGAAAGATCCTGGTCTGGCGCGCATGCAAGACGCTGACGAAGCCGATCAGCTTAACGCGGCGATCACGCTTTGGGGCTGGGGAAAACCGCCGCCCCAGACAACAGCCGCCAATTGGGCCTGGGCGCAACGCATACGTGACGAAATGTTGCAAACGAAACCAGAGTTGTTTGCGGACGAACTGTCATCGTTCTTGCATCCTGGCTGCCTAGAGTGGGTGCTACACAGGGTCTGCCCCTTGCGGGCCCGACTTCAACAGGGAGAGTTCCAATGCTGCGCAAAACCTTTTGGGCGACGGCCTCTGTGGCCACCATCGCCGGCTCGTTGGCCGCCTGTGGCGGTGGCGGCTCGTCCACCACCGCTTCGGCCGCGCCCGTCTATACCGCCGCCAGCGCGTCGGCGACGGCCACGCCGATCAAGCATGTGGTGGTGATCTACCAGGAGAACGTCTCCTTCGATCATTACTTCGCCACCTACCCGACGGCGACCAACCCCGCCGGCGAGCCCGCCTTCAGCGCCGCCGCCGGCACGCCCACGGTGAACAACCTGGTCAGCGCCAATCTGCTGACCAACAACCCGAACGCCACCAACACCGCCAATGGCGCCGACGCCGCCGAGCCCTTCCGCCTCGACCGCAGCCAGGCCAACACAGCCGACCAGAACCACGCCTACACGGCCGAGCAGCAGGCGTACGACGGCGGCAAGGCCGACCTGTTTCCGCTCTACACCGGCAAGGCCTCGACCGGCGGCGTCGGCGCCTTCGGCACCAAAGGCCAGGTGATGGGCTACTTCGACGGCAACACCGCCACTGCGATGTGGAACTATGCCCAGCACTTCGCCATGAGCGACAACGCCTACACCGACACCTACGGCCCCTCCACCCCCGGCGCGCTCGAAGTGGTGTCGGGCCAGACCAACGGCATGCAGATCGTGGCGAGCAGCAAGCAGCCGTTCACCCTGTCCGCCTACTCGTACTACATCAACGACGGTCAGGGCGGGCTCACGATGATCAACGACGTCGATCCCGGCCATGACGTCTGCTCCAGCGCCACCGACCAGGTGATGATGGGGGGCCAAAATATCGGCGACCTGCTCAGCGCCAAAAACATTTCCTGGGGCGGCTTCATGGGTGGCTTCAACCTGCAAACGGTGAACGCCAACGGCACCACCGGCTGCAAGCGCAGCACCTATTCCCCCGTGGTCGGGGGCAATGTTGCCGACTACATCCAGCACCACAACTGGTTCCAGTACTTCGCCTCCACCGCCAACCCCACGCATGCGCGACCCAGCGCGGTCGCCGCCATCGGCCACACCCTGGAAGCCGACGGCAAGACCGTGGACCCGGCCAACCACGAATACGGCATGCAGGACTTTTTCGCCACGGTGCAGGCCGGCAACTTCCCCGCCGTGTCCTACCTGAAGGCACCGGCCTATGAAGACGGCCACGCCGGCTACTCCGACCCGCTGGACGAACAGGCTTTCGTCACCAGGGTGATCAACTTCCTGCAGCAGCAGCCGCAATGGAAGGACACCGCGGTCATCATCACCTGGGACGACTCCGACGGCTGGTACGACCACGCTTTCGCCGCCACCACCAATCCATCCTTCGACAGCCAGGCCGACCAGTTGAACGGCGCCGGCGTCTGCGGCAAGGCCGGCACCACGCCGATGACGGGCGTGGCCGGCAAGCCGGTCAATGGCCGCTGCGGCCCCGGCACACGCATTCCCTTCCTCGTCATCTCGCCCTGGGCCAAGGCCAACTATGTGAGCCACACGCCCATCTCGCAAGCCTCGGTGGTGCGGTTCATCGAAGACAACTGGCTCGGCGGGCAGCGCCTGGGCGGCGGCGCGTTCGACGCCAGCACGGGGTCGATCATGGATATGTTCAACTTCACCGGCAGCAGCGGGACGAACCCGCCGCTGTATCTCGACTCCACCTACGGCTCACCGCTGAACGCGGCGCCAGTGGTGCTCAAGCGAGCCGGCGCAGGCTCGGCGGCGAGCTGATGGATTCGCGGGCTGAACCCCCTCCCCGCGGGTGGCGAGGATTGGACGGCGGCGGACACACCATCATCCCGTCGCCGGCCTTGGCCACCGCTGCGGGGCCGGCGTGTGTCTCAGGACGGATCGCGTGGGTGGAAGCCAGCCGCGCCCCAGCCGACGGATCGCGCCATGCCTGACTCCACCGATCTCGCCAGGCGCACATCGTCCAGGCTTCGGTGTGCGCTGGCGGGCGCCTTGAGCCTGCTGCTGGTCGGGTTCGCCGCGTACGAAGTCAAGGCGCAACAACCAACCCTGACCCTGATGGACTGGCTGCGACACCCGGTGGACAGCGCCATCCTCGCCACGGGAGCCAACCCGGATCCGGCCCCGCTCGTCCTGCCTCCGAATCAACCGCTGTCCGCCGTCGCGCAACTGGGCAGGCGCTTGTTTTTCGACGCCGGCTTGTCCGCCTCCGGCAGGCAGTCCTGCGCGTCCTGCCATGACCCTGCCCAAGGCTACAACCCGCCGCCGGGCAGTGGCCCGGTGATGCTGGGCGGCCCGCATCTCGCCACGCCGGGGTACCGCCCGCCGCCCTCGCTGGCCTATCTCTACCGTCAGCAGAACTTCTCCATCGGCCCCGACAACGCGGAGAACGAAACCATCACCCTGCGACAACTCATCCATCTGGGCCAAGCTGCCACGCGCATCACCAAAACGGCGCAGAGCACGGCTGTGACGGCACACAATCTGGTGCCGCAAGGCGGGTTGTTCTGGGATGGGCGCGTCAACACCTTGCAGCAGCAGGCCGACGGCCCCCTGTTCAACCCCGTGGAAATGGACGCCGGCTCGCCACAGCGCGTGGCCACCATCATCCGGCACCAGCCCTACGCCAGGGACTTTGTGCAGCTCTTCGGCCCGAACGTGCTCGCGGATCCGCGACAGACCGTGGCCGAGGCGCTGTTCGCCATCGCCCGCTACCAGATCGAAGCGCAAAGCTTTCACGCCTTCAGCAGCAAGTACGACGCCTGGCTGCAGGGCAAGGCGCGCATGAGCCCGCAGCAAATGCGTGGCTATCTCGCGTTCAACGATGCGAACAAGGGCAATTGCGCCGCCTGCCACCTCGACAAACCCACGGCCAATGGACTGGCGCCACTGTTCACCGACACGCAGTACGAGGCTTTGGGCGTGCCACGCAATCCGCGCCTTCCGGCGAACAGTAACCCGCGCTATGTCGACCTCGGCCTGTGCGGCCCCCTGCGCACGGATCTGAAGAACCAGCCCGAGTACTGCGGCATGTTCCTCACCCCCACCTTGCGCAATGTGGCGCGGCGGCCGGTGTATTTCCACAACGGCGTGTACCACGACCTGAGGCAGGTGCTCGATTTCTACAACTTCCGCGACGTGCGGCCGCAAGCCATCTATCCGGTTGGCGCCGATGGCGACGTTGACAAGTACAACGACCTTCCCGCTTCCTACCGCGCCAATATCGACACCATCGACCCGCCGTTCAACCGCAAGCCGGGTCAGCCGCCCGCCATGAGCGCACAGGACATGCGCGACATCATCGCCTTCCTCAAGACGCTCAACGATGGTTGGCGGCCGTCGCGATGATGAGGTGAGCAGGAGAGGGGTGAGGCGCGAGATGGCGAGAGCGTCAGAAAGCCCCGATCGACCAGGCGCCCGTGCGCGCGGCACCCGCCAGGTTCGTCGAGAAGGCCGCCAGGGCCTGCCCTTGACCCAGCAACGGAGAACCCGCGGCGGGAACGGCGTTGAGATAACTGTACGGAGCGGCGCTGGGGCTGCCCAATGCGCTCAGGTTAGTCAGCATCGGATTGCCGAACAGCCCCTGCGCGTCGTTCCCGGATGCGGCCTGCCACTGCGCAAACGTGTCATTCGCCACCTGATTGAACCCCAGGTTGAAGGTGTTGGCATAGCCCGCGTTCCAATAAGCGTTGTGGTTGATGCTCACGCCTGGATCGGCACCAGTGCCCTGATACCAGATCACCGGCTCGGTCTTGTCGAAGCCGATGATGAGGTTGTTGACGACTTGGCTGTTGAAGTTGTTGGTGCCGTTGTTCCACAGATACAGCCCGATTGCGTAAGTGCCGGGCGGCGTCGTCGGTGGCATCACGATGGTGTTGTTGGCGATCAGTGTATTTTTCAGTCCATGCTGACTGCTGCTGGTGAGCATGGCGTTGCCTTCCCAGTACTCGGCAAGACCTACCCGGAATCCGACAATCAAATTGTTGTAAAGCTGGGTGTTGGCCAGATTGGCCGTGCAGGGGTTCGCGCCGGAAGATCCGCATTCGTCACCGATGGAAAGACCGGCGTTGAACTTATACATCGTGTTCCAGGGGTAGATATTGGGATCGTAGGGGTGAATCCAGTCGCTCTGCTTGTAGCCGCTGAAGTACAGGATGTTCCGGCGCGCAACATCGTTGGGCTGGTTGTCGAAGTACATGTTGGCCGACCAGTTGTCCATTGACACGTTTTGCTCAAACACCGTGCCCCCGGTTTGCACGCCCGGTGCGCTGCCGTACGAGATGATGCCTTCGCCGCCGTTGTCGTAGACCACATTGCCACGAGCCAGGCCATTGAGGCTGTTGGTGAACACCAGGCCACCACTCCACCCGCCGCCAGACGAAGCGAAGCCGTTGTTGCCACGCGGCCAGTTGAGCATGGCGTTCTGGTAGACGCGGTTGTAGAGCGCCTGGTTGTTGGCGTTGTTGGCACCGTCGCCGCCAATGGCCATGAAGTTGATGCCAGCCTTGTCGTTGAACTGCGCGTTGCAGTTGCTCACGATGATGTTGCTGCCGTAGCCCCAGATGCCGCCGGCGCCTGAGCCCTGTGCCGTCAGGCCATTGAAGACGAGGTCGTTCTTGTTCCACCAGTAGATCGGGTTCGGGTTGGTTTGCGTCGGCAGGACGACTGTGGCCGACTGCGGCGTCGCGCCGCCAAAGTCCACGGTCAGCACGCCGGAGGTGTAGGCCCAGAGCCCCGAGCCTGGCGCCACGAGGCTGGCATCGGTAGGCGGGGGCGACGAGGTGGCCTGGTACGCCGCCGAGAGCGCCGGCCTGAGCGGCACACTGTTCACCACGACCGCATCAGGTGTCACGCCGAGCGGTGCCTGCCAGACCGAGCCGGAGACCTGCCTCCAGGCGCTTGTTGCGATGACGGGAGAAGCGTCAATGATGACGGGCCCGTTGCCGTAGGAGCCGAAGGTGATGGGCTTGCCGGCCACGCCACTGGCGCCGTTGATCAGGTTGAGGGTGCCGTGATAGGTTCCGGCCGCGATCAAGACGGTATCGCCCGCCTGCACAAGATCGGCCGCATGTTGGGGACTGGCAAAGGCCGTCGCCAGCGACATGCCGTTGTTGCCGTCGCTACCCGTGGGGCTGACGTAATAGGTCTTGCCCGTCACCGAGGGCGGCGTCACCGGCGTGGCGGGCTGCCACACTGGCCACGGAGTGGCGATGGACTGAAAACTGGAGGGAACGGGCGCTGGGGAGTTGCTGCCTGAACTGATCGCCGTCGGCGCCGTGACAGCGGTTGTCGTCGAAGCGCTGGCCGTGCCTGATATCGTCGCAGCACCAATGCCCGCTGAACTCACGGTACAAGTCGAAGCATTGCTCACGGTGGGTTTGCAGGGAACGACCCCGGTTGCCGCAAGCGTGCTCGTACCCGAAGAACCTGCGGCACTGGCCATGCCGCCCGAACCTCCGCCGCAACCGGTCAAGGTCAGGGCAAGGAAACCCGCCAGGGCGGCTGTAGTTAATGCGTGGGCATTCATAGTCATCCAATCCACAAAAGCAAATCCATGCACATCAAAAAGGCCGGGGTTCCTTGCGGAATCTGTCGCACGCGGCCCTGGGTCGTCATGACCTGGAGGGCCTGGCATGCCGTCTCCCGGCTCGCTCAGAAACGGTAGGCCATGGCGACCTGGAGAACCGGATATTCCCGAGATCGACTCGACGCACCCAAGTACGCCGCCTGCGCGGCTTGATTCAGGCCGGAGGGCCCCGATGCGCCCAGATCGCCGTCCCCCGCAGCGGCCGCATCGAACTGCCCTGGGTAGGCCACGTCGATGTCGCTCCGGAACTGCCAGCCTTGGGCTGGACTTTTGCCGCTCCAGCCGAAGCGGGGAGACCCGGCGATCTTTGAAAACGCAACGCTGTTGTCCCCTTGAGCCTCCACCGTCAAACGTCCGGCCGTGGCGTTGCCAGCATCGGGGCGCTGCAACGGCAGACCGATGGCTGGCCATGGCTTGCTGCTCGAAATCCTGTGAGTCCAGCGCAAAGCGGCGCTCCAGAGATGTGCATCTGCGAAAAGCCGCCACACCAGCGGCTGCGGATGCTGCACCGGACGGCCGGTTTGGGTCTTCTCCTGGCTCTCCTGAAGGGTGCAACGCTTGCTGTTCACCACCATGCCCACCGAGGCCAGGGCATGGCTGCTGCCGGCGCTCCAGAGCCCTGCACCAACAATTGCCACGGCGGCGACACGCCAGGTTTTCACGCGCTGTGCTCCAGAATCGGCTGCTGGGTGACAAAAGCCGCAAACCGGGCCCCAAGGTGTGAAGGATTGCCGGATCACGATGACTGCATTCTGGTTGCCGCACCCGGGATGCTCCATCGGAGGTTTCAGAATGCAACCGTCAGCCGTAGACTGAATCGCGTGTCAGGATTTCCTGACAACCCACGATTGCGGGATGGGTGCCGGCGGCCGGGCGCTCGACAATCCCCGCAGTCTGAGACTGCGATGTCAGCTGCCTACCGCCACCCAAGTTCGAAGCACCCATGCCAAGCCGTTGCCCGCCACCCGCAGAGGCCAATCGTTGCGCGTGCCGATGCGTTGACGCCGGCATTTGTGCGCCTGCTCGCGCTGCCGCCGCCGACGCCCGGCCGGCCTGATTGCAAGGTCTTGGCCCGGGCCTGACACCATGCCTGCACACCCACGCACTTCGCCGACTCCAGCGACAACCGCGCCTGGCGCGCCGGCACCTGAAGCTGCGCCTCAGCCCGCGGCGCGCCAGTTGATCGACCGTCTGCCCGGTTTCGTCTTTTGCCTGGAGCATGCCGGCGACCAGTTGCGCTTCACCGAGGCCAGCTCCGGCTGCCAGGCAGTCTGCGGCCTCGACCGTGACGGGCTGAATGCGCGGGACGACGGATTTCTCAGCCTGATCGACGCGCGCGACCTGGCGGCGTTCCACGCCACGCTGCAGGGCAGCGGCGTCAGTGGCATCTGGAACTGGGAGGGCCGGCTGCGCACTCCCTACGGACCGAAGTGGGTCAACATCCGCGCGCAGACCCGGCTGCTGGGGCCGCTGCAGGCCGAGTCGGTCGGCATCATGCTCAATGTGAGCCTGAGCCACCGGCGCGAAAGCCAGTTGCGCGACCGGTCAGCCGAACTGCGCAGCATGGCGGTGCGGCTGGAGTCGGTGCGCGAGCTGGAGCGGGCACGCCTGGCGCGCGACCTGCACGACGACCTCGGCCAGGTGCTGACGGCGCTGAAAATGGATCTGGCCTCGTTGCACCATCTGCTGCGCAAGCCCGTGAGCGCAGCGCATGCGCAGTTGTTCGACAGCATGGACCGGTTGATCGACGCCGCCGCCGAGGCCGGCCGCCGGGTCGCTGCTGAATTACGCCCCAGCGTGCTGGACCTCGGCCTGGAGCCGGCACTGCACTGGCTGACCGATCAGCACCGGACGCGCTATGGCATCCGCCTGCATTGCAGTGCGCGGGTGCAGGCGCCGGTCGACGAACTCATGGCCACCGAGATCTTTCGCATCGCCCAGGAGGCACTGACCAATATCGCCCGCCATGCCCAGGCCGGCCAGGCCTGGCTGAAGTTGGTCGAGGAGCCCGATGGTCTCTGCCTCGAAGTGCGCGACGACGGCAGGGGTTTCGGCGTGCCGCAGACCGAATCCGCCACCCTCGCGCAGCGCCCGAGCTACGGTCTGCGCGGCATGCGCGAGCGTGCGTTGCTGATGGGCGGCAGCTTCAGCCACGGCCCGGCGCCCGAAGGCGGCGCGATGATCCGCGTCTGCCTGCCGCCGGAGCCCAGCCATGCTTAGGCTCAGCCTGCGCGTGCTCATCGTCGACGACCACGCCTTGCTGGCCGAGAGCGTGGCGCGCTTTCTGCAGGCCAACTCCATCGAGGCTGCCTGGTGCGCCGACCCCGGACAGGCGCTCCAGCGCATGCGCGAGGAGGACTGGAGCGTGGTGCTGCTGGACTTGTCCATGCCCGACGGCAACGGCCTGGACTTACTCAAGCGCATCAAGCTCGTCAAGCCCGACCTGCCGGTGCTCATCCTCAGCATGCACCCCGAGCAGCAGTTCGCCCTGCGCGCCTTGCGCAACGGCGCGGCGGGCTACCTGACCAAGGGCTGCAGCCCGGAAATCGTGATCGAGGCCATCCGCAAGGTGGCGCGCGGCGGGCGCTATCTCACCGCCGTGGTGGCCGATCAGCTCGCCACCCATCTCGACGACGGCGGCAGCACCGAGGCGCCGCACCTGCGCCTGTCCGACCGTGAAATGCAGGTCTTCATGCGGCTGGCGCAAGGCAGCAGCGTCAACGGCATTGCCGAGGAGCTGCACATCAGCGGCAAGACCGTGAGCACCCACAAAACCCGGCTCATGGCCAAACTGGGGCTGGACAAGGACGCCGATCTGGTGCGCTACGCCATGCACCAGGGGCTCATCACCTGACCGGGTCCGCCACCTGCGGTCGCACCACCATCTCGGCCATGGCCAGATCGGTCGGGCCGCCGCGTTGCCGCAGGCCGGCCACGACGCCCTCGCGGTTCTCGGCGGGCTGGTTCTGGCTCGCCTTCCACTTGCCCTGCAGGCTGGTGAGCGGCAGCTCGATGCCGACGATGGCGCCCAGCATGCGCTCGATGTAATCGGGTGGCGCATCGCCCACCGCCCAGGGCCGGGGCTGCGCGGCCTCGTGGGCGCGGGTCAGCGCCGTCACCAGTTCGCGCAGCCAGGCCACATCGTCCACCACCCGCAGCGGCCCGCGCGCGTGCACCACGGCGTAGTTCCAGGTCGGCACCACCTTGCCGGTTTCGCGCTTGGTGGCGTACCAGTTGGGGCTGATGTAGGCATCGGCGCCGTGAAACACGGCCAGCACCTCGCTGCCCTGCGGTGTGTCGCGCCACACCGGGTTGGCGCGTGCCACATGGCCGCGCAACAGGCCGTGGGGCGAACCATCGTCCAGCCACAGCAGCGGCACCGGGTTGGCGTCCAGCCCCTGCGCGCCATGGGTGATGAGGGTGGCCAGCGGATGCTCGCGCATCAAGTCCCGCAGGGCCGGCGCGTCGGGCTGAGCGAAATGCGCGGGAAGGTACATGGTGCGTCTCCGTGAAATCAGCGCCCGCCGCTGATGTCGAGCAGGCTGCCGGTGCAATAGGAGGCTGCGTCGGACAGCAGCCAAATGATGGCCTGCGCCACCTCGTCGGGCTGGCCGCCGCGCTGCATCGGCACCGAGGCCTTCACCCGCTCGACCCGGCCGGGCTCGCCACCGCTGGCGTGGATGGCGGTGTGGATGACGCCGGGACGCACGGCGTTGACACGGATGCCCTCGGCCGCCACTTCCTTCGCCAGGCCGATGGTGAAGGTGTCGATCGCCCCTTTCGACGCAGCGTAATCCACATACTCGTCGGGCGATCCCAGCCGCGCCGCGGCGGACGAGACATTGACGATGGCCCCGCCCGCGCCGCCCCGCCTTGTGGACATGCGGCGCACGGCCTCGCGGGCACAGAGAAAACTGCCGGTGACGTTGACCGCGAACACCCGCGTCAGCCGCGCCGCGCTCATCTCCGCCACCCGCGCCCGCGGCTCCAGCATGCCGGCGTTGTTCACCAGCGCCCGCAGCGGCCCCAGGGCGTCGGCCTGCTCGAACAGGCGCGACACCTCGGCTTCCACCGCCACATCGGCAGCCACCGCGACGGCCTCACCGCCACCCATCCGTATCTCCGCCACCACCGCGGCGGCTTCGTCGGCATGGCTGCGGTAACTCAGACAGACGGCATAACCCGCCATCGCGGCCAGCCGGGCCGTGGCCGCGCCGATGCCGCGGTTGCCGCCCGTCACCATCAAAACAGGTTTCATGGCCGATCTTCATGCAGTGGTGAATAGGCCACCATTCTCGTCCTTTGCGGCACGACGCTTTGCCGATCGGTCGCATCTGCACCGACGTGCCAACGTGCTTTCGGCGTGACCCGCGGAGCCACCGAATCGAGGCGGGCGCAAACCCACCCAAGACCACCCGCCACAGACCGTGTAGTCTGCGCGGCATGATCGCGTCTGCCCCCACACTGCCACCCGTCTGGCCCGACCGCCGCCTCGAATTCCTGCATGGCGCGCGCGACACCGTGCCGCTGCTGCTGGGGGCTGCGCCCTTCGGGTTGATTTTCGGCGCGCTGGCGGCGGGCAGCGCGCTCGGCACCAGCGGGGCGCTGGCGATGTCGGCATTGGTCTTCGCCGGCTCGGCGCAGTTCATCGCCTTGAGCCTGCTGGGCAGCGGCACCAGCGGGCTGATCGTGGTCTTCACCACCCTGGTGGTCAATCTGCGCCATGTGCTGTACTCCGCCAGCCTGCAGCCTCAGGTGGCCAGGCTGCCGCAGCGCTGGCGCCTGCTGCTGGCCTTCTGGCTCACCGACGAAACCTATGCCGTGGTGTATCACCGCTACGCCCGCGACGACGGCGCGCCGTTCAAGCACTGGTACACCGCCGGCTCTGGCGCCATCATGTACGCCAACTGGCTGGGCTGGACGGCGGCCGGCGTGTGGCTGGGGCAGACCAGTCCGGCGCTCGCGCATCTCGGACTGGAGTTCGCGCTGGTGGCCACCTTCGTCGGCATCGTCGTGCCCTTGCTGCGCGACGCGCCGAGCATTGCCGCCAGCCTCACCGCGGCGGCCGTGGCCCTGCTGGCGCGCGACCTGCCCTACAAACTTTCGCTGCTGGTCGCGGCGCTCGCCGGAGTGCTGGTCGGCGTGTGGCTGGACGCGCGCGCCGCAGCGCGTTCGCCCAAGCCTGACCGCACGGAGAACGCGCGATGAGCGCCACGCTCTGGGCCGTGATCGGCGGCATGGCGGCCGTCACCTTCGCCATCCGCTACGCCCTGTTCGGGCTGGGCAGCCGACTGCGGTTCCCGCCACGCGTGCGGCAGGCGCTGCGCCATGTGCCGGTGGCCGTGCTCACGGCCATCGTCGCTCCCATGGTGTTGCTGCCGGACGGCCGGCATTGGGACCTGAGCTGGCGCAACCCCTGGTTGGCCGGAGCCCTGGCCAGCGCCTTGCTGGTGCTGGGCACGCGACGTCTGCTGGCCGCCATCGCCGGGGGGCTGGCGGTGTATCTGCTGTGGCGCTGGGGCTTCGGCCCGGCTTGATCGACACCAGCAAGTTCTGGCGCCAGCACTGCTCCCTGGTGGAGCCATGCCACTGCGTCATGCGCCTTTCGGCCTGAGCGCCGGCTTCGGGGCAAGCCTGGCGCGGTGCCGGCCGTGACGAAGGCGGCTTCCGCCTCGATCCGAGCCGCCCTTGCCGTCGATCAAGGCCCCGAATATACTGTTTTTGTATAAGGGGTATCCTGTTAGCTCCAGCAACGCCGGAACAACTGGATGGATGCCCAGCATATTGCAGCACCCGAAGCGGGTCAAGACTACCCACGCAACTGGAGCGAATTCCTCGACTGGTTCAGCAGCGAGGACGCCTGCCTGAGCTACCTGGAGCGACTGCGCTGGCCGCAGGGTTTCGTGTGTCCAAGTTGCGGCGCCGCAGGCGATCCGTACCGCACAAGCCGGGCCCGGCTGATGTGCCGCAGTTGCTCGCACCAGAGCACGGTGACCGCCGGCACGATCTTCGACAAGACGCGCACGCCGCTGCGGGTGTGGCTGGCCGGCGCCTGGTACCTGACCAACCAGAAGCACGGCGTCAGCGCCCTGGGCCTGCAGCGGGTGCTGGGGCTGGGCGGCTACGAGACGGCCTGGACGATGCTGCACCGCTTCCGCCGAGCCATGGTCAGGCCGCAGCGCGAGCAACTCAAAGGGGTCGTGGAGGTTGACGAGGCCTACCTGGCCATCAGCGACCGGGACGCCCCCGTGCCCAAGGACCAGCGCAAGCGGCGCAAGAGCAAGACCCACCAGGTGCTGGTTGTCCTGGCCGTGGAACTGCTGCAGCCCAAGGGCTTCGGGCGCATCCGGCTGCAGCGCATCGACAACGACTCGGCCGAGCAGGTCGTGCCCTTCGTCCAGGCCAACGTCGAGCCTGGCGCGCAGGTGCGAACCGACGGCTCGGCGGCCTACCGCGAACTCCAGGACCTGGGCTACGAGCACCGGCGCATCGTGATGCTGGGCTCCGAGACGCCGGCGCATGTGTCGATGGCTGGTGTCCATCGGGGGGCGGCGCTGATCAAGCGCTGGATCCTGGGCACCCATCACGGCTCGGTGCAGCCCGCGCACCTGGATGCCTACCTGGACGAGTTCGTCTTCCGGTTCAACCGTCGCACTTCGGCCTCACCCGGGATGCTGTTCTACAGGCTGCTGCAGCAAGCCGTGGTGACCGACCCGGTGACTTACGAGGCCGTCGTGAGACCTCTACCCAGAGCTGCCAAACCAGCTTAAAGTACTGGACATGAATCCAGCTTTTATCCCTCTGTGGAGCTAAGCGGATACCCCTTATATAAAAACAGCCAAAACCAATGCCCTGTCCAAGAAAAAAGGGGCGCAAGCCCCTTTTGAAACAAGCATGGTGCATCGGACTCTCAAGGAAACGCAGGGCTGCCCCAAGTTTCCTTGACCTCCCCAGGGGCCGCTCGGCGAGCCGCCCCTGGGGGGGCGCTAGAAGCTGTAGCCCACGGCCACGGTGTAGACAATGGGATGGAAGTTGATGTGCGTCTTGGCTTGCGAGGTGATGAGGCTGGGGTTGATCGGCGAGTAGGACGTGGACGTCAGATCGCTCTGCACATCGGCGACGGCCACGGTTCCGACCACCGACCAGCGTGGGTCGATGTGATAGATCAGCCCGGCGTGCGCCGCTGCGCCCCAGGAATCCGACAGACTGATCTGGGTTGGGCCGAGATGGCTGGTGAGCGAACTCAGCGCCTTGGTGTTGGTGAAGCGCGTGTAGTTGATGCCCAGCCCGACGAAAGGATCCCACTTCGATTGCTTGCCGAGGATGTGGTAGTTGATGAAGGCTGTGGGCGAGATCACGTCCACGTCGGTGATGCCGACTCCGGGTTTGACGCCGACCTTCGCCCAGTTGGCGCCCATGGCGTCGGTCCGCACCCGGGGTGGATAGCCCAGCACCAGCTCGAAGCTCCAGGGCCCCGGCAGATCGCGGACAAAGGTCAAGCCGAGCGTCGCGGCATTGCCGACGTTCAGGTTCAACCCAGGCGGCGTGTTGTAGCCGCTCAGGTCGGCCGAGCTGGAATGGTTTTGCAAATAGGCCAGGCCGACGAACACGGTGTTGGGCGTGGCCGAATCGGCCTGGGCGCTGGGTGCGGCAAGCACCGCAGCCAGGGTCAGCGCCGCCGCAACCGGAGCCAGCGACCAGGATGATGGACGTAGATAAGTTGTCATGTGAGGTCTCCTCGTCGTGGGGTCAATTCCAGCCGAAACCCTTCATCGCCTGCAGGGTTGCGTTGGCGATGACCTGATAACCAGCGGGTGTGGGGTGAACAGAGTCGGCGAACAGCCAAGTACCCAGATTGGCCGTGGTGGCGCCGGCAGCCGTGAAAGGCGTGTTCAAGTTGCACAACAGGGAACTGGTGGTCGCCGGATTGCACCAGGGCGTGGTGGTGTTGGTGAAACCGAACTGGGTCGGATTGGCGATTTCCTGATTCAGCAAGGCGAAGCCATCGAGCATCTTCACCGGCTGGCCCTGCAAATCATTCGTCAAGCGCTGGTTGAACACCTGGACCAGGTTGGACAGCAGGTAGCAGGGCTGGGTTGGATCCTGGTTGTTGCAGACATAGCCGGCGGGGGGAGCAACGGGTGGTGATGCGCCGGTGTAAGGCAGGCCGCGGCCGAATGGTGTGACCGAGGAATCCGGCAAGGTGTAGACCAGAACATACTGCCCGCCCTTGGCGATGATGTTTTGCACCACGCCGGCCAGTTGATCGGCCGCCGCGCCAACCGTGGCTTGTGCCACCGCCACGGCCTGCGACGTTGCCTGCTGCTGCACCGAGGCGATCTGCGCCGGTGTCAGCGGGGTACCGGCCTGTGCCGCCTGGGTTGCGGCTTGCGTCACGGCCTGCGTGACCTGCGCGCTCACAGTGCCCAAGGCGGTGAAAATGTCGTTGTTGCCAGCGAGCACGGTGATGAGTTGGCCACTGGTGAATGTGCTGAACTGGGTCAGATAGTTCTGCACCTGCTGGGTGACTGGAATGGTGAGCGCGCCGGTGCTGTGGCCGATGCCGTTCGGGTTGCTGACCATGGAGCCGCCCTGGGCGAAGTCATAACAACTCGATGTCGGGCCGAATGGGCAGTACACCGGGCTTGTGCTCGGTGTCGGGCTCAGCGGATTGAGATAGTTGCCCGCGTAGCCGATGAGGTTTGGACTCAAGCCGATACCCAGGCCCTTGGCCAAGACGTTGGTCCAGTTCCCGGTGGCGGCACCGTTGACGGTGAACTGACCGCCTGCCGGATATGGCAAGCCGGTAAACGGCACTTGAGCCCCGTAGGTGCTCACGGCCGCTAGGGTGTAGGCGCCATCGTCAGACAAGCTGTCGCCAAACACCACCATGGCCTTGAAACCCCCCGCAGGCGCCGCCGTCGGGGCCTTGCTCGCGGCGTTGACGCTGCTGACGGTCGATAGGGTCGGGGCGCTGGAGCCGCCTCCACCTCCGCCGCACCCTGCAAGAGCCAATGCGCTGGCCAATGCCAGCGCAGTCCAAATGGGATAACGCATGCCGATGTCTCCAGAATGTTGTGGTCAATCGGCTGCAGCGCATGTGGAGCCTGCAGCCCTGTCACGGTAAAAGCACGACCGTTCGTTTAGGTTAAGCGAAGTGGCGGAGGGTGGCAAGTGCGAAAACCCCCGGGTT
The DNA here is from genome assembly GCA_028871675.1 of Betaproteobacteria bacterium. Taxonomy (GTDB): domain Bacteria; phylum Pseudomonadota; class Gammaproteobacteria; order Burkholderiales; family Burkholderiaceae_C; genus Thiomonas_A. Next base: position 20,665 of record JAGWMO010000030.1, read on the forward strand.
GCAAAAATCCGCCACTTCGGACTCAACAAGACACGACCGAGCACAGCGGCGCGCCTGTGTCCCCGGCACGGTGTCGAGCCCGGCGTGGCCCCACGGCTCAGGGCTATGGATGCGGGGGTTGACTGGACAGAAGACGCGACGGCCAGCACGGGAATCGGGGTGGGACGATGGCGACAACCGCGCATCAGCGAAGCTCCGGCCAGGCTGCTGGGTGGACTGCGCGGGCGTGAAGCTGAAAAAACACCGTTGCGCCGCGCAACGTCCTCAGGCCTTCTCGGCCGCGGCCCGGTGCAGGCGGTCGCGTACCGCGTCCCAATGGGCATCGGCAGGCAGGACCTGGGCCCAGATGGCCTCAAGCCCGGCGGCGTCCAGTTCCCGCAAGGCCGCGTAAAGCGCCTGGGCGTAGGCGGGTGCCTCGGCCGGCATGGCCAGCCAGCGTGAGTGCCGATTGGCGCCGGGCGCGGCCCGTGGCGCCAGCACCCCGATGCGTTGCGCAAGTGGCCAGGCGGTGTCGAGCGCAGCGACCTGGACCATGTGCAATGGAGTGACCGGGGCGTAGTGCGAAGCGAGCGCGCCGGGCACCCGAGGTGCCTCTGGCGCTGCGTCCGTTGCCTGGACTGCCAGGCCCGGTTCCAGGTCCGCGCGCTGTGGTTGCAGTCGCGTGCCCTGAAGCCGATGCGGCGGCGCCAGCAGACTTTGCTCTGTGCACCCCAGCGCGGCCGCGATAGCCTGCGCCTGCACACCGCCCGGGCGCAGGATACGTGGCAAGCCGTCCAGGGTGTGCAGGCGCGAGCAGTCGACGATGGTGCTTTCGATGCCCACCGCGCAGGCACCACCGTCGAGCACCAGGGACACGGCCTCGCCTAATTCACTGCGCACATGGGCCGCGGTCGTGGGGCTGATGCGGCCGAAACGGTTGGCCGAAGGCGCGGCCAAGCCACCCTGCCCGCCTCGGAACGACGCCAGCACGGCTTGGGCCACGGGGTGGTCGGGGCAGCGCAGGGCGATGGTGTCTTGCCCGCCGGCGCAAGCCTCGGCGGCGCCGGCGCGTCGCGGCAGCACCAGCGTCAACGGGCCGGGCCAGAAAGCGGCAATCAGCTTGCAGGCCAGGTCGGGCAGCTCGGCGGCCCAGCGCATGGGGTCGGCGTCGCGGTGCAGATGGACGATGACGGGATGATTCGCCGGACGGCCCTTGGCAGCGTAAATCTTGGCCACGGCCTGGGGGTTGGCGGCGTCTGCGGCCAGGCCGTACACCGTCTCGGTCGGCAGGCCGACGAGTTCTCCGGCTTCCAGCAAGCCCGCAGCCTGAATGATCTCGCGGGGATGGACGGTGGCCGGCGTGACCCGCCGTGGCCCACGGCCTTGGGGTTGCATCAGAAGGGCTCCAGCCCGAGCACGCCGCAAGCCTGCAGTGCGGCGTGCTCCGCTTGTGCCGTGGTGGCCGCGGTGAAGGTGAGGTGGCCCATCTTGCGGGCGCGGCGCGGCTCGCGCTTGCCGTAGAGGTGCAGATGCGCGCCCGGGAGCGCCAACACGGAAGCCCAGTCGGGCTCGCGCTGCAGGCCGGATGGGTCGAACCAGATATCGCCCAGCAAGTTGAGCATGACGGCAGAGCTGTGCTGGCGCGGCGCGATCAATGGGGCGCCGACGAGGGCGCGCACTTGCAGATCGAATTGCGAGACGTCGCAAGAGTCCAGCGTGTGATGGCCGGAGTTGTGTGGGCGCGGCGCCATTTCGTTGGCCACCAGGCTGCCGTCGCCGAGCACGAAAAATTCAACGCACAGCACGCCCACGTAGTCCAACCCCTGGGCGATAGCCTGCGCAGCCTGCACCGCGCGCTGCGCCAGGGTGGGGTCCAGGGCGGGGGACGGCGCGAAGCTGGCGAACAGAATGCCGTCGCGGTGCAGGTTCTGCTGTGGCGGCAAGTGGACGATTCGGCCATCGCGTCCACGGGCCAGGATGACGGACAGTTCCTGGCGCAGGTCGAGCTTGCGCTCCAGCACGCACGTCACGCCGCCGAGGGCGCGCCAGGCGGCGGGAAGATCGGCGGCATGGACCACCGGCATCTGGCCCTTGCCGTCATAGCCCAGGCGCGCAGTTTTGAGAATGCCCGGCAACAGCGATTCGAGTTGCGCGGCACGCGCATCGTCCTCGCAGGTGATGACCGCATGCGGTGCGCAGGCCACGCTCAGGCGCGTGAACAGAGCCTTCTCGGCGGTGCGGTCCTGGCACACGGCCACGGCGGGGGCGTGCGGCGCGAGCTGCACATGGGCGTCCAGCCAGTCGAGCGTCGCGGCCGGAACGTTCTCGAACTCGATGGTCACGGCCGCCGTGTTGCGCGCGAGTTGGTGCAAGGCGTCGACATCGTCGTATGCCGCGCGGAGATGGTGCGGCGCGACCTGGGCGGCCGGCGCCTGGGCGTCGGGCTCCAGCACGGCCACGGCATAGCCGGCGGCTTGCGCTGCCTGCGCGAACATGCGCCCGAGCTGGCCACCGCCGAGCACGCCGAGTGTTGCCCCGGGGGCAATGAAGTCTGTGGGATGGGCGGTCATGCGGGCATCAGCTCAAGAAAAATGGGGCGAGAACCGCGGGCTTGATCGCAACCGCGAAGCGCAAAGCGCACAAGGCGAGGCCTGGCGTGCAACGATGCGCACAAGCCAGCGAGAGTGCCGGCACGCCAAGCGCGGACACCCTCAAAGTCCGACACGCATGGCCTCGGCCTGTGCGGTTTGCTCAGCGCGAAAGGCCTCGAGCCTGGCCAGCAGCGCAGCGTCGTGCGCCGCCAGCATGGCCAGCGCGAACAGCGCAGCATTGGCTGCACCGGGCTCGCCGATGGCGAAGGTTGCCACCGGAATGCCCTTGGGCATCTGCACGATGGACAGGAGCGAGTCTTCGCCACGCAGGTATTTGCTGGGCACGGGCACGCCCAGCACCGGCACGGTGGTTTTGGCCGCCAGCATACCGGGCAAATGCGCGGCGCCACCGGCGCCGGCGATGATGGCCGCCAGGCCACGCGCGCGCGCGGTTTCGGCGTAAGAGAACAAGGTGTCGGGCATGCGGTGGGCCGAAACCACGCGGGCTTCGTGAGCCACGTCGAAGCGTGCCAGCATCTCGGCCGCGTGTCGCATCACGTCCCAGTCGGAACTTGAACCCATCACCACACCGATCAAGGCCATGCCGTGTTCTTTCGCGTTGCGTGTCGATACGGAGCCTTCCATCTTGCTCCGAGAGCCTTCCATTTTACGGGGCCGTATGCTTGTGGCTAGCGTTCAGCCTCGCCCGGCGAGCCCCCGCGCCCTGTCTTGCGGGGCGACCTGGAAATCGGCCGCGGCGCCCCCATCTGTGCGTTTTGGAGAACTCATCATGATCGACGCAACCCTGACGAATTTCGAAACCGAGGTGGTCGAAACCTCGAAGACCATGCCTGTTCTGGTGGACCTGTGGGCGCCGTGGTGCGGCCCTTGCCGCAGCCTGGGCCCGGTGCTGGAAAAGCTGGAAACCAGTTACGACGGCCGCTTCAAACTGGTGAAGGTCAACACCGAGGAGGAGCAGGAACTAGCCCAGGCTTTCGGTGTGCGCAGCATTCCGATGGTGGTGTTGATGAAAGACGGCCAGCCGGTGGACGGCTTTGTCGGCGCCCTGCCCGAAGGGCAGATTCGTGAGTTCCTCGACAAACATGTGCCTGCTTTCGCGGACCAAGAGGATGACGCTCAGGAGGTGCCGGATGCTTTGGCAGAGGCCGCGCCGGTCTCCGCGTTGGAGCAACTGCAACAAGCTCTGGCCACCAACCCGGCGAACGATGCGGCGCGCGGCGAGTACGTCAAGCTGCTGTTGCAGGATGGCCGCCTGGACGACGCGCGCCGCGCTTTCGAGCCGCTGTCCGGCAAAGTGGCCATCGACCGCATGGCGAGTGCGCTGAAGCACTGGCTGGACGCCATCGACGCCACTGCAACCACTGCCGACATCGGCACATTGCAAGCGACCATCGCGGCCAACAAGCGTGACTTCGCCGCCCGCTTTGCCCTGGCGCAGCACCATATGGCGGGACAGCGCTGGACCGAGGCGATGGACGAACTGCTCGACATCCTCATGCGCGACAAGAACTGGAACGGGGATGCCGCGCGCAAGGCTTATGTCGCCATCCTCGAACTGATCGCGCCACCGGTGGCCAAGCCGGCGGAAGGCCAGGCGCCTGCCACAGACCCCACGGTCGAAAGCTACCGCCGCCGCCTGAGCATGGTGGTCTTGAGTTGAGATGCCGACCTTCGGCCTTGGAGGCCTCGTGTCGGAGCCGGCGGATCACGCGGGGCCGGTGATGCGCTCCAGCGCCTCGCGGTATTTGGCCGCGGTGCCGTCGAGCACCTTGGGCGGCAACGTGGGGGGTGGTGGCCGCTTGGTCCAGCCGGGTACGGTTTCCAGCCAATCGCGCAGGAATTGCTTATCGAAACTCGGTGGCGAGATGCCCTCGCGCCACTGGTCTGCCGGCCAGAACCGTGAGGAGTCGGGCGTGAGCGCCTCGTCCATCCACACCAAGCGGCCCTGCTTGTCCAGGCCAAACTCGAACTTGGTGTCGGCCAATATGATGCCGCGCGGTTTGGCATAGGCCGCCGCGCGGCTGTAGATCTCCAGGCTGATGTCGCGCACCTGGCCGGCGAGTTCCACGCCGATGAGTCGCACCATCTGCCCGAAGTCGATGTTTTCGTCGTGCTCGCCCAGCGCAGCCTTGGTGGCCGGCGTGAAAATGGGGTGCGGCAGGCGGGCTGCCTGCTGCAGACCATGGGGCAGATCCACGCCGCACACTTTGCCGCCGGCCTGGTAGTCTTTCCAGCCCGAGCCCGCCAGGTAACCCCGCACCACGGCCTCGACCGGCAGCGGCTTGAGCCGCTTGACGACCAGAGCGCGGCCCCGCACCTGCTCGCGTTCGTGCTCGGCCACCACACTTTCGGGGTCGATGCCGGTGAGATGATTGGGCACCACGTCTTCCAGCAAGCCGAACCAGAAGCACGAGATGCGCGCGAGCATTTCCCCCTTGCCTGCAATGCCCTGGTCCATCACGACGTCGAAAGCCGAGATGCGGTCGCTCGCCACCATCAGCATGAGGTCGTCGTCCACGGCGTAGTTGTCGCGCACTTTGCCGCGCGAGAGCAGAGGCAGGGACGTGATGGAGGTCGTGAGTAGGGCTGAAGTCATGCGGCAGGGTGGGTCGACTGGGAACGGCTGGAATTGTAGGCGGGGCGATCGGCTGCACGGGGCTTGCGACACCGGTCTTGCGCTGCTCCTGCTCCGGCGGGTTGTGCCGGACACCGGCAGCCGGGGGGGTATGTCGCTCCGCATAAATACCGAGGCCAGGTGAAACGCTTGGACACAGTCGATACAAGGCAGCTACATTTACTCAGTACAGTATCTATTAGATTGCAAGACAGCCATGGATCGCTCTCCACGTTGACATGGTCAGGCGCGACAACTGCCCAGCAGCGTCTTGTTGTGCCGCCCGAATGCCGTGGTGGCCTGCCGCGTTCGCACCCCGACGAACAACGGGGCAAGCCAGGTGCCATGAACACGTTTCGCGCGGCCTGCCGAGAGGTGCGCTGCGGGGAAAAGAGGTCGGCAACGATGTTGGACTCAAGCCGACGCATGAATCTGCAGATTTGGATGCAGTCTGATCGATTGAAACCGAGGAGGAGTTGACATGAAGATGAAAGAACTGATGGGCGCCAGCATTCTGGGGCTGGGCATGGCTGCTGCACAAGTCGCCATGGCCATGGATGTACCTGGCCCCCTGGTGACGCCGCAGTGGCTCAAGGCGCATCTGAACGATGTGACGGTGGTCGACATTCGTGGTGGTGGCAGCATGAAGGCGTTCGACGAAGAGCCGGTGATCGCCAACCACATGGTGAAGAAGAGCGGCGGCCACGTTGCCGGTGCCGTGTTGGTCAACTTCAACGACATTCGTGAGACCCGCACAGTCGATGGCGTCAAGCTCAAGGCCATGATGCCCACCGCCGAGTACTTCACCAAGGTGATGGACGACGCCGGCGTGAACAGCGGCAAGCCCATCATCATCGTGCCCACGGGCAATGCCGTGTTCGCAATGGACCGTGGCACACGCCTGTATTTCCAGATGCGCTATTTCGGCGTACCGCACGACCAGATCGCCATCCTCAACGGTGGCACCAACGCCTGGCTGAACGCAGGTTATCCGGTGAGTACCAAGCCCGCGTCCGCCGCCAAGGGTGACTGGAAAGCCGCCGGCGAAGACAAGGCACTGCTGGCCACGACGCAGGAGGTCAAGATCGGGCTGCAGAACGGTTCGGAGCAATACATCGACGCCCGCCCGACTGCGCAATTCCTCGGTATCGCCAAGAAGCCGATCAACAAGACCGCCGGCCACCTAGCTGGCGCGAAATCGTTCCCGATCGATGCCATCGTGAAAGACGACCATGGGGCCGCCATGTTCATGAGCGCCGCGGACTACAAGAAAATTTTCCATGACACCAACATCAGCGACAACGCGCCCACCACCACCTACTGCAACACCGGTCATTTGGCTTCAGGCGCCTGGTTCGTGGTGCACGAGATCATGGGCAACAAGAACTCCAAGCTGTACGCGGGTTCGATGAACGAGTGGACCAATCTGGGCAACCCCACGGTCGGCCTGCCAGGCTGATCGCCTGCATCGGACGGGCTTTGCGCCCGCCCGATCCTGATTTCCGAGTGATTGACCTTGACCCCGCCACGTGCGGGGTTTTTTGCATACTCGGCTGGGCCTACCCAGTGGCACTCAGCCAGCAATGCGGTTCACCAGCACGATCAGCAGCGTGACGATGACGATGGCCACGATGACGCCGGCCACCACCACATGCTGCAGTTTCAGCGTGGCGAAGTCACGCTCGCGGTCCTGCCGTCGGCGCAAGCCCACCATGGCGGTGGCCACCGCACCCAGCGCCCGCAAGGTGCCTCGCAGGAAAACCGTCGATGGCTTGGGGGGCTGGGGTTCCATCGCGCCGGCCTGAATCCCGCGTGTGTGTTGACTTATGCTGACTTGCGCTTGCGCCGCGCTTTCACCCCGGCGGCCAAGGTGTCCATGAGTTGCACCGACTCGTCCCACGGCAGGCAACCGTCGGTGATGCTCTGGCCGTAGGTCAGGCTGCTGGCGGCGTCCTTGCCGGGGGTGAATTTCTGCGCTCCGCCGACCAGATGGCTTTCCGCCATGACACCGAAAATACAGCGCTCGCCAGCCCCCAGTTGGGCGGCGATGTTCTGCGCCACGTCGAGCTGGCGCTCGGGTTTTTTATCGCTGTTGGCGTGCGAGCAATCGATCATCAAGCGGCATTCGACCTTCGCCGCCTCGAGTTGCTCACAGGCTTCGCGCACACTGGCGGCGTCGTAGTTCGGCGCCTTGCCGCCGCGCAGAATGACGTGGGTGTCCTTGTTGCCACGTGTCTGGACGATGGCCACCTGACCGCTCTTGTGCACCGAAAGAAACGAATGCGGCCGGCGTGCCGCCTGGATGGCGTCGATGGCGATGCGCAGGTTGCCGTCGGTGCCGTTCTTGAAGCCGATGGGCGCCGACAGCCCGGAGGCCAGTTCGCGGTGCACCTGACTTTCGGTCGTGCGTGCGCCAATGGCGCCCCAGGAGATGAGGTCGCCGATGTATTGCGGCGAGATCACGTCGAGAAATTCGCTGCCGGCCGGCACGCCCAGGCGGTTGATGTCGATGAGCAGTTCACGCGCCATGCGCAAGCCTTCGTCGATGCGGAAACTCTGATCGAGGTAGGGGTCGTTGATCAGCCCTTTCCAGCCCACCGTGGTGCGCGGCTTCTCGAAGTACACCCGCATCACCACTTCGAGCTCGCCGGCGTGGCGGCGGCGCTCGCGCGCCAGGCGCTCGGCGTACTCACGCGCGGCCTTGGGGTCGTGGATGGAGCAAGGGCCGATGACGAGAAGCAAACGGTCGTCGTCTCCCTGCACGACGCGGTGCACCGCCTTGCGCGTGTCCTGAATCAGCCGCTCGACCGGCGTACCGGCAATCGGAAAAAAGCGGATGAGATGTTCGGGCGGTGGCAGCGGCATGACGTCCTTGATGCGTTCATCGTCGGTGGCCGAGGTCTTCTCGGACGGAGCGGCGCGCCACTCGGGCATCGGGGCAGTCGACTTCGGGGGCATGGAGCTTTCTCCTGGCTGCGTGGAATGCTTGGGCTGCTGCGTCTGCTGCAGGATGGGGGAATGGAAGCGGTCGTCGAACATGGCGGAGTTCCTTGCCAGCCCGGCGAAAAAAAACCGCCGGGTTGAGCCGGCGGTTTTTGGGGATTTGATCGTTTCAGGCTGAACGCTGCCCTCTCCCTCCGCCGGCACGGTGCGAGAACCAGAAATAAAAGTAAAAACCGGAATTGAGCATGGCAGCTTGGAAAATCAGTGAGTTGAGTGTAGTCGCGTTCGCGCCGCGGCCGCAAGCTGGGGCTTGGCTGAATTGCAACGCGGGCTTGGGCGGCATCCCGTGCGGACGCGACCAAGCACTGCCCCCTGGAACGCCGCGAGGTGCGCCGATACCATCCACGCACAACAGCAGGAGGGAACCCGGATGAGCCAACTCAAAGAGTTGAAATCGATGAGCGATCTCGGCTTTGACGTAGGTGAAGCGCCCAAGCTGGACAAGCGCGACACCGCCATCGACTTGCCCGAATACAGCGGCAAGAACGGGGTCGAAGCAGAGCTCGAACAGCTGCGCGAGGACATTGGCGAACGCCAAGACCGCATGTTCACCCGCAAGGATCGAGCGCTGCTGGTGGTGCTGCAGGGCATGGACTCGGCCGGCAAGGACAGCACGACCAAGGCCGTCTTCACGGGAGTCAACCCGCTGGGCATGCGCGCGGCGTCATTCAGCTTTCCGACCGCTCTGGAGCAGCGGCACGACTTTCTGTGGCGGGTGCACGCGCAGGTGCCCCCGCGGGGCTGTATCGGCGTGTTCAACCGCAGCCACTACGAAGATCCGGTGATCAATCTCGTGCATGAGCAGATCGACATCCCTGAATTCGATCGGCGCCTGGCACAGATTGCCGACTTCGAGCGCATGCTGGCGCAGAACAACACGACCATCATCAAGTGCTTCCTGCATATCGGCCATGAGGAACAGCGCGAGCGCCTGCAGGAGCGCATCGACAACCCGGCCAAACACTGGAAGTTCGACCCATCCGACCTGTCGGAGCGTCGATGGTGGCGCCGCTATCAGGACACCTATGAGGCCGCCCTGCAACGCAGCAACGCCCGGCATGCCCCCTGGTTCATCGTCCCGGCAGACCGCAAACCCATCCGCAACCTGTTGGTGGCGCGGCTGGTGGTGCGAGCGCTCCAGGCCATGGACATCCGCGATCCCGACCCGAAACCGGAGCTCAAGGGCTTGAAGGTAGCGTGAAGTCCGGGGCACGCGGCGCGTGTGGGACCAGCCATGCCGCACATCACACGCCGCAGCCTTGGCGGCGAACAATCAGCCGGTGCCGCCCACGGTCATGCCGTCGATGCGCAGCGTGGGCTGGCCAACGCCGACGGGCACGCTCTGGCCTTCCTTGCCACAGGTGCCGACGCCCGGGTCGAGTCGCATGTCGGAGCCGATGAGACTGACGCGGGTAAGCGCATCGGGGCCGTTGCCGATCAGCGTCGCCCCCTTGACCGGGTATTGCAGCTTGCCGTTTTCCACCCACCAGGCTTCGCTGGCTGAAAAGACGAACTTGCCACTGGTGATGTCGACCTGACCACCGCCGAAGTTCACCGCGTAGAGGCCACGGTCGAGGCTGGCCACGATCTCCTCGGGTGACTTGTCGCCGGCCAGCATGTAGGTGTTGGTCATGCGCGGCATGGGCACATGGGCATAGCTCTCGCGCCGCGCATTGCCGGTGGGCTGGCGCTTCATCAAGCGGGCGTTGAGGCTGTCTTGCATGTAGTTCACCAACACACCGTCCTCGATCAGGACGGTGCGCTGGGTCGGGTGGCCTTCATCGTCCATGTTCAGCGAGCCGCGGCGGTTGTCGAGAGTGCCGTCGTCCAGAACCGTCACGCCCTTGGCCGCAACTTGCTTGCCGAGTTGGCCGGCGAAGGCGCTGGACCCCTTGCGGTTGAAATCACCTTCCAGCCCGTGGCCGATGGCCTCGTGCAGCAAGATGCCGGGCCAGCCGCTGCCCAGCACGACGGTCATCTCGCCGGCTGGGGCCGGGCGCGATTCGAGGTTGAGCAGCGCCTGGCGCACGGCTTCGTCGACATGTTCCTGGACCTTGGCCTCGGTGAATTCACTGAGCGGGAAACGTCCGCCACCCCCAGCCGAGCCGGTTTCGCGCCGACCATGCTGCTCGGCGATGACCGAGAGGTTGAAACGCACCAGCGGGCGCACGTCGGCGGCCAGCATGCCGTCCGAGCGCAGCACCATGACCACGTCGTACTCACCGGACAGGCTGGCCATGACCTGCGCCACGCGCGGGTCCTTGGCGCGAGCCATGGCGTCGGCGCGCTGAAGCAGGTCCACCTTGGCGGCGGAATCGAGCGCAGACAGCGGGTCGATGGCGCCGTACAACGACCGCCCTCCGGTTGCCGGACGCGCCACGCTGCCGAGCTTGACGCGGCCACGGCCTTGGCGGGCGATGGCGCGCACAGTTGCCGCAGCCTCCAACAATCGTGCTTCTGAAATGTCGTCGGAATAGGCGAAAGCGGTCTTGTCGCCCTCCACGGCACGAATGCCGAAGCCCTGTTCGATGCCGAAGCTGCCGCTCTTGACCAAGCCTTCTTCCAGGCTCCAGCCCTCCGAGCGCGTGTACTGCAGATAAATGTCGGCGTAGTCGAGCTTGTGCTCGAACGCACGCGCCAAGGCGCGCTGCAGGCTGAATTCGTCGATGCCGTAGGGAGTCAGCAGCAGGCGGCGTGCTTCGTCGAGGCGCAAGAGGGTGGGTTCGGTCAAGGTATTCATGAAACTGATTGTAGAAAGCCGCGCTTGCCCTCGCGGGGCCTATGGGCAGCCTGGGCGGGGTGTGTCGGGGCGGTGACTGCGGCGCTGAGCGCCCCTCACTGCGTCGTCGACTTTAGCCCTGGACCGCATCTGCCTGCCAATGTCCGCTTTTGCCGCCCTGCTTTTCCAGCAGGCGCACGTCGGTCATCACCATGCCGCGATCGGCGGCCTTGCACATGTCGTAGATGGTGAGCAGGCCGATCTGCACGGCGGTGAGGGCTTCCATCTCGACGCCGGTGCGGCCGCAGGTTTCGGCACGGGCATGGCAATGCACGGCACTGCTGGCAAGGTCCATCTCGAACTCGACTGTCACCCGTGTGAGCGCGATGGGATGGCACAGGGGGATGAGGTCGGCCGTGCGCTTGGACGCCAGGATGGCGGCGATGCGCGCCACGCCCAGCACGTCGCCCTTTTTCGCGTTGCCGGACTGAATCAGTGCCAGCGTGGCGGGCAGCATGCGAATGCTGCCGCGGGCCACGGCCATGCGCGCGGTCTCGGCCTTGGCGCTGACGTCCACCATATGCGCCTGGCCGGCGGCGTCGAAATGGGTGAGGGGCGAAGACATGGTGCTGGATGACATGGCGTGGAACAAGGTCGGGGCGCTCAGCCGGGAACGGCGGCGATGGCGGCGCGCAACTGCAGAACCTCGGCACGCGCCGCCTTGGCGAAGTCGGCGCCGTTGCCGGCATAGAGCACGCTGCGCGAGGCGTTGATGAGATAGCGGTGGCGTGCGGCGTGCACGGTGGCGAGCACATCGCCGCCCTGGGCGCCGATGCCGGGTATGAGCAGCGGCGCGTCGGGCGCGATGGCGCGGATGCGGGCGATGTCGCCGGGCCGAGTTGCGCCCGTCACCAGTCCGATCTGGCCGCTGCGGTTCCACGGCCCTGTGGCCAGGCGTGCAACGCGCTCGAACAGTTGTTCGGACTGTCCCGAGGCATCGGCGGCGATTTGCAGCGCTTGCAGGTCTTCGCCGCCGGGGTTGGATGTGCGGCAGAGCACGAACAGGCCGCGCTCCGGGTAGTGATCGATGTAGGGGCCGAGCGAGTCTGCGCCCATCAAGGGCGAAACCGTGAGCGCGTCGGCGCCGAAACGCTCGAACGCTTCGCGGGCGTAATGCCGCGCGGTGGAGCCGATGTCGCCGCGCTTGGCGTCCAGGATCACCGGCACGCCGGGAGCGCTGCGGTGGATGTGGACGATGAGTTTTTCGAGCTGTGCCTCGGCCCCGACGGCGGCGAAATGGGCGATCTGCGGCTTGTAGGCGCAGACCAGATCGGCCGTGGCGTCGACGATGGCGGCGCAGAAGTCGAACAGCCGCGTGGTGTCGTGTGTCCACGGCGCGGGCAGACGCTCCGGCTCCGGGTCGAGGCCCACGCACAGGCTGCTTGCGTTGCGCTTGCTGGCGGCTAGCCATTGGTCGATGAATGTCATGCGGGCATTCTAGGAAGCCGACCGATTGCCGGCTTGCAGCGCGACCGCAAGCTGGTCCTGGGCGAAACACAGGTCGGCCCAGGCCCTGGCCTTGTCCTGCGGTGTGCGCAGCAAATACGCAGGGTGATAGCTCACCACCACGGGAATGCCCCGGTACTGAAACACGCGCTGGCGCAAGCGGCCGATGGGCTCGGTGCTGCCGGTGAGTTGCTGCGCGGCAAAACGCCCCAGCGCCAGCAGCAGGCGTGGGCGTACGAGGGCAATCTGGCGTTCCAGAATGGGTTCGCATTGCGTGATTTCGTCCACCTCGGGATTGCGGTTCCCCGGTGGACGGCACTTGATGACATTGGCGATGTACACGGTGCGCGCCGGGTCGTCACCGCTGCGCGCCAGGCCCACGGCACGCAGCATGTTGTCGAGCAGCTTGCCGGCAGCGCCGACAAAGGGCTCGCCCTGGCGGTCTTCCTCGGCACCGGGCGCCTCGCCCACCACCATCACCTGCCCCTGGGCATGGCCGACGCCGAACACGGCTTGGTGGCGCAGGCCGCCGAGCTTGCAGGCGCGGCAATCGCGGGTGAAGGCGGCGAGGCCAGCCGCATCCAGCGTGGCGATGTGCTGCAGGCGGGCTGGCGCAGCCAGCGGCCGCACCGCCAAGGCTGGCACGGCGGCCTCCGAGCCTGCGGCGCGGAACGCGGCCGAGGGCGGCGCAGCGGTCTCCCCGCCGTGGTGCAAGCCATGCGCTGGTCTGGACGCCAGGCGCTGTCCGCCGCTCGGCTGCCGGCGCGAGGGTCCAGGCTGTTCGAGCCCCTGTGCGACGCCGGTCTCGGCCGGCAGCGTGGCCCCGTCGCCAGCCCGCTCTCCCGGCATGCGCGGCTGCAGCGCCGCGAGTTCTGCCGTGCTCAGGACGCTGCGGCGCACGTAGGCTGCAGGCAGGCCCAGCGCCTGCAGCATGGCGCGGCGATCGGCCTCAAGCCAGGGATGCGGCAAGACGCGCTCCCTCAGGCCAGTCCACGGCGTCGGCGCAACATGTCGACCTGGGCCGACATCACCCATGCATCTTCCTTGCACGGTTGGCCATAGACGTCGAGCGCAGGGTAGTAGTTGCGGCGCTTGGCCACGGTGTGAAAGCCGTAGCGCTCGTACAGCCGAATGGCGCGGTGGTTGCTGGGACGCACCTCCAGCCACAGCAACTGCGCGCCTTGCGTGGCCGCCGCGACCAGCACGGCGTCGAGCAGATGCCGGCCCAGCCCCAGGCCGTGCAGCGCAGGGTCTACGGTGAGGTTGAGCAGGTGCATTTCCTCCACCCCCGACATGGCGACGAAATAACCCAGCACGATGCCATCCGGCCGCGCCAGCACTTGCACCTCATAGCGCGGGTTGAGCGAGTCGGCAAAATTGCCGCGGCTCCAGGGAAACTCGTAGGCGCGCAGTTCGATGGACATGACCGCATTCAAGTCGGCTTCGGTCATGCCGCGCAGCTCGGCCGCGGGCAGTGGCGCGTTGAACTGGGCGCTCATGGATGCACCACCTCGACATGGCGGGCACGCTCGCGCTCTTCCGTGGTCAGCGCCACCTTGTCGCGCACGTAAATGGGCAAGGCCTGTGCGGCAGCGACGCTCTCTCCGCGCGCATGCGCGGCACGCGCCAGCCGGGCGATCGCGGCGGCTTTGGGCGTGACGGTCAGTGCCTCATCAAGCGGCTTGCGCCAGGCCACGGGCAACGCTGCAGTCAGTGCCGCACGATGCTCGGCCCAGGCATGACCGAGCAGTTGCACATCCTCGGGTGGCACCTCGCCCAAGGCTTGCACCCAAGCCATCGCTGCGGCTTGCGGCGGCGCAACCTGCGCCGGGGCGCGCAGGCGCAAGTTGCCGTCTGCACCCTGCTGCGCCAACGCCCAATACAGTTCGCCCATGCGGGCATCGTTGGCCACCAACAAGGTGGAGGCCGGCATGGCCGCGTGTTCTGCCGAGGCCGCCACGGCGAGCAGTGTATGAACCGGCACGACCGGAATGTCCAGCCCGAACGCCAGGCCTTGCGCGGCAGCACAGGCGGCACGCAGCCCGGTGAAAGCCCCGGGACCGGCGCCGAAACCGATCAGCCCGATCTCGCCGAGCCGCAGGCCGGCTTCGGCGAGCAATTCCTGCACCAGCGGCAACAGGCGCTGCGAGGCGCGCGCGCCGCCGGGCTCGCTGTCGGCAAGGATGGCCCCATCGTCCAGTTGGAGCGCGACCGACAGCCACTCCGTGCTGGAGTCGAAGGCAAGCACATGCAGGGCTGATGACATGCGGAGGATGAATCGGGCAGGAATATGGATGACGGTAGCGTGAAAGCGGTGCAGGCATGGCGCCCGTCCGCGTGCTGCCACGCACCCAGCCCCCACCTGCAACCAAGTTTAGCCGTCCGGCAGAACCTGTTCATCATCAGCCGCCGGAAAGCATGCACCCCAAGGCATGCCGATGCGCGCCAAGGTGATGACGTCGCGTCGATGTCGCGTCGGCGTTGAAGCGGTTGTCGGTCGTGACCGCAGGGCTCGGGGCTAGGTTGCGCCTCGCTGCTTGCGTTCGAGGCGAAGCCGGCCTGAGCATCGGCCGTCTGCGTACCCGAAAGCAAAAACGCGCGGCTTGTCAGCACAAGCCGCGCGTTCAGTGTGACAACGGTCAGCCCTTGTGCATGCACTGGTCGATGAAGTTCTTGGCCTGCGCACCGGAGAGCCCCTGAGCCGCAGCTTCCTGCTCACACTTGGCTTTTGACGGCGCTCCGGTCTGGCCTTGCGAGGCGCCGGCGGTCTGGGCACTGGCGGACGCGAACCCGAAAGATGTCAGAAGTGCCGCGGTGGCAAGTGCTCGAATCCATGGGCTTCGGATAGGTTTGGCTGTTCGCATGAGAAACTCCTTGATGAGTGAACAATGGTGCGCAAAATGGAACCAACGCGCAGAATCATTGAGCAAGCGATGTGCCAGTGTCCATTTCCTGTTCGAAATCAAGACGTTAATTCCCAGTCATGGATTGAAAATCCGGATGTCGAAGCTGAAACCGGGGATTCGGCGCCGAGAACGTCCTGCTGAGACGACACGATGCCCATCGTCGCGATAACCCGCTGATTTTTTGACGCATTTTTGTCCCGAACTCACGACAACCCGATGTCCGCACTGTCGTCGCCACGCCCGGGCTGATCGCCACTCCGCCCCTGACCGCCCGCTGTGCTGCATGGTGTTGTCGCGTTCCCACGACCCACCTCCCAACCTGTAACTGCCGATGAATCGAACCCGTCGACTTCTGTGCTCCAGCCTGGCCATGGCCGCCATTCCTGCGGGGTTCGCACCCCCGGCCCGGGCTCGGGCGCACACGCGGGAACAGTTGCCTGCTGCGGTTGCGCAGGCCCTGGCCCAGGCCCGCATTCCTGCCTCGTCCTGCAGCTTCATGGTGCAGCCATTGGGGCATGCCGAGCCCGCACTCGCCTTCAACACGCAGCAGCCGATGAACCCGGCTTCGCTGATGAAGCTGGTGCCCACCTATGTCGCGCTCAACCTGCTGGGGCCCGCCTACCGCTGGAAGACGCTGGTGTACACGGTGGGGCCACTGCAAGGTGGCGTGCTCTCGGGCGATCTGGCCTTTGTCGGCAGCGGCGATCCGCACCTGATGGCCGACAACCTGTGGAGCCTGGCTCAGCGCCTGCGCGACTTGGGCCTGCGCCGCATCGACGGCAACGTGCTGATCGATCGCAGCGCGTTCGACCTGCCGCCGCACGACCGCGCCGCCTTCGACGGCGACATCCTGGCGCCCTACAACGTCGGCCCCAACGCCTTCCTGCTGAACTTCGGCGCCATGCGCCTGAGCTTCCAGCCCGAGCCACAGCGCGGCCAGGTGGGCATTGCGGTGGAGCCGCCGCTGGCGGGCTTTCATGTGACGCAGCGCCCGCACCTCGATGGCGCGGCCTGCGGCGCGTGGAAAGACCGCCTGCATGCCAACTTCGATCAACCGCTTGCCCCTGCCTTCACCGGGCAGTATTCGCCGCAGTGCGGGGAGCAGACCTGGAACATCGCCGCGCCCCTATCGGCCGACGCATTCGCCCAGGGCATCCTGGCCGCCTTGTTCATGCAGGTGGGCATCGTCTGGAACGGGCAGGTGGTGTCGGGTCGGTTGCCGCCGACTGCCAACCTGCTCACGGCCTGGGAATCCGAGCCGCTGGCGGTGATCGTGCGTGACATCAACAAGTACAGCAACAACGTCATGGCACAGCAGGTGTTCCTCACGCTGGCGCTGCAAACCTATGGGCCGCCGGCCGACTTCGCCAAGGCCGCTCAAGCCGCCAACCAGTGGCTGGATGCGCATCAGCTCGCCATGCCCGGTCTGGTGCTGGACAACGGCTGCGGGCTGTCGCGCATCGCCCGCATCTCGGCCAACGACATCAACCGCCTGCTGCGCGCCGCCTGGGCGTCTGCGGTGATGCCGGAGTTCATCGCCTCGCTGCCACTCACGGGTGAGGACGGCACGCTCAAACGTCGCTTCGACGGCCGCCCGGAAGCTGGCCTGATCCACGCCAAGACCGGCAGCCTGCGCAATGTGTTGAGTCTGGCGGGCTATGTGCAATCGCCGGCCACGGGCCGCCGCTCCACCGTGGTGGCGCTGATCAATGACCCACGCGCGGCCGGCGGCTGGGGTACGATTGAAGCCTTGCTGGACGACGCGCTGTACAACGCCTGAGTCCGGGTCCGTCAGCCGCATCATGCACCTATCCGACTGGTTGGGCTTCACTGCCGCAGCCTTGACCACGGCCTCCTTCATTCCGCAGGTTTGGCTGACCCTGCGCACGCGCGACGTTTCCGGCATTTCCGTCGGCATGTATGCCGCGTTCACGACCGGGGTGTTTCTGTGGCTGATCTACGGCATCGCCGAGGGTTCCTGGCCGCTCATCGCCGCCAATGCCATCACCTTGAGTCTCGCCTCCTGTGTGCTGCTGCTGCGCTTGCGCTATGGGCACACCCCTCGCGAGTAGTCGTTGACGACGCCACAGTTCCTCGCCTGGGCGCCGCTCGCAGGTGAGGACGGCGAGTTCGAGGCGCTGCTGAACGAAGCCTTGCGCAACGCCTGAGCCGTCAAGCCAATCCCAAAACCGAACCGGCCCCGCCGCGATGCCAGCCCATGAGCTGCCGCGCATGCATGAGCCGGGATGGGTCTGAAGACTGTGTGCCTCCACCACCTCTTGTTGCGACGCAGCAGTCTCAACGCCCCTCAGGCCGCGCGACGGGCAGATGCTCACGCAATCCCCTCAAATTCCATCACACTCCCAGTGTAAAGGCTCTAATTTAGAGTTTTATCTGTTTATCCATCATGAAAATTGCTTTAGAATTCTAATAATCAGAGTTTCTCAGAATGAGTCTCTAGAGACCATCCGTGTGCGCACTCGTTGCGCACGTTCATGTCCTGATCCGCGCCGCCCTCGGGCGGCAGCCGGGCCTCGCCTGGTGCGATCGACGGGCGTTTCACCACCCTGCGAATCGGCTCCTCATGCATGGCTCCATGAGCGGCCGATTCCTGCCTTGATCCCGCCGCCAGCGCGTGCGGGGGATCGCCAAGTCGCCATGGCCGGTGCTGCATCGGCCATCCTTTCCTCGGATGCGCCAGCCGGCCATCCACGACTCTGGAGCCGCGATGGACGCAGTTTGCGCCACTCCCCCCATGCCGCAAGGCATGAACGAGGCCCGCTCGGGCCCATCACAACCCATCGCCGTGCTCGGCGCCGGGGCCTGGGGAACGGCCCTGGCTGCTGCGCTGCAACGCAGCGGCAGCCAGGTCACGCTCTGGGCCAGGCGGCCGGACTTGGTCCACGCTGCGGACCCACCGCAGCAACCCCAGGCATTTGCCCGGCATCACGCTGCCACCGGGCCTGCGCGCAGCCACGGAGCTCGCTGAAGCCCTTGCCGGCGCGCGGCTGGTGGTGCTGGCACTGCCTTCGGCGGCGCTGCGCGAAACCGCGCAGCGCGCCGCGCCCCTGCTCGCGCCCGACGCCGTGGTGCTGGCCGCCTGCAAGGGCTTCGAGCGCCAATGCGGTGCGCTGCCCACCGAAGTCTTGCGCGACTGCTGTGACGATCACGCGTTGCTGGGGGTGCTCAGCGGCCCGAGCTTTGCCGACGAAGTGGCGCGTGGTCTGCCCACCCGGCTCACCTTGGCGCTGCCCGCGCTGCTGCCGAGTCATGTGCAAGCGCAGCGCGCCCACGCCTTCGCGCTCGGCCTGCGGCAGCAGCTGGCGCGAGCCGCCATCATGCTGGAGCTGACCGAGGACGCGGTTGCGGCGCAAGTCGGCGGGGCGATGAAGAACATCGTCGCCATTGCCAGCGGCATGGCCATGGCACAGGACCTGGGCGAGAACGCACGCGCTGCCATCGTCACCCTGGGGCTGGACGATATGCGCAGGCTCACACGGGCACTGGGCGGACGCAGTCAGACCCTGTTGAGAAGTTGCGGCGTGGGCGACTTGTTTCTGACCGTGGCCTCCACCCGCTCACGCAACACCCGGCTCGGGCTGCGACTGGGCCGTGGCGATGGTCTCGATGCATCCGTCGCAACTGCCGCCTCCGGCGGCGGGTTGGCTGAGGGGGCCATCGCCGCGCTGTCGGTGCAAGCGCTGGAGCGCCGCCATGGCCTGCATTTGCATGTCGCCGCCTGCGTGCGCGATGTCCTGCTCCAGCACGTCAGCGTGCCGCAGGCGTTGGCGCGATTGCTGCGCGACAGCCCGGCGCAAGCACTGCCCGAACCCGTGCCATCGGCGATGGCACCTGCGCAGCAGGACGGTCGACTGGCCAAGGCAGCACGCCTGGCGACTGCGATCTCGTCGCAGCGGCTGTTGCAGTGAGAGCCCGCGCCATGCCTCTCACCATCCTGGCGACCGACCTCGACGGCACCTTTCTCGGGGGCAGCCCAGCACAACGCGAGGCGCTGCTGCAGTGGATCACGTCACATCGCAGCGAACTGGTGCTGATCTTCGTCAGCGGTCGTGGCCAGGACTTCATGCAGCAACTGGCGACGGAGCTGCCCGTCCAACCGGACCACCTCATCGGCGATGTCGGCACCACGGTGAGGAGCGGTCCGCAGTATGTCCCGCTGCCGCCGCTGGAACGCTGGCTCGACGCTGCCTGGCCGCAAGACGCGGCGGCGCGCATCGAACGGCAGATGCGGGAGCATCCGCACTTGCGCCCGCAAGCCGTGCGCAGTGGCCGGCGCCGCTCCTATCTGTTCGACGATCCGGCGCAGACGCACGCCCCGCGACATGCCATGCACGGCCTGGGTTTCGACACCCTGCTGTCGGACAACCAGTATTTCGACGTGCTGCCGCGCGGTGTGCAAAAAGGCCCGACCCTGCTGCGCACGCTGACGGCGTTGGGCCTGCCGACGCAGCGCACGCTCGTGGCTGGCGACACCCTCAACGACCTGTCGATGTTCGAGACGGGCCTGGCCGGCGTCGCCGTCGGCAACCGCGAGGCGGCGCTCGACGCCGCCATCGCCCACCACCGCAACGTCTATCGCAGCCCGCATCCGGGCGCGGCCGGCGTACTCGACGCCCTGAGGCGCTTTCATCCACCGGGGAACACGCATGGCTTCATCGCTGGTCATCGTCTATCACAGACAACCTTATGAGGAACAGATCGAGAACGGCAAGGCCGTGCTGCGCGAGAACAGCAGTCCCAACGGCATCGTCCCCGCACTCAAGGGGTTCATCGGCCGCGTCGATCGTGCCAGTTGGGTGGCCTGGAAAAAGGCCCCGGCCGGCAAGCCGTTGCAGTTCGAACGCCGCATCGCCGTGAACGACAGCTACGGCAGTTACGACGTGGTCCGCCTGCCCTTGAGCGCGGAGCAGATCAACCAGTTCTATCACGTGACCTCGAAAGAGGCGCTGTGGCCCATTCTCAACAGCTTTCCGGCGCACTACTCCACCGAGAACTGCGACTGGAGCGTCTTTCGCGAAGTCAACCGCCTGTTTGCCGAAGCCGCTTGCGCCGAGGCGGCGCCCGGCGCCGTGGCCTGGGTGCACGACTACAACCTGTGGCTGGTCCCGGGTTTCGTGCGACGCATGCGGCCAGACCTGCACATCGCGTTTTTCCATCACACGCCGTTCCCCGCGCCCGATGTGTTCAACATCCTGCCGTGGCGTGACGAGATTCTCGACAGCCTGCTGAGTTGCGATCTGGTCGGCTTCCATGTGCCGCGCTACGCGCGCAACTTTGCCGCGCTGGTGCAGGCACTGCGCAAGGTGGATGCGTTGGTGGAGCGCCGCGTCGATCCTGAATTGCAGGCCACGGGAACCGCGTTGTCGGAACCGGTGACTCCGGTGTCGCTGACGGTAGGCGGGCGCCGCGTGCGCATCGATGCCTTCCCCATCGGCACCCATGCGCAACTGATCCGCGAGACGGTGCAAAAGCCGGAAAATTCAGCCCGCGTGGCCCATATCCGGCGCGAAATTCCCGAACACACCATCATCGTCTCCATCGGCCGCGTCGACTATGCCAAGGGGACGCGCGAATTGCTGCTGGCCTTCGAGCGCCTGCTGCGACGACGCCCGGCGCTGCACGGCCAGGTCAAGCTGCTGATCACGGCCGTGGCAGCCGCCGACGGCATGCGCGTCTACAGGCGCGCGCAACAGGCCATCGAACAACTGGCAGGACGCATCAACGGCCACTTCGGCACGCTGAGCTGGCTGCCTATCCTGCTGTCCACCACATCCCTGCCATTCGCCGAGGCGCTGTGCTATTACCGCGCTGCCGACATCGCCTGGATCACGCCGCTGCGCGACGGGCTGAACCTGGTGGCCAAGGAGTTCATCGCCGCGCATGTGAACGAAAGCGGCGTGCTAGTGCTGTCGGAATTCGCCGGCGCCGCGATGGAGCTGCAAGACGCGGTGCTAGGGCCTGTTCACGCTATTTCTTCACCTGCGACGGGGGACTGGGCAGATGCAGTGCAAGGCGCAAGCCGCGCCGCGGTGCTATGCACCGCAAGCGGCTTGCAACGCCGCAATGCGCTGCCCAGTCCCCCGTCCCGCAGGGTT
>JAGWMO010000009.1:0-119026 GCA_028871675.1 Betaproteobacteria bacterium
CAAGCGCTCCATGGCCACCGGCTATGCCGGCCTGGATAATGACCTGTTCTACCTCGATAAAACCATGATGGTCTTCGGTGACGCTAAAAAGACCATCGAGGACATTACCCGCGCAGTCGAATAAGCAGCGTAGTCTTGCCCATATCGAGTCGCCTGCGGGCGGCTTTTTTCATTTTTAGAAATATCGATTATTATGTGAACATCGCGTATGAAAGTTTTTGTTCGTTTTGTCCACACCGAAGGAGGTTCTGATGTCGTCTTATAAAGATTTGCTCTCCCAGATTGAAACCCTCAAGCAGCAGGCTGAATCGCAGCGCAAGTCGGAAATCTCCCATGTTGTTGCAGATATTCGCAGTAAAATGCAGGAATACGGTATCAGCCTGTCGGATCTGGGGGCCACAGGGCGTGGTTCGCGCAGCAAGGGCACGACGGTCGCAGCGAAATACCGCAACCCCAAGACTGGCGACACCTGGACCGGACGCGGCAAGATGCCGAAATGGTTGCAAGCGGAAGTGGGTATGGGCAAGCGCAAGGATGATTTCCTGATTGCTTGAGATCGGAGGTCATGCCGTGGCGACAAACTCCAGCCGTTGATGGTCAGGCTTGCGTCGGTATCGCTACGCTAGTCGCCGCGCCGTTGCTCAGGGCAACGGCGCGGCATGTGCCCCCAGAGTGTGTTGATCGGGGTGCTCAGTCGAGTTGAGCCTGCCGTGCAATGCGGCGGTTGTTGCGATGCATGCATTTGGTGTCACGATTTCAGTGGACACGCCTGCGCCGATACTGATCCACGGCAATATTCAATCTGTATTGCCAATTCCATTCGAGTGAGGCTGCGCTCGAGGTTTCATACGACGCATCGCATAGACGTGCGACGCTGCTCAGCCGGATATCGATGGGCGCTGATCGATGATGAGTTTGCCGTCATCAGGCAGCGTTGCTGGTTTGAGCCATTGCACTTGTGCACGCAGTTTGGTGCATTCGCGCGCGCTGCTTTGAATCGCCTGTTCGAGCGCATGACTGGGTTGTTCACATTCGCATTGCAAGGTCATTTGATCTTCACCTGCGTGCTGCGAAACTTGCAAGCGCGCACGCAGAATCTGCGCATGCCGTTTCACAATATCTTGGACCTGATGCGGATGGACAAAAAGGCCGCGCACCTTGGTGGCCTGATCGGCGCGACCGAGCCAACCGCGCAAGCGCAATTGGGTCCGGCCACAGGGATCGGCTTGCGTGCGAGACGCCGGCACGATGGCGGACAAGTCTCCCGTGCCGAAACGCAGCAGCGGGTAAGCGGGATTGAGTACGGTCACGACCACTTCTCCAACCTCGCCATCGGCCACCGCGCGGTCGTCAGCATCCAGGATGTCGACCCAGACATGTTCGTCGAGCACCAGACCGTCTTGCGCGCCCGTTTCGTAGGCGATTAGTCCGACGTCTGCTGTCGCATAGCACTGCCTGACGTCAATCCCGGCTTGGGCGAAGCGCGCCCGCAGGTTGGGGGCGACGGCTTCTCCCGAGACCAACGCGCGACGCAATTGAGGTAACGCCACGTCCATGGCCGCCGCCTTGTCGATCAGGATGCCGAGGAAGGATGGCGTGCCGCAATAAGCGTCCGTTCGCATCGCATGCAGCGCCAGCACCTGCTGCTCGGTCTGGCCGATGCCCGCCGGGAACACCGTGCATCCCAGCGCCAGGGCGCCTGCTTCGAGCATTGCCGCGGCGGGGGTGAAGTGGTAAGAAAAACTGTTGTGCAGCAGGTCGCCCCGGCGTAGGCCTGCAGCGTGCAGCGCGCGCGCCATGCGCCAGTAATCAGGTGCCGCGCCCTGGGGTTCGAACAATGGCCCTGGCGAACAGAACACCCGTAAAGCCGCCGCAGCCCCCGTCGTTCGTTCCATGCCCCAGCCAACCGTGGCATGCCCGCCGAACACATCGCCGCCCTGCGCGAGACGGTCGCGTTGCGATTGCAGCAACTGAGCTTTGCGCAACACCGGAAGTTGCGCCAGCGCTTCGGGGCTGTTCAAGTTGTCGGGATCGATGTGGTGCAGTCGTTTGCCCCAGGCGGGGGCGTGCATTTTGGCGTGCGCCACGATGCGCGGCAGCGTGGACCAGAAGTCTGCGGCTCGCGCCTGTGGACTGCGTGTTTCCAGTGTGTCGTAAGGCGCTGCTTGCATGGTGTTGAAACTGGCGTCGGGATGGTCCATCTGCATGGGGAATTGATGCGGTTGAACGGGGTTGAGTGCGGGCGTGTGGCGAAGCATTGGCGCGCAATCGGTGTTGGGGCGGATGCAAAGTCACGACCCATGTGGCGTGCGCCGCCTAACTCAACCAGCGTTTGCGTCGGCGGTAGCTGCGCACGTCGCGGAAGGATTTCTTGTCCTTGTCGGAAAGGCCGAGGTAGAACTCGCGAACGTCGCCGTTCTCGGCCAGGGCCGAGGCCGTGCCGTCAAGCACGACGCGACCGTTCTCCAGGATGTAGCCGTGGTCGGCGTAGCGCAAGGCCATCCGCGTGTTCTGCTCAGCCAGCACGAAGGTCGTGCCTTCGTGCCGGTTGAGTTCGCGCACGATGCCGAAAACCTCATCCACGACTTGTGGCGCCAGTCCCATCGACGGCTCATCCAGCAGAATCAGCTTCGGGCTGGCCATGAGCGCGCGACCGATCGCGCACATCTGCTGTTCCCCACCGGAGGTGTAAGCCGCTTGCGTGCGTCGGCGGGTTTTGAGTCGCGGGAAAAAGGTATAGACCTTCTCCAGCGAGTTTTGAATGGCGACCCGGCCGTCGCGCCGGGTGTAGGCGCCGGCCAGGAGGTTGTCCTCGACGCTCAGATGGGCGAAGCAATGCCGGCCTTCCATCACTTGCACCACGCCACGCCGGACCAGCGCTGCGGCATCGTCCTGGTCGATGCGCTGGCCGTCGAAATGGATGCTGCCTTGGGTGACCTGCCCACGTTCGGCGCGCAGCAGGCAGGAGATGGCGCGCAAGGTGGTGGTTTTTCCTGCACCGTTGCCGCCCAGCAGGGCGACGATGCGCCCGGCGGGCACGCTCAGTGACACGCCTTTGAGCACCAGGATGACGTGGTTGTAGATGACTTCGATCCCGTTGACCTGCAACAAGGCGGCCTGCGCGGCCAGGGGCTGTGGTGTGCCGGTGAGAGTCGGTGTCATGGCAGACTGGAAAAAGTGGAGGCCGGCAGGAGCCGATGTTGAGACACGACTGAAGCGGCTGCCGGGGCCTGTCTCGGCAGCCGCTTCAGTCGTGTCGACAAGTGGCCTGTTCAGGCCTGGCAGGGTTGGTGTGTTCAGGCGCCCGAAGCTTCCCTGGCGCAGTCGCGCGGCGTGATGTCGCGCTCCTTCGCGTACCTGGCCGCCGCCTGCTGCACCATCGGTTTGATGATCTGCATGTCGGCGTCATACCACTCGGGCGACATCACCCACTTGGCGCCATCCCAGGTCTGCACACGTGCCCAGCTCGAACCCAGGTGGTTCTCGCAGGTGGTGCGCAGGGTGCGCAACTGGCCGTCCACGCCCAGGCGCTTGAGCGCGGCTTCGTTCAGGTCGAGGTTTTCCAGGCCCCAGCGCACCTGCTCACCGCTCATGGGCTTCTTGCCGTACTGCTCCTGCGCGCGGCGCACGCCCTCGACCGCGAGAATGGCAGAGTACACGCCGCGGTTGTAGAGCACCTGGCCCACCGTGTCGCGCGGACCCGTGCCCTGGTTTTTGTCATACACCTGCTTGAGGATGTCTTGTTGCACCCGGCCGATGCCGGAGCCGTATTGCATCGCCAGCGCGCGGTAGCCCTTGGCATCGGCGCCGACGTCTTTCACATCAGGCTCGGCTCCCGACCACCACACGCCGTACATATGGTCCAGCGGGTAGGCGGTGGCAATGGCTTCCTTCAAGGCCGTCGAGTTCATCACTCCCCAGCCCCACAGCAGCACATAGTCCGGGCGGTCGCGGCGCACCTGCAGCCAGGTGGCTTTCTGCTCCACGCCGGGGGCGGTCACCGGCAACTTGTCCAGCGTGAAACCGTGCATCTTGGCACGCTCTTCGAGCATCGCGATGGGCTCTTTGCCATAGGGCGAGTCGTGATAGACGAGGGCGATTTTCTTCCCTCTGAGCTTCGCCGCGCCGCCTTCGCGCTTGATGATGTCCTGCATGATGATGTCGGCCGCCGTCCAGTAACTGCCCAGCAGCGGGTAGTTCCACTTGAACACCGCGCCATCCTGCGACTCGGAGCGGCCGTAACCAGCGGTGATCAGCGGGATCTTGTCTTTCGGCGCCTTTTCCGTCAGGGCGAATGTCACGCCGGTGGACAGCGGCTGAAACACAGAAGCGCCCGTCGGACCCTTGCCCTTGAGGCGCTCGTAACATTCCACGCCCCGATCGGTGGCATAGCCGGTTTCGCACTCCTCGAACGTGATCTTCACGCCGTTGATCCCGCCGTCGCGGGCGTTGAGCATCTTCAGATAGTCCACATAGCCGTTGGCCCAGGGCACGCCGTTGGGGCCGTAGGGGCCGGTGCGGTAGACCAGCACCGGAAAAAACTGCTCGGCTGTCGCCGCCTGTACCGAGGGTGTGGGCAACGCGCCCGTCAGAGCCAGGGCCAGCGCGGCAGCACGCAGGGAAGGATGAAATGTCATGGTGTCTCCTTGGTGGTGTGGGTGAAAAATGAACCGGTGTCAGGCGGGGTTGGGCAAGGGCCACCTCGACCCGTGCTCAATGCGGGAACGGCCAGACGCGTAGTTTGTTTTTGGCCGTGATCCAGAGCCGTGCCAGGCCATGTGGCTCGACGATCAGAAAGAACACGATCAGCGCGCCGAACACCATCAGTTCGAGGTGCGACACCAGGCTGGTCGAGAGTTGCAGCCCGACCATGGCCGGCAGTCGGTTCAGGGCGATGGGCAGCAGCACGATGAAGGCGGCGCCGAAAAAACTGCCCATGACCGAGCCCAAGCCTCCGATGATGATCATGAACAGCAGCTTGAAGGACATGTCGATGTTGAACGCCGCCGGCTCCCATGAACCCAGGTGGACAAAGGCCCACAGCGCGCCCGCAATGCCGGCGACGAAGCTGCTGACGCCAAAGGCCGAGAGCTTCGCGCGCACCGGCGAGATGCCGATGACGCTGGCTGCGACGTCCATGTCACGCGTGGCCATCCACTCGCGCCCCTTGCGCGCACGCACCAGATTTTTCACGGCCAGCGCGACGATGCACAGCAGGGTCAGACACAGCAGGTATTTGCGCACCGGTCCTTCAATCGCCAGGCCGAAAACATCAAGGCGTGGCGCCGTGACCGAGCCCGAGGCCGAGCCCATGGTCAGCCACGCCACATGCGAGAACACCCAGTCGGCCAGGAACTGTGCCGCCAGTGTCGCCACCGCCAGGTACAAGCCGCGGATGCGCAGGCTGGGCAGGCCGAACAGCATGCCCACGGCGGCGGCGATCAGCCCGGCGAGCAGCAGTGCCAGCAACAGGGGCATGCCGGGGAGACGCGCCATGAGGTTGTAGGCCGCGTAGGCGCCGACGGCCATGAAGGCACCGGTGCCCAGCGAGATTTGACCGCAGTAGCCCACCAGCACGTTCAGTCCGAGCGCGGCCAGCGCCAGGATGAGAAAGGGGATGAGCAGGGCGCGCAGCAGGTAGTCTGAGCCCCATAACGGCACCAGCACGAACGCCGCGAGCAGCATGGCGATGACGAACAGCCGGTCTTGCAGGATGGGGAAGATCTGCGCATCGGCGGTGTAGCTGGTCTTGAATTGACCGTTTTCGCGGTAGAACATGGCTTGCCGTCCTCAGACGCGGTCGATGATGCGTTCGCCGAACAGTCCCTGCGGCCTCAGCAGCAGAAAGCCCAGCGCCAGCAGATAAGCGAACCAACTCTCGATGCCGCCACCCAGCATCGGGCCGAGGTAGACCTCGGCCAGTTTTTCACCGAGGCCGACGATCAACCCGCCGACGATGGCCCCTGGAACCGAGGTGAGCCCGCCGAGAATGACCACCGGCAGGCCTTTGAGGGCGATGAGCGAGAGCGAGAACTGCACACCCAGCTTGGAGCCCCAGATCATGCCCGTGACCAGCGCCACCAAGCCGGCGATGGACCAGACAATGACCCACATGCGCGATAGCGGAATGCCGATGGATTGCGCCGCCTGATGGTCGTCGGCCACCGCCCGCAGGGCGCGGCCGACATCGGATTTCTGGAAGAACAGGGTCAGCAGGGCCACCAGCAGGGCGGCTGCCAACGTGGCGATCAGATCTTCGCGGCTCAGCAGGAGACCGCCCGGGATCAGCCCGCTCAGGACCACCGTGGGCTGTTTGGGCAGGCCCAGGTCGATGCGGTAGATGTCGTCGCCCCACACCAACTGCCCCAGGCCTTCGAGAAAGTAGGCAATGCCCAGTGTAGCCATCAGCAGGGCGACGCCGCTTTGGTTGACCAGGTGGCGCAACACCAGGCGTTCGATCAGCCAGGCCAAGACCACCATCAGGCCGAAGGCCAGCAAAAACGCCAGTGGCCAAGGCATGTGATCCTGCAGCCGCGCCATGGTCAACGCGGCAAACAGCACCATCGCCCCCTGGGCAAAATTGAATACGCCACTGGCTTTGTAGATGAGCACGAAGCCGAGGGCGATGAGGGCGTAGAGCACCCCGGCCATCAGTCCGGCGATCAGGGTTTCCAGCAAAAATCCCATTTTGATGGGCTCCGGTCGATGCGTGGATCAGGCAGCGTCGCTGCCGAGGTAGGCGCGCACGACCTCAGGGTCGGCGCGCACGGCATCGGGCGTGCCATCGGCAATGAGGCGGCCGTAGTCCAGCACCACGACGCGGTCCGACAGGTCCATCACCACCCCCATGTCGTGCTCGATCAGCACGAGAGTGGTGCCGAACTCCTCGCGGACGTCGAGGATGAAGCGGCACATGTCCTCCTTCTCCTCCTGGTTCATGCCGGCCATGGGCTCGTCGAGCAGCAGCAGCTTGGGCTGCATCGCCAGCGCCCGTCCCAGGTCCACCCGCTTTTGCAGACCATAGGGCAGGCTGCCAGCGGGCTGCTTGCGCCAGGCCTGGATTTCAAGGAAATCGATCAGGTGTTCGACCACCTCTCGCTGTGCGATTTCTTCACGCAGCGCGGGCCCCAGGCGCAACGCCTGCGCCAGCAGCCCGCAGCGCATGTGCAGGCTGCGCCCGGCCATGATGTTGTCGAGCACGCTCATGCCCGAAAACAGCGCCAGGTTCTGGAATGTGCGTGCGATACCCCAACGCGCTGCCAGGGCTGGATGCATGCGGGCAGGGTTGCGGCCGTCGAAGCGCACGCTTCCCCGCTGTGGCTGGTAGACGCCTCCCACCACGTTGAGGAGGGAACTCTTGCCCGCGCCGTTCGGCCCGATGATGGCGCGGATCTCACCACGCCGCACATCGAATCCCACGCCTTGCAGCGCCTTGATGCCGCCGAATCCCAAGTGGATGTCCAGGAGTTCGAGCAGCACGTCGTCGCAAGGCTCCGCCGCAATGGCCTGCGGCTCGGCCGTCTTGGCATGGAACGGCCCGGTGGCATCGGACAGGCGCATGGTGTGATTCATCGGCGGGGTTCCCGGGCAGCGTTTCAGGCCGCCTGGTGCAGTGCGGGTTGAACCTTGGTGCCGACCAGTTGCAAGTCGGCCTGGACCGAGCCGGTGCGGCCGTCGTCGAAGCGCACTTGCACTTGGGTGCGCTGGCTTTGCCGGGCAGGGTCGTAGAGCGCATCCACCAGTTCGGCGTACTTTTGGG
Source organism: Betaproteobacteria bacterium (assembly GCA_028871675.1). Lineage (GTDB taxonomy): Bacteria > Pseudomonadota > Gammaproteobacteria > Burkholderiales > Burkholderiaceae_C > Thiomonas_A. The sequence goes on from JAGWMO010000009.1 coordinate 7,760, forward strand.
CGACGAAGCGCCTGCGCACCTTGCGTGTGCGCGTGAGTTCCTCGTCGTCCGGATCCAGTTCCTTGTGCAGCACGACGAAGCGGCGCACCTGCACGGCCGCCGTGCGCGCGTCGGCGGCGAGATCGGTGTTTACCTGCGCCACACAATCCGCCAGCAGTGCCAGCACCTCGGGTTTGGCGGCAAGGTCGGCGTAGCCGCTGTAGGGCAGGGCGCGCTTCTCGGCCCAGTTGCCAACGGCCGCGAAATCGATGTTCAGCAACGCCACCACATGTGCGCGCTCCGCGCCGAAGGCCACTGCTTCCTTGATCGACGGGTAGAACTTGAGTTTGTTCTCGATCAGCTTGGGCGCGAACAGGGTGCCGTCTGCCAGCCGCGATACGTCATTGACGCGATCGATGATGCGCAGTTGTCCGTCGGGTTCGATCCAGCCGGCGTCGCCCGTGTGGTACCAGCCGTCGGCGTCGAGCACCTCCGCGGTGGCCTCGGGATTGCGGTAGTACTCGCGCAGCAACCCCGCGCTGCGCAACACGATCTCGCCGCTCTCGCTCACACGCAATTCCACGCCTGGCGCAGGCAGGCCGACGCTGTCACTGCGTGCGCCGCCGTCGGGCTGCATGCAGACGAACACCGCGGTTTCGGTAGAACCGTAAAGCTGCTTGAGGTTGATGCCGATGCCGCGGTAGAAACGAAACAGCTCGGGGCCGATGGCCTCCCCCGCTGTGTAGGCCACGCGCACCCGGCTCAGGCCCAGTCTGTTGCGCAGCGGTGCCAGGATCAGCGCCTTGGCCAGGGGCAGCAGCAGGCGGTCGCGCAGTGCTGGGCGACTGCCCGCGTCGCATTCAGCCTGTGCCCGTTCGGCCAGCGTGATGCTGGCACGGTAGAGCCAGCGTTTGAAGCCTGCGGCGTCGTCCATGCGCACCTGCAGGTCGGTGAGCAGGGCCTCGAACACGCGCGGCGGAGCGAAGTAATAGGTCGGGCCGATCTCGCCAAGATCGATGGCGACGGTGGATGGCGACTCCGGGCAGTTCACCGTGTAGCCGCAGACCAGATGCTGGGCGTAGGAAAAGATGTTCTGTCCGATCCACGCCGCCGGCAGGTAAGCCAGGACGTCCTCGCGGGCGGTGAGCCGGTCGACGGCGGCACCGGCGCGGGCCCGGTCGATCAGGCTGGCGTGGGTATGCACCACACCTTTGGGGAGGCCCGTGGTGCCGGACGTGAAGAACAGTGCCGCCACGTCATGCGGCTGTCCTTGCGCCACCGCCTGCTCGAACAATTCGGGTCGCAAAGCCTGGTGGTGTCGTCCCAGCGCCTCGACCTCGTCCAGGCTGCGCAGTCCTGGTGCCGTGTTGTGGCGCAGGCCGCGCGGGTCGTGGAACACAATATGCTCCAGCAACGGAAGCGCCTCGCGCACGCTCAGTAGTTTGTCCACCTGTTCCTGGTTTTCAACCACGGCAAAGCGCATGGCCGTCAGTTCCAGGGGATGGGCCAGTTCCGTGGCGATAGCGTCCTGATAGAGCGCAGATGGAATGGCGCCGAGGCTTTGCGCCGCCAGCATGACCGCATACAAGCGTGGCCGGTTTTCGCCGATGATGGCCACATGCTCGCCGCGCTGCAGACCCAGCGCCGCCAAGCCATAGGCCAGATGGCGCACCCAGTCCAGCGCTTGCACCCAAGTGGTGCACTGCCAGACGCCGAGATTCTTTTCGCGCCAGGCCACGCCGCTGGGCTGCAGCCTGGCATGCTGCAGCAGCAACCACGGAAAGGTCGATGTGTTCTCGGATCGATCTGCTGGCCACTCGTCCATGTCTTCTCCTGACCCTGCGCTCTGCGAATCGCAGGTCGGTATTAGCCCGCAATCGTCATGCTTCACCTTTCAACTCGTCGTTTTGGTGGGTTTGTTTGAAGCGTTTACATTTTGTCATGGAGTTTAGGTCGGAATTTGGCGCATATTTGTCTTCAAAACGACAATCAAGTGCCATGAAGCCTAGGGATTACACCGAATTCATCCAATCCTGCCTCTGGATGGCCAAATTGCAGGACAGCGAACGCCTGCGTGTGCACCACGATTTGCGCGTGCAGGTGTTCGAGCCCGGTGCTCCTGTCTGCCAACTCGGTCAAAGCGCCGAGCATTGGGTGGGCGTCCTCAGCGGCCTGGTCAAGGTGTCTTCGGTCTCACTTTCGGGCAAGACCATCACCTACACGGGCGTGGCGCCGGGGGGCTGGTTCGGCGAGGGCACGCTGCTCAAGCGCGACGTCTGGAAGTACGACGTGATCGCCCTGCGCAAAAGTCGCATCGGCCTGTTGCCGGCAGAGACCTTTTTTTGGCTGTTCGATCGCAGTCTGGCGTTCAACCACACCATCGTCAACCAACTCAACGAGCGCCTGGGCCAGTTCATCGGGCAGTTGCAGATCGACCGGCTTTCCGGCTCGGATGAGCGTGTGGCGCACACCCTGGCCGCCATGTTCCACCCGGTGCTGTATCCAGGTGTGGGGCAGTTGCTGCGTGTGACGCAGGAGGAACTGGGCTATCTCTGCGGGCTGTCACGTCAGCGCGTGAATCAGGCCCTGCAGCGCCTCTCCAGCCTCGGCCTGCTGCGGCTGCGCTATGGTGGCATCGAGGTTCCTGACGCCTCCCGGCTGCGGGCCTTCGAGTCTTCCCACATTGAGGTTCCTGAGGCGGCGCTTGACCAGCAGCGCGTGACGCAGCACGAAGCTGGTTGAGACCGCTTGGCGATGCGGGCACTCCTGGGTGCCGTTATGCGTCTGGCTTACGCTGCAGAGCGATGCCGATTTCAAAGACTCCCATCGGGTGGGGGACGTGGGCGTAGGGCGGCGCCGGCCAGTCCCAGCGCGACGCGGGAAACAGCGCACGCATGGCGTGCATGTCGCAGTGATACGGCGGTCCGTGGATCAGACCCTGGGCAGCGTCATCCCGGAGCGCTTGCATGAACAGCCCGAAGAGCCTGCCTTGCGGTCGGAGCCAAGCATGCAACCGCCCGGCATACTGCGTCCAGTCATCAGGATGCAGCGCGCATAAACAGGTTTGCTCGTAAATGGCATCGAAAAGCCCGTGATCCGGCATCCATTCACGCACATCAGCCTGCAAAATGTTCGCATACAGACCTGCCGCCCTAAGGCGTGCGGCAGCCCGTTCAACCGCGGCAGGGGCGTAATCCAGCGCCGTGACTTCGAATCCTGCAGCGGCCAGCGCAAGGATTTCGTACCCATGGCCACAGCCTGGGACCAGAATGCGGCAGGGTTTCAGGGTGCCGTTTTCCAGCCACGTCAGCAGTTGCGGGCTGGCAGAACCGCGGTCCCAGGGCGTGGTGTTTTGTTCGAACAAGCGCTGCCAGAATGGGCGGTCGGGGCCTGCCATGGCAAGAGTCTCCAGTGTGGATTGGGCGGGAAAGGGGCAAACCTGGACTCCGTCATCGTAGGTTCTAGTCTGAAATCGGGGTCGGAGCGCAGCAGATTCAACAACTTCTAGGTTGAAGGATGGGGCGTTGGCAGGCCACCAACGGCATTCATGCAGTCTCAATAGAATGCAAGGCTTCCCCCCGGGACAACCCCGGATATCCGACATCCACAACGCATGACCCTATTGCCCAAGCAGCCGCTGGTCGAGTTCGACGCCGTCGAATTCGGCTACGACGTGCGCCAGGTGCTCACGCAGGTTTCGCTGCGGGTCATGCCGGGCGAGGTGGTCGCGGTCATGGGCGCCTCCGGGGGTGGCAAGACCACGACCCTGCGCTTGATCGGCGGCCAGATTCGGGCGACGGCCGGGAGGGTGTGCTTTGACGGCCGGGACGTGGGCGCGATGCGGCATGCCGAGTTGTATGCCGCGCGCCGGCGCATGGGCATGTTGTTCCAGATGGGAGCGTTGTTCACCGACCAGACCGTGTTCGAAAACGTGGCTTTCGCGCTGCGCGAACACACGCCACTGCCCGAAAGCATGATTCGGGATCTGGCGCTGATGAAACTCAATGCCGTCGGTCTGCGCGGCGCCCGCGACCTCTATCCGGCCCAGCTCTCCGGTGGCATGGCGCGGCGCGTGGCCTTGGCGCGCGCCATCGCGCTCGACCCTGCCCTGGTGATGTACGACGAGCCGTTTGCCGGACTCGACCCCATCTCGTTGGGCATTTCCGCGCGACTGATCCGTACCCTGAACGACGCCCTGGGACTCACCAGCATCGTCGTCTCGCACGACGTGGATGAAACCTTCGCCATCGCTGATCGCGTGTTCATTCTGGGCAATGGCACCCTCATTGCCGACGGTACGCCGGCCGAATTGCGCGCCAGCGCCGATCCGCTGGTGCACCAGTTCGTGCGTGGTGAACCCGACGGGCCTGTGAGTTTCCACTACCCGGCCGCGCCTCTGCAGACTGACTTTCTCGGCACACAGGCGGGGCGGCGATGAGCGTCGTCCTCGGTTTTCTTGCGTCCATTGGCTTCGGCACCCGTCGATTGCTGGCCAACCTCGGCTACGGCTTACGCTTGTTCCTGCGGCTGTTGGCTCTGCTGCCCGGCGCATTGCGTCGCCCACAACTCATTGCCCAACAAGTATTCTTCCTGGGCAACTACTCGCTCTCCATCATCGCCGTGTCGGGCTTGTTCGTCGGCTTCGTGCTCGGGCTTCAGGGCTACTACACCCTGTCCCGCTACGGCGCAGCCAACTCGCTCGGCCTGCTGGTGGCGCTCAGCCTGGTGCGCGAACTCGGCCCGGTGGTCACGGCCTTGCTGTTCGCCGGGCGCGCCGGAACGTCGCTGACAGCCGAAATCGGGCTGATGAAGGCGGGTGAGCAAATTTCGGCGATGGAAATGATGGCGGTCGACCCGATTGCGCGCATCCTGGCGCCGCGTTTCGTGGGCGGTCTCATCACCATGCCCTTCCTGGCCGCCGTGTTCAGCGCCGTGGGCATCGTCGGCGGCTATGTCGTCGGCGTGCTGATGATCGGCGTGGATTCCGGTGCCTTCTGGTCGCAGATGCAAGGCGGCGTCGACGTGTTCAAGGACGTTGGCAACGGCGTCGTCAAGAGCCTGGTGTTCGGCGTGGCCGTCACCTTCGTTGCGCTTTACCAGGGCTGGCGCGCCCAGCCCACGCCCGAAGGCGTTTCGCGCGCCACCACCCGCACCGTGGTGGTGGCATCACTGGCCGTGCTGGGGCTGGATTTCATGTTGACGGCGCTGATGTTCAGCACCTGAACGAGGAGGCTCGGTGCCGCCCGTGCAATGCGCGGCGCCGAACGACAAGGAGCAGGCATGGAAAGCAAGAAAATCGACGTCTGGGTGGGGCTGTTCGTGCTGATCGGCGCGGCGGCCCTGCTGTTTCTGGCGCTGAAGGCCGGCAATTTGCTGAGCCTGAATTTCGGCCCGACCTACGACGTCACCGCCCAGTTCGACAATATCGGCGGTCTCAAGTCCGGTGCCCCTGTGAAAAGCGCCGGCGTGGTGGTCGGCCGCGTCGCCGGCATCCAGTTCGACAACCAGACATTTCAGGCCAAGGTCAAGCTGGCGCTGGATCAGCGCTATCAGTTTCCCACCGACACGTCGGCCAAGATTCTCACCTCGGGCCTGCTCGGCGATCAGTACCTGAGTCTTGACCCTGGCGCTTCGTCGAAGAATCTCCAAAACGGCGGTGTGATTCAAAACACGCAATCGGCCGTGGTGCTGGAGAATCTGATTGGTCAGTTCCTCTACAACAAGGCCGCATCGAGCAACAGCGGCTCGAGCAACGCGGCCGCAAAGTAAACCTATGGAACGCATCTCGATCTCAGACTTGCAGCCACAAGCCACCCGGACGACAGCAGGGCGTCGGCTCCGGTATTCAGCCGTTGGCCTTGCACTGGCCGCGAGCCTTGTGGCCGGTTGCGCCAGCAACAATCCGCAAGACCCGATGGAGCGGTACAACCGAGCGATGTTCAAGATCAACCAGAACGTCGACAAGGCCGTGCTCAAGCCGGTGGCCACGGGCTACAAGGACGCGGTGCCGATTCCTGTGCGCAAGGGTGTGACCAATTTCTTCGGCAATCTCGGCGATGTCTGGTCGATGGCCAATGACTTCGCCCAGGGCCATGTCGTGGAGGGGCTGAATGGGTTTATGCGCGTGGGCGTCAACACCGTGTTCGGCGTGTTCGGCGTGCTCGACATTTCCTCGGAGATGGGCTTGTACAAGCAGCCGAACGATTTTGGCCTCACACTCGCGCGTTACGGCATCGACTCCGGCCCCTACTTCGTCATGCCACTGCTGGGCCCCAGCACCATCCGCGATGCTGCAGGCACCGGAGTGGGGATTTATTACGCGCCGTTCAACTACACCACCAACAACGCGGCTGTGCGCAACGCGGCGACGGTCCTGCAACTCGTCAACACGCGCGCCAATTTGTTGAGCACCACGGCTTTGCTGGAGCAAATCGCGCTCGATCCCTATGTTTTCACCCGTGACGCATACCTGCAGCAGCGCAGGTCGCAAGTCAAGGCCGTGCGTAGCGAAGGCATCCTGTCTCCGGGGCCCCTGGACTCGGGCGGCGACGATGCAGATGCAGGCAATCTCGGCCAGGACAGCAACGCCATGGACAGCGGGGCTCAAGCCGAGCCCACATCAAGCTCTGCGGCCAGTCCCGCCGCGCCCCTCAGCGAGACACTGTCATCCCGAGCGGTGCCCTCGAATTCACCCACGGCAAACCCGGCTGCTTCGGCCGCGCGTCCCTGACTCTGTCATCAGTCGCGCTCCTGGCCCGTTAAGGCAGGAGCCGAACACTTTGGAGAACTCCATGTTCCGAACTTTCAAGACCGCTTTGTTGCTTCCCGCCCTGGCTCTCGGCCTGATGGCCGCCTCGCCAGCTGTACGCGCAGACACCCCGGCCCCGGTGCAGGTCATCCAGAAGCTGACGGATTCCGTCATGGATGCAGTCAACAACGACCCGGCGCTGAAGTCCGGCGACCCCCAGAAGGTCATGCAGTTGGTCGAGACCAAGGTCCTGCCTTTCGTCGATTTCCAGCATATGACGGCCTCTGCCGTAGGCCGCTACTGGCGTCAAGCCACCCCAACGCAACAAAAGGAACTGCAGCAGCAGTTCAAGCTCCTGCTCATTCACACCTACTCGGGCGCGGTGAGCCAGATCAAGAATCAAAAAGTGGAATATCTGCCTTTTCGCGCCGCACCGAATGCGACCAACGTCGTGGTTCGCACCCGAGTGCTCAACAACGGCGAGCCCATCCAGCTTGACTACCGCCTGGTGCAAATGGACCATGACTGGAAGATCGCCGACGTCAATGTCATGGGCATCTGGTTGGTGGACAACTACCGTGGCGTGTTTGCCCAGGAAATCGGCCAAAAAGGTGTTGAAGGTCTGATCCAGACCCTCACGACACGCAACAAGGAACTGGCCCAGGCCGGTGGCGCCAAGGGTTGATGAAATGGCGCGTTTTGCTCTCCCCGCCAGTGTGACGGTCGCCAATGCCGGCATGGCGGTCCGGCAGGCGCTTGGCGAGCTTGGCGCCGAGCCCTCCGCGCCGTCGTGGGAGGTGGATGCCGCGGCGCTGCGCGATTTCGACTCGGCCTGCCTGGCCCTGCTTCTGGAGCTGCGCAGGCAGGCGGGTGATCGCGCACTGCGCGTGCGCTCGGCGCCGCCGCGCCTGGTGCATCTGGCTACGGCCTACGGCTTGGATTTCGCCCTCGGCGACATCGTCGCGGATCCAACCAGGCCTGAGCAACATTCTTGAGCCCCTTCGTGGCCGGTGGTGCCCAGCACCCAGGCCGATTTTGTTGCATGAGCGTTTCCAGCACATCCCCTGCAGTCCGATTCGAGGCCATCGTCAAACGCTATGGCGGCCGCGCCGTGGTCGATGGTGTCGATCTCGACATCGCCCCGGGCGAATTCTTCGCTCTTCTCGGTGCCAATGGTGCGGGCAAAACCACGCTCATCAGCATGCTGGCCGGGCTGACGCGCGCCACCAGCGGTCGTGTTCGGGTGCTTGGGCGCGATGTCGCCATCGACCCCATCGCCACACGCCGTCTGCTCGGCGTCGTGCCGCAGGAATTGGTGTTCGATCCTTTTTTTACCGTGCGTGAAACCTTGCGTCTGCAGTCCGGTTACTTCGGCCTGGGCAAGAACGACGCCTGGATCGACGAATTGCTGCATCATCTCGGCCTTGCATCCCAGGCCGAACAAAACACCCGTACCCTGTCCGGCGGCATGAAGCGCCGTGTCATGGTGGCACAGGCGCTGGTGCACAAGCCGCCGGTCATCGTGCTTGACGAACCGACCGCGGGGGTGGACGTGGAACTGCGGCAAAGCTTGTGGGCGTTCATCACCGGCCTGAACCGCCAGGGCCACACCGTATTGCTGACCACCCACTATCTGGAGGAGGCACAGGCGCTGTGCAGCCGCATCGGCATGCTCAAGCTTGGTCGTCTCGTGGCGCTGGACTCCACCCATGCCTTGTTGTCACGATTTGCCACGACGCAAATGCTGTTTCGCGTTGCCACCGGTGTTTTGCCGGCGGAGATGGCAGCACGCTGCAAGCCGGAAGGGCACCGCATCGTCTGCGTGGTACGCGATGCGGCCGAGGTCGAGCACATCCTCGCCTCGCTGCGGGCGGCAGACTGCGTGGTGGACGAACTGGAAGTTCGTCGCGCCGACCTCGAAGACGCGTTCATGCAGGTCATGAATGGCAGCGCCCATGCGGCTGAAGACCTCAGGCAAGCCGCATGACCGGCCTGTCCACCCTGTTTCGCAAGGAGTTGCTGCGCTTCTGGAAAGTCAGCCTGCAGACCGTGGCCGCACCCGTGCTCAGCAGCCTGCTCTACCTGCTGATCTTCTCGCACGCCATGACCGCGCACATCAAGGTGTTCGGCAGCGTGCCCTATACCGCTTTTCTCATTCCCGGTCTGGCGATGATGAGCGTGCTGCAAAACGCGTTCGCCAACACCTCCTCGTCGCTGATCCAGTCCAAGATCACCGGCAATCTGGTTTTCGTGCTGCTGTCGCCGCTCAAGTCCTGGGAACTGCTCGCCGCCTATATCGGCGCCTCGGTGGTTCGCGGTTTGAGCGTCGGTCTCGGGTTGACCCTGGTGGCGCTGTGGTTCGTGCCATTGGAGTACCACCATCCTCTGTGGATTCTGGTGTTCGCCATACTTGGCGCGTCGATGCTGGCGTCACTCGGAATCGTTGCCGGCATCTGGGCCGAGAAGTTCGATCAGATGGCGGCGTTCCAGAATTTCATCATCGTGCCGGCCACGTTTTTGTCGGGCGTGTTTTATTCGGTCAAAAGCTTGCCGCCGTTCTGGACGGCGGTATCGCACTTCAACCCGTTTTTCTACCTGGTTGACGGATTCCGCTACGGTTTTTTTGGCATCTCCGACATCTCGCCCTGGATCTGTCTGATCGCTGCCCTGATCGGCAACGCCGTCTGCGGCGGGCTGGCCTGGTCCTGGTTGCATCGCGGCTATAAATTGCGCAACTGAGCTTCGCCTCGGCACTCGACGGGATTTTGCGTTTTCATCCACCATCATGGCCCTGCCCACCCCCGAATATCTGCGCGAGCTGATCGCCACCGGTCTGAATTGCATCCATGTGGAGGTGCAGGGTGACGGCCAGCATTTCTACGCCACCATCGTCAGCCCCGCCTTCACCGGAAAGTCGCGCCTGGCGCGACATCGCTTGGTTTACGCCGCCCTGGGAGATCGCATGCGCGCAGAAATCCATGCATTGTCCATGCGCACCGTCGCGCCTGGCGAGCCCATGCCTGACTAGAACGCAGAACGCCTCCAGGGCGCGCCAGGGCGGCGCCTAGAATCCGCAAGTCAATCTCCGGTACGGCCGGATCACATCATTCCCCATGGACAAACTTCGCATTCAGGGCGAGCGCCCGCTGCATGGCGACGTGCAGATCAGTGGCGCGAAAAACGCGGCGCTGCCGCTGATGGCGGCGAGCCTGCTCACCGATCAACCCGTCGTGTTGACCAACGCTCCCGAGTTGATGGACGTGCGCACCCTCGGGTATTTGCTCACCGGCATGGGCGCACAAGTGGCGCAAGAAGGCGCCAGCATCCGCCTGCAGGCCGACGCCATCACCGCCTGCGTCGCGCCCTACGAGCGGGTGAAAACCATGCGCGCCAGCGTGCTGGTGCTGGGGCCGCTGGTGGCACGCTTCGGCCATGCCCGCGTCAGCTTGCCCGGCGGCTGCGCCATTGGCGCACGGCCGGTGGATCAGCACATCAAGGGCTTGCAGCAGCTCGGTGCCGAGGTGCATGTGGAGCATGGCGACATCGTCGCCAGCGTGCCGCGCGGGCGCCTGAAGGGCACGCGCATCAGCACCGACATGATTACCGTCACCGGCACCGAGAACCTGATGATGGCCGCCTGCCTTGCCGAGGGTGAATCGGTCATCGAGAACGCTGCGCAGGAGCCCGAGGTGGCCGATCTGGCAGCGATGCTGCAGAAGATGGGCGCGCGCATCGACGGCGCCGGAACCTCGCGCATTCGCATCCAGGGCGTCGACCGCCTGCGCGGGGCCGAGCATGCCATCGTCCCCGACCGCATCGAGGCTGGCACCTTCCTCTGCGCAGCGGTGGCCACGCGCGGCGACGTCAAGTTGCGCGGTTGTGTGCCCGAACATCTGGACAGCCTGCTCGATAAATTGCGCGAAGCCGGCGCCACGCTGACCAGCGGCGCTGACTGGATTCGCGTGCAGGCCGACGCCATGCCCGGCGGCCGCGCCCGCGCGGTGTCCGCACGCACCTCCGAATACCCCGGTTTCGCCACCGACATGCAAGCCCAGTTCATGGCCGTGAACTGCCTGGCGCAAGGTGCGGCGCATCTGACGGAAACCATTTTCGAGAACCGTTTCATGCATGTGCAGGAACTGGTGCGCCTGGGCGCGACGATCGCCATCGAGGGCAATACCTGCGTGGTGCAGGGCGTCAAGCGCTTGTCGGGGGCCACCGTCATGGCCACCGATCTGCGCGCGTCTGCGGGGCTGGTGATTGCCGGGCTGGCAGCCGAAGGCGAAACCCTGGTGGAGCGCATCTATCACCTCGATCGTGGCTATGCCGGCATGGAGCACAAGCTCGCGGCGCTGGGTGCCAACATCGTGCGAGTGCGTTGAACCGGCTGCAAACGGCCCCGCTCCCCGCCACACGTCCTGCACGTTCCCACGCATTCGGTCAGCTTTCGCCCACCATGCTCACACTCGCTTTGTCCAAAGGCCGTATCTTCGACGACACCCTGCCGCTCTTGGCACGGGCCGGCATCAGTGTGGCGGAAGATCCTGACGCCACGCGCAAGCTCATCCTGCCGTCTAACCGGCCGGACCTGCGCGTGGTGCTGGTGCGAGCCAGCGATGTGCCTACCTATGTGCGCTATGGCGGCGCCGATTTGGGCGTGGCCGGGCTCGACGTGCTGCTCGAAGCCGACGCCACGCTCGGTGGCGATGGCCTGTACCGACCGGTGGATCTCGGCATCGCCCGCTGCCGCCTCAGCGTCGCCACACCGCAGGGTTTCGATTACGCCCACGCCGTGCGCCAGGGTGCGCGCCTGCGCGTGGCCACCAAGTATGTGCACCTGGCGCGCGAACATTTCGCCGCCAAAGGGGTGCACGTCGATCTCGTCAAGCTCTATGGCTCGATGGAACTCGCTCCCCTCATCGGCCTGGCCGACGCCATCGTCGACCTCGTCTCCAGCGGCGGCACGCTCAAGGCCAACGGCCTGATCGAGGTCGAAGCCATCATGGACATCTCCGCCCGGCTCATCGTCAACCAGGCCGCGTTCAAGACCAAGACCGCCACACTCAAACCTTTGGTCGACAACCTGCGTGCCGCCGCAGCATCCAACGCATCCATACCTGCATGAACGCATCCGCTTCCGACTTGCTGTTGCGGCGTCTCGACACCGCGAGCCCTGACTTCGAGACGCAGTACGCCCAGCTCTTCGCCCGCATGGCTGAAGAGAATGCCGAGATCGACGCCCGTGCCGCCGACATCCTGGCCGACGTGCGCCAGCGCGGCGATGCCGCTGTGATCGATTGCACGCGCCGTCTCGATCAGTTCGACGCGCCGAGCATGGCCGCGCTCGAAATCTCGCAGGCTGAACTGCGCGCCGCGCTGATGCACATTCCCGCTGAGCAGCGCAGCGCCCTGGAACAAGCCGCTGAGCGTGTGCGCGACTACCACCAGCGCCAAATGCTGCAGGTTGGCCAAAGCTGGGAGTATGTCGATGCCGACGGTACGCTGCTGGGCCAGAAGGTCACGCCGCTGGAACGAGTGGGCATCTACGTGCCGGGCGGCAAGGCGGCTTATCCATCATCGGTCCTGATGAACGCCATTCCCGCCCATGTTGCCGGCGTGCCGGAAATCATCATGGTCGTGCCCACACCGGGCGGCGAGCGCAATCCGCTGGTGCTGGCAGCAGCGGCCGTGGCCGGGGTCGGCCGGGCGTTCGCCATCGGCGGCGCGCAGGCGGTTGGCGCCCTGGCTTACGGCACGGCCACCGTACCCAAAGTGGACAAGATCACCGGTCCCGGCAATGCCTATGTGGCTGCGGCCAAGCGCCGCGTGTTCGGCGTCTGCGGCATCGACATGATTGCCGGGCCTTCGGAAATCCTGGTCATCGCCGATGGCACCACCCCGCCGGAATGGGTGGCGATGGATTTGTTTTCCCAGGCTGAGCATGACGAATTGGCGCAAAGCATTCTGCTATGCCCGGACGCGGCCTATCTCGACGCGGTCGCCGGCGAAATCCGCCGTCTGCTGCCGCAGATGAGCCGCCGCGACATCATCGCCGCATCGCTATCGGGCCGTGGTGCTCTCATTCAGGTGCGCAACCTCGACGAGGCTTGCGAACTGGCCGACCGCATCGCTCCCGAGCACCTGGAAGTGTCGGCCGCGGCACCGCATGCCATTGCTGCACGGTTGCACCATGCCGGCGCCATATTCCTCGGCGCCTACACCTCCGAGTCGCTCGGCGACTACTGCGCCGGTCCCAACCATGTGCTGCCGACCTCAGGCACGGCCCGTTTCTCCTCGCCGCTCGGGGTGTACGACTTCATCAAGCGCACCAGCATCATCGAGGTCAGCCATGCCGGCGCGCAGCGCCTGGGCCGCATTGCCTCCGTGCTCGCGCACGGCGAGCGACTGCAGGCGCATGCGCTGGCTGCCGAAATGCGCCTCGATCACGAGCGCAAGGACTAGGGGCAACGGGGTCGCGAACCATGAGCCAATACTGGAGCGAAGTCGTGCACGGCCTCACGCCCTACGTGCCGGGCGAGCAACCGAAGATTGCAGGCCTGATCAAACTCAATACCAATGAGTGCCCCTATGGCCCGAGCCTGCGCGTGCTGCAGGCTATCCGCGAAGCGGCAAGCGAAGATCTGCGGCTGTACCCCGATCCCGAGGCGCGGGCGCTGAAGGAAGCCATCGCCGCCCATCATGGCCTGCAGGCCGAACAGGTGTTCGTCGGCAACGGCTCCGACGAAGTGCTGGCCCATGTGTTTCAGGCATTGCTCAAGCATGACGCACCGCTGCTCATGCCTGACATCAGTTACAGCTTTTATCCGGTCTATGCCCGGCTGTACGGCCTGGCCACGCGCCAGATGCCTTTGCGCGAGGACTTCAGCATCGGCATCGACGACTATGTGCAGGCCGGGCGCGCCGGTCGTGCAGGCGGCATCATCATCCCCAACCCCAACGCGCCCACCGGCATGGCCCTGGCCCTGACCGATGTCGAGCGCCTGCTTGCAGGTTCGCGCAACATTGTGGTGGTGATCGACGAGGCCTATGTCGATTTTGGCGCGCAGACCGCAGCCACGCTGATCGACCGCTATCCCAACCTGCTGGTGGTGCGCACCTTGTCGAAGGCTCGCGCCCTGGCTGGCTTGCGCGTGGGGTATGCGCTCGGCCATGTCGATCTGATCCAGGCCCTGGTGCGGGTGAAGGACAGCTTCAATTCCTACCCTCTGGACCGCCTTGCGATCGCCGGCGGTGTGGCGGCGATGCAGGACGAAGCTTGGTTCGAGCGTACCCGCTCGCTCGTCATCGCCAGCCGCGACACGCTCGTTCGTGGCTTGGAGCAGCATGGCTTCGAGGTGCTGCCTTCTGCCGCCAATTTCGTCTTCGCGCGTCACCCGCGGCATGGGGGTGCGGAACTGGCCGCCAGGCTGCGCGAACTGCGCATTCTGGTGCGCCATTTTCGCCAGCCCGAGCGCATCGAGCCTTTCCTGCGCATCACCGTCGGCACCGAGGCGCAATGCCAGGCCCTGCTGCAGGCGCTGGATGACCTGCGGCTGCCGGCCACCCGCGCTTCGGTAACATCGCAACATACCGCTTAACCTCGGCGGTTCCATGACAACCAGCCCGGTTCTTCCAGCTTCCAAGCATGCGCACCGCCCAGGTCACTCGCCAAACCGCTGAAACCCGCATCAGCGTCGAGCTCAATCTCGACGGCAGTGGTGTGTCCAAGCTTGCTACCGGCATCGGCTTTTTCGACCACATGCTCGACCAGATCGCGCGCCATGGCCTGGTCGATCTCAGCGTGCAGGCCGAGGGCGATCTGCACATCGACGGCCATCACACCGTGGAGGACGTTGGCATCACCATCGGCCAGGCGCTGGCCAAGGCCATCGGCGACAAGAAGGGCGTGCGCCGCTACGGCCACGCCTATGTGCCGCTGGACGAAGCGTTGTCGCGCGTGGTGATCGATTTCTCCGGTCGCCCGGGCCTGGAGTGGCATGTGCCCTTCACACGCGCCATGGTGGGCGAGTTCGATGTCGATCTTGCGCACGAATTTTTCCAGGGTCTGGTCAACCACGCCTTTGTCTCCTTGCATGTCGACAACCTGCGCGGCGAAAACGCGCATCACCAGTGCGAAACCGTGTTCAAGGCTTTTGGCCGCGCACTGCGTGCGGCGGCTGAAATCGACCCGCGCATGGGCCAGACCGTTCCTTCGACCAAGGGCTCGCTGTGACCAAGTCCGCGGTGTGGATTCTCCGCGCCTGATTCGCCACGTCACACCACCGTTCCTTCCGACGTCCGCATGAAAACGGTCGCCATCGTCGATTACGGCATGGGCAATCTGCGCTCCGTGTCGCAAGCCGTGCAGCATGTCGCCAAGGGCCTGCCGTGGCAGGTGATCGTGACATCCGACGCGCAGGTGGTGCGCAATGCCGACCGCATCGTGCTGCCCGGCCAGGGCGCCATGCCGGACTGTATGCGTGAATTGCGCGATTCAGGCCTGCAGGCACCGGTGCTTGAAGCTGCCGGGGGGCAGGCGCGCAGTGGCAAGCCACTTTTTGGCGTCTGCGTTGGTATGCAAATGTTGCTCGATCGCAGCGAGGAAGGTCCGACACAAGGTCTGGGGCTGCTCGCCGGCGCAGTCTGCCGCTTTCAGCTCGCTGGCCAGCATCAGCCCGATGGCAGCCGCTACAAAGTGCCGCACATGGGCTGGAACGCGGTGTACCCGGTGGCGCACGACGGCCGAATCCATCCTTTGTGGGCCGGCGTGGGCGATGGTGCAGCGTTCTACTTCGTCCATAGCTTTTACGCCCAGCCGACATCGGAGCGCAGTATCGCGGGCCGCTCCGAGTACGGTGTGACCTTTGCAAGCGCCATTGCGCGCGATGCGATTTTCGCCACCCAGTTTCACCCTGAAAAAAGCGCTGCGGCAGGCCTTGCGCTCTACCGCAATTTCCTCGACTGGAATCCCTGAGCCGCTTGCCCGGCAGGATGTCCCGAACCCGTTGTCGCCCGTCCCATGTTGCTGATTCCCGCGATCGATCTCAAGAACGGCCAGTGCGTCCGCCTGGAGCAAGGCGAAATGCAGGCTGCCACCGTGTTCTCCACCGAGCCCGCCGCCATGGCCCGGCATTGGGTGGAGCAGGGCGCGCAGCGCCTGCATCTGGTGGACCTCAACGGCGCCTTCGCCGGCAAGCCGGAAAACGAGCCGGCCATCCGCGCCATCCTGCACGAGGTCGGCGAGGACATTCCCGTGCAGCTCGGCGGTGGCATCCGCGATCTGGAAACCATCGAGCGCTACCTGGACGATGGCCTGAGCTACGTCATCATCGGTACCGCCGCGGTCAAGAACCCGGGTTTTTTGAAGGAGGCATGCAGCGCCTTCGGCGGCCACATCATCGTCGGCCTGGACGCACGCGACGGCAAGGTCGCCACCGATGGCTGGAGCAAGCTCACCGGCCATGAGGTGGTCGATCTGGCGCGCAAGTTCGAGGACTACGGCGTCGAGGGCGTGATCTACACCGACATCGGCCGCGACGGCATGCTCACCGGGCTGAACATCGACGCCACCGTGCGCCTGGCCGAGGCCCTGTCCATTCCGGTCATCGCCTCTGGCGGCCTGGCCGGCATGGCTGATGTCGAACGCCTCATCGCCGTGGAGAGCAGCGGGGTCGAGGGCGTGATCTGCGGCCGCGCCATCTACACCGGCGCGCTCGACTTCAAAGCCGCACAGCGGCGCGTCGAGGCCGCGGCGGCTGGTTCGATCTGATCGCAGCAGATCCCAACGTCCATCTCTTTCACGTTGTTCAAGCTCATGCTCTTCAAACGCATCATCCCCTGCATGGACGTGACCGGTGGCCGCGTGGTCAAGGGCGTGAATTTCGTCGGCCTGCGCGACGCCGGCGACCCGGTCGACATCGCTGCGCGCTACAACGACCAGGGCGCCGACGAACTCACCTTCCTCGACATCACCGCCACCAGCGACGACCGTGATCTGCTGCTGCACATGATCGAGGCGGTGGCGTCGCAGGTGTTCATTCCGCTCACGGTGGGCGGTGGCGTGCGCACGGTGGACGACGTGCGACGTTTGCTCAACGCCGGCGCTGACAAGGTCAGCTTCAATTCGGCCGCAGTGGCCACCCCGCAGGTGATTGCCGACGCTGCCGCCAAATATGGGGCGCAATGCATCGTCGTCGCCATCGATGCCAAGCGCCGCGCCGGCGGCGACTTCGCGGCCCGAGGCGTCGGTTGGGACGTCTACACCCATGGCGGCCGCCGCAACACCGGTCTTGACGCGGTCGACTGGGCCTGCCGCATGGCCACAGCCGGGGCCGGAGAAATTCTGCTCACCAGCATGGACCGCGACGGCACCAAGGTCGGCTTCGATCTTGACCTGACCCGCGCCGTGGCCGACGCCGTCCCGGTGCCCGTCATCGCCTCGGGTGGCGTGGGCGGGCTGCAGGACCTCGCGAACGGCATCACCCAGGGGCATGCCGACGCCGTGCTGGCTGCGAGCATCTTCCACTACGGCCAGCACACCGTCGGCGAGGCCAAGCGATTCATGGCTGGCCTGGGCATCCCCATGCGCGTGGACGCATGATGAAGGCACAAGCCAACCCTGCAGCATGAGGTACAGCAAGCCATGGCGCTGCGCGATGACTACACTTCTGGCATGAACTGGCTCGACGAAATTTGCTGGGACGACAGCGGCCTGGTTCCCGCCATTGCGCAGGAAGTGGGTAGCAAGGACATTCTCATGGTGGCCTGGATGAACCGACAGGCACTGCAACGCACGCTGGAGGTAGGCGAGGCGGTGTATTGGTCGCGCTCGCGCAAGCGCCTGTGGCACAAGGGCGAGGTCTCCGGCCATGTGCAGAAAGTTGAATCCATCCGGCTCGATTGCGATGGTGACGTGGTGCTGTTGACGGTACGCCAACTCGGCCACGACCCCGGTATTGCCTGCCATACCGGACGCCATTCCTGTTTTTTCCGTGAGTTGCGCCAAGACGAGTGGGCCACGGTTGAACCCGTGCTGAAAGATCCAGGGCTCATCTACACATGAAATCATCCAGGCCAGTGCCCGACACGCCGAGCGGCGAGGTGCTGGACCGCCTCGCCGCCGTGATCGAATCCCGCAAACAGGCCGATCCAGCCTCCTCCTACGTGGCACGCCTTTTCGCCAAGGGCGACGATGCCATGCTCAAGAAGGTCGGCGAAGAAGCCACCGAATTCGTCCTCGCGGCCAAGGGCGGAGTGCGCCAGTCCATCGTCTATGAGGCGGCCGATTTATGGTTTCACACCCTTGTGGCCTTGGCCCATTACGGTATTTCGCCACGAGAGGTCCTGGACGAATTGGCGCGGCGCGAAGGTCTGTCGGGCATCGAGGAATTCACGCGACGCACCGCGCCGCCACCCAAGTAGCCAAGCTTGACAGCAGCGCGTCGTGAGCGCCTCATTCAAGCTGCATCCAAATCCTGATTGACCTCGTACAGTTCATCAACATGCACGATCCTGACTGCATTTTCTGCAAAATCATTGCCGGTACCATCCCGTCGAAAACCTTGTACGACGATGATGAGGCGATGGCTTTTCATGACATCAACCCTGCCGCGCCGGTCCATTTTCTGCTGGTCCCCAAACGCCATATCGCCACGTTGGCGGCGGTGGAACCCGGTGACCAGGCCTTGCTCGGTAAAATGTTGGGACTGGTTCCGCGACTGGCGGAGCAGCTAGGTTGTGGTGATGGTTTCAAAACCGTCATCAACACCGGACCCAATGGCGGGCAGGAGGTTTATCACCTGCATCTTCATGTTTTGGGCGGCCCTCGCCCCTGGAAACGCGCGACGATCTGAAAGTCGCTAAGGAGTATCGAAATGGGCTCATTGAGCATTTGGCATTGGCTGATCGTCCTGGTCATCGTGATGATGGTCTTCGGCACGAAGAAGCTGAAAAACATGGGTTCCGACCTGGGGTCAGCCGTCAAGGGTTTCAAAGACGGCATGCGCGACGGTGATGCCGACGCCGCCTCTGGCACGACAGCCGCCGACAAGCAGTTGGGTCCGCAGGCCGGTGCGGTGAAGAAAGACACCATCGACGTCGAGGCCAAGGAAAAATCCTGATCTGTGCACGGCGGTGCCGGGCCGGCCATGTTGCCGGCTTTTTTATGCACCGGTACGGCAAAGCCTGAGCAACAGCCATGTTCGATATCGGCATCTCGGAATTGGGCGTCATTGGCGTGGTCGCGCTGATTGTGCTCGGTCCTGAAAAACTGCCCAAAGTGGCGCGCACGGTGGGCAATCTGCTCGGCCGGGCGCAGCGCTACATGGCCGACGTTAAGTCCGAAGTGAACCGTCAAATGGAACTGGACGAGTTGCGCAGCATGAAGTCCACGGTCGAATCGGCAGCGCAGGACATCCACAACACGGTTTCCAAGAACATCGGCGACGTCGGCCAGGAATTCGATTCGGCCTGGAAAGAAGCCACCGCAGGCCTGGAGGACGGATCGCAAACGTCGCTCGACGGTCCCTCGATGAGCGACGGTCTGGGTTTCGAGCGTCACAAGCCCAAGCGTCTGAAAAAATCCACCGGCCAAACCGTTCCGCTCTGGTATCGCCGCCAGGCCCGGGTGCGCAGTCACGCCCTGTCTGGCGCAGCCCGCGTGGCGCGCCACCGTCCCCGTTCCGGCCTCTGAGGCCCACACTCCTCTTCCGCCGCACACGTGACTGATCCCAAGCCGTCCGATTCCCCGAATCCGGAAGCCGAGCAGCCCTTCGTGACCCACCTGGTCGAGTTGAGAGACCGGCTCATCCGCGCTGTGGCCGCCATCGGAATCGTCTTCGCCATACTGGCCATCTATCCCGGCCCTTCGGGTCTGTTCGATCTGTTTGCCAAGCCGCTCATTGCGCATCTACCGCACGGCTCGGGCCTCATTGCCATCGGCGTCATCACCCCCTTCCTGGTGCCGCTCAAGCTGACCATGCTGACGGCGTTGATGATTGCCCTGCCCATCGTGCTGTATCAACTCTGGGCCTTCATCGCGCCCGGGCTGTACGCGCACGAAAAACGACTGGTCGTCCCCCTGGTGTTCATCAGCACCGTTCTTTTTTACCTGGGCGTGGCCTTCGCCTACTTCATCGTTCTGGGGCGATTGTTCACCTTCATCCAGGACGTGGCCCCCAAGGTGGTGACGGCCGCACCCGACATCGAGTCCTACCTGAGCTTCGTTCTCACCTTGTTCATGGCCTTCGGCACTGCGTTCGAGGTGCCGGTGGTGCTGATGCTGTTGGTGCGTTTCGGCATGCTCACCATTGAGCAGCTCAAGGCCTGGCGCAGTTACTTCATCGTCGTGGCTTTCATCATCGCCGCCGTCATCACCCCGCCAGACGTGTTTTCGCAAACCTCGCTGGCCGTTTCCATGATTTTGCTGTACGAGGTGGGCATCATCGGGTCAAGGGTGCTGGGTAAGTACGCGCGACCGCCCGATGACGACGCCGATCAGCCCAAGGATGCGGATCCTCCGGCTTCTTGACCACTGTTGCGGCTCAAAGGGCCGTGGCTCGGTGATCCGTTGCGCATGCCCCACAAGTGGCTCCGAGTCGGTTGGGGAAACGCTGTCAGCGGGCGCGGTTTTCACCCGACCTCCAGGGTGCGTCGCTCTCGGCGTTTGCGCTGTCCTCATCGCGCAGCATGGCGGATCCTTGCGGCCGGATGCCGATCTTGACCCGAAGTTGCTGCTCCTGGCCTTGGCGCAAGATGCGCACTGCGGCGGCGCTGCCAGGTTTGAGGGCGGCCACGGCATTGAGCAACTGGCCCGTGTTGTGCACTGCCTGCCCAGCAATGTCGATGACGACATCGCCGGCGCGCATCCCGGCGCGGTCAGCAGGTCCGTTGCGTAACACTGCGGCAACAATCACCCCGTCGCTCAAGGGCAGGCTCAGGGCCTGGGCCAGTTGCGGGCTGATGTCCCGCGGTTCCATGCCAATCCAGCCGCGCACCACATGCCCGCTTTGAACGAGTTGCTGGAGCACGTTGCGCGCTGTGGACGCCGGCACGGCGAAACCGATGCCGAGCGAGCCCCCCGAGCGCGAGAAGATCGCGGTGTTGATGCCCAGCAGATTGCCGTTCACATCTACCAGCGCGCCCCCTGAATTGCCGGGATTGATGGCAGCATCCGTCTGGATGAAGTTCTCGAAGGTATTGATGCCCAGTTGCGTACGCCCAAGTGCGCTGACGATGCCCTGCGTCACCGTCTGCCCGACGCCGAAGGGGTAGCCAATGGCCAACACCACATCACCGACACGCGCCTGGGTCTCGTCGCCGAAGGCCAGCGTAGGCAGATCGTGCAGCCTGATCTTGAGCACTGCCAAGTCGGAGTCGGGGTCACGGCCCACGACCTGAGCGGTAGCCTCGCGCCCGTCCGCCAGCTTGACTTCAATTTCCTTCGCACCCTCGATCACATGGTTGTTGGTCAACACATAACCCGTGGAGCTGACGATCACTCCTGAGCCAAGCCCGACCGTGGGCATGCGCGTGCCGGAACCTCCAAAAAAGCGCCCGGGCAGCGAACCCCGGCCCGGCTTGGGCGCGCGCGTCGTTGTCACGGAGACCACCGCCGGCATGGCCTTTTGCGCGGCGCCGCTGTAGGAGTCGCTCACAGGCGCAGCAGTGGGCCCGGATGCTGCCGGCAGCAGTTGCAAGACCGCCGCTGGGCCTGGAATGCCGGCGCTGCGGTCGAGCCATTGCGGCGCCAGGACCCGCACCGCGAACACCACGCCCAGTGCGATCGTCGTCGCCTGAGCGAAAATCAACCAAAACCTGCGCATACCCGCCTTCCCTGAACATGATCCATCGTGAGCAATTAGCTGCCCATCTGCGCGATTTTCTGCGGACCGATAGCTTCGAGGATTATGGTCCAAACGGCTTGCAAGTCGAGGGCAGGGTGCACATCCGCCGTGTCGTCAGTGGTGTCACGGCCAGTCTCGCGCTGATCGAACGTGCTGTCAGTCAGGGAGCCGACGCCATCCTCGTGCATCACGGCTGGTTCTGGCGTGGCGAAGATCCGTGTGTGGTGGGTCAAAAGCACAAACGCCTGGCCGCGCTGATTGCGGCCGACATCAATTTGTTCGCGTATCACCTGCCGCTGGATGCGCATCCCCAGGTGGGCAACAACGCCCAATTGGCGGCGGGTATGGGCTGGCAGCCCGATGGCCGTTTTGGCAAGCAGGAGCTGGGCTGGCTGGGCTCGGCACCCGCGCAGGAGACGCTGGCCGATCTGGTCGCAGAACTCACGCGCAAGCTCGAACGCGCGCCCCTGCTGTTGGGCGATCCCGCAGCGCGAGTCGGCCGCCTGGCTTGGTGCACTGGAGCAGCGCAGGGCTGGATCGAGCAGGCCCATGCCGCCGGCGCGAACACCTACATCAGCGGCGAGATTTCCGAGCCCACGGCGCACTTCGCCCGCGAGATGGGCATCGCCTACCTGGCCTGTGGCCACCACGCCACCGAACGCTACGGCGTGCAGGCGCTGGGCGAGCATCTGGAACGCAGTTTCGGCATCGAACACGTCTTCATCGACATCGACAATCCGGCATGAACCCGCCACGGCCCTTGGCCATCACCATGGGAGATGCGGCAGGCATCGGCCCGGAAATCATCATCAAGGCCTTCGCCGCCGGACAGGCGCAGGATTGCGTCGTGGTGGGCGATGCCCAAGTCATCGCTGCGGCCGTCGCCGGTGTTGACATTCCTGGTGCCTTGGGATCGAGCGTGGCGCGTATCGAGCACATGACGCAATGGCAAAACCTGCCTCCTGGCGTGATTCCCGTGCTGCAGGCGCATGGTCTGGAGCCCGAATCACTGCGCGATCTCGTCGCCGGGCGAGTCGACGCACGAGCCGGTGCGGCAGCGCATGCCGCCATCGTCACCGCCACGCATGCGGCGTTGCGTGGGGAGGTCGCCGCCGTGGTCACGGCGCCCATTCACAAGGAGGCCTTGCATGCGGCGGGTGTGCCTTTTCCAGGCCATACCGAGTTGCTGCAGCATCTGGCAGGTGGTGTGCCCGTGCGCATGATGCTGGCCAATGACGAGCTGCGAACCGTGCTCGTCACCATCCACATGAGCGTTCGCGAGGCGCTTGATGCCGTCACGTTCGAAGCCGTTCTCGAGACGTTGCGCATCACGCATGTCGCCGCCCAGCGCTGGGGCCAGCCGCATCCGCGCCTTGCCGTGGCCGGCCTGAACCCGCATGCGGGTGAAGGGGGTTTGTTCGGCGATGAAGAGATTCGCATTCTTGCACCCGCCATCAGGCAGGCGCGCGCCGAGGGCATCGATGCCAGCGGACCGCACGCTCCCGACACGGTGTTCATGCGCGCCCGCAATGCCCCGGGGCACGCGGGTGAGTTCGACGTCGTGATCGCCATGCTGCACGACCATGGCCTGATTCCGGTGAAATACATGGGGCTCGACGCGGGCGTGAACGTCACCCTCGGCTTGCCCTTCGTGCGCACCAGCCCCGACCACGGCACGGCGTTCGATCTGGCAGGCCGTGGATGCGCCAATCCTGCCAGCTTGGTGAGTGCCCTTGCCATGGCCCGGCAACTCAGCCGCCTCGCCTAGGGCTTGTTTCAGCGCTTGAGCGCGTCGCGAATGTCTCGTAGCAACACGATTTCCTCAGGATCGGCTGCGGGCGGTGCCGGGGGTTGAGCGCGCTTGAGCTTGCTGATGAGCCGGACCATCATGAAGATGATGAAGGCCAAGATCAGGAAGTTGATGGCGATGGTGATGAAGTCGCCATAGGCCAGGACGGGAACGTTCGCCTTTTTCAAGGCGGCAAGGGTCATCTCCGTTCCAGCGGGAACTGCGCCCAGCGGAATAAAAAAGTTCGAGAAATCAATCTTGCCGATGATGGCTCCAACCACCGGCATGATGATGTCACCCACCAGTGCCTCCACGATTTTCCCGAAGGCGCCACCGATGATCACGGCAACAGCCAGATCGATCACATTGCCTTTGACGGCAAACTCCTTGAAATCAGTCAGCAAGCTCATTGTGTCTCTCCCGTGGTTGATAGGCGAAGGGTGTCCGAATGTACCGCCCAGCGCTTGCGTTGGACACCTTTGTAAAGCGCGAGACGGGTTGCTACCTCGAAAAGTTTGGTCGATTTCGTGAGATGATCAACCCATGTGACAGCGCATTATTGCGGTGCAACAAGGCGTTAATTGACAAAACGCAATCTGTAACCCCTAAATCAGTGAGTTCTTATACAGACTTTTCCTAATGCGAAATTCATCCTAGGGGGCCAGAATTCCACCGCTTCACTACACCCTTGAAACGATGGATTCCCAACGCCGAATTTGGTTGATCGCAACAGGGGCTGCCACCTGCGTCGTGGGTGCCGCTACTGCCGTGCCGTTTATCGAATCCATGGAACCCTCGGCCAAGGCCAGGGCCGAGGGCGGACCCATCGAGGTGGACATCGGCCATTTGCGCCCTGCTGAAAAAATGACCGTGTTGTGGCGCGGGCAGCCGGTCTGGTTCCTGCGCCGCACGCCGCAAATGCTGTCCTCGCTGAACGTGACCCAGTCTCTCGTGGCCGATCCGCTGTCTCATCGCACCGCCTTCCCCACGCCGGCATGGGCGCAAAACCAATGGCGCTCGATCAAGCCCGAGTATCTCGTTGTCGTGGGCATTTGCACGCATCTGGGCTGCTCCCCCGTGGACCGCTTCACTCCCGGACCGCAGCCCTCGCTGCCGAGCGACTGGCAAGGCGGCTTCCTGTGCCCTTGCCACGGTTCCGAATTCGACCTGGCCGCGCGCGTCTTCAAGAACATGCCCGCGCCCGACAACCTGGTGGTGCCGCCGTATCGCTACATCAACGACCGAAAAATTCTTCTCGGCGAATACAAGGCCTGATGGCTCAAACGGAGAGACACGCATGGCTGAACAAACTTTGCCAGACGCCGGTGCACCTGTCGCTGCAACGCGCGGCGGTTTGCGGCAATGGATTGACGACCGGTTTCCATTCTCGGCCTTGTGGGCGGCTCATCTGAGCGAGTATTACGCGCCGAAGAATCTGAATTTCTGGTACTACTTCGGCTCGCTGGCCATCGTCGTGCTGGCGATTCAAATCGTCAGCGGCATCTTCCTGGTCATGCACTACAAGCCCGACGCCGCACTGGCGTTCGGCTCGGTCGAGTACATCATGCGCGACGTGAGCTGGGGCTGGCTCATCCGCTACATCCATTCCACCGGAGCGTCGGCCTTTTTCGTCATCATCTACATGCACATGTTCCGCGGCCTGCTCTATGGCTCGTACCGCAAGCCGCGCGAACTGGTATGGATTTTCGGCTGCCTCATCTTTCTCTGCCTCATGGCTGAAGCCTTCTTCGGCTACCTCCTGCCCTGGGGGCAGATGTCGTTCTGGGGGGCGCAGGTCATCGTCAACCTCTTTTCCGCCATTCCTTTTATCGGCCCCGATCTCTCGCTGTGGATTCGTGGCGACTATGTCGTGAGCGATGCCACGCTCAATCGCTTCTTTGCTTTCCACGTCATTGCCATACCGCTGTTGCTCATCGGGCTGGTGGGGGCACACATCATTGCGCTGCATCAAGTGGGTTCCAACAATCCTGACGGCATCGAGATCAAGGCCAACAAGGATGCGCGCGGCAATCCGCGAGATGGCATTCCCTTCCACCCCTATTTCACCGTGCACGACCTCTTCGGGTTGTCGGCCTTCCTCACCATCTTCAGTGCCGTGCTGTTCTTTGCGCCGACCTTCGGAGGCTATTTCCTGGAGCACAACAACTTCATCCCGGCCGATCCGTTGAAAACCCCGCCGCACATCGCCCCGGTCTGGTACTTCACCCCCTTTTATTCCATGCTGAGGGCCACCACCACCACCTCGGTCCACTTGTGGATGGCGGTGCTCACAGCCGCAGCGCTGTGGGGGGCATGGAGTCTTCGCCGCCGCATCGAACGCCTGGTGGTGTTGGCCGTGGGGATGGCTTTTTTGCTCTGGGCCATGGCCACGGTGGATGCCAAGTTCTGGGGCGTGGTGGTGATGGGCGGGGCGGTCGTCTCGCTGTTTTTCTTGCCATGGCTAGACCATGCGCCGGTGAAGTCCATGCGCTATCGGCCGAAGTGGCATTTGTCGCTGTTGATCCTGTTTGCCCTGGACTTCATCGTGCTCGGCTACTTCGGCATCTCCGAGCCATCGCCCGTGGGTTACTGGATTTCGGTCAGTTGCACGTTCATCTACTTCGGCTTCCTGTGGCTGATGCCCTGGTGGACCGGACTCGGCACGTGCAAGGCCGTGCCCGAACGTCTCGTCTACCACCCCCATTGAGCTTGATCATGACCCATCCATTCCGCTGGCTCCTGCGTTTGGCGTTGGCCCTGGGGCTGAGTTGCGGCGCAGCGGCAGCGCAGGCAGCCTCAGAGCAAGCCAGCATTCCGCTGGAACACGTGCCCTACCGTGTGAATGACCTGCTGGCACTGCAAAACGGCGCCAAGCTCTTCGTCAACTATTGCTTGAACTGCCACAGCGCCAAGTACATGCGCTACGAGCGTTTGCGCAGCATTGGCTTGACGGCAGACCAAGTGCAGGAATACCTGATGTTCAGCGAACCCAGACTTGGGGATACGATGAAAGTCGCGATGACGCCAGCTCAAGCCGCGGCCTGGTTCGGCGCCTCGCCGCCTGATTTGAGCGTGATCGAGCGGGCACTGGCCTCCCATCGTGGTTCGGGTGCCGATTTCCTGTATACCTATCTGCTATCGTTTTACCGCGATACCACGCGTCCCAACGGCTGGAACAACCTGGTGCTTCCCGGCGTTGCCATGCCCAACCCGCTCTGGCCCTTGCAGGGAGAGCGCGCCGCGAAGTTTGCGTTCACGAATGACCCAGCCTCCCCAGGCCTCCAACTCAAGCGGTTTGTCGATTACGAGCAGCTCACCCCTGGAAGTTTGAGTCCAACGCAGTATGATTCGCAAGTTGCCGATCTCGTGGCCTATATGCAATGGATGGCCGAACCGGACCAACTCGAGCGCAAGCGACTCGGCGTTATCGTCTTGCTCTTTTTGGCCCTGTTCACCTTCATCACCTGGCGCCTCAAGTCCGATTATTGGAAAGATGTGACTTAGTTGAGCCAAGCACCTGCGGGTGCTTGGCAGCAGTGTCCATAGGTCCGACTTTCGGGGTCGGCTGTCGCGGGGGTGAGCATGCTCACTCCCTTCGCTTTTTCAGGAGTCGCCTCTCATGATGGTGCTTTATTCAGGCACGACCTGCCCATTCTCGCAGCGTTGCCGTTTTGTCCTGTTCGAAAAGGGCATGGATTTCGAAATTCGTGATGTCGATCTCTTCAACAAGCCTGAAGATGTGAACGTCATGAACCCCTACGGTCAGGTGCCCATTCTGGTCGAGCGTGACCTCATCCTGTACGAATCGAACATCATCAATGAGTACATCGACGAGCGTTTTCCGCATCCTCAACTCATGCCCGGAGACCCGGTGGCGCGTGCCCGAGTGCGTTTGTTCCTGTTCAATTTCGAAAAGGAATTGTTCGTGCACGTCAGCACGCTCGAGTCGCGTGCCAGCAAAACCAATGAAAAGGCGATGGAAAAGGCCAGAACGGCGATTCGTGACCGCCTGACTCAGCTGGCGCCCATCTTTACCAAGAACCGTTTCATGTTGGGTGACGACTTCTCCATGCTCGACGTGTCCATTGCGCCTCTGCTTTGGCGCTTGGACCACTACGGCATCGATCTGCCCAAATCAGCCGCACCGCTCTCCAAGTATGCCGAGCGCATTTTCCAGCGCCCTGCCTATATCGAGGCGCTCACGCCCTCGGAAAAGGTCATGCGCAAGTAAAGACGGTGTCAGGAAGAGTCATGACCACTCCGGCTGAACATCCAAACTCGACCAAGCCCTACTTGTTGCGTGCCCTTTACGAATGGTGCACCGACAACGGACTGACGCCGTATCTGGCTGTTCACGTGGACAGTCTGGTACGGGTGCCCCGCGAGCATGTCAAAAACGGTGAAATTGTGCTCAACATCAGTTTCGGCGCCACCACAGGCCTGAAGATCGGGCATGACGACGTGCGTTTCAAGGCACGCTTCGGCGGAGTCGCCCGCGACATCCTCGTGCCAGTGAGCCATATCACCGCGATCTACGCTCGCGAGAACGGTCAGGGCATGGCGTTTCCCGTACCTGAGCCCGGTACGGAAGATTCTGCCGCTCCCGGCTCGGTCGAAGGCCAAGAGGCGCAGACACCTGAAACAGGGTCGTCGAGCCATCTTCATGCCGTGCCCGACAGGATGCCATCGGCCGCAGAAGTCCCAGAGCAATCTGCCCACTCGGTCGATACAGCCAAAGCCGAGGGTGAACCGCCGGTTGATCCTCCTCCGCGACCTTCCGGGGGGCATCTCAAGCGTGTGAAATGAGGACTTGAGATCGCAACCTGTAGCCCTCGTTTCCCCAGCGGAAATCCCTGCCGCTTTAGCTCAGTTGGTAGAGCAATCGCCTTGTAAGCGATAGGTCGTCTGTTCGAGTCAGACAAGCGGCACCAGGAATCCTTCCAGATCGAACCTCGATCGTGCATTGCGTCGGGGTTTACGGGGGTAGACAAAGCAGCGTTCATGTATCAGAATGTGACGGAGCTTTAAACGGCTCTTTCAGGGAGTGTGCAATTCACCCGGGCTCTGCCCGGGTATTTTTTTGGTGCGCCCGGCAGGGCGCACCTGCTTGGAGGTGGAAGTGACCTGCCCCCATCCGCCGTACCGATGTTTCGGCAGAAGTCCTAGTTGAAGGTTACTGGATCTCGTTGTTTGCTGGTGCGAGCTGTTGAGCAGCCGGTACACGCGTTTGTGATTGACGCCAGGCAAGTCCGGGCGCAGCAGGTCGTGCACGCGCCGGTATCCGAAGCGGCGCCGCGCATGCGCGATCTCCACGATCTTGGTCTTCAGCGCCACAGTCTGGGCACTCGTCACCGGTGCATGCCGGTAGCTGTCTCGGCTTAGCCTCACAAGTCTGTACGCGTGCCGCTCGGACATCTGATGCTCGGCGATCAATCGTCCGATGGCTTCGCGCTTGACCTGTGGGGCTATCTTTTTACGCCGAGGGCGCTCTTGAGCGCGTGCATGTCTAGATGCGCCTCGGCCAGCAGGCTCTTGAGCTTGGCGTTCTCCGACTCCAGCTCGCGCAGCCGCTTCGCGTCCGACGCCTCCATGCCGCCGAACTTGGCGCGCCACTTGTAGAACGTCGCATCCGAGAACCCGCCCTTGCGACAGATCTCGACCACCGCAATGCCGGCCTCGGCCTGCTTGAGGAACCCGATGATCTGTTCCTCTGCGAATTTGCTCTTCCTCATGTCCGCCATTCTCCGAGTTGGCGGACTCCTGCTACTTCAGGTTGGTACGGCTGGCAGGCAGCAGGTCAGCGTGAACGAAGGTCGCACCGGGGAAGGTGCCCAGATCACGATTCCCAGCAAGGACCGCACGAGATTCCCAGCCGGGTTGCGCCGTACTCGGGTCAAACAGGCCGCCGAGCCTGGCATCAGGTCCAGGCTCAACGCTTTGGGCAAGAGATTCGTAAACCGCCCTGGATGGGACAAGGTCAGTCTGCTCATTCCCGTTTTTGGGAACCTGAATGCTGATGGCATCGACAAATGCTCGAGTGAGTCAAGCCAACTTGCGTGCGTCGTCCTGACGGGCTGCATCAACAGCGACGGCCCGGGAGGCAACTGGATCAGGCGGATGACCACCAGCGGCCGGGTCCGAGTCAAGGTCGCGGTTCATGCGCTGTGGCTCGGGCCCGTCATGCCGACCGGCATTCGCATCAGGGTGCCTTTCGACCACTGCAGCAATCCGATAACTGCCGACCAACACGCGCCGGGATGCAGACGCATAAACTGCTGCTGAATGTTTGCACGACCAAGGGGTTGAAGTTCATGGCTCGCACAGTTCCCCAACCAACGCAATTGACGGTTCACCGCCAGTCGCGCGATCTGGAAATCGCCTTTGACGATGGCGCGGTGTTTCGACTTGCGTTCGAACTCCTGCGGGTTTACTCGCCTTCCGCCGAAGTGCGTGGACATGGCCCTGGCCAGGAAACCCTGCAGACAGGCAAGCGCGATGTCATGATCAATCAGTTGGAGTCCGTCGGCAATTACGCCGTCCAACCGACCTTTTCCGACGGTCACGACACGGGCATCTTTACCTGGGAATACTTGTATTTCCTGGGTTCAGAACAGCAGCGGTTATGGAGTGATTACCTGGAGCGGCTTGCTGCAGCGAACGTCGACCGCGATGCCTCGATGGCTACTGTCGAGGCTTCATCGAGTGGTGGCTGCGGGCATGGGGCGCACCATGGCCATTGAGTCTGGCGGCACGACCACGCACTTCGGCTTCGAGACCGTGCCCGAGCATGAAAAAGCGCTGCGTGTTGCACAGGTTTTCGACTCGGTCGCGCCACGCTACAACCTGATGAATGATCTGATGAGCGCGGGTCTCCATCGGGGCTGGAAAGCCTTCACGGTGGCGCTGGCAGCGGTGCGTCCCGGGTATCGTGTGCTAGACATTGCCTCGGGCACAGGCGACTTGGCGCGCGCTTTCGCGTCGCTAGTCGAACCCGGCGGCTTGGTGGTGTCGACCGACATCAATGGCGCCATGCTGGCCGAGGGGCGAGCCCGGTTGGAAGATGCGGGCCTGTGTGTGCCGGCAGCGCTCTGCGACGCTGAAATCCTCCCATTTCCCGATGACAGCTTCGATCGTGTATGCGTGGCTTTTGGCCTTCGCAACATGACCCACAAAGATCTTGCGCTCGCGGAAATGCGCCGCGTGCTCAAACCTGGCGGGAAACTGCTGGTCTTGGAGTTTTCACGGCCCTGGGGGCCGTTGCGCGGCATCTATGACTGGTACTCCTTCAGCATCCTGCCACGCCTTGGCCAATGGGTCGCTGGCGATGCCGACAGTTACCGCTACCTGGCTGAATCCATCCGCCAACACCCGGATCAAGCCAGCTTGAGGACCTTGATGCTCAATGCCGGATTCGTCAAGGTCGACTGGTATAACCTTTCAGCCGGAGTTGTCGCGTTGCACATGGGCCTCAAGGCTTGAGAGAACATAATTTTTTCGATGCAGGTGAACTTCTCCGGTGGTTTTAGTAACAAAATGTAGGTATTCACAACCGGGCATGATCATGAACAAGCATTGGACCCTCCTCGTTCTCGGCATCAGCCTCGTGCTGGCCTCCACGCTTTTTGTCTCCGAGGCACAAGCCAAGCGCATGGGAGGAGGCAAAACCCTGGGGCGCCAAAACAGTGGATTGCTTCAGCGGCAACAGGCCACTCCAGCCCCTGCCGCGGCCCCACGGCAGTCAGTCGCGCCAACGGCAACCAGCCCACGCCCTGCCAACCGTTGGGGCGGCCTGCTCGGCGGCTTGGCGGCAGGCATTGGGCTGGCGGCGTTGTTCCACGCCTTCGGCCTCGGCGCAGGTCTGGCCTCATTCGTCATGGCTCTTCTGATCGCCGGCTTGGCGGTGGTCGCCGGGATGTTCCTGCTGCGGCTGTCCCGCCGTTCTGGTGCCACGTCCACGCCACAACCCGCCGGAATGCCACGTGGTGCCTACGATGCTGCCCAGCTCGGGCCCGAGTCTTATCTACCGCCGCAGCGTTTCGAGGGGACGCAAGCCCCGGCTGCGAACGCCACCGCGCTTCAGGGCGCGATTCCGGCAGACTTCGATCAACGCGCGTTCCTGAACAAGGCACGTGAGCATTACTACCAGCTGCAAAAAGCCTGGGATGCCGGCGACTTGCACGGCATCGAGTCCTACAGCACGCCTGAACTCTTCGCGCAACTCAAGTCCGAAATCGAACAGCGCGGGGGAGCGCAGAACCAGACCGATGTGGTCACCCTCGAAGCCGTGTTGCTTGATCTGCAAGAACTCGGCGGTGAATACCTTGCCAGTGTTGAATTCTCCGGGCTCGTCCGCGAAGAGCGCTGGGGTGGCGCGCAGTCGGTACGCGAGGTCTGGAACCTGGTCAAGCCGGTTTCAGGCAACGGCGGGTGGCTGCTGGCGGGAATTCAACAACTGGGTTGAGTTGGTTTGCGGCCTCAAGCCGACTGTCCATCTGACGACACACTCCGCAGCCAATTCAGGATTGGTGCCAGTGCTGATTTCTCGGTCACCGACGTGACTCCGGGATGTGAGTCCTACGCCGGCCTGCACCCTAGGTCTTGTGCCTGAAAGGGCGACGGCGATGAACCGGAGCGGGAAGTCAGTCGAGGTTGGGGTCGCGGGAACCAGGCTCCTCGGCTATGGTTTCCTGTTTGGCGCCACGGCGTGCAAGGTCAGGCGGCGGTCGCGCCGCGCTGTTGGCGGCACAACAGTGGCATGCCGCTCAGCGTCGTGCTGGCCCTGGCCCACTTCGACGCGCTGGGCCCCCGACTCGCCTGACGCAAGGGCCTTGCTCGCATGAGCTGCCCTCCCTGCCGATGGAGGAAGATCGCGAGACCGACTCGAGCGGCATTGGGCGATGCCTGCTGCAGGGTTTGGCATGCATTGGCTCGGCCTCGACATGCCGTTGGAACACGACCTACTGCGCAACACTGGCCAGCCGCTCTGGGTTTACCGCAGGCTCCTAGAATGGTCTTCAGATTGCACACCGTCCATGCCCAGCACCGATCCAAGCCCAACATTGCCCTGGCCAGACCGCCTGCAGCAACGCGCTGTGCTGCTCGTGACCCGAGTCATCAATCACCTCGTCCGCCAGGAAGCGCAGGCCGAAGAGCGTCTACGAGCACACAGCGGTAAACACCTGTCCCTGCACGTCGCGGGCCGAAGCGCCCTGTTGCAGTTGTCCCCGGCGGGCGAGTTGGCGCCAGTGCCCACCTCGTCCTTGACGCGATCACCTGAACTCAGGCTCGATCTCGACGTCTCCGCTGTTTTGGCGTCCCAATGGCGTGGACAGGCGCTGGGGCTGACGGGTGTGCGTATCACGGGCGATGCCGAATTTGCCCAGACGGTTTCCTGGCTGCTCGGCCATCTGCGCTGGGATGCAGAGGATGACCTCGCCCAACTTCTTGGCGACTTGGCGGCACATCGACTGGTTCGCGTCGGGCGCGACGTGCTGGCTCAGGGTCGGCGCCTACGCCGGCAGGTCGAGGCCGACGCGAAGGACTGGTTGGCTGAAGCGCCGCGCGCACTCATTGGGCGCGCTGAGCTCACGGCCTGCAGTGTCGAATTGGCGCAATTGCGTGACGCCACCGCCAGGCTCGACAAGCGCGTTCAGCTGCTTGTGCGCCGTACCGCCTCAACGGCGCGGAACTGAGGGATGCGCCGCCTTCTGCGTTTGTTGCGTATTGCAACGGTTGCCCATCACTACGGGCTCGATCAACTCGTCCTCAGCGGTTTTCGCCATCGCTGGCTGCGACTCCTGGCGCGTGTTCTTGCCGTCGGCCGCAGGCTCGATGCCCCGAGAGGGCAGCGCCTGCGCCTGGCGCTGGAAAGCCTGGGACCGATCTTCGTCAAGTTCGGGCAGATGCTGTCCACGCGGCGCGATCTTTTGCCCACCGATATCGCCGACGAGCTTGCCAAGCTGCAGGATCGCGTTCCGCCTTTCGACTCCGATCAGGCGGTGAGGCTGATCGAGCAGGCCTTGGGTCAGCCCCTGACCAAGCTGTTTGCCAGTCTCGATCGCACCCCTGTCGCCAGCGCTTCCATCGCCCAGGTGCATTTTGCGGTGCTACCGGCCGAACAAGGCGGGCACGAGGTGGCGGTCAAGGTGCTGCGACCCGGCATGCGCAAAATCATCGACCAGGATCTGGAGTTGATGCAGACCCTGGCTGCCTGGGTTGAGCGCGCCTGGTCCGACGGCAAGCGCCTCAAGCCACGCGAAGTGGTGGCCGAGTTCGATAAATACCTGCACGATGAACTTGACCTCGTTCGCGAGGCGGCCAATGCGGCGCAACTGCGCCGCAATATGGATGGTCTGGGGCTGGTCCTGATTCCGCAGATGGTCTGGGATCTTTGCACCGAGAGCGTGATCGTGATGGAGCGCATGCACGGCGTGCCCATCAGCCAGATCGACCGCCTGCGTGAGGCCGAGGTTGACATCCACAAGCTGGCGCAAAGCGGGGTCGAGATCTTCTTCACCCAGGTCTTCCGCGATGGTTTTTTCCATGCCGACATGCATCCGGGCAACATCATGGTCAGCCTCGCGCCCGAAACATTCGGCTGGTATATCGCGCTGGATTTCGGCATCATCGGCACGCTGTCGGAGTTCGACAAGGACTATCTGGCACAAAACTTCATCGCCTTCTTTCGGCGCGATTACCGGCGTGTGGCCGAGCTGCATCTCGAATCCGGCTGGGTGCCGGCCGAGGTCCGCGTCGACGAACTGGAGGCTGCGGTTCGCACCGTGTGCGAACCGCAGTTTGAGCGCCCGCTGAAAGACATTTCCCTAGGACAGATTTTGCTGCGCCTGTTCCAGGTGTCCCGTCGCTTCAAGGTGGAAATCCAGCCGCAGCTCGTGCTGTTGCAAAAAACCCTGCTGAATGTCGAAGGTCTGGGACGCCAGCTCGACCCCGACCTGGATCTCTGGACGACCGCCCAGCCTTTCCTCAAGCGCTGGATGCAGAGCCAGGTTGGCTGGCGCGCTTTGCGCGACCATCTGCAAAAAGAGGCACCGCGCTTCGCCCAGTACTTCCCGGCCTTGCCTCGCATGATCTATCACGCCCTGGAGCAAGCGCAACAGCCGGCCGAGCGGGAGCTGACACGCCAGCTGTTGCAGGAACAACGGCGGACCAATGCGTTGTTGCAGGGCTTGATCGGTTTCGTCGTCGGGCTGGTGGTCTTTCTGTTGTTGTTGGCTTTGTGGAATGCGCGGCACTGGCTCGGGGTCTGAAGCGATGAACCTTGTGCAACTCGGGGATGCAGAGCAGTGGCCAGCGGTGGGACTGGGCACATGGCGCTTCGGAGAAGCCGCGACGCGCCATGCCGGCGAAGTCGCCGCCGTGCGCCACGCCCTGGAGCTCGGCTACCGCGTGTTGGATACCGCCGAGATGTATGGCGAAGGTGGTGCCGAGCGCGTGGTGGGCGAGGCCCTGGCGGGCGCTGTGCGTGAGGGTGTGGTCAAGCGCGAGCAGGTGCTGGTGGTTAGTAAGGTCTATCCGCATCACGCCAGCGCCGCCGGGCTGCAGGCCGCTTGCGAGCGCAGCCTGCACCGACTCGGCTTAGAGCAGATCGATCTTTATCTGTTGCACTGGCGCGGCAACCTGCCTCTGGAAGAGACGCTGGAGGGGTTCACCCGTCTGGTCGCTGCGGGCCGGATCCGCCATTGGGGCGTGAGCAATTTCGACTTGCAGGATACGCGCGCATTGCTGCAATTGGATGGCGGGGGCCATTGCGCGACGAACCAGGTGTACTACGCGGCCAGCAGCCGTGGCGTCGAATTCGACCTGCTGCCCTGGATGCAAACCCGGCGCATGCCGCTGATGGCCTACAGCCCACTGGACGAAGGCAAACTCGCGCAGGACACGCGGATGACAGCGTTGGCCCGGGTGCTCGGGCTCAGCGCAGCACAACTCGCCCTCGCCTGGGTGTTACGACAACCTGGGGTGATGGCCATTCCCAAAGCTGCAAACCCGCAACACCTACGCGACAACCTGGCCGCTGCCTCGATAACCTTGGATGCGCCCACTTGTAACGCCATCGATCAGATCTTTCCCTCCCCACGAGGCAAGCAACCCCTGGCCATGATTTGATTGTTCAGGTGTCAAGCGCTCCAGATCAAGCCAATGCGGCGTATTGGTGAATTTCGGGTGGCGCGGCCAGGTGCGGCCCCGCCAGTGCCATGGCGGCAGCAATATGCGCAGTGCGCATGTGGGCATCGGCGCTGGCTTGGTCGAGCCACTGCTCGACGGTCATGAAAACGGTTGGCTCGTCGTCGCGCTGGAATAGCGTGTAGAGCTTGCAGCCGGGCTCCTGCCGCGTGTGGCTCACCAAATCGAGTAGAGCGGCGCGAACCTGCCCGGTGCTGCCGGGTTTGGCCGTGATGCGCGCCAGGATGTAGATCATGGTTCTCTCCTTGGTTCTTGATGGGTACAAAAGGCCTTACATGCTGCGCCGGTACTGCCCGCCGACTTCAAACAAGGTGTTGGTGATCTGCCCCAGGCTGCACACCCGCACCGCCTCCATCAGCACGGCGAACACATTGCGGTTGTCGATCACCGCCTGTTGCAGTCTCTGCAGCATGGCCGGTGCTGCAGCGGTGTGGCGCTGGTGGAAGTCGGCCAGGCGGCGCAGCTGCGACTCCTTTTCCTCCTCGGTGGAGCGCGCCAGCTCAAGATGGGTCGAGACGGCGTCGCCATGCGGATTGCGGAAGGTGTTGACGCCGACGATGGGCAACTCGCCAGTGTGCTTGAGCATTTCGTAATGCATGCTCTCCTCCTGGATCTTGCCGCGCTGGTAGCCGGTTTCCATGGCCCCCAGCACCCCGCCACGGTCGGCAATGGCCTCGAACTCCTTGAGCACGGCTTCTTCCACGAGGTCGGTGAGCTCCTCGATGATGAACGCGCCCTGGTTTGGGTTCTCGCACTTGGCCAGTCCCCACTCGCGGTTGATGATGAGCTGAATTGCCATGGCCCGGCGCACGCTCTCCTCGGTGGGCGTGGTGATGGCCTCGTCATAGGCATTGGTGTGCAGGCTGTTGCAGTTGTCGTAGATCGCGATCAGCGCCTGCAGCGTGGTGCGAATATCGTTGAACGCAATCTCCTGCGCATGCAGGCTGCGACCGCTGGTCTGCACGTGGTACTTGAGCTTCTGGCTGCGTTCGTTCGCACCGTACTTGTCGCGCATCGCCACGGCCCAGATGCGCCGTGCCACGCGTCCCAGCACGCTGTACTCCGGGTCCATGCCGTTGCTGAAGAAGAAGCTCAGGTTGGGGGCAAAATCGTCGATGTGCATGCCACGAGCCAGGTACGCCTCAACGAAAGTGAAACCGTTGCTCAGCGTGAACGCGAGTTGCGAAATGGGGTTGGCTCCTGCCTCGGCAATGTGGTAGCCGCTGATGCTCACCGAGTAGAAATTGCGCACCTTGTGGTGGACGAAATACTCCTGAATATCGCCCATGACCTTGAGCGAGAACTCGGTGGAGAAGATGCAAGTGTTCTGTCCCTGATCTTCTTTCAGGATGTCCGCCTGCACCGTGCCGCGGACGTTTTCCAGCACCCAGGCCTGGATTTTTTGCGCCTCGTCGTCGGTCGGTTCGCGGTCGTTGTCAGCCAGGAATTTGGCCAGCTGCTGGTCGATGGCCGTGTTCAGGAACATCGCCAGGATGGTCGGCGCAGGGCCGTTGATGGTCATGCTCACGCTGGTGGCTGGCTCGCACAGGTCGAAACCGTCGTACAGCGCCTTGAGGTCGTCGAGCGTGGCGATGCTCACGCCCGAGTTGCCCACCTTGCCGTAGATGTCGGGGCGGCGGTCGGGATCGGCGCCGTACAGCGTGACCGAATCGAAGGCGGTCGACAGCCGCTTGGCGGGCATGCCGGCGGAGAGCAGCTTGAAGCGCCGGTTCGTGCGGAACGGGTCACCCTCGCCGGCGAACATGCGGGTGGGATCCTCGTTGCCTTGACCCGAGCCACTGCGCTTGAACGCAAAGGTGCCCGCGGTGTAAGGAAAGCTGCCGGGGACGTTGTCGTGCATCAGCCAGCGCAAGATCTCACCATGGTCTTCATACTTCGGCAGCACGACTTTGCGCACCGTGGTGCCTGACAGCGTGGTGTGGGTGAGGGCGGTGCGCATTTCGCGGTCGCGGATCTTCACCACGTATTCACGGCCCGCATAGGCCTGCTGCATCTGCGGCCACATCGCCAGCAGCTTGCGTGCGGCCGGCAGCATTTTCGCCTCGCGTTGTTCCGCCAGATCGTTGACCGCCTCGACCGCGGCCACCTTGTTGGGGTTGGCCGCGCGCAGCATGCGACCGCTGGCGCGCAGCTGCTGCGCTTCGCGTGCGAGTGCCGTCTGCAGCTCGACACGGCGGTGATATCCGCGCACGGTGTCGGCGATTTCCGCCAGATAACGGCCACGCGCAGCGGGAATGATGGGGGTCTGGTGGGTGCTGTGGCGAGTGGCCGCAATCGACAAACGCCCCTCCTTGAACTGCAGGCCACGCTCGGCCAGGCGTGGCTTGATGGCCTGATACAGCGCGGTCACGCCATCGTCGTTGAAGCGGCTGGCCATGGTGCCGAACACGGGCAGCTCTTCCGGTTTGGTGGCCCACGCTTCGCGGTTGCGCTGCAACTGCTTGGCCACGTCGCGCAGCGCATCCATCGCGCCTTTGCGATCGAATTTGTTGATGGCGACGAAGTCGGCGAAGTCGAGCATGTCGATTTTTTCCAATTGACTGGCCGCGCCGAATTCCGGTGTCATCACGTACAGACTGGCATCGACATGCGGCACGATGGCGGCATCCCCTTGGCCGATGCCGGAGGTCTCGACGATGATCAGATCGAAGCCGGCTGCCTTGCAAGCGGCGATCACGTCGGGCAGCGCCTTGCTGATTTCGCTGCCCGCCTCGCGCGTGGCGAGGCTGCGCATGAACACGCCATTTCTCCTCCCAACCTCCGCCACGGGTGGGTGAGGGGTAAGAGACGCCCTCTCCACTTGTGAGGAGGACCGGGGAAGGGAGCCTGCCCGCTGCCACGGTCCGATCGCGTTCATGCGGATGCGGTCGCCCAGCAACGCGCCGCCGCTCTTGCGCCGCGAGGGGTCGATGCTGATCACGCCGATGCGCAGGGCGTCGTCCTGGTCAAGCCGCAGGCGGCGGATCAGCTCGTCCACCAGGCTGCTCTTGCCGGCGCCGCCCGTGCCCGTTACGCCCAAGACCACCCCATGCGCGGCCTCGGCCTGGGTGTGCAGGTCGCGCAGCAGAGCTGCGTCGGCCACGCCATTGTCCAGTTGGGTGATGACGCGCGCCAGCACGCATGCGTCCGTCGCTAGGGCCTGCGGCGCCTGTTGGTTGTTCAGCGGGGGCAGAGCCAGGTCGGCGCGCATCAGCATGTCGCCGATCATGCCCTGCAGCCCCAGGTGCTGGCCGTCCTCGGGGCTGTAGATGCGGGTCACGCCATAGGCTTGCAGCGCGGCGATTTCGTCGGCCACGATCACGCCGCCGCCGCCGCCGAACACCTGGACATGCCCAGCACCGAGTGCACGCAGCCGGTCGATCATGTAGCGGAAAAATTCCACATGCCCGCCCTGATAGCTGGAGATGGCGATGCCGTGCGCGTCTTCCTGAATGGCCGCTGTGACGATGTCATCGACCGAGCGGTTGTGACCCAGGTGCACCACCTCGGCGCCCATGCTGATGAGGATGCGTCGCATGATGTTGATGGCCGCGTCGTGCCCGTCGAACAGTGCTGCGGCCGTGACAAAGCGCAGTCGCTGTTGCGGACGGTAGGCGGCCAGCAGTTTGGCGTCGGATAAGTCGGTCATTGCGGTCTCCTTGGACACGGCGTGCATCGCGCCGTGCGCTTCGGTGTTCATCGGCATCACCTGCGGCTTGTCGCTGCAGGAGTTGTCATTGACGTATACGTCAATTTGGCAATGTAACGGATTCCATGACCCACCGACAGGCCCTTGCCTTCAGCAGCAATGCGGTGAAATGGCAAAGAACGTGGCTGCGAACACCAACGCCATCCCACGCGGTGGGCAGCGGCCCAGAGATGCAAGACTTGAGGCGATGCGCCGATCAGGTCAGGAACCAGATCTCGAGGCAAGGGGGGCGCATGCCGGCTTGAGCGGCGGCGTCGCCCAGTCGCCGAGTTTGCTGGTGCGAAGGCCCAACGTGACAAGCGATTCGACCAGTTTCACGGCCACGGCGACGCCATCGATGACAGGCGCGCCGATCTCATCCGACAGCGACCGGCACAGGTCCGTCATCCCGGCGCAACCGAGCACGATGGACTCGCAGCGGTCTTCGCGCAGGGCACGCAGGCACTCATCTCGAATCAGCGTGCGGGCGTTCTTGCTCGGATCCTCGAGGTCGAGCACGGGCAGATCAGCGGCACGGACGTTCCTGCAGAAACGCTGCATGCCGTAGCGCTCCGCCAGGTGCCAGGCCATGCCGACGGTACGTTCCAGGGTGGTCACGACACTGAAGGAGTTGGCCACCATGCTGGCGGCGTGCATCGCCGCTTCGGCGATGCCGATCACCGGGCCCCGGGCCTGCTCGCGTGCGGCGTCGAGGCCCGGGTCACCGAAGCAGGCAATGACGTAAGCGTCATAGCCCTGCGCCTCGGCATCCTGAATGCAGCGTAGCAGGCCAGGAACACACAACGCCTCCTCGGTATGGCACTCGATGGACGCAGGAGAGTCCGGCGGATTCACTGCTCTGACCGTCGTTCCGGGCGCCGCGATGCGCAAGGCCACCTCGCCGATTTTGTGGGTCATGCTGGCGGTGGAGTTGGGATTGATGATCAGGATCTTCATGGCATCTCACGTGGATGAACTGCGATTGATCACCAGGTAGAGCACCGCGGCCGTGGCGCAACCGATGAACCAGGTGAAATTGGCCAGCGAGGACAACACCGGAACGAGCACCATCAGAATCGCGATGAATGCGGCCGGAGCCAGGGCTGCCACAGCCTTTGGGTTCACTCCGCCGCGGTACCAATAGCGCCCGGTTTTCTCCATGCTGTAGAGCGCGTCGACATCGATGCGCTGTTTTTTGATCAGGTAATAGTCGGTGATGAGAATCCCGAACAAGGGGCCGATGAAAGAGCCCAGGATGTCCAGGGTGTAATGGATCACGTCAGGATTGTTGTAAATGTTCCAGGGCGTGATGAAAATCGAACCCACGGCCGCGATCATGCCGCCCATGCGCCAACTGATGGTCTGCGGGGCGACGTTGGAGAAGTCGAAGGCCGGAGGCACGAAATTCGCGACGATGTTGATGCCCATCGTGGCCAGCGTGAAGGTCATGGCGCCGAGCACGACGGCGAAGGTGCTGTTGATATGACTGACCGTCTCCACAGGATCGGTGATCAGCTTGCCGAACAAGGGCAAGGTGGCCGCCGTGGTGATGACGGTGAGAACCGAAAAACCCAGGAAGTTGACCGGCAGACCCCAGAAATTGCCGGTCTTCACAGCGGGTACGCTCTTGCTGTAACGGGCGAAATCGCCGAAATTCAGCAAAGGCCCGGAGAAGTACGACACCACCAGGGCGATGGCGTTGATCATCACCGGCAGGGCTTGCAGGCCTGTGAATTTGACCGAGCCGAGATTCATGTCGATGTTCGACAGCCCCACTT
Organism: Betaproteobacteria bacterium; assembly: GCA_028871675.1. GTDB lineage: Bacteria > Pseudomonadota > Gammaproteobacteria > Burkholderiales > Burkholderiaceae_C > Thiomonas_A. The sequence continues at coordinate 48,789 of JAGWMO010000009.1, forward strand.
TGGACACCAGATAAAACGCGAGGGCGAACATCACCACATAAACCGCCGGACCGGCCCAATCGATGAAGATCCGCACGGCTTCCATCCCTTTCCAGAACACCAGGGCTTGCAGCACCCAGAGCACCATGTACGCCACCCAGCCGAGGCTAGACAGGCCGACGAATCCATATTGATGCACATCGGCATAGGGGGCCAGCCCGGGCATGAACTTGAGAATGACGATGATCAGCGCGCTCGATGCGAGATAGGTCTGAATGCCGTACCAGGCGAAGGCGATCAAGCCTCGCGTGACCGCCGGGATGTTGGCTCCCAGCACGCCGAACGAAGCGCGGCTGATGACCGCATAGGGCACGCCGGTGACTTGGCTCGGCTTGGCCACCAGATTGGCCAGCAACTGCACGATCACGATGCCGAGCAGCAGGCAGACCAGCACCTGCCAACTGGCCAGACCGAGCGCGAACAGGCTGCCTGCGGTGATGTAGCCCCCCACGCTGTGCACATCCGACATCCAGAAGGCGAAGATGTTGTAGGCGCCCCAGCGCTGGTGCTTGAGCGGGGCGAGGTCCGCATTGACCAAGCGGGGGCTGTAGCCGGGCTTGATGATGATGTCTTCGTTGCCGGCATCGGGGGATGGGGCTTGGGTGACACCAAGACCTGCTGTGGACGTGTTCATGGGGCAGACTCCGAGTTGAGAGCGGGATCAGGCAGCATCGACATGTCGACGGTCGAGCCCGTCAACGTGAACCCGGTGGCAAGGGGCGCCGATGATGATGAGGCCGATTGACAGCGAGGATGCGCGAACGGAGCATGGTGGCGAATGGCCATTCGCGCGAACAGTGGCACGCAAAAATTGTGCCAAACGGTATACAAAAATACAGCGGCTCGGTGCGTTGGCTGGCGAGGTCGACGCCTGCACCAGCCACATCCAATGCCCAAGCCTGCGCGGGATTTCTATGGTTCGGGCGGCAATCATGCGGAATGGCATCCTTCACGGCAAGGATAGATCACAACCACAAAAACTGTATACAAAAATAGGTTCAGTGTCTGCAAACAAAGTCAGCCGGAAAATCCAGGGTTTTCACGGATGATTTGTGCTCTTGGAGCCTGGCCAGCCACGGTCGCTCGATACCAATGCGTGGCCCTGGGCGCGCACCGCCGGGCGTTTGCACGGATTACCGCTCTGGTATGGTGCACGGGATTTCGCCTGCACGACCTATGATGCCTCTCCTTTTGCTCGACATCGGCAACACCCGTCTCAAGTGGGGCATCTGGTCTGGCGGGCGTGCCGTGCCGGAGCCTGAACTTTGGGCGCACGGTGCCATGCCACAACAGTCCATCGAACAACTCGGCAAGGAGCTTGAGGTGCATCCCAAGCCACAGGCGGCGATTGGCTGCGCCGTTGCTGGCGTTGTCGCCACGGCGCGGGTGGAAGCGCAACTCGCCAGCCTGGGTTTGCACGCCGAGTGGATTCACTCGCCGCCGCAGCAATGCGGCGTGCGCAACGGCTACACCAATCCCGGCTTGCTTGGAGCCGATCGATGGGCGGCGTTGATGGGGGCCAGGGCACGATATCGCGCCGAACCGGTTCTGGTCGTGAGCGTCGGCACGGCTGTGACCATCGACTGCCTGGCGTCGGATGGGCGCTTTCTGGGCGGCGTCATCCTCCCGGGCTTCGGGCTGATGCTCAAGGCGCTGGAAATGGGGACTGCAGGGCTGAACGTGCCCGAAGGTGCGTTGCGCGAGTTCCCCAACAACACCAGCGACGCGCTCATGAGCGGTGGTGCCATGGCCATATCCGGTGCCGCGCGGCAAATGCACGAGCGGCTGAGCCGCTTGGAGGGTAGGGCGCCCGCCGTGCTCCTGACCGGCGGCGCCGCACCCAAGCTGGAACTGGCGCTGGGCCTGCCGCATCAGACGGCGGACCATCTGGTGTTTGAGGGTTTGCTCTGCATTGCCCAGCAGCGCGGGCTGCTGTAGCCCGATTGGACGCTAGGGGCATGGGGCAATGCCAAACCCTCAGGGCGGCATGGTGTTGACTGAGGGCGCTCGACTCAAAGCACGAAGCGCGAGAGGTCTTCGTCGGCGGCAATGTCGTTCAGGCGCTGGTTGACGAAGGCCGTGTCGATGGTCAAGCTGCGCGGCTTGCCGCCGTCGGCCTGGAACGACACATCCTCCAGCAAGCGCTCCATCACGGTGTGCAGACGGCGTGCGCCGATGTTCTCGGTTTTTTCGTTGACCGCATAGGCCACTTCAGCCAGGCGGCGTATGCCGTCGAAGGCGAATTGCAGGCTCACGCCGTCGGTGTGGAGCAGGGCCTCGTACTGCTTCACCAGGCTGGCGTCAGTGGCGGTGAGGATGGCGACGAAATCGTCCACCGAGAGACTTTGCAGTTCAACGCGAATAGGGAAACGACCCTGCAACTCCGGAATCAGGTCGGAGGGTTTGGCGACGTGAAAGGCGCCGCTGGCGATGAACAGCACATGGTCGGTGCGCACCATGCCGTATTTGGTGCTCACCGTGGTGCCTTCCACCAGCGGCAGCAGGTCGCGCTGCACGCCCTGACGCGAGACATCGGCGCCCTGGGCGTTGCCGCGCGATGCGATCTTGTCGATCTCGTCAAGGAAGACGATGCCGTTCTGCTCCACGCGTTGCACGGCCTGGCTGCGGATCTCGTCCTCGTTCACCAGCTTGGCTGCCTCGTCTTCGACCAGCAGGCGCAGCGCTTCACGTACCTTGAGCTTGCGGCGATGGGTGCGGCCCTGGCCCATGCCGGCGAACATCCCCTTGATCTGCTCGGCCATGTCCTCCATGCCTGGCGGGGTCATGATGTCCATCGTCGCCTGGGGTTGGGCGACATCCAGTTCGATCTCCTTGTCGTCGAGCTGGCCTTCGCGCAGGCGCTTGCGGAAGATTTGCCGCGTATTCTCGTCCGATGTGGGCAGGGGCTGGCCAGCGGCATCGCGCGGGCGTGGCAGCAGCACGTCGAGAATGCGGTCTTCGGCAGCGTCCTCAGCGCGGGTGCGATGTGCCAGCATCGCCTGCTCGCGCACTTGCTTCACCGCGATGTCCACCAGATCGCGCACGATGGTGTCGACGTCGCGTCCGACATAGCCGACCTCGGTGAACTTGGTCGCTTCGATCTTGATGAAGGGCGCGTTGGCCAGTCGCGCCAGACGGCGGGCAATCTCGGTTTTACCCACGCCGGTGGGGCCGATCATCAGAATGTTCTTCGGCGTGATTTCGTGGCGCAGGGGCTCTGCCACCTGCTGGCGCCGCCAGCGATTGCGCAGCGCCACGGCCACGGCGCGCTTGGCATCGGCCTGGCCGATGACGTAGCGGTCGAGTTCGGAGACGATTTCGCGTGGGGTCATGTTCATGGATCAGATCGGCAGTGGGTAGTGCCCGGAGCTGGGCGCACCGGGCGCCATGAGGCGAGGTGGGATGTGGCGGGGTATGGCGGGACCGATGGATCGGCGCACGAATCGCGCCCTCAGTCCCCCAGCGTTTCGATGCGCAATTCGTGGTTGGTGTAGATGCACAGATCGGCGGCAATGTGCAGCGATTTTTCGACGATGCTGCGCGCGTCCAGCTCGGTGTTCTCCAGCAGCGCGCGTGCTGCCGACTGCGCGTAGGCCCCACCCGAGCCGATGGCCAGCAAGCCATGCTCGGGTTCAAGCACGTCGCCGTTGCCCGTGATGACGAGCGACGCGCTGGCGTCTGCCACGGCCAGCATCGCCTCGAGACGCCGCAACATACGGTCGGTACGCCAATCCTTCGCCAGTTCCACGGCTGCGCGCAGCAACTGGCCGCGGTGCTCGTCGAGTTTGGCCTCGAAACGTTCGAATAGCGTGAAGGCGTCGGCTGTGCCGCCGGCGAAACCAGCCAGCACGTTGTCGTGGTGCAAGCGGCGCACCTTGCGGGCGCTTGCCTTGATGACGATATTGCCCAAGGTCACCTGGCCGTCACCGCCCAGGGCGACGCTGGCGCCGCGGCGCACGCTCAAAATGGTGGTGCCGTGATATTGCTGCATCGGATGGGAAGGGTTGGGCGCGGCGGTGGGGCCGCGCGGGATCGGAACGCAGAGGGGAACTCAAAACTTGCGCAGTTGGATCTGAGCCACCGAGTTGATCCCGAGAATGACGAACAGCCCGGCGATGAGCCGGTGCGTGCCATCGAACTGCACCGCGCGTCCGGCGCTGCTCTGCGACATCACCCAATTGAGCATGATGCCGGCGCTGGCGAAGTCGAGGCGGCGCAGTTCGCTGAGATCGACGACCACGGCGCCATGGCCGAATGCGGCCTGATCCAGTGGCTTGAGGAAATCTTCGCTGCCACCTTTGATGTCGCCTCGCAACTGGGTGAAGGCCACATTGGCGTCGGTGTTGCCGAAATGGGTGCTGAACTGGCTGGGCAACAGGCTGCTGACCTGCGATTGCGAGGGCCGCGAATGTTGCGTCAGGGGCCGGCTCAGGCCGGCTGCGGCGTCGGCGGTGAGCACATGGACCTTGGCATGGCTGGGTTCCCAGGTCGGCGGAGAAATTTCGTAGGTGACGCAGTAGTCCAGCGCAACATTCTCAAAGGCGTCCTGGTCGCCCGCCAGGCGCAGCGCCTCCAGACGCAAGCCCCACCAGCCGGGGTCGGCATCGCGCTGCATGGGGGGTGCGGCTGCGGCACAGGCCTCCGTCAGATTGGCAATGCCGGCGAGTTCGATGACGCAGTCACGCGAGGCGTTCAGCAGCTTGAAGGCCTCCAGCGAGAAAGTCTGGGCTCCGGGAGCGATGCTGGTCAGGCCGCTGAATTCGAGCACGACCTGACGCACCCCACCACGCGCCAGCAGCAGCAGGGAGCGTGACTGCGCTGCATCGAGTTCGCCCAGGGCGGTGAAATTGGACGAAGGGCCGGCAGCGGCAGACTGAGGGTCTGGCTGGCGGGTGGCTGCCTGCGCGGCATGTGAATTCTGCGGCACCGGCGCATCCCAGGACGGCGCGGAGGACTGGAAGCGATCGACGTAGTCATTGACCAGGGCCTCGAATTTCGGGTTGTCACCACCGGCGCGGTAGAGGTCGAACAAGGCCAGCCAGAACTCGTTTTCCAACTCGCGCTCGGGAGAGCCGGAGATGGCGTCGAGCAAGGCGCGCTCGGCGTCGCGGTCATGGCCGTTGGCGAAGTCGATACAGGCCTGGTCAAACAGCGGGCTGGACGATACGCCTTCTTGCACGTCCACCGCCATCGGGCTTGAGGATGCGAAGCCACCTGTTTTCATCCAGGTGTCCATCGGCGGGTGATCGGCAGCAAGTTGGGTCATGCCCATCATGGTCGGTGCCATCTGGGTTGGAGCCATCTGGGTTGGAGCCATCTGGGTCGGAGCCGGCATGGTGGCCTGGAGGATCTCGCCGGGCGCGGCGGGAGTCGGCATGACCGGCGCTGCCTGCAAATGCCGCGAGAGATGATCGGTCGGTTGGAAGCCCAGCCCCGTCTCCGCCCCGGGCCGGGGCGCAAAAGCCTGTTGTGCGGCTGACCCTGACGCAGGCGCTGGTGGGACTCCGGCGCCCAGGTGAATCTGGGTGGCTTGCAAGCCAGGCCGGCTGGGGCCGCCGCGCCCCTGCTGCCCGGTTTCCTGCAGCACCATGGATTGCTCGATCTCGTTGATCTTGCGCAGCGTGGCTTCGCGCTCGGGAGCAGATGGGCCAACGCCAGTGCCCGTGTCGGGTACATCGGTGTAGGCGTCATCGATCGGTAGACCGTCGGCCTGGCGCTTGCGCAGGCGCCGCAGCGAGGCCAGTTCGCGGCGGCGGATGAACGCATCGAGCTTGCGCTGTTCCTCTTTCGCCTTGACCTGCTCCTGCTCCTGCAAATCGCGCAGGGCGTTCTCGTGTCGTGTGAGCGACCAGTCCTGCGTCGGATTTTTGACGAACTCGCCGACCCGGCCCCAGAAGCTGCGCGGTTTCGAATCACTCATCGGCGTGCCTGTGCTTGGAGCGGTGCGGGAGCAGATTCAGTCTCCGAACATCTTCTGTTTCATCTCGCGCCGTTGCTGCGCCTCCAGCGACAACGTCGCCGTGGGGCGAGCCAGCAGCCGGCCGATGCCGATGGGTTCACCGGTTTCCTCGCACCAGCCGTACTCGCCGGCATCGATGAGCAAGATAACCTGCTCGACCTTCTTCAGCAATTTGCGTTCGCGGTCACGTGCGCGCAACTCCAGCGCGTGCTCTTCCTCGATCGTGGCGCGATCGGCCGGATCCGGTACCAGCAAGGTGTCCTCACGCAAGTGCTCGGTGGTTTCGCCAGCACTGCGCAGGATATCGTTGCGCAGGGTGGTCAAACGGTGCTTGAAGAACTCCAACTGCGCGGCTTTCATGTACTCGCTTTCGGGCATGGCGAGCACTTCAGCGTCGGTCAGATCCTTGGGCGACTTGGATTTCCAGGCGTTGGCCAGCTTGGGATCGACTTTCGCCGGGGCATGTGTGGGGGCGAGACTGCTCATGGATTGAGTTGCTGAAGATGCTGGAATGGGCACCACGACCTTGGGGCGGTTTGCCACGGTGGTCGCGGGTTGGTGAGCCTGGGCGCGCGGCAGTGTAGCCCGAACCGGAGTTGGGGCTTGGGACGCGGCTGCCGTCCCGCGGGCCTTGGTGGACGGGTTGCCTTGGGTCGCTGCAGGCGGCGCATGGACCGAAGCCTTGGAGGCTACAGAACTTGCTGTCTTGGCTTTGGCCGGGCTCGGTATCGCGGTCTTTCCCGCCTTCAGGCCCGCGGACGATGTCGCCCCTGCCGTGCGCTTGGGTGCCGGCGCTTTGGCCGCTGGCACCACGGGGCGCTTGGCCACGACGGCCTTGACAACCGTCTTGGCTCCCCGAGCCGTTGTGGTTTTGCTGGCCGCGCTTTTTGCCCGGCCGGTTTCTGGTTTTGCCGCCTTGACCACAGTTCCTCCTGGAATCTGATGATGCTCGCGATGTCCATGGCCGATTGCAACCGTCCAACATTGCAACCGTCCAACATTGCAACCGTCCAACATTGCAACCGTCCAACATTGCAACCGTCCAACAAAACACGGACAGGGCACCACTGAAGCCGGCCGATTGTAGTCAGATGCATGGAGCAGGCTCCGGGGGTTTTGAACCGCGCAGTCGCGATGTCGCCTCAGCGCAACGCGCAGGGACAATCGGGGATCCTCCAGGAAAGCAGGCCTTGACGGATCAACTCACCAGTGATTGCTCCAGGCCCTGCAGGATGATGTCGCGCGGCAGGTCGATACCGATGAACACCAGCTTGCTCTGGCGGTGTTCCTGCGCCCCCCAGGCCGAGGCCAGATCGCTGCCCATGAGCTGGTGCACGCCTTGGAACACCACCTTGCGGTCGATGCCTTTCATGTGGAGCACGCCCTTGTAGCGCAGCATGCGTGGGCCGTAGATCTGCACGATGGCGCCGAGAAAGTCTTCCAGCTTGGCGGGGTCGAATGCCTTGTCGGAGCGAAAGACGAACGACTTCACATCATCGTCGTGTTGGTGGTGATGCGGGTGATTGCAGGCTTCGCCGGGTGCATGGTCGTGGTGATCATGGTCGTGATCGTGGTGGTCGTGCTCGGCCTCGTCGGCCTTGAGGAAATCGGGGTCGATGTCGAGCTTGGCGTTGAGGTTGAAGCCGCGCAGGTCGAGCACGTCCTTGAGCGGCACATCGCCGAAATGCACCACGCTTTGTTTTGCCCGCGGATTCATGTGGGCCAGCCGGTGCTGCAGCGCGGCGAGTTCGTCAGCGCTGACCAGATCGGCCTTGGAAATGAAAATCTGGTCGGCGAAACCCACCTGGCGTTGCGCTTCCAGCCGGGAATCGAGTTGCTGGCCGGCATGCTTGGCGTCCACCAGGGTCAACACCGAATCGAGCAGATACTGGCTGGCGATTTCGTCGTCCATGAAGAAAGTCTGCGCCACGGGGCCGGGATCGGCAACGCCGGTGGTTTCGATGATGATGCGGTCGAACACCAGCTCGCCCTTACGGCGGCGCGTGGCGAGGTCGGCCAGGGTGACGCGCAGATCGTCGCGGATGGTGCAGCAGATGCAGCCGTTGGACATCTGCACGATCTGCTCCTTGCTGTCCTGCACCAGGATGTCGTTGTCGATGTTCTCCTCGCCAAACTCGTTCTCGATCACGGCGATGCGCGAACCATGCGCTTCGCTCAGCACACGCTTGAGCAAGGTGGTTTTGCCGCTGCCGAGAAAGCCGGTGAGGATGGTGGCAGGAATCAGGGGTGTGGACATGGTGCGCGTGGTTGGCAGTACAGGAGGCGGCTGCCGGGAGTGAACGCACGGCAACCCGCGAAGCAGTTTAGGACTGCCCTGGAGATGATGCCGTTCAGCGGGTTTGCAAGAGCAGGCCCTTGAGGTATTCGCCTTCGGGGAACGACAGCAGCAGCGGATGGTCGGCGCCAGCGGCGGCTCGCGTAACGATATCGGCTTGCACCCCGGCGTCGAGCGCGGCGCCGGCGACGATGCTCTGGAACAGCGTGGCGTCAATCCCGCCCGAACACGAAAAGGTGAACAGCCAGCCGCCCGGCTCCAACAGCGTGAGCGCGAGACGGTTGATGTCTTTGTAGGCGCGTGCCGCCCGCGCGGCTGCGGCCGCGGTGGGGGCGAGCTTGGGCGGGTCGAGCACGATGGCGTCGAAGCGCCGACCGGCTTCACGCAGGCTGCGCAGCGTCGCATTGACGTCGGCGTCGAGCATGGGCGCATGTGCCGTGTCGAAGCCGTTGAGCCGCACATGGGCCTCGGCCTGGGCCAGCGCCGGCGCCGAGGAGTCCACGGTCGTCACCTCCTGGGCGCCGCCCGCCAGCGCCGCCAGGGTGAAACCGCCCGTATAGCCGTAGCAATTCAGCACCTTGCGCAGACGCTGCTCGCGCACCAGCGCGGCGAAGCGCGCGCGGTTGTCGCGCTGGTCGAGGTAGAAGCCGGTCTTGTGCCCGGTGGCCACGTCCACGCTGTAGCGCAGGCCGCCTTCGGTGATGTCGACGCGGGTTTGGCCCTCGCCCTGGAGCCAGCCGCTGACCGGTTGCAATCCTTCCAGCCCACGCACGCCGGCGTCCGAGCGTTCGTAAATGCGCACCCGAGGCAGCAGTTCGTGCAGTAACTCCGCCAGCATGGGTTTGATGCGCTCGATCCCGGCGGCCAGCGCCTGCATCACGACGATGTCGCCATAGCGGTCGACGATGCAGCCGGGCAGGCCGTCGGACTCGCCATGCACCAGGCGCACCGCCTGCATGTCCAGGCCCAGGCGGGTGCGGCGGGCGATGGCGGCCTGCAGCCGCCCGCGGAAGAAGTCGCGATCGATGCGCTGCTCGGCGTCGAAGCTCCACATGCGCAGGCGAATCTGCGAGTTCGGGCTGAAAGCCGCCCAGCCCAGCACCCGGCCGTCGGACGCGTCCACCCGCACCGTCTCGCCACGGTCGCCGCCGCCGCGCGCGATGGCGCCGGCGAACACCCAGGGATGGCGGCGCAGCAGGGCGCGTTCCTTGCCTTCGTGCAAGCGGATGACTTTCATGACGGGTTCCGTGACGAGCCAGGTTGTGCCAGCCCGGGGTGATGGCTAGGGAATCAGCGCTTTTTCGCGCGGGGATGGGCGGCGTCGTAGACCTTGGCCAGATGCTGGAAGTCGAGCCGGGTGTAAATCTGGGTGCTGGCGATGCTCGCATGGCCCAGCAACTCCTGCACCCCGCGCAAATCGCCGCTGGACTGTAGCAAATGCGAGGCGAAGGAATGCCTCAGCATGTGCGGGTGCACGGCCGTGGGCAGGCCCGCGGCGCGGGCGCGATCGCGCAATTCCACCCAGACGCGCTGCGTGGTGATGCGTCGGCCGCGCGGACCGAGGAACAAGGCCGCGTGGTCGCCAGCGTCGCCCTGCAGGGCAGGCGCCGGGCGCAGCGCCAGCCAGTCGCGCAGGGCTTGCAGGGCGGGGGCGCCCACCGGCACGCTGCGGCGTTTGCCGCCTTTGCCGAGCACGGTCACTTCGGCGGCGTCCCAGTCCACCCAGCCGGCCGATTCGTAGCCGGGGTCGCGGTAGTAGCGCATGTCCAGGCTGGTGAGTTCGGAGACACGCAAGCCGCTGGAATAGAGCAACTCGGCAATCGCACGGCCGCGTGCAAGGCTCAGGGCACAGGCCTGTTCGCTGCGGCGATCAGCGGTCGCCGACGCTTGGCCTTGCGGTGCGTACGCGGCCAGGGCCACGGCCTGATCCACGCTGATGGCCTTGGGCAAGGGCCTTGCGGCGCGCGGGGCGCGCACGTCTTGCAGCGGATTGCTGGCCACCAGGCCTTGCATCCCCAGCCAGGCGAACAGTCCGCGCCAGGCCGACAGGCGGGCGGCGATGGCGCGCGGCGTCATGCCGCCCCCATGCAGTGCCGCAACCCAGGTGCGGATGTGCCGCGGGCCGATGCCACCAAGCTTGACGTTCGCCACTTCGGCGCGCTGACGCAGATCGCTCAGGTCGCGCTCGTAGTTCACCAAGGTGCGTGGCGAGAGCCGGCGCACATGCCGCAGCATGTCGAGATAACGAACGCAGGCGTCGGCGAGATCGGCAGTCCCGGCAGGTGCTGAAACTTCGACGGGAACGTCCGGCATGGGGGTGGTCGCGGCAAAAATGGCCCGGCGCTCGGCTTCAGCCGCCGCGCACCAGGCGCTGCAAGCCAGCCGAGGCGAGGTGGCCGATGCGGGTGAGGAACTCCGTGCCCATGTCGGCGGTGAAGCGGTCGGCATGCGGCGAACCCAGGACCAGCAGGCCAAAGGCGGGCATCTCGTCGGACTCGCGTAGCGCAATCATCGCCATCGACTGCGGCGGCGCCCCCGTACCTAGCCAGCGCGCCGCTTCAAACCCCGCATTCGCACCGCAATACGGCTGGCTCAGGCTGTTGGCCAGCACCGGGATGTCGGCACCCACGTCGGCGGCGTAATCCTGCGTGGTGTAGGCCGGCAGCAGGTTCCACAGCCGCAAGGCAACTTGCGGCAATTGAAACTGCTGCTGCATGTCGCGCACCAGGGTGTGGGGCAGGGCAGCGGGGTCGGCCTCGCGCAGCATGGCGCGAACCCAGTTGAGCAGGCGGCCGGAGATGGCCTCGTTCTCGGCAGCGTTGCGCATCATGTCGGCCAGGCGGTGTTCGAGCACGCGCATCTTGTCGCGCAGCATCTCGATCTGCCGCTCTTGCAGCGACACGGCGCGGTTGCCGTGCGGGCTTTGCAATTGAACCCCGGCCAGCAACTCGGCGTGGCGCTCGAAAAAATCGGGATGTTCCGCCAGGTAGGCGGCGAGGTCCTGTTCGGTCAGTTGCATGGTCGGTGTCTCGGTCATGGTTGTTCGTTTCGCATTCACAGTTCAATGTTGCCATCGAACACATGGGCCGCCGGGCCGGTCATGGACACCGGGCTGCCGGAGCCGTCCCAGGCAATGCTGAGCCGGCCACCGCGGGTATCCACCTCCACCGGGGATTGCAGCCAGCCGTGACGCATGCCGGCGACCACCGCGGCGCAAGCGCCAGTGCCGCAGGCCAGGGTTTCGCCGGTACCGCGCTCCCAAACCCGCAGGCGGATGTGGTGCGGGTTCATCACCTGCATGAAGCCGGCGTTGACGCGCTGGGGAAAGCGCCGGTGCTGCTCGATGCGCGGGCCGAGCGTGCTGACGGGCGCGGTGTCCACGTCGTCAACACGTTGCACCGCATGCGGGTTGCCCATCGACAAGGCGCTGATCCAGGCGGTGGAACTCGGAGTGGCGGCCGAGGTATCTGTTGCGCCGAGTTCCAGCGGCCAGCGCTCGAAGCCGGCTTCGAGCCGTGGAACCAGGCCGGCGTTGTCGAAGGGAATCTCAGCCGCCGCGAAGCGCGGCGGGCCCATGTCAACGGTGACGCGGCCGTCGTCTTCCAGGCGCGGCTGGATGATGCCGGAGCGTGTGAGCACGCGGATGCTGCGCTTGTCGGTGAGGCCGCGGCGGCGCACGAAGGCGACGAAGCAGCGCGCGCCGTTACCGCATTGCTCCACCTCGCCGCCGTCGGCGTTGAAGATGCGGTAGCGGAAGTCAACGTCGGCCGATGGCGCGGGCTCCACCACCAGAATTTGGTCTGCGCCCACACCGACATGCCGGTCGGCCAACAGTCGCAGTTGCGCCGGAGACAGGGCAAGCGCCTCGCGCGTGGCGTCGAGCATGACGAAATCGTTGCCGGCGCCGTGCATCTTGGTGAACTGCAGTTTCATGCGCGTGCGGTTGAGGGGGCGGGATCGGTGGGGACGCGGTGGATGCTGGCCCAAGTGCCCGGCGGCGCTCAGTACAGCGGAGGCTCGCCGGGCGGCCGGGTCTTGAAGCGTTTATGCACCCAATGATATTGCTCGGGCATCTCCAGGACGCGCTGCTCGATGAAGCGGTTCATGCGCAACAGGTCGGCATCGATGTCGGTCAGGCGGCCAGCCTGCACGGTGGGAAAATGGTCCCAGGCCGGGTGGATGGTGATCTCGTAGCCGGCGTACCCGGGCAACATCCGCGCCACCACCGGGTAGACCCGCGCCTTGCTGGAGGCAGCCAGGCGCGGCACGGCGTCGAGCGTGGCTGCGGGTACGCCGAAAAACGCGATGAAGCGCGAGTGACGCTCGCCGAAATCCATGTCCGGCAAGGTGTAGAACGGGGTGCCGCGGCGCAGCGCGCGCAGCATGCCACCGGCACCCTCGTGGCGCGAGACGATGCGCTCGGTGTGAAAGCGGCTGCGGCCATCGAGCACCCAGCGGTCCAGCACCTTGGATTTCTGCGGCGTGTACATGCCCGACAGCGGCCGCTGCGCCGCAAGGGTCAGCGCCGTCCAGGCCGCATCCATGCCCTCGAAGTGAATTCCCAACAGCAGCACGGCGCCGCTGCCATGCAGGGCGTCGTCCACCGCGCCGCGCAGGTGCAGCACCCGCTCCAGGCGCGCAGGGCTGGCCCACCACAGCACCACGCGTTCGAGAAAAGCGCGGCTGACGCAAATGAAATGCGCCCGTCCAACCTCCTCACGCCGTGCCTGGGTCCAGTCGGGAAAGCAAAGCTCCAGATTGCGCAGGGTGATGGCGCGGCGCTTGCGCGCCAGCGGCCACAGCACAACACCCATGGCGGTTCCGATGCGGCCGATCACGCCGTAAGGCAAGAGGTGCAGCAGCCACAGCAGGCCGAGCCCGATGCGACTCATGATGCCGCGCCCGGTTGCACCGCCTGGCCGGGTTGCGCGTCGCGCAAGGACAGCGATCCGGGCGGCGCCTTGTAGCGGTTGTAACCCCACAGGTATTGCTCCGGGCGCATGCGAATCAGGCCCTCCACCGCGAGATTGATGCGCGTGGCCGCCTCAACAGGGTCGTCCGGAAGGGCGCCGTCGAAGGGCAGGAAATGCAGCACATAGCCCTGGCCGCGCGGCAGGCGCTCGGCAAACGCCAGGATGATGCGCGCGCCAGTGAGTTGCACCAGCCTTGCCGGCAACGTCATGGTGTAGGCCGGGCGGCCGAAGAATGGCGCCCACACGCCCTCGCCGGCGCCTGGCGCCTGATCGGGAAGCAGGCCGACGGCTTCGCCATGGCGCAGGGCGCGCAGCAGCGGGCGCATGCCGCTGACCGTGGCCGGTGCGGTGCGTAACTGCCCGCGTGGCCTGGCCTGCACCAGGCTGTCCAGCCAACGCTTGCGCGGCGGGCGGTACAGGACCGTGATGGGAAACCATTCCGACACCGTCTGGCCAGACACCTCGAAGCAACCGAGATGCGGCGTGAGGAAGAGGATGCCGCGGCCCTCTCTCCGGGCCTGCTCCACATGCTCTCTGCCCACCAACCGCACCCGGCGCACGGCTGCGCTAGGGCCGGCGCGGAACCACACATAAGGCATTTCGCCCACCATGCGTCCGGTGCCGCGCGCCACGTCCAGCGCCAAACGACCGGGCGTGAAGCCGGCTTGCGCCAGATTGGCGTGCAGTCGTTTGCGATAGATGGGCGAGGCGGCGTAAACCACCAGCCCAAGCAGGGCACCCAAAGCCTGAAGCAGGCCAAGGGGCAGATGGGAAAGCGCACGGAACAGGCGCAGCATGGATGAGCGAGGAGCGGTTCGGGTCAATGGGATGAAACAAGGCCGATGAGCCAGCGGTGTCGGCCAAGCACCCTGAACCCCTGAACGCATGATGCAGCCATGGCCCGTCGTGATGTGCGGCTGTTTCAGAGCAACTCGCGAGTGTCGTGTTGAATGGCCCGTGATGAACACTTCGCCGCACCACCAATGTTACGCATCGGCATGCTGCGAGTTCGAGGGCTAGAATTGAATTTGGTCGCCGAGTTAATGACAACTTGCGGGGCGACTGGCCGTACGGGGCAACCCGGAGCTGCCGAACCCAAACCGCTAAAGCGTCGCCGTGCGGGGTCTCAAGCGGTGACGGAACTGCAACCCAACTGGAGCACCGCGATGGCCGATTCCTTCCTTTTCACCTCCGAGTCCGTGTCCGAGGGCCATCCCGACAAGGTGGCCGACCAGATCTCCGACGCCATCCTCGACGCCATTCTGGCGCAGGATCCCAACTCGCGCGTCGCTGCCGAGACTCTGGCCAACACCGGCCTGATCGTGCTGGCCGGCGAGATCACCACCACCGCGGTGGTCGACTACATCCAGGTCGCGCGCAACACCCTCAAGCGCATCGGCTATGACGACGCCGACTTCGGCATCGACCACAAGAGCTGCGCCGTGTTGGTGGCCTACGACAAGCAGAGCCCCGACATCGCCCAGGGCGTGGACAAGGCCCACGACAACAACCTCGACCAGGGCGCCGGCGACCAGGGCCTGATGTTCGGCTACGCCTGCGACGAAACCCCCGAGTTGATGCCCGCGCCGATTTACTACGCGCACCGCCTGGTGGAGCGCCAGAGCCAATTGCGCCGCGACGGCCGTCTGTCCTGGCTGCGTCCGGACGCCAAGAGCCAGATCACCTTCCGCTATGAAAACGGCCGCCCGGCCGCGATCGACACCGTGGTGCTCTCCACCCAGCATGCGCCGGATATCGCGCTGGCCGATCTGCGTGAAGCCGTGATCGAACACATCATCAAGCCCGTGCTGCCCAAAGAGTTTGTGAAAGGCGAGATCAAATACCTGATCAACCCCACCGGCCGCTTCGTCGTCGGCGGCCCGCAGGGCGATTGCGGCCTGACCGGGCGCAAGATCATCGTCGACACCTACGGTGGCGCAGCCCCGCACGGCGGCGGCGCCTTCTCCGGCAAGGACCCGAGCAAGGTCGACCGTTCCGCCGCCTACGCCGCGCGCTACGTGGCGAAGAACATCGTCGCTGCCGGCCTGGCGAGCAAATGTCTGGTGCAGATTTCCTACGCCATCGGCGTGGCCCAGCCCACCAGCATCATGGTCACCACGCAGGGCACCGGCGTGATCGACGACGCCAAGCTCGAACAACTGGTGCGCCGCCACTTCGACCTGCGCCCCAAGGGCATCGTCAACATGCTCAAACTGCTGCGCCCCATCTACGCCAAGACCGCCGCCTATGGCCACTTCGGCCGCGACGAGCCCGAGTTCAGTTGGGAAGCCACCGACAAGGCGACACTGTTGCGGGCAGAGGCGGGGTTGGGGGAACTGCGCGCGACAGTGGCGGTTTGAGGGCGTGCGGCGCGGACGCGTCCATGATCACCCTTTACGGCATTCCCAACTGCGACACCGTCCGACAAGCACGCGTCTGGCTCGGTGAGCGGGGCGTGGCGCACGCGTTCCACGACTTCAAGAAACAGGGCCTGCCCGAGGCGGCGCTGGATGCCTGGCTGGCGAGCCTGGGCTGGGAGGCGCTGGTCAACCGCAGGGGCACGACCTGGCGCGGGCTCGACGCCGCCACGCGCGCCGCGCTGGTGGATGCGGCCAGCGCCCGCCCTGTGCTGCTGGCCCAGCCCAGCCTGATCAAGCGCCCGGTGGTGCAATGGGAGGACGGGGCCTTCACTGCAGGCTTCGACGCCGCCGACTGGCAGCGCCGCGTCTGAGCCCGGGGGCGCCGGGGCCGGCTCTAACATGGCGGCTTCGCCTCCATGACTTCCCCATCCATCCCCATGAGCACCACCCAGATCGGCGGCGTGACCGTCAACACCCAGGCCAGCGTGTACTTCGACGGCAAGTGCGTCAGCCACGGCATCACCTTCCCTGACGGCACGAAAAAGTCGGTCGGCGTGATCCTCCCCGCCACGCTGACCTTCAACACCGCCGCGTCCGAAATCATGGAGTGCGTGGCCGGTGCGTGCGACTACAAGCTGGCCGGCAGCGACGCCTGGGTCAGGTCCGGTCCCGGCGACACCTTCAGCGTGCCGGGCAACAGCAGCTTCCAGATCCGCGTGACCGAGCCCTACCACTACATCTGCCACTTCGGCTGATTTCTCGCCCGAGCCTGCCATGAGCACCATCCTGCAAAACCTGCCCAAGGGGCAGAAAGTCGGCATCGCCTTCTCCGGCGGCCTGGACACCTCGGCCGCGCTGCTGTGGATGCAAAAGAAGGGCGCGATGCCCTACGCCTACACCGCCAACCTCGGCCAGCCCGACGAGAGCGACTACGACGAAATTCCGCGCAAGGCCATGGGCTTCGGTGCGGTGAAGGCACGTCTGGTGGACTGCCGCCTGCAACTGGCGCACGAAGGCATCGCCGCCATCCAGTGCGGCGCCTTCCACATCAGCACCGGCGGCGTCACCTACTTCAACACCACCCCGCTGGGCCGCGCCGTCACCGGCACCATGCTGGTGGCCGCCATGAAGGAAGACGACGTCAACATCTGGGGCGACGGCTCCACCTTCAAGGGCAACGACATCGAGCGCTTCTACCGCTACGGCCTGCTCACCAACCCCAGCCTGAAGATCTATAAGCCCTGGCTGGACCAGACCTTCATCGACGAACTCGGCGGCCGCAAGGAGATGAGCGAGTTCCTCATTGCCAACGGCTTCGACTACAAGATGTCGGTCGAGAAGGCCTACAGCACCGACAGTAATCTGCTCGGCGCCACGCACGAGGCCAAGGACCTGGAGCACCTGAATTCCGGCATCCGCATCGTCAACCCCATCATGGGCGTGGCGTTCTGGAAGCCCGAGGTCGAGGTCAAGGCCGAGGAAGTCACCGTGCGCTTCGAGGAAGGCCAGCCCGTGGCGCTCAACGGCCAGACCTTCGACTCCGCAGTGGACCTGTTCCTCGAGGCCAACGCCATCGGCGGCCGCCACGGCCTGGGCATGAGCGACCAGATCGAGAACCGCATCATCGAGGCCAAGAGCCGGGGCATCTACGAAGCCCCCGGCATGGCGCTGCTGCACATCGCCTACGAGCGCCTGGTCACCGGCATCCACAACGAGGACACCATCGAGCAGTACCGCATGGGCGGCCTCAAGCTCGGCCGCCTGCTCTACCAGGGCCGCTGGTTCGACCCGCAGGCCATGATGCTGCGCGAAACCGCCCAGCGCTGGGTGGCCCGCGCCATCACCGGCGACGTGACGCTGGAACTGCGCCGCGGCAACGACTACTCCATCCTCAATACCGAAAGTCCCAATCTCACTTATGCGCCGGAGCGCCTGAGCATGGAAAAGGTCGAAGACGCCCCCTTCTCTCCGGCCGACCGCATCGGCCAGCTCACCATGCGCAACCTCGACATCATCGACACCCGCGCCAAGCTGGGCATCTACGCCAAGACCGGGCTGATCGCGGTGGGCGAGGGCGCGGAGATGCTGCGGCTCAAAGGGGAGTGAGCCGCGGGACTCTGGTTTCCTCAATCCCGAGTTGCGCGTGCAAGAACCGACAGGGCTGTTAAGGAGACGCTGATCAATCCAAGAATCAGCGTCAATCATTGAGATTGGCCGACGCGAGTCGGCCAATCTCGCTTTTGGTCGCCATCGCGAGCGAAGAGAGCGTCCACTGGGCCCGCTGGTGGCACGAAATCGCACTCGCTGGGCGGCTGCCGCGCTCCTGCGGCACACTCAAGTCGCACCTCGGGCTTGGAGCGCCAACAAGCTTCGCTTGGCAATCACCAGGTTCGCCAGGCCAAACAAACTGAAGAGCTGCGCGGTGTTCTTGGCCAGTCCACGGTAGCGCAGCTTGCGGTGCCGGAAGAGATTCTTGATCACGTGAAACGGATGTTCGACCTTGGCGCGGATACTGGCGGTCAGGCGCTCGCGCTGGTCGATCAGCGCATCGACCGCGCGGCCCTTGTCGAGCGCGCGGCGCAGCCCCGGGCGCATCGCGGTCATCCACTCGGTGTTGCTCGTGCGCTCTGGGCGCTTGGCCGAGCACCTGAAGGCCTGCATCAAGCACGGCAACGAAGTCGTCTACCGGCCGGAGATGCCGATCACCTGGGACGTCCGTCCCATCGTGAACGCCTAGCCCGGTCGGTGGGGGGCAGGTCGCCTGCGTGAAGGCGGTTTCTGAGACGAACAAGGAGCCGGAAACCCGCGTCATTGCTGGTTCGGGCGCGGCGACGTCCTTCGCAGAAACAGAGAATGGGCGGGAACTGAGAACGAAAAACCGCCCGAAACGGATCTGTCCGGGGCGGCGGCGTCCGTCGCAGCAAGGCCCAAACCCGCGCCGACACTGGGGGAACGGGCGAAAAAAAACCAACCGAGAACGGTTGGTTTTTCAAATGGTGGTGGAGAGGAGGAGGATCGAACTCCCGACCTTCGCATTGCGAACGCGACGCTCTCCCAGCTGAGCTACCCCCCCAACGAGACTGGAATCATAGCCGAGCCGCAGTGGGCTTGGGGCGGCGGAACACCCAGTGGGATGGACTCGACGCCTCGGGGGCGTAGACGTAGCCTTCGGCGTTGAAGGCCTTGAGACGCTCGGGCTCGACGATGCGGTGGGTGATGGCGTAGCGGGCCATGAGGCCGCGGGCGCGCTTGGCGTAAAAGCTAATGACCTTGTGCCCGCCGGCTTCGCTGTCCTGGAACACGGGCTGGACGACCTCGTGCCCCAGGGCCTTGGTGTCGACTGCACCAAAGTATTCGTCGGACGCGAGGTTGATGAGCACCGGGTGGGCGTGCCCCTGCAGTTGTTCGCGCAGGGCTTTGGCGATGCGGCTGCCCCAGTAGGCATAGAGGTTGGCGCCCTTGGGGTTGGGCAGACGAGTGCCCATTTCCAGCCGATAGGGCTGCATCAGGTCGAGCGGGCGCAGCACGCCGTACAAGCCGCTGAGGAGGGCGATGTGATCTTGCGCCCATTGCAGGTCGCGGGGCTTGAGTTGGGCGGCGGCCAGCCCGTCGTAAACATCGCCGTTGAAGGTCAGGATGGCGGGACGGCTGTTCTCTGCGGTGAAGGTCTTGGACCAGGCCGCATAGCGCTCGGCGTTGAGCGTGGCGAGTTTGTCGGAAATGCCCATCAGGCTGGCAAGCTCGGCTGGGCTTTGGCCGCGCAGCAGCTTGATCAGCGCCGCGGACTGCGGAATGAATCGTGGCAGGGTGACGGGAAGCTCGGGCACCGGGCTGGTGGTGTTCAGCGTCTTGGCTGGGGAGAGGACGATGAGCATGGGTCGTGTCGATCGGCCGGTACTGGGCGTGAGGTGGAGCGAGGAGAGCGCAGGTCGGGACGCGGCGGCTAGGGCGCGATGGACTGCGCCACAGGTGCAGCGATCAGGCCGCGGAAAGATCCTTCAGCAGCGCATCGCGCGTGGCTGGCGCGATGACTTGCCGCACATCGTAGTGGGGGTGATCGCAGCCGATGACGATGCCGGGGACGGTTTGCATCGCGGTCATCATCGCCGGGCCGAACTCGAAGCGCAGGAAGTGCACCGATGCGGTTTTTTCGGCGTTGTCGCGCTCCAGGTCTTCATCGGCGATGGCGTAGACACGCGGCTGCCCGGCAACCTCCACATACACCTTGCCTTCCACGCCGATGAGCTGGCCCAGCGCCACGCGGCGCTGTTCCACATCCGGATATTCGAGCAGCATGGTGGCCTTCCAGTTGTGCCCGTCGGGCACGAGGGGCGTGTAGGTCTGCAGTTCGTCCTGGATGCCCTGTTCCTCGAAGATTTTCTCGATGCGCAGCATCTCCTGCACCTGGTAGCGAATGGTGTGCTCGTCTTCGAACTGCAGGTTCATGAACTCGCCCAGGCGCACCGAACGCAGCAGGCGGTGGGGAATGATGTCGGCTCGCATCTGCTTGCGCGCCTTGGCATAGGCCTCGAGCGTCAGCAGGCTGTCGCGGGTCAGGGTCATGGTTTGATCTCCGGTTGCGGTCCTGTCGTGCTTACAGCCCGTAGGCCATGCGCAGCAGGCTCAAAGGGTGCACGAGTTTGGGTTGATGGGGTGAGCTGCCGGAGGCGTCGTCCAGCTCGGCGATGCCTTGCGCAATGTGGTGACCGCCCAGCGGGCAGTCGGAGCTGATGAAGTCGGGCTGGGGCGCGGCCATGGATTTGAACACCGGCTTGCCGATTTTCATGGCGTCGGCATGGTGGGCCTTTTTCACGCCATAGGTGCCGGCGTGGCCCGAGCAACGCTCGATGGTGGTGAGTTGCACCGCCACGCTCTGACCGATGAGCTTGAACAGGTCCTCGGTCTTGCGCCCCACGTTCTGCACCCGGCTATGGCACGGAATCTGGTAAGACACCTTGCCCAGGTCCTGCTTGAAATCGGTCTTGAGCAGGCCGTCCTTGTGGCGGGCGACGAAGTATTCGAACGGATCCCACATCGCCTCCTGCACGGCCTTGACGTCGGCGTCATCCGGGTACATCAGCGGCAGCTCCTGTTTGAACATCAGTGTGCAGGACGGCACGCCGGTGAGGATGGCGTAGCCGGCATGGGCGTACTTGGCCAACACGGGAATGTTGGCTTCCTTGGCACGGGCCACACCGTCGAGATCGCCCAGTTCCAGCTTGGGCATGCCGCAGCATTGTTCCTTGTTCACCAGCTCGTAGGCAATGCCGTTGTGCTCCAGCACCTTGAGCAGATCGAGGCCGATGCCGGGCTCGTTGGCGTTGATGAAGCAGGTGGAGAAAACGGCGACTTTGCCCGGCGTGCGTTCACCGTCGGTTGTCGACGTGGCCGTGGCCCTGGGCGCTGCCGAACGGAATTTCTTGCTTGCCAGATCCGGCAGCCAGGCCTTGCGGTCCACCCCCAAGGTGTTCTCCAGCAGGGCCCGCGTCGCTGGCAGCTTGTTCACGGCGTTGGCCACCTGAACGACCACCGGAATGCCGGCGAGCTTGCCGTGGACATCGGTCGATGCGAGGAACTGGTTGGCCTTGGACACCTGGCCCTGCTTGAACTGGATGGCCTTGGCGCGCAGCATGGTGTGGGGGAAGTCCAGGTTCCACGGATGCGGCGGCACATAGGGGCATTTGGTCATGTAGCACAGATCGCAGATGTAGCACTGGTCCACCACCTTCCAGAAGTCCTGCTTGTCCACGCCGTCGACCTCGCCGGTGCTGCTCTCGTCCACCAGGTCGAACAAGGTGGGGAAGGACTGGCACAACGAAACACAGCGTCTGCACCCGTGGCAGATGTCGAAGATGCGCTCCAGCTCGTGCATGCAGTCCTGTTCGTCGTAAAACTTGGGGTTCAGCCAATCGAGCGGATGCCGGGTGGGGGCGTCGAGATTGCCTTCGTGTGTGGACATGGTTCGTGCCTCGTGTGGTCGGAAACGGGGAAACGGCGGTGCGTCGCGATCTTTTGGTCCGAGGTGGATGCCGGCTGGACACGGCCCTGCTGGAACGAGCAGGCCAGAATGCGTCACGGCAGCGCGAGGCTGCCGTGGGCGGATGCAAACTGGGGCTGGGAAACGGTTCAGTCGCTCAGCGCGTCCAGTGCCTTCTGGTAGCGGTTGGCGTGCGAGCGTTCGGCCTTGGCCAGGGTCGAGAACCAGTCGGCGATTTCGTCGAAGCCTTCGTCGCGCGCGGTCTTGGCCATGCCGGGATACATATCGGTGTACTCGTGGGTTTCACCGGCCACGGCGGCTTTCAGGTTGTCACGCGTGGGGCCGATGGGCAGGCCGGTGGCCGGGTCGCCCACGGCTTCGAGGAATTCGAGGTGGCCATGCGCGTGGCCGGTTTCGCCCTCGGCGGTGGAGCGAAACAGCGCTGAAACATCATTCTGGCCTTCCACGTCGGCCTTGTTGGCGAAGTACAGGTAACGGCGGTTGGCCATGGACTCGCCGGCGAAGGCGTCTTTCAAGTTTTGCTCGGTTTTCGAGCCTTTGAGTGAAGACATCGTTTTCTCCTAGGGTGCAGAAGCTGGACACGATCGTACCGCTGCACGCGGCACCCATGAATTTAAGGTTCGAGCACAACCCTGTCCAATGCTGCTTTGCAATCTTGGTCATAGGGTTTCGCTATCCGCGGTTGGCAGGGCTGAACGGGCCTCGGCGGTCCGTTTGCGTGTCTCCGGCCTGCCCCTGGGACAAGTTTTAAGATCAGTACTCATTTCAGCCCGCAGTCGCCATGACGTCACCAGCAGCCACTTCCAGCATCGACACCTCAGCACCATCCCGGACGTCGCAGACTCTGGCCTTCATCGGTCTGGGTGCCATGGGCTGGGCCATGTGCGGACATTTGCAGCGTGCCGGCCATGTCATGCGCGTACACGCGCGCGATGCGGCCAAGCGCGAGCGTGCCGCGCAGGCCGGCATGGTCGTGTGCAATTCCCCCGCCGAAGCGGCGCAGGGCGCGGCCTTCATCTTCAGCAACGTCACCGCCACGGCCGATGTGGAGCAGGTGCTCATCGGGCCTCAGGGGGCCATGCAGGGCGCCCAACCGGGCGCCGTCTGCATCGACCACAGCACCATCGCCCCGGCAGGTGCGCGGCGCATCGGCGCGGTGTTGGCCGAGCGGGACGTCGGTTTTCTCGACGCGCCCGTGTCGGGCGGTGAGAAAGGCGCGATCGAGGCCAGCCTGTCCATCATGGTCGGTGGCGAGGCAGCCACCTTCACGCGTACCTTGCCGCTGCTACGCCTGCTCGGCCGCACCATCACCCATATCGGCCCGGTGGGCAGCGGGCAGGTGACGAAACTGTGCAACCAGATCGTGCAGGTCGTCAACATCGAAGGCATCGCCGAGGCCCTGCGTTTCGCCCAGGCCGAGGGCGTCGACCTGCAGCGCGTGCTCGCCGCCATATCCGCCGGCATGGCCGGCAGCCGCATGCTGGATTCGATGGGCCCGAAAATGGTCGCGCACGATTTTGTCCCCGGCATTCAGGCCCGGCTGCATGCCAAGGACTTTGGCCTGGCTGCCACTGTTGCGCAAGACGCGGGCCTTCATCTCCCGGCTTTGCAGGTGGTGCGCCAGCAACTGGAGCAACTGATGGCGCTGGGCCTGGGGCAGGACGACACCAGCTCGCTGCTGCGCTTGCTGGAGCGTGGTCGCGATACAGATGGATGCATGCGCGAACATGACGCCACTTGAACCAGGGGGACTGCGGGGCATCGAATGGAGGTCCAATCACAAACTGGGTGACGCGTAGCATTGAAGTCCATCGACGGATGATGGGCCGCGCCCTGAACGACAACGACAGCACGAGGACAACATGCACAAAGGTCTGGTTTTGGTTTGCATCGTGGTGGCTGGTTTATTGGCCGGATGCGGGGGCGGTGGTGGCGGGGCGAGCGTGGTGAACAATCCCTCCACCACGCCGAACAGCGCCGCCGCATGCACCGGTTCGCAATGCACGAGTTTCAGCGGTGTCGTCACCTCCGGTCCGAACACCCCAGCGCCAGTGGGAACTTCGCTCACCGGGACAAACCCGGCGAATGGAGCCCTTTGTGCTGCGGCAGTGACCAATGATGCAGCGGGCGATTACGTCATGGCGTTGACGGAGTTGGCCACCAATCCCCAATGCGCGAATGTGAGTGGTCTTGTGGTTGCTGCGCCAAGCGTTCATGCGAGCACGACGTGTTATGTCGGGCAAGCAACCCCATGCAATGTGTCGCCCGCCACTGCAGCGCAGATCGCAACCTTCACGGGGACTTGGTCGGCCAACTACACGAGTAGCAGCGATCAGGGGACTTGCACGATCGACGTCGCATCGAGCGGCGCTGTCCAACAGGCGAAATGCACCTCGACAACCAGCGGTCAGGCCTTCCAGCTCAGTGGCGTGCTCACACCCAGCAGCACGAATTCTTCCCAGGGCATCTTTGCAGGAACGGCCACTACTGGTGCGACGTACCAAGGCACCTTCGTGCTGAGTCAAGGAGGAGGTTCTGTGAGCAATGGCACATGGTCAAACACCGCAACCAATGCCAGCGGCACCTGGAGCGCAACCCTCCCGTGATGGATGGGTTTGGAGCGTTCTCAAGGACGGCTCGCCAGTAGCCCTTAGGGGCAAGAGCGCGAGGGGTAGCTCCGCGCCGCCTTGAGATGTGGCAAGGCCCGCTAGGGAGCGGGCCTTGCTGTTTCCGCGACGTCGAACAGCAAGTGGAGCCCTTCCGGCGTTTGTCTCAAGCCGCCAGCAACTGCCTCAGCACATAGGGCAGGATGCCGCCGTGGTGGTAGTAGTCCACCTCGATCGGGGTGTCGATGCGCAGCTTCACCTTCACCCGCTGGTCGGGCTGTCCTGTGCGGCGGATCACCAGCGTGGCGTCCTGCTGGGGCTTGATGCTGTCGCCGAGCAGCACGTCGAAGGTTTCGCTCCCGGTCACGCCCAGGCTCTGCCAGGAGTCGTCACCCAGGAATTGCAGCGGTAGCACGCCCATGCCGATGAGGTTGGAGCGGTGGATGCGCTCGAAGCTGCGCGCCACCACGGCCTTCACCCCCAGCAACTGCGTGCCTTTGGCGGCCCAGTCGCGGCTGGAGCCGGTGCCGTATTCCTCGCCGGCGAGAATCACGGTGGGCGTGCCTTCGCGGATGTAGCGCATGGCGGCGTCGTAGATGAAGGTCTTTTCGCCTGAGGGCTGGAAGAGGGTCACGCCACCTTCCTCGCGCGAGCCGTCGGCCGCGGGCGGAATCATCAGGTTCTTGATGCGCACATTGGCGAAGGTGCCGCGCATCATCACCTCGTGGTTGCCGCGGCGCGAACCGTAGGAGTTGAAGTCGGCCTTGATGACGCCATGCTCCTGCAGCCATTTGCCGGCGGGCGAGGTGTCCTTGATCGAGCCGGCCGGGGAGATGTGGTCGGTGGTGATGGAATCGCCGAACAGCGCCAGGGCGCGCGCGCCTTGCACGCTGGAGGCGGCTGCGGCCGGCGTCATGCCGAAGCCTTCGAAGAACGGCGGCTCGGCGATGTAGGTGCTGTCGGGCCAGTTGTAAACCTGCCCGGCGGACTTGGCGATCTGGTTCCACAGCTTGCCGGGTTTTTCGTCCACAAGGGCGTAGTTGGCCTTGTAGGCCTTGGGGTCCAGCGCCACCTTGAGCAGCTTGTCGACCTCGGCCGTGGTCGGCCAGATGTCGCCCAGGTACACCGGCTTGCCGCCTTTGCCAGTGCCCACGGGCTCGGTCATCAGGTCACGGCTCACGGTGCCGGCGATGGCGTAGGCCACCACCAGAGGCGGCGAGGCGAGGAAGTTAGCCTTGATGTTGGGATGGATGCGCGCCTCGAAGTTGCGGTTGCCCGAGAGCACCGCGGCGCACACCAGATTGTTGGCGGTGATGACCGCTTCGATGTCCGGGGCCAGAGGGCCGGCGTTGCCGATGCAGGTGGTGCAGCCGTAGCCGGCCAGGTAAAAGCCCAGCTTTTCGAGGTAGGGCAAAAGACCCGCGCGCTCCAGATATTCGGTGACGACGCGCGAGCCCGGGGCCAGCGAGGTCTTGATGTGCTTCTTCACCTTCAGGCCGCGTTCCACCGCCTTTTTCGCCAGCAGGCCGGCCGCCAGCAGCACGCTGGGGTTGGAGGTGTTGGTGCAGGAGGTGATGGCGGCGATGAGCACGTCGCCGTCGTGCAGCGCGGTGCCTTCGCTGCTCGTGGTGGATTGGCCCAGGCGCGCCGCCGGTTGGTTGAAGCCGCCCTGGTCCATGGGCGCGGAGAACAACTGGGCGTAGGTGGATTTCACCGCGCCGAGTTCGATGCGGTCCTGCGGCCGCTTTGGCCCGGCGAGCGACGGTGCGACGCTGGAGAGGTCGAGCGAGAGCGTGACTGAGTAGTCGATCTCTCCGGCCTTGGGCACGCCGTAGAGTTTTTGCGCCTTGAAGTAGGCCTCCAGCGCTTCGAGCTCGCTCCTGCTGCGACCGGTGCCCTTGAAGTAGGCCAGGGTCTTGTCGTCCACCGGGAAAAAGCCCATGGTGGCGCCGTACTCCGGGGCCATGTTGGCGATGGTGGCGCGGTCGGGCACGCTCAGGGAGGCCGTGCCTTCGCCGAAGAATTCGACGAACTTGCCCACCACTTTCGCCTTGCGCAGCATTTCGGTGACGGTGAGCACCAGGTCGGTTGCGGTGACGCCGCCGCGCAAAGCACCCTTGAGCTCCACGCCCACCACGTCGGGCGTGAGGAAGTACACCGGCTGGCCGAGCATGCCGGCCTCGGCCTCGATGCCACCCACGCCCCATCCGACCACGCCCACGCCGTTGATCATGGTGGTGTGGCTGTCGGTGCCCACCAGGGTGTCGGGGTAGTAGACATCGCCCTTGCCCTTGTGCACGCCGCGCGCCAGGTATTCCAGGTTGATCTGGTGGACGATGCCGAAGCCCGGCGGCACCACGCCGAAGGTGTCGAACGCCTGCATGCCCCACTTCATGAACTGGTAGCGCTCGCGGTTGCGCTGGAACTCCAGCTTCATGTTCAGGTCCAGCGACTTGCCGTTGCCGTAATGGTCGATCATCACCGAGTGGTCGACGACGAGATCGACCGGCACCAGCGGCTCGATCGCCTTGGGACTCTTGCCCATGGTTGCGGCCACGCTGCGCATGGCGGCGAGATCGGCCAGCAGCGGCACGCCGGTGAAGTCCTGCAGCACCACACGGGCAACGACGAAGGGGATTTCATCGGTGCGCTGGGCGTTGGGCTTCCAGCCGGCGAGCTGCTTCACATGCTCAGCGCCTACGCGCTTGCCGTCGCAGTTGCGCAGCACCGATTCCAGCACGATGCGGACCGAGACCGGCAGGCGTGACACGTCCACGTCCAACTCCTTGCCCAGCGCCGGGATGGAGTAGAACTTGCCGGCCTTGCCGCTGGCGGTCTTGAAGGTTTTGAGCGTGTGGGCGAAGGCATGCTTCGGGGCTTTCGCAGCGCTGGGAATCTTGGTGGTTTTGGTCGCGGTGGCCATGGCGAACTCCGGTGGGTTTGGTGTGAGGCGGGTGGTCTATGCCGATCGGCGCCGGTACGGCGCGAGGTGGGACGAATCCAGACAGATCAGGGCGAATCGAGGCACATGGAAGGACGACGGAGCGCGCAGCAGTCGCGCGATGCGGTTGCGGTCCATTCAGTCGGGGCAGTACAAGTCCACATAGCGGTGCACTGGCATGGCTGCGAGGCGAGCCGTGTCGAGCGACGCATGCACGATGCGTTCCTGCTGTTTCGCGGCGAAACGGCGCGCCAGATTGGTGCGGAACTTGGCTTCGAGCAGGGGGATGCCGTCGGTGCGGCGGCGCTTGTGGCCGATCGGATAGTCCACCGCGACTTCGGGCAGCACCGTGCCGTCGTTCATCGTCACGGTCAACGCGTTGGCGATGGAGCGCTTGTCGGGGTTGTGGTAGTCGCGGGTGTACTGCGCGTCTTCGACGCAACGGATCTTGTCGCGCAGGGCGTCGATGCGGGGGTCGGCGGCGACGCCGTCTTCGTAGTCGGATGCGGTGAGCCGGCCGAACAGCAGCGGCACGGCCACCATGTACTGGATGCAATGGTCGCGGTCAGCTGGGTTGTTCAGCGGGCCTTGCTTGTCGATGATGCGAATGCAGGCTTCGTGGGTGCGGATGGTGATGGACGCGATGTCCTCGGCACTCTGGCCTGCAGCCTTGAGTTGCTGGTGCAGGGTCATCGCCGCTTCCACCGCGGTCTGGCTGTGGAATTCGGCGGGGAAGCTGATCTTGAACAGCACGTTTTCCATCACATAGCTGCCGTAGGGGCGCTGGAACTTGAACGGCTGGCCGCGGAAGCTGACGTCGTAAAAGCCCCAGGTTTTGGCACTGAGCACCGAGGGATAGCCCATCTCGCCCGTCTTGGCGATGAGGGCCAGGCGCACGCCGCGACTGGTGGCGTCGCCCGCGGCCCAGCTCTTGCGGCTGCCGGTATTGGGGGCATGGCGGTAGGTGCGCAGGGACTGCCCGTCCACCCAGGCCAGCGACACGGCGTTGATGATCTCGTCGCGCGACAGGCCCAGCAGGCGCGCCACCACGGCGGTGGTGGCCACCTTGACCAGAACCACGTGGTCGAGGCCCACCTTGTTGAAGCTGTTTTCCAGCGCGATTACACCCTGGATTTCATGCGCCTGGATCATGCCGTTGAGCACGTCGCGCATGGTAAGCGGCGCCTGGCCCTGCGCCACGGCGTTGCGGCTCAGCCAGTCGGCCACGGCGAGAATGCCGCCGAGGTTGTCGGACGGGTGGCCCCATTCCGCTGCCAGCCAGGTGTCGTTGAAGTCCAGCCAGCGGATCATGGCGCCGATGTTGAACGCCGCCTGGATGGGGTCGAGCTGGTAAGGCGTGCCGGGAACCTTGGCGCCATGCGGCACCACGGTGCCGGGCACCACCGGTCCGAGCAGCTTGGTGCAGGCCGGGTACTCCAGCGCCTCCAGCCCGCAACCCAGAGTGTCGATCAGGCAGAGCCGCGCGGTTTCGAAGGCCACGCCGTCGAAGCGGGTCTGGTCGAGAACATGGTCGGCAATGTCGGCGAGGACCTGATCGGGAGCGGGGCGGGTGTTGGAGATGGCGGCAGACATGGAGCGGGGTGGATATGGATGTGAAGTTACCGGCTGGCGACGATGGGGTTGCAGTCGTCAGCCAGGCGGGTCATGTTCCTCTTGTCGAAGAGCATGCTTTTGGCGGGAATCTGAATCATCACCAGGCCGGCCTTGGCGTCGTCGAAGTGATAGGCGCCGGTGGTGGTGGGCTTGCGCGCGAGCAGGTAACGCCGCCCTTTCCAGGTGACGAGAATGGACTGGTTGTTCGTCCCTTCCTGCTTGATGTCCATGAACTCGTGCGAACCGCATTCCATGTGGCCCCACTTCATCTGGTAGATGGGGTTCACGGCCTGATGTGCAGCTTCGGTGGCCGCAACCCGCTGCGCCTGTGTTGGGGAGGCGTTGCTGCGGCCCAGCAGCGGCTTGGCTTCGGCTTCGGCAACTTCGGTGGCGTCAGCCTTGGCGGAGATGCTGTGCAGCTTGGTGGTTTCGGCAGCAGGATGCGACACCGGCTCGGCCGCCTGGATGGTGAGCAGGCACGATGCGCCGGCCAGCGAAATGCCGCAGAGCCAGGGGGTGAGGCGGGATACGAACAGTGCGTGGGGCATGATGAAGTCTCCGAATCGCAGAAAAGCCGCGTTCGGCAGACTCAGGGGCGCTGCGCCAGCGGCACGAATGACAGGTCGTCGGGACCAGTGTAATTCGCGCTTGGACGGATGATTTTGTTGTCCACCCGCTGCTCGATGACATGTGCGCTCCAGCCACTGGTGCGGGAAATCACGAATAGCGGCGTGAACATGGCCGTGGGTACGCCCATGAGCGAATAGCTCACGGCGCTGAACCAGTCGAGGTTGGGGAACATGTTCTTTTCGCGTCGCATGACGGCCTCCAGCCGCTCGGCAATGGCGAACAATTTCATGTCGCCGGCAGCCACGCTCAGCCGCTGGGCAACGTTCTTGATGACCTCGTTGCGCGGGTCGGCAATGGTGTAGACAGGATGGCCGAAGCCGATGATGACTTCCTTGGCCGCCACGCGCCGCACGATGTCGGCCTCGGCCTCATCCGGGTTGTCGTAGCGGTTCTGGGTGTCGAACGCGGCTTCGTTGGCGCCGCCATGCTTGGGGCCGCGCAGCGCGCCGATGGCGCCGGCGATGCAGGAGTGAAAGTCGCTGCCGGTGCCGGCAATGACCCGCGCGGTGAACGTGGAGGCATTGAATTCGTGCTCGGCATACAGGTTGAGCGAGGCGTGCATCGCCCGCACCCAGGGCTCGGATGCCGGCTTGCCGTGCAAGAGATGCAGAAAATGGCCGGCGATGGAGTCGTCATCGGTTTCGACCTCGATGCGCCGGCCGTTGTGGCTGTAGTGGTACCAGAGCAGCAGCATGGAGCCGAGGCTGGCCATGAGCCGGTCGGCCATGTCGCGCGCGCCTGGAATGCTGTGGTCATCCTTCTCAGGCAGCACGCAGCCCAGGGCCGACACGCCGCTGCGCATCACGTCCATCGGGTGGCTGGAGGCCGGCAGCGCTTCCAGCACCGCGCGCACTTGCATGGGCACGCCGCGCAGGGCGTGCAGTTTGGTCTTGTAAGCGGCCAGTTCGGCCTTGTTGGGCAGCTTGCCGTGCACCAGCAGATGGGCGATCTCCTCGAATTCGCAGACGTCGGCCATGTCGAGAATGTCGTAGCCGCGGTAATGCAGGTCGTTGCCGGTGCGCCCGACGGTGCACAGCGCCGTGTTGCCGGCGACGACGCCGGAGAGGGCCACCGACTTCTTCGGCTTGGGCGTCGTGGACGGTGTGGCGGATGCTGCCTGGGCTTCGCTCATGCGGGTCTCCTGCGTTGATGGGGGCCGTGCTTTTGATGTCCCGGCTCGGTCGGGTTCATGCGTCGAGCCCGGCTCAGCCTAGCTCTTGGCTTGCTGGAACAAGGCATCCAGCCGGTGTTCATAGGCGTGGTAGCCAATGACGTCGTACAGCTCGGCACGGGTCTGCATCTGGTTCACCACGGCTTGCTGCGTGCCGTCACGGCGGATGGCGCCATAAACGGTTTCAGCCGCCTTGTTCATCGCCCGGAAAGCCGACAACGGGTAGAGCGCCAGGCTGACGCCCGCGCTGCGCAACGCGTCGGTGGTGAACAGCGGCGTGGCGCCGAACTCGGTGATGTTGGCCAGCACCGGCACCTTCACCGCGTCGGCGAAGCGGCGATACTGGGTGAGTTCGGTCATGGCTTCTGGGAAGATCATGTCGGCGCCGGCCTCGACACAGGCCACGGCACGCTCGATCGCCGCGTCCAGTCCGGCCACCGCCAGCGCATCGGTGCGGGCCATGACGACGAAGGCCTCGTCGGTGCGCGCGTCCACCGCGGCTTTGACGCGATCGGCCATTTCCGAGATGCTGACGATTTCCTTGCCGGGACGGTGGCCGCAGCGCTTGGCGCCGACCTGGTCTTCGATGTGCATGCCGGCAGCGCCGAACTTGATCAGGCTTTGCACCGTGCGGGCGATGTTGAAGGCGCTCGGCCCAAAGCCCGTGTCCACGTCCACCAGCAGCGGCAAGTTGCAGGCATCGGTGATGCGGCGCACGTCGGTGAGCACGTCGTCCAGCGTGTTGATGCCCAGATCCGGCATGCCCAGCGAGCCCGCTGCGACGCCGCCACCCGAGAGATAAATGGCACGAAACCCGGCGCGCTGCGCCAGCAAGGCATGCTGGGCACAGGTCGCGCCAACCACCTGGAGCGGGCTTTCCTCCCCCACGGCCTGACGCAGGCGCTGCCCGGGGCTGGTGGTCTTGTGGTTGCTGCTGAGGCTTGGCATGGTGTGTCCCCGACCGGTTGGATACAAGCTTTACAGCAGATGCTTCACGCCGTCTTTTTCTTCCATCAACTCGGCCAGCGTCTTGTCGATGCAGGTTTGCGAGAAGGCGTCGATAGGCAGGCCCGCCACACGGGTGTAACTGCCGGGCGTGCAGGTGACGGGCACGCCGAACATGGTGTCTTCAGGAATGCCGTAGGAGCCGTCGGACGGGATGCCCATGGTCACCCAGCGCCCATTCGTACCGAGGAACCAGTCGTGCATGTGGTCGATGGCGGCGTTCGCCGCCGACGCCGCGGAACTCAGGCCGCGGGCCTCGATGATGGCGCCGCCGCGCTTGCCCACGGTGGGCAGGAACACATTGCGGTTCCAGTCGTCGTCGGCAATCATGTCCTTCACCGAGCGGCCGTCGATCGTGGCGAAGCGGTAGTCGGCATACATGGTGGGGGAGTGGTTGCCCCAGACGCAGAACTTCTCGATCGAGGCCACCGGCTTGCCCAGCTTGGCGGCGATTTGCGACAGGCCGCGGTTATGGTCCAGGCGCAGCATGGCGGTGAAGTTCTGCTTCGGCAAATCGGGGGCCGACTTCATGGCGATGTAGGCGTTGGTGTTGGCCGGGTTGCCCACCACCAGCACGCGCACGTCGCGCTTGGCCGCGGCGTTCAGCGCCTTGCCTTGCGCGGTGAAGATCTGTGCATTGGCCGAAAGCAGGTCGCGCCGTTCCATGCCGGGGCCGCGTGGGCGCGCGCCCACCAGCAGGGCGGCGTCGATGTCCTTGAACGCAGTATTCGGGTCGCCATGCGCGCTCATGCCGGCCAGCAGCGGAAAGGCGCAATCATCCAGTTCCATCATCACGCCCTTGAGCGCTTTCTGTGCCTTTTCGTCGGGAATTTCCAGCAGTTGCAGGATCACGGGCTGATCGTTGCCGAGCATTTCGCCCGAGGCGATGCGAAACAGCAGGGCGTAGCCGATCTGGCCGGCGGCGCCGGTGACGGCGACGCGCATGGGGGCTTTGGACATGGTGGACTCCGGTGAGGTGCGGAACTGAACTGTTGCAGCCAATGGCCGCAGAGTGCGAAGCATGCAAGCCCGGCGCTGACCATGCTTGATGCTGCTTGCATTAGACAGGCTGATGATGCGGTGCATCAAGAAGTTTAGGCGTCCAGCATGGGGGCGTCAATAAACATCTGTCATATATAAGACATCTATTAGGTCATGGTGGACAAGGTCGTGGTCGTGTGCTGCAATGCAGCGCATGGCCACCCCGATCCATTCCGGCAATGCCCCCTCGGCAACGGCCGCCACAGGCGTCAGTCCCGTCTTCAGCCCGCTCTACCAGCAGATCAAGGCGCTGCTGACACGCAGTCTGCAAAGTGGTGAATGGAAGCCCGGCGAGCTGATCCCGAGCGAGGCTGAATTGGCCTTGCGCTTCGGCGTCAGCCAGGGCACGGTGCGCAAGGCGATTGACGAACTCGCCGCTGAAAACCTGCTGCTGCGCCGCCAGGGACGCGGCACCTTCGTCTCCACCCACCACGAAGAGCAGGTCAAGTTCCGATTCCTGCGCATGGTGCCCGACAGCGAGTCCGGCCAGGCGTTGCGCATGCAACGGCAGTTTCTCGAGTGCCATCGCATGCGCGCGGCGGCGGATGTGGCTCGATTGCTGGCCATCAAGCCTGGGGACATGGTGCTGGAGATCCGCCGTATCCTGCACATCGGTGGCGAGCCCCTGGTCTACGAGGACATTTATCTCCAAGGCGCTCCATTCCGTGGCCTGACAGCCGAGCGTCTGGAACGTTACCAGGGGCCGCTCTACGCTTTGTTTGAATCCGAGTTCGGCACGCGCATGGTGCGGGCCGAGGAAAAAATCCGCGCTGTGAGCGCCGGCCCGCAAGAAGCCGCGCTGCTCAAGGTTCCCGTGGGGCAGGCCTTGCTGTCGGTCGAGCGCCTCGCGTTCAGCTATGGCGACCAACCCGCAGAATTGCGCCGGGGGCTGTACTCCACAGCGCATCATCACTACCGTAACGCGCTGAGTTGAGCTGACAAACGGGCGCAGAAATCCAGGGTTATTGCGGCGCAATAAACTCGTCATCCATCCGGTGGAGATCCAACAATCATGCCAACCGTTCACACACGAAAACGACCCGAATTCCGCAACATCCACATTTCCCAGATTGCCGGCTACAGGCTGCCGCTGGCTGGACTGGTGTCCATCCTGCACCGTGTCAGCGGAGCATTGATGTTTTTTTTGCTCCCCTTCACGCTCTGGATGCTCGACACCAGCCTGCGCTCCGAACAGAGCTATGCGCAACTCGCCCAATTTCTCGGCTTGTGGCCCGTCAAGCTGCTGTTGCTGGTGCTGTTCTGGGCCTTGGCTCACCATCTGGCCGCCGGTGTCAGGCACCTGGTGATGGACGCGTTTCAGACCGTGAGCAAGGAGCAGGGACGCAAGCTGGCCGTGGCCACCTTCGCCGTCTCGTTGCTGGCGACCGCGGCTTTCGCGGCGCATCTGTTCGTGGGAGCGTGACATGAGCACAGTGCACAGCGGCTCGAAGGCGGGTTCATCCGTCACGGACGAGAGGCGTCTCGCGCCAAGGGGGTTTCAATGAGTTCGACGAACTACGGCGCACACCGCCTGGTGGTGGGTGCGCATTACGGATTCCGTGACTGGCTGGCGCAGCGCGTCACGGCCGTCGTGCTGGCGGTCTACACCCTGGTGCTGTTGGGGTATTTCATCTGGCCGGGGCCGCTGAACTACGCGCGCTGGCAGGCGCTGTATGCAGCGCAGTGGATGAAGCTGCTGAGTTTCGTCGCCGTGATCGCCCTGACCTACCACGTCTGGGTGGGCGTGCGCGACATCTGGATGGACTACATCAAGTCCGTGTCATTGCGCCTGTCGTTGCAGGTGCTCACCATCGTCTGGCTGGTGGCTTGTGCCGGCTGGGCGGTGCAAGTGTTGTGGAGGACTTGAGCATGGCGGTCAACAAACGCAAATTCGACGTGGTCATCGTTGGCGCCGGCGGCTCGGGGCTGCGCTGCGCGCTGCAACTCGCGCGTGCCGGGCACGATGTGGCGGTGCTGTCCAAAGTGTTTCCCACGCGCTCGCACACCGTGGCGGCGCAGGGCGGCATCAGTGCCTCGCTCGGCAACATGAGCGAAGACCACTGGTACTGGCACATGTTCGACACGGTGAAGGGATCAGACTATCTCGGCGACCAGGACGCCATCGAGTTCATGTGCCGCGAAGCGCCCAGCGCCGTGTACGAGTTGGAGCACATGGGCATGCCGTTCGACCGCAATCCCGACGGTACCATCTACCAGCGCCCTTTCGGCGGCCACACCGCCAACCTGGGCGAGAAGCCGGTGCAGCGCGCCTGCGCCGCTGCCGACCGCACGGGTCACGCCCTGCTGCACACGCTGTACCAGCAGAACGTCGCGGCGCGCACGCACTTTTTCGTCGAGTGGATGGCGCTGGACCTGATCCGCGACGCCGATGGCGACGTCCTCGGCGTGGTGGCGATGGAGATGGAAAGCGGCGAGGTCACCATCCTCGAAGCCAAGGCCACGGTGTTGGCCACGGGCGGAGCCGGGCGCATCTTTGCCGCATCCACCAATGCCTACATCAACACCGGTGACGGGCTGGGCATGGCCGCGCGCGCCGGCATTCCGCTGCAGGACATGGAGTTCTGGCAATTCCACCCCACCGGCGTGGCCGGGGCCGGCGTGCTCATCACCGAAGGTGTGCGCGGCGAGGGCGGCATCTTGCTCAACGCCAATGGCGAACGCTTCATGGAGCGCTACGCCCCGACCTACAAAGACCTGGCGCCGCGCGACTTCGTCTCGCGCTCGATGGACCAGGAGATCAAGGAAGGGCGTGGCGCCGGGCCGAACAAGGACTACGTTCTGCTCAAGCTCGATCACCTCGGCGCCGAGACCATCCACAAGCGCCTGCCGTCGATTGCCGAAATCGCGCTCAAGTTCGCCAATGTGGACTGCACCAAGGAGCCCATTCCCGTGGTGCCCACCATCCATTACCAGATGGGTGGCGTGCCGGCCAATCTTCACAGCCAGGTTCTGACCGTGAACGCCGACGGCAGCGAGCGCATCGTCGGCGGGCTTTACGCCATCGGTGAATGCTCCTGCGTCAGTGTGCATGGCGCCAACCGCCTGGGCACCAACTCCCTGCTCGACCTGGTGGTATTCGGTCGCGCTGCGGGCAACCACATCGGCTCGAGCGACCTGCTCAAGCACAGCCACAAGCCGCTGCCGACGGACGCTGCCGATGCGTCGCTGGCGCGCCTGGCCAGGCTGGACGCATCCACGTCGGGCGAGTCCATCCAGCATGTCGCCAACGACATTCGCGCCAGCATGCAAAAGCATTGCGGCGTGTTTCGCACTTCCGAACTGTTGCGCGAGGGCGTCGGCGCCATCGGCGAGATCGCGCAGCGCGCCCAGAACATCCACCTCAAGGACAAATCCAAGGTGTTCAACACCGCGCGCGTCGAGGCGCTGGAGGTGGAAAACCTGATCGAGACGGCCAAGGCCACCATCGTCTCGGCGGAGGCTCGGCAGGAAAGCCGTGGCGCCCATTCGCATCGCGACCATCCCGAGCGTGACGACGTGAACTGGCTCAAGCACACGCTCTGGTTCAGCGAAGGCAACCGCCTGAGCTATCGCGCCGTGCAGATGAAGCCCCTGAGCGTCGACACCTTCAAACCCAAGGCGCGCACGTTCTGACGCGCGGCCAGGAGACCACCATGACCCGCAAGATGAAGTTTTCCATCTACCGCTACGACCCGGACAAGGACGCCAAGCCGTACATGCAGGACTACGAGGTCGAGCTGCAGCACAACGACAAGATGCTGCTCGACGCGCTCATGCGCATCAAGTCCGACGTCGACGAGACCGTCGCTTTCCGCCGCTCCTGCCGCGAAGGCGTCTGCGGCTCCGACGGCATGAACATCAACGGCAAGAACGGCCTGAGTTGCACCACCAACCTGCTGACCTTGAAAGAGCCGGTGGTGCTCAAACCCCTGCCGGGACTCCCCGTCATTCGCGACCTGATCGTCGACATGACCCAGTTCTTCAACCAGTACCACTCGATCAAGCCCTACCTCATCAACGACACGCCGCCACCGGAAAAGGAGCGGCTGCAAAGTCCCGAGCAGCGCGAAGTGCTGGATGGTCTGTACGAATGCATCTTGTGCGCCAGCTGCTCCACCTCCTGCCCCAGCTTCTGGTGGAACCCGGATAAATTCGTCGGCCCTGCTGGCCTGCTGCAGGCTTACCGCTTCATTGCCGACAGCCGCGACGAAGCCACGAACGCGCGCCTGGACAATCTCGAAGATCCCTACCGCCTGTTCCGCTGCCACACCATCATGAACTGCGTCGATGTCTGCCCCAAGGGGCTCAACCCCACGCGCGCCATCGGCAACATCAAGGATTTGATGGTGCGTCGCGCCGTCTGAGCTTGCAGCCCCAGTCCATGCCGCCCGACGCCATGCCCATCGACGATGCCGCCTTGCGCCGCATGCGTTGGCGCGCGCGGCGGGGTTTGCTGGAAAACGATCTCATCCTCGGCCGGTTTTTCGAGCGTCATGCCAACACGCTGCAGCCGGCCGACTGGCTCGCTGTGCAAGCCCTGCTCGAACTCGATGACAACCACCTGCTGGATTTGCTGCTGGGACATGCCGAGCCCACTCCCGAGCAACTGGCGCCAGCACAATTGCAGGTCTTGCACTGGCTCAGGGCGGCTTGAAACTTGCTTGTACTCTTGACCGCATGCACGAGATTGGGGCGCGACAAGCCCCGACACAGCACTCACTTTCCCTCATCCGGAGCTGCCTCATGATCCCATCCGATGTCAAAGCCACGCTGTCGTTCTCCGATGGCTCTCCCAGTGTCGAACTGCCCATCCACAAAGGCTCCGTGGGCCCGGACGTGATCGACATCCGCAAGCTGTATGCCCAGACCGGCAAGTTCACCTATGACCCGGGCTTTCTCTCCACCGCCTCGTGCAGCTCGGCCATCACCTACATCGACGGTGACAAGGGCGAGTTGCTCTACCGCGGCTATCCCATCGAGCAGATCGCGGTGCATTGCGACTACATGGAGACCTGCTACCTCATCCTTTACGGGGAACTGCCCGACGCCGCGCAGAAGCAAGATTTCCTGACCCGTGTCACCCAGCACACGATGGTCAACGAGCAGATGCAATTCTTTCTGCGCGGCTTCCGTCGTGATGCCCATCCGATGGCCGTGCTCACCGGGCTGGTCGGGGCGATGTCGGCGTTCTACCCCGATTCCATCAACGTCCATGATCCCGAGCAGCGCAATATTTCGGCCATCCGCCTGATTGCCAAAATGCCGACGCTGGTGGCGATGGCCTACAAGTACAACATGGGCCAGCCCTACATGTACCCGCAGAACAGGTTGAGCTACGCCGCCAACTTCATGCGCATGATGTGGGCCACGCCGTGCGAGGACTTCGAGCCCAACCCGGTGATCGAACGCGCGCTCGATCGCATTTTCATTCTTCATGCCGACCACGAACAGAACGCCTCGACCTCCACGGTGCGGCTGTGCGCTTCGTCGGGGACCAACCCGTTTGCCGCCATCGCCGCTGGCGTGGCCTGCCTGTGGGGCCCGGCGCACGGCGGCGCCAACGAAGCCTGCCTGAACATGCTCGACGACATTCAGGCGCAAGGCGGGGTGGCTAAGATCGGTGAGTTCATCGCCAATGTCAAAGACAAGAATTCCTCGGTGCGGCTGATGGGTTTTGGCCACCGCGTGTACAAGAACTACGACCCGCGCGCCAAGCTCATGCGTGAAACCTGCCACGAAGTGCTCGACGCCCTGGGCTTGCACGACGACCCGTTGTTCAAGCTGGCCATGACCCTGGAAAAAATCGCCCTGGAAGACGACTACTTCATCCAGCGCAAGCTCTACCCCAATGTCGACTTCTACTCCGGCATCGTGCAAAAAGCCATCGGCGTGCCGGTCTCGCTGTTCACCGCCAATTTCGCCCTGGCGCGCACCGTGGGATGGATCGCCCAGCTCAACGAAATGCTGACCGACCCGGAATACAAGATCGGCCGTCCGCGCCAATTGTTCACCGGCGCCGTCAAGCGCGACGTGGTGCCGCTCGCCCAACGCGGCTGACACGCCGGCGACCTTCCGCCCGCATGGTCGGGCGCAAGCCCGGGCGATGTCTGCCTGGGCTTTTTTATACCAGGATCAATCATCATCTTGTCACAGGATGATGGCGCAAGTATGGTGTATGGACCCCGACGCTTGCGCACCAGTCTGCGTGGCCCTTGCGGACTCGATGCCTGCCATGTCGACGCCCGGGAGCCTTGTTGTTGTGCGGCGCGGTGCGCATCTTCACCCACTTAAAATGACAAGGTCTGGAAGGAATCTGGCATGTCACGCACGCTGTACGACAAACTCTGGGACGACCATGTGGTGGACGTCGAGGCCGACGGCACCACGCTGCTGTACATCGATCGCCATCTGGTGCACGAAGTCACCAGCCCGCAGGCTTTCGAGGGGCTGCAACTGGCGCACCGCAAGGTCTGGCGCATCAGCGCCAACCTGGCCGTATCCGACCACAACGTCCCGACCACCGACCGCTCGGCCGGCATCGCCGATCCGATCTCGCGCCTGCAGATTGACACGCTGGACAAGAACTGCGACACCAACGGCATCACCCAGTTCAAGATGTCCGATCGGCGTCAGGGCATCGTCCACGTCATCGGCCCGGAGCAGGGCGCCACGCTGCCGGGCATGACGGTGGTGTGCGGCGACTCGCACACCAGTACCCATGGCGCCTTCGGCGCACTCGCCTTCGGCATCGGCACCAGCGAGGTGGAGCATGTGCTGGCGACGCAAACCCTGCTGGCGCGCAAGATGAAGAACATGCTGGTGCGCGTGAACGGCGAGTTGCCGCGCGGCTGCACGGCAAA
This sequence comes from Betaproteobacteria bacterium, assembly GCA_028871675.1. GTDB lineage: Bacteria > Pseudomonadota > Gammaproteobacteria > Burkholderiales > Burkholderiaceae_C > Thiomonas_A. The sequence continues at coordinate 88,282 of JAGWMO010000009.1, forward strand.
GGACTTGGCGCTGGCTGTGATCGGCGCCATCGGTACGGCGGGTGGCACCGGCAGCACCATCGAATTCGGTGGCGCGGTGGTGCGGCGCTTGAGCATGGAAGGACGCATGACCTTGTGCAACATGGCCATCGAAGCCGGTGCCCGCGCCGGTCTGGTGGCGGTGGATGACACCACGCTGCGCTATATCAAGGGGCGCCCTTTCGCCCCCAACGAGGTGGAGTGGAGGCAAGCCGAGGCGTACTGGCGCACCTTGCATTCCGACGCCGACGCGAAGTTCGACGTCACGGTGGACCTCGATGCCAGCCAGATTCGCCCGCAAGTGACCTGGGGCACATCGCCCGAGATGGTGGCCGACATCGACGCCCGCGTGCCCGACCCCGACAAGGAGAAAGATCCGGTCAAGCGCTCGGCCATGGAGCGCGCCCTTCAGTACATGGGCCTGGAGCCGAACAAGCCGCTGGCTGATATTTTTGTCGACAAGGTGTTCATCGGCTCGTGCACCAATTCCCGCATCGAAGACCTGCGCGATGCGGCGCGCGTGCTGACCGGCAAGCGTATCGCCAGCAACATCAGGCTGGCGCTGGCCGTGCCCGGCTCCGGCCTGGTCAAGGCTCAGGCCGAACAGGAAGGGCTGGACAAGGTGTTCATGGCGGCCGGTTTCGAGTGGCGCGAGCCGGGCTGCTCCATGTGCCTGGCGATGAACGCCGACCGACTCGAGCCCGGTGAGCGTTGCGCCTCCACCTCGAACCGCAATTTCGAAGGCCGGCAAGGGCAGGGCGGGCGTACCCACCTCGTCAGCCCGGCCATGGCTGCGGCGGCTGCCGTCGCCGGCCATTTCGTCGATGTGCGCAAACTCTGAATCCGAGTCTCTCTCATGCAAGTCTTCACCATTCATCAGGGCCTGGTCGTTCCCATCGACCGTGAAAACGTCGATACCGACGCCATCATTCCGAAGCAATTCCTCAAGTCCATTCGCCGCACCGGCTTCGGCCCCAACCTGTTCGACGAATGGCGCTACCTCGACCATGGCGAACCGGGTCAAGATCCCGCCACGCGCAAGCCCAACCCGGACTTCGTTCTCAACCAGCCGCGCTACAAGGGTGCGAGCGTCATGCTGGCGAGGCAAAACTTCGGCTGCGGCTCTTCGCGCGAGCATGCCCCCTGGGCCATCGAGCAATATGGCGTGCGCGCTGTCATCGCCCCCAGTTTTGCGGATATTTTTTTCAACAATAGCTTCAAGGCGGGGCTCTTGCCCATCGCCTTGCCCGAACAGGAAGTGGCCAAGCTGTTCGACGAGGTCTATGCTTTCGTCGGCTACCAGCTCATCGTGGACCTGCCGCGCCAGCGCGTGATCAAACCCGATGGCACCGAACTGCCGTTCGACATCACGCCTTTCCGCAAGCATTGCCTCGTCGGCGGCCTCGACGAAATCGGCCTGACCCTGCAAAAAGCCGACAGGATTCGCGCTTTCGAAGCCGAGCGCATCGCCCGCATGCCCTGGCTGGCGCATCGCGTTCTCTGACCCCAACACTGGATCCACGCATGAAGATTGCAGTCCTGCCGGGAGACGGCATTGGCCCAGAAATCGTGGCCGAAGCGGTGAAGGTTCTCCAACGTCTGCAGGCTGACCAGCCCCTGGGCCTGCGTTTCGAGTTGGAGTTTGCCGACGTTGGCGGCACCGCCTACACCAACCATGGTCATCCCCTGCCCGAAGCCACCCTGGCGTTGGCAAAGCGGGCCGACGCCGTGTTGTTCGGCGCCGTGGGCGATCCGCGCTACGACGCGCTTGAACGCCACCTGCGCCCCGAGCAGGCCATCCTCGGCTTGCGCAAGAACCTCGGGCTGTTCGCCAACCTGCGTCCGGCCATTCTGTATGGCGAGCTCGCGGCAGCGTCCAGCCTCAAGCCCGAAGTCGTGTCCGGCCTGGACATCCTCATCGTGCGTGAACTCACCGGCGACATTTATTTTGGCCAGCCGCGCGGTCGCCGCATCGCCGCCGACGGTCATTTTCCCGGCGCGCCGGAGGCTTTCGACACCATGCGCTACAGCCGCCCGGAAATCGAGCGCATCGCCCACGTCGCCTTCCAGGCGGCGCGCACGCGCAAGGCGGCCGGCCATGCGGGCAAGGTCACGAGCGTGGACAAGGCCAATGTGCTGGAGACCTTCCAGTTCTGGAAGGACGTGGTGATCGAGGTGCATGCGCAGTATCCCGACATTGCCCTCGAGCACATGTACGTGGACAACGCCGCGATGCAATTGGTGAAGGCGCCGAAGAAATTCGACGTCATCGTCACGGGCAATATGTTCGGCGACATTCTGAGCGACGAGGCAGCCATGCTCACCGGCTCCATCGGCATGCTGCCCTCGGCCAGCCTCGACGCTGACAACAAGGGGCTGTACGAGCCTTCGCATGGTTCCGCCCCCGACATCGCCGGCAAAGGCGTGGCCAACCCACTGGCCACCATCCTGAGCGCAGCGATGATGCTGCGCTACTCGCTGCGTCAACCCGAAGCCGCAGCCCGCATCGAACAGGCCGTTCAGACCGTATTACGCCAGGGCTTGCGTACCGCGGACATCGCCGAGTCGGGGGCGAAGAGCGTGGGTACGGCGACAATGGGCGATGCGGTGGTGGCGGCACTCGGCTGAGCATGCCGCCGCTTTTGGCAGCAATCACAATCAAAACGTATGGTTCAAAATGGCGAATAAGCGCGTGGGTTTGGTGGGTTGGCGCGGCATGGTGGGCTCGGTGCTGATGCAGCGCATGCGCGACGAGGGCGATTTCAAGCACATCGATCCGGTCTTTTTTTCCACCAGCAATGTCGGCGGCCAGGCACCCGAGTGGGCATCGAACGGCTCCCTGCTGATGGATGCACATGACCTACAAGCACTGCACACCTGCGACATCATCCTCACCGCTCAGGGTGGCGACTACACCACCGCGGTGTTCGACCCGTTGCGTGCCCGTGGCTGGACCGGGCATTGGATCGACGCCGCCTCCACGCTGCGCATGCGCGCCGACGCCGTCATCATTCTCGATCCCGTCAACCGCCCGGTGATCGACGCGGCCATGGCGCGCGGTGGCAAGAACTGGATTGGCGGCAACTGCACCGTGAGCTGCATGCTCATGGGCGTGGGTGCCTTGTTCAAGGCAGGGCTGGTGGAGTGGATGACCAGCATGACCTACCAGGCTGCATCCGGCGGCGGCGCGCAGCACATGCGCGAGTTGCTGGCCCAGTTCGGCACGCTCAACTCGGCGGTCCGGCCGCTGCTTGACGATCCGGCCTCGGCCATTCTCGACATCGACCGTGGCGTCATTGCCCTGCAGCGAGCGCTCAGTTCTGGACAAACCCGCCATTTCGAGGTGCCGCTCGGTGGCAGTCTCATTCCCTGGATCGACAAGGATCTGGGCAACGGCATGTCGCGCGAGGAATGGAAGGGCGGCGCCGAGACCAACAAGATTCTCGGTCTCGCCGAAGGTCAAGCCATTCCAGTCGATGGCCTGTGCGTACGCATCGGCGCCATGCGCTGCCACAGCCAAGCCCTCACGCTCAAGCTCAAGCGCGATGTGCCTTTGGACGAGATCGAGGCCATGATCGCCGCCGACAACGCCTGGGTGAGGGTCGTGCCCAACACGCGCGACGCCAGCATGCGTGAACTGACACCGGTCGCGGTGACCGGAACGCTTGGCATTCCCGTTGGCCGGCTGCGCAAGCTGGCCATGGGGCCGGAGTATCTCAGCGCGTTCACCGTCGGGGATCAACTTCTGTGGGGAGCGGCCGAACCGTTGCGCCGCATGCTGCGCATCGTGCTCGACGCTTGAGACGGCTGCGTGCCGTCTGCAGACCCGGCAGCTGCCAGAATATGGTTTGCGCGCGACAGTTCAGGGCTCGCAGCATCTTCACCCATTGGCCGAGCTTGTCAGGCTAACTATCGGATGCTATGTTGATTCGACAATCATTCAATAGCGGCGCGCTGTGAAACAAGCCAATCAAACGAGGGGGTGCAACGTGGCCAAATGGCGTCAAGCAATCGGCTTGGTGTGTCTGGCGGCATTGCCAGGTGCGATTTCGCAGGCCTATGCATTCGGCCTCGGCCATGCCACGGTCAAATCTGCGCTCGGCCAGCCTCTGCGCGCCGATATCGACATCACCCAGATCACTCCAGACGAAGCCTCCTCGCTCAAGGTGGCGGTGGCGCCAGCCTCGGCTTTCCAGTCACGCAAGTTGAACTACAGCAGCATCCTGCCGGAAGTCACCATCACCCTGGAGCACCGTCCCGATGGACAGCCCTACTTGCGCCTGAGCAGCTCCCGCCCGGTTCAGGAGCCTTTTGTCGACGTGCTGCTGCGCGCCTACTGGGCCAATGGCGAGCTGACGCGTGACTACACGCTGTTGTTCGATCCTCCCAATTTCCAGGAACCCCAAGCGGCCACCCAGGTCGCGCCGCAGTCCAGCCAGCAGATGGCTCCCCCCGCCGCGGCCACGCAACCATCCCAGGCGCAGCAAGCTCCGTCCAGCCCGGTTGGCAATGGCTTCACCGCCAAAGCTGTCAAGCCCGCGACAGCGCAGCGGCAGCACGCTGCGGTCCCGACCCCGAGTTCAACGGCGCAGGCTCAAACCTACACCGTGCGCAAGGGCGACACGCTCTCCAGCATTGCCCAGCAAGTTGGCGTGGAAACGGTTTCGCTGGATCAGATGCTCACGGCGCTCTACCGTGCCAACAGCGGCGCCTTCATCGACGGCAACATGAATTTGCTGCGAGCTGGCGCCATTCTGCACATCCCCAGCGCGCAAGAGGTGCAGGGCATTGCGCCGGCCAAAGCGCGCGAGGTTGTCATCGCCCAGAGTCGGAATTTCCAGGCCTACCGCCGTCGTCTGGCACAAATGACCGGGCAGGCCACGCCGCAGGCATCGACGAACGCGCGCCAGACCACCGGCAAGATTCAGGCGCAAGTGCAGGAGCCTGTGTCGACGGCATCGAACCCCAAGTCCAAGCTGAAATTGAGCGAGGCTGCAGTCGGCGCCGCCGCCCAGGGCCAGGCCGAGCAGGCCAGCAAAATCGCAGCGCAAAACGAAGCACAAGCTGCTGCCGCAAAGCTGGCAGAAGCCAAGGCGAATGTCGCCGCGCTGTCGAAGTTGGCGGCCAGCGCCAGCGCGGCCGTCAAAGCCGCAACGCCTGCGACGCTGACCGCACCTCCAGCCACTGCGCCGCCTGCCGCGACCGCACCTCTCGCGAAAGCTTCTGCGGCAGCCAGCGCGGCCTTGCCGGCATCGGTGACCAAGCCTGCGGCTCAGGCCAATGCCCAGTCTCCATTGGCCGCGGCTGCATCCAAGCCCAAGCCTAAGCCTGTGGTCCAGCCGCCTGTCGAGGCGGCCAATCCATCCGGCTGGCTCTCCGGTCTCTTGGCCAATCCCTATTTCGCGCCGGCTGCTGGCCTCATCGCCTTGCTGCTGGCAGCCTGGGCTTTTCTGCGCCGCCGCAAAAAGGGGGGGGTGCCGCGCGACTCCTCAGTGTTCGACAGTCGCCTGAGCGCCGCCGACAGTTTCTTTGGTGGCACAGGCGGAGAGCGCGTCGACACGCGCAACAGCACCCTGGGTTCTTCGGTTGCCTATTCGCCGAGCCAACTCGACACGGGGGACGTGGACCCGGTCGCTGAAGCTGATGTCTACCTCGCCTATGGTCGCGATCTGCAGGCTGAGGAAATTCTCAAAGAATCGTTGAAAAATCATCCCGATCGCAACGCCGCACGGCTCAAACTGCTCGAGATCTATGCCAAGCGCAAGGACGTGCGTTCATTCGAAATGACCGCGGCCGAGTTGTTCGCCCTGACCGAAGGTGTTGGCGACGACTGGAAGAAGGCCCAGGATCTGGGACGCAACCTCGATCCCATCAATCCTCTGTATCACAACACCGTGCCGCCGAGCGCCATCAACTCGCCGACCACCATGCCTGTCAGCGACTTCGCGCCCACCGGTTCGTCGATGCTGACGGCACCAAGGACCCTGCCGGCGACGGAATTGCTCACCAGCTTGCCGTCGCTGATGACTTCCGCGACGACCGCCGCCTCCGCTCCCGCCGGTTCCGGCCTTGACCTCGACTTGAACCTTTCCGCCCCTCCCACCATGCCGGCCGCGCCAAACAAGAGCGCCACGGCGATGGCGCCGCAAAGCTCGCAGCCGGTCAGCGCCGCTCCTGCTGAGCCGGTTCCGGCCGACAAGGCCGACTCGGTCCTGAACTTCGATTTTTCCGGTTTCCATGCGCCGGACTCAAACTTGCCGCTCGCTCAGCCCGAGAGCACGCATGCCTCGGACAAGAAGCCGCTGGAGTTCGATCTCGGTGCGCTCTCGCTGGATTTGCCCCCGAGCGATTCCAGTGTGGCCCCTGTGACCCCGGCCGCGCCCGTCACCCCGGGCATGGCGCAGCGGCAAGAGCCGTCCGCGCCCGTGCAGCCACAGGCCGAACACTCGCCGGATTCATCGCACGGGCTGGATACACGCTTGGCGTTGGTGGAGGAGTGTCGCGCCATGGGTGACGTGGACACGGCGCGCAATCTGCTGGGCGAGATCATTGCCGAAAGCGATGGGGAAACCAAGATGCGCGCCCAGCGGATGCTGGCTGAAATCGGCTGAGATCAGAGGGCGATCGCGGCGTCCATGCGTATTGCCCTCGGGCTGAGTTACAGGGGTTGCGCCTACCTGGGGTGGCAGAGCCAGCCCGTGGGGCACACCGTGCAGGATCAGTTGGAAGCCGCGTTGGCGCGCTTCATCGGGGCGTCGGTACGTGTGGTTTGCGCTGGACGTACCGACGCTGGTGTGCATGCTCTTCAGCAGGTCGTGCATGTCGACTCCCCAGTCAGTCGTGTGCCGTATTCCTGGGTGCGTGGCACCAACAACTTCCTGCCACCCGACATCGCCGTGCGCTGGGCTCTGCCGGTGGTAGATGCATTTCACGCGCAAAAGAGTGCGGTTTCTCGCCGCTACCGCTATGTGCTGGTGCAGACCAAGGTGCGACCAGCTTTGTTGCACGGACTTGTCGGCTGGACACACCAGTCACTCGATGACAGTGCCATGAGAGCCGCCGCCGCGGTCCTTCTGGGGACGCACGACTTTTCGGCTTTCCGTGCCAGTTCCTGCCAGTCCCGCAGCCCGGTCAAAACCCTACATGCCATCGACATCGACCGGCAAGGCGACACCTGGACGTTCGATTTTCACGCCAGCGCCTTTCTGCATCATATGGTGCGCAACATCATGGGCTGCCTGATCGCTGTGGGTAGCGGGACGCAAGACAGCGTCTGGCTGCACAATGTGCTGCGGTCCTGCAACCGCAGCCTGGCGGCCCCCACGTTCATGCCGGACGGTCTCTACTTTCTCGGGCCGCAGTACCCCGCCAGTTTCGATCTGCCGGGTCCGGATCGTGGTCTGCCCCAGCTATTCGCCTGAAACCGAGTTGTCGATGCATCCTCCCCATCGCACCCGCATCAAGATCTGCGGCATCACCCGCACCGTCGACGCATTGGCTGCCGCCGAGGCCGGGACCGACGCCATCGGCATGGTCTTCTACCCGCAAAGTCCACGGTTTGTGACCGTGCCACAGGCGCAAGCCATTGCCCGTGCCCTGCCACCGTTCGTCAGCACCGTGGCGCTGTTTGTCAACCCCACCGAGGCGGAGGTGAACGCGGTGATCGACGCGGTGCATCCATCGTTGTTGCAGTTCCACGGGGATGAATCCCCCTCCGACTGCTCCCGCTTCGCCTACCCCTATTTGCGCGTTGCGCGCATGCGGCAGGGCCTGGATTTGTTAAACTTCAAGGCTGAGTTCACGGATGCCCAAGCGCTTTTGCTCGACACCCACATCGAGTCTTACGGCGGCGGCGGCGAGGTCTTCGATTGGTCACTGATTCCAAAAAACGCCGACTTTCCCATCGTTTTGTCTGGTGGGTTGCATGCGTCAAATGTGGGGCGGGCCATTGCGCAAGTCAGGCCCTGGGCGGTTGACGTCTCTTCCGGCGTCGAGTTGTCCAAGGGCGTGAAAGACGCTGCCGCCATGCGCCGCTTCATTGCGGCGGTGCGCGAGGCAGATGCCGCCGTGCGAGCCTGACCCGCCCGCCACGGTTTCCCGGCGCAAGCCCAAGCTTCAGGCTCCCGAAGTCACCATCATGCTGAACTATGCCTACCCCGACGCCCGCGGCCATTTCGGCCCTTACGGCGGCTCCTTTGTCGCCGAGACTCTGGTCAAGGCGCTCGACGAACTCAAGGCGGCCTACGCGCATTACCGCACCGACCCCGAGTTCATGGCCGAATACCAAAGTGAACTCAAACACTTCGTTGGGCGTCCCAGCCCTATCTACCACGCCGAGCGCCTGAGCCGCGAACTTGGCGGCGCGCAGATTTTCCTGAAACGCGAAGATCTCAACCACACCGGGGCGCACAAGATCAACAACACCATTGGCCAAGCGATGCTGGCCAGGCGCATGGGCAAACCGCGCGTCATTGCGGAGACCGGCGCCGGGCAGCATGGCGTCGCCTCCGCCACCGTGGCGGCGCGTTACGGCATGGACTGTGTGGTGTACATGGGTTCTGAAGACGTGAAACGCCAATCCCCCAACGTCTACCGCATGCATCTCCTGGGTGCCAAGGTGGTGCCGGTGGAAAGCGGCTCCAAGACCCTGAAGGACGCGTTGAACGAAGCCCTGCGCGACTGGGTGGCCAATGTGGAAAACACCTTCTACATCATCGGCACCGTGGCGGGCCCCCACCCTTACCCCATGATGGTGCGCGACTTTCAACGTGTGATCGGCGACGAGTGCATCACCCAAATGCCCGAGATGATCGGTCGCCAGCCCGATGCCGTGCTGGCCTGCGTCGGTGGCGGCAGCAACGCCATGGGCATTTTCTATCCGTATATCGAGCACGAGAAGGTGCGTCTGATCGGCGTCGAGGCCGGTGGTGAAGGCCTCAGCACGGGCCGGCACGCCGCTTCGCTGTCGGCGGGCTCACCCGGTGTGTTGCATGGCAACCGCACCTATTTGCTGCAGGACGCTGGCGGGCAGATCATCGAAACCCATTCGGTCTCGGCCGGGCTGGACTATCCCGGCGTGGGGCCCGAGCATGCCTGGCTCAAGGACATGGGCCGGGCGGAATATGTCGCCGTGACCGATGCCGAGGCATTGGCCGCCTTTCACCGGCTGTGCCGCACCGAGGGCATCATTCCTGCGCTGGAGAGCAGCCATGCGCTGGCGCAGGCCATGAAAATGGCGCCTGAAATGGGGCGCAGCCAGACCCTGCTGGTCAACCTGTCCGGCCGTGGCGACAAGGACATCGGCAATATCGCCGATCTCACTGGCGCGCAGTTTTTCTGCCGCCCGTCTTGCCGTCAGGGGGTGCTGTGATGGGCCGTATCGCCTCCGTTTTCGGGCGCCTGGCGCAGACCGGCCGCAAAGCGCTAATTCCCTATGTCACCGCTGGCGACCCCGCCCTCGAGGCCACCGTACCGCTTCTGCACGCCCTGGTCGAGGCTGGCGCCGACGTGCTGGAACTGGGCATCCCGTTTTCCGATCCGATGGCCGATGGCCCTGTCATCCAGCGTGCCAGCGAGCGTGCCCTGGCGCGTGGCGTGAACCTGGCGCAGGTGCTGGCCTGGGTGCGTGAATTCCGCTTGCGCGATCAGGCCACGCCGCTCGTGCTCATGGGCTATGCCAATCCCATCGAGCGCTTCGGCGTCGAAACCTTCGTGCGCGATGCGGCGCAAGCCGGCGTGGATGGCGTGCTGGTGGTCGACTACCCGCCGGAAGAAGCCCAGGACTTTGCCTTCCGCCTGCGTGCTGCCGCGATGGATCCCATTTTCCTGCTCGCGCCCACATCCACCGAGGCGCGCATGCAGCAGGTGAACCAACTGGCCAGCGGCTACGTTTACTATGTTTCGCTCAAGGGCGTGACCGGTGCCGGTAATCTCGATGCGCGAGCCGTGTGCGAGCGGCTGAAGATCCTGCGTCGGCATGTGCACCTCCCGCTGGGCGTGGGCTTCGGCATTCGCGACGGCGCCAGTGCTGCTGCCGTGGCGGAGTGTGCCGACGCCGTGGTGATTGGCTCGCGCATCATCGAATTGATGGAGCATCAGCCCGTGACTGAGGGCATGCAGGCTGCGGCGGATTTCGTGCGGGGTCTTCGCACTGCGATCGACGCTGCCGCGCCGGTATCCACCGTTTCCTAAGCGCATCTGGACAGCACAGGAGTGCATCATGAGTTGGCTCGAAAAACTGCTTCCCCCGAAGATTCAACAATCCGAATCCGGCAATCGCCGACAGATGCCCGAGGGACTGTGGATCAAATGTCCGTCGTGCGAGACCGTGCTTTACAAGACGGATCTGGAGCGCAACCAGTATGTCTGCCCCAAGTGTGCGCACCACATGCGCATCGGTGCCCGCATGCGCCTGGACGCACTGCTCGACGGCGAAGGCCGCTATGAAATCGGTCAGGAGGTGCTGCCGGTCGATGCGCTCAAGTTCAAGGACAGCCGCAAATACCCCGAACGGCTCAAGGAGGCCCTGGAAAACACGCAGGAGACCGATGCCCTGGTGGTCATGGGTGGCGCGATTCAGAGCATCGCCCTGGTGGTGGCCTGTTTCGAGTTTGAGTTCATGGGCGGCTCCATGGGCTCGGTGGTCGGTGAGCGCTTCGTGCGCGGCGTGGAAACCGCGCTGGAGCAGAAGGTGCCGTTCCTCTGCATCACCTCCACCGGCGGCGCGCGCATGCAGGAAGGCTTGCTCAGCCTGATGCAGATGGCCAAGACCAACGCCGCCCTGGCACGCCTGGCGCAGGCGCGCATTCCATACATCAGTGTCCTCACCGACCCGACGATGGGCGGAGTCTCTGCCAGCTTCGCCTTCGTGGGCGATGTGGTGCTGGCCGAGCCCCGCGCGCTGATCGGCTTTGCTGGTCCGCGCGTGATCGAGAACACCGTGCGCGAGAAGCTGCCGGAGGGTTTCCAGCGCGCCGAATTCCTGATGCAAAAGGGCGCTGTCGACCGCATCGTCGATCGCCGCGAACTGCGTGCCGAATTGGCCCACATGCTGGCCATACTGCAGCGCCAACCGGCGGACGCGGTTGCCGGTTGACGCCGTGAGCGACGACGCGGCCGTTTCGCCGCTCGCACCTTCAGCCGCGCTGCAGACTTTGCCCACCATGCCGACCTCGGCTCCCGTCCCTGCCATGCAGGACTGGACCCTGCAGCAGTGGCTGGCGCATGCCGAACGCCTGCACGCGCAGGCCATCCACCTCGGGCTGGAGCGGGTGGAGCGGGTGCGCGCCGCGCTCGATCTGCGTTTCACCTGCCCGGTCTTTACCGTGGCCGGCACCAACGGCAAGGGGTCGACCTGCGCCCTCCTCGAGCAGATTCTGCTGGCGGCAGGCTACGGTGTCGGCGTCTATGGTTCACCACATCTGGTGCGTTTCGAGGAGCGTTGCCGCATCCATGGATCCATGGTGGAGGCTGCCGCCTTGCTGCCCCATTTGTTCGCTGTCGAACAAGCGCGCTGCAGTGTGCAACCTGCAGTGGAACTCACCTATTTTGAATTCACCACCCTGGCCATCATGCGTCTGCTCAGCCTCTCGGAACTGGACGCCGTGGTGCTGGAGGTGGGCATGGGCGGCCGTCTGGACGCGGTGAACGTGGTCGACGCCGATTGCGCCATCATCACCAGCATCGCTCTCGACCATACCCAGTTCCTGGGTGCCGATCGCGAGGCCATCGGTTTCGAGAAGGCGGGGATCATGCGTTCCGGGCGACCGGTCATCGTTGCCGATCCGGCGCCGCCGCAGAGCGTGATCGAACGAGCCGCTGCGTTGGGTGCCAAGCTCTGGCGCATGGGCCATGACTTCGGCTACACCGCCACCGGCCAACAACAGTGGAACTACATCGGGCGCGCACTGCGCCGCCCCGGTCTTGCCTATCCGGCCATGCGCGGCGCGAACCAACTGCTCAATGCCAGTGCCGCCCTGGCTGCGCTGGAGGCCATGCACGAACGTCTGCCCACCAGCGCGCAGGACGTGCGTCAGGGTCTGGCCCGGGCCGAGTTGCCCGGTCGTTTCCAGATTCTCCCCGGCCAGCCCACGGTGGTGCTCGACGTGGCACACAACCCGCATGCGGTGGCCGTGCTGGCCGAGAACCTCGATGCCATGGGCTACGCCCCGCACACCCACGCGATTTTTGGCGCCATGGCCGACAAGGACGTGGCGCAGATGCTGGTGCGCATCGTGCCGCTGGTCGATCGCTGGTATTTGTGCGATTTGCCCACCCCGCGCGCGGCGCGGACCGCGGACATCGACGCGGTGCTGCGTCCGCTGCTGCCGCCGGATCACACCGTGTCGGGTTTGTATGCCGATCCCCGGACGGCTTTCGCACGAGCGACGAGTTGCGCCGAGCCGGCCGATAGAATCCTGGTCTTCGGCTCGTTCTTCACAGTCGGTGGTGTGTTGGCACAAGGCGTGCCGCGCATGCAGGGCCGCCACGCGACGCATCCATCCCCATGAAAATCCCCGGAAAACGCGGCAAGGACGATTCCAACGCGTCGGCGCAGGCGGACGGCCAGGCGCAAAGCGAGGAGGTCTTGCGGGTGCGCGCGCGCCGTCGCCTGATCGGCGCGGTCGCGTTGGTCCTGACGGGCGTGGTGGTGTTCCCGCTGATTTTCGAGACCCAGCCCAAGCCCGTGGCCTCGACGATGTCCCTGGTGATCCCGTCGCAGAACCAGGCGAGCATCGTGCCGGCGCCAACGGGCAGCGTGCCGCGGGCCGATGCCAAAGCGGCCGCAGCGGTGGCCGAATCGGCACCAAAATCCTCCAGCGGATCGCAAGCAGCCGCTCCCGCCGCGCCGCGGACCCCGATGGTCGTCCCGGCACCCGGTCCCGTGGCGCCAACCCAGCAAGCCGCAGTGCAGCCGATCAGGTCGGCGCAACAACCAGAACAGAAGCCTGCGCAAAAACCAGCCGCCCAGCTAAGCTCTTCCACAGCGCAGATCTCGCCGCCGCCCCCGCGCGAACCGCAGCCGACACAACATCAAATCGCCAGTGCACGACAGGCGCTTGCGGCACTCGAGGGCAAACGGCCCGACCAGATCACGACGGCCCAGGCTGAAGCGGCGATTGCCCAGTCAGGCCACGGCTCCCTTGCTTCCGGCCAGGCGTCCAGCTCGGCTCGCTATGTCATCCAGGCCGGTGCCTATGCCGACACCAAGGCCGCCCACGAGGTGCGCCAGAAAATCGAGCACGCCGGTTTCAAGACTTACACCCAGGTGGTGGATACGCAGGCTGGCAAGCGCATTCGGGTTCGTGTCGGCCCCTTCACCACGCGCGAGCAGGCGGACAAGGCGCTTGCCCGAATCAAGGCGCTGGGGCTCAGCGCGGTCGTGCTGACCTTGTGAACGCGCTGGACTGGTTCGTCCTGGCGGGTCTCGGACTCTCGGCCCTGGTGGGCGTGCTTCGGGGAGCGGCCTACGAACTCATCAGCCTCGGCGGCTGGATCATCGCATTCGTCGTGGCGCGCCAGTGCTCTCCCTGGCTGGCCGAGCATTATTTGCAGGGTCTGGGCGCCGCCGATTTGCGCTACGGTGTGGCCTGGTTCGCCAGCTTCGTGCTCGCGCTGCTGGCTGCGGGGTTGCTGGCCACGTTGATGCGGCTGCTGCTGCGCTCGACGGGTTTGGGCATTCTCGATCGCAGCATGGGAGCCGTCTTCGGCCTGGCCCGCGGGCTGGTCTTGCTGATGCTGGCGGTTTTCGCTGCAGGCTACACAGAATTGCCGCATAGTGCGATGTGGCAGACTTCATTCTTGATCCCGCCGGCGGCAGCGGCGGTGGCTGAAGTGCTCCCTCTCCTGCCCGCAGCCGTGGTTCCGGCGATGCCTGCGCCGCCGAAGCCCTAACCATCCCGATTCAGAGTCATTGAGCGTTTCAGCCCTGGAGTACGCGCATCATGTGTGGAGTTGTCGGCATCGTTTCAAAGCAGCCCGTGAACCAGGTGATTTACGACGCCCTGCTGCTGTTGCAACACAGGGGCCAGGACGCGGCCGGCATCATCACCGGCCAGGCCGGCAAGCTGTACATGCAAAAGGCGCGCGGCATGGTGCGTGATGTCTTTCGCACCCGCAACATGCGTGGTCTGCCCGGCAATTACGGGCTTGGCCAGGTGCGCTACCCCACGGCTGGCAGCGCCGACAGTGAGGAGGAGGCACAGCCGTTCTACGTGAGTGCGCCGTTCGGTCTGGCGCTCGCCCACAATGGCAACCTCACCAATACCGAAGTCCTGCGCGAGGAACTCAAGACCCACGATCACCGGCACATCAATACCGGGTCCGACTCCGAGGTTCTGCTCAATGTGCTGGCGCATGAAATCGATGCGGCATCGCATGGATTGCCCCTCAAGCCGGCCGATCTGTTCAAGGCCGTGCGCGCGGTGCACGGGCGCATTCGCGGCTCCTACGCCGTGGTCGTGCTCATTGCGGGCCATGGCCTGCTGGCGTTCCGCGATCCCTACGGCATTCGCCCGCTGTGCTTCGGCTCACAGGACGAGGACGGTGACATCATGGTCGCCAGCGAGTCTGTGGCGCTGGAGGGCAACGGCTACAGGCTGGTGCGTGATGTTGCCCCCGGGGAGGCCGTGTTCGTCGATCTTGAAGGGCGGCTGCATTGCGAGCAGTGCGCCGAGAACCCCACGCTCAACCCCTGTATTTTCGAGTTTGTTTACCTCGCGCGTCCCGACTCGGTGCTCGACGGCATTTCGGTCTATCAGGCGCGCCTGAACATGGGCGAGACCCTGGCGCAGCGCGTCATCTCCACCATGCCGCCGAGTGAAATCGACGTGGTGATTCCGGTGCCCGAATCCAGCCGGCCCTCCGCCATGCAACTGGCCTGGAAGCTGGGGCGGCCCTACCGCGAGGGCTTCGTCAAGAACCGTTATGTCGGACGCACTTTCATCATGCCCGGCCAGGCCGTGCGCAAGAAATCGGTGCGGCAGAAGCTGAACGCCATCACCCAGGAATTCGCCGGACGCAACGTGCTGCTGGTGGACGACTCCATCGTGCGTGGCACGACCTCGCGTGAGATCGTGCAAATGGCGCGCGAAGCTGGAGCGCGCAAGGTCTATCTGGCGTCGGCCGCGCCGCCGGTGCGCTACCCGAATGTCTACGGCATCGACATGCCCACGGGTCGAGAGTTGGTCGCGCATGAGCGCAATATCGAGGAGGTGCGCCGGATCATCGGCGCCGATGCGCTGATCTACCAAGATCTGGAGGCGATGAAGCGCGCCGTACGCCGCGAGCGTCCCGATATCGACACCTTCGAGGCGTCGTGCTTCGACGGCTGCTACATCACCGGAGATGTCGACGCGGCTTTGCTCATGGGTTCAGGGGCCAGCCGGGGTGAGGACTTCGGCAGCCGCTTGAACCTGCAGAACGTGGAGCAAGAGGAGTCCCAATCGTGAAGGAGTCCCGATCGTGAACACGAGCGACAAGGTCTTGGGCAAGAGCTTGCACATCGACACGCTGGCCGTGCGCGAGGCGTTGCCCCGCACGGCGTACGGCGAACACAGCGAAGCCTTGTTCCTCACCAGCAGCTTCGTCCACCCCGACGCCGCCACCGCCGCCGCACGTTTCGCCGGCGAGGAGGACGGGTTTCTCTACTCGCGTTTTTCCAATCCCACCGTGGCCAGCATGGAGCGCCGGCTGGCAGCACTCGAAGGCACGGAAGATGCCATCGGCGCCGCCAGCGGCATGGGCGCCATCCTGCTGCTGATGCTGGGGCTGCTGCAGGCTGGCGACCACGTCGTGTGTTCGCGTTCCGTGTTCGGCTCGATCATCAAGCTCATCGGCGGCGAGTTCTCACGCTTCGGCGTGGACAGCAGCTTCGTCCCGCAGGACGATATCGCTGCCTGGAAAGCCGCCATTCGTCCGGGCAAGACGCGGCTGCTGTTCGCCGAGACGCCGACGAATCCGCTCACCGAGGTTTGCGACATCCGCGCCCTGGCCGATCTTGCCCATGACTGCCAAGCCCTGCTGGCGGTGGATAACTGCTTTTGCACGCCTGTGTTGCAGCGCCCGCGTGAACTCGGCGCCGATCTGGTGGTGCATTCCGCCACCAAATATCTCGATGGCCAGGGTCGGGTGATTGCCGGTGCCGTCTGCGGCACGGCCGAACTGATCGAAACCCGGTTGCTGCCGGTGCAGCGCAGTGCGGGCATCAGCCTGTCGCCATTCAATGCCTGGGTGGTGCTCAAGGGCCTGGAAACGCTAGGCCTGCGCATGCCGGCACACAGTGCACGCGCACTTGAGCTGGCGCTCTGGCTGCAAGCCCAGCCCGGCGTGGCCCGGGTGCATTACCCGGGACTTGCCTCACACCCCCAGCACGCCCTTGCCATGCGTCAGCAAGACGGGCAGGGCGGTGCGGTGCTTGCTTTCGAGCTAGCTGCCGCCAACCCGCAGGAGGCACGGCGCCGCGCCTTCCATGTCATCGACCAGACCCGACTGTGCTCCATCACCGCCAATCTGGGTGACACCAAGACCACCATCACCCATCCCGCCACCACCACCCACGGCCGGCTCAAGGACGAGCAGCGGCAAGCCGCCGGCATCGGCCAGGGCTTGATCCGCGTGGCCGTCGGGCTGGAACATCAAGCCGACATTCAGGCTGACTTGGCACGCGGGCTCGGCACGCTTGCTTGAACCGTCCGGTCGTCAGCAGGTCACCAACTGTCCGCCAATCCGGCACCAATCGATTGCGTCGTTTTCTCCAGCATGAGCGCCACAAACCCTCCCGTCCGCACCCGCTTCGCCCCGAGCCCGACCGGCTTCATCCATCTTGGCAATATCCGTGCTGCACTCTATCCCTGGGCTTTTGCCCGACATCATGGGGGCACCTTCATACTGCGGATTGAAGATACCGACGTCGAACGCTCGACACAGGAGGCGGTGCAAGTCATTCTCGACGGCATGGCCTGGATGGGCCTGGATCTCGATGAAGGGCCGTTCTACCAAATGCAGCGCATGCCGCGTTACCGTGAGGTGCTGCGGCAATTGCAGGATAGTGGCCATGTCTACCCCTGCTACATGAGCACAGCGGAGCTTGAGGCCTTGCGCGAGCGGCAGATGGCAGCCGGTCTCAAGCCGCGCTACGACGGCACGTGGCGACCCGAGCCGGGCAAGACCCTGCCGCCGTTGCCTCCCGGTGTGGCGCCGGTGCTGCGCTTTCGCACGCCACTTGCCGGTGCCGTGGCCTGGAACGATCGAGTGAAAGGGCCTGTCGAGTTCAGCAATGCTGAACTGGACGATCTGGTCATCGCCCGCCCCGATGGCACTCCGACCTATAACTTCTGCGTCGTGGTCGACGATATCGACATGCGCATCACCCACGTGATTCGCGGTGATGACCACGTCAACAACACGCCGCGCCAAATCCACATCTTCCGCGCTCTCGGCCACGAGCCACCGGTGTACGCCCATCTGCCCACCGTGCTCAACGAACTGGGCGAGAAGCTCTCCAAGCGCAACGGGGCGAAAAGCGTGCTGCAGTACCGCGATGAAGGCTATCTTGCCGATGCCATGGTGAACTACCTTGCGCGACTGGGCTGGTCGCATGGCGACGCGGAGATTTTCTCGCGTGAGCAGTTCGTGCGGTGGTTCGACCTTGACCATCTCGGACGTTCCGCCGCGCAGTTCGATGGCGAAAAACTCAAATGGGTGAACGCGCACTACCTGCGCGCCATGCCCCCGCTGCAACTGGCCGAAGCCGTGCGTCCGTTTCTGCGGCAACTGGGTTTGCAAGAGCAGGGAGTCGATCTTGCCGGCGCGGTGGCACTGCTGCGTGAGCGCGCCCACACGCTGCTCGAGGTGGCCGAACTCTGCGGCATGTTCTACGTCCAGCCGCGGCCTGATGCGGCCTTGCTGGCCCAGCATCTCACTGCGCCGGCCAGGTCTGGCCTGTCCGATTTGCGCACTGCGCTCGAGGCATTGCCAGGCTGGGATGCGCCGGCCATCGGCACCGCCATCAAGCGGGTCCTGGCGGCGCACCAACTGAAAATGCCGCAGTTGGCCATGCCGCTGCGCCTGCTCGTGACCGGACGCTCGCAAACGCCAGCAGTCGATGCAGTGCTGGCTTTATTCGCGCGCGACACAGTGCTGCAACGACTTGCCGCAAGCGCTGGAGTGGGCGCGGCAGCAGATGTTTGTACAGGTCCGCCTGTTGCGCCTTAGCGACGTTTTGAGTTACAATTACAGGCGATGATCAATCGGGCTGTTTGACTTGGCGCCCTTTGATTTTTGTCTTGATCTACCAAGTTCCGCTAGAGGGCGAGCCGTGGCAAAAACGACTACTACGCGCAAATCCGTGGACTCCGACACCGATGCCCTGGCTACGAAGCCACAGGCATCCAAAGAGGCCAATCCCTGGGATGCCATGCTGGAAAATGCGGCCGAAGTGGCTTCGACGTTCCGCAAGCGTCCGCAAGTCAAGGTTTCATCTCCTTGGCGCGAAGGTTTCGGTAGGCCGCTGTCCCAGCGGTCCCGTGAAATCTACGAACACATCACCGCGAACAAGACGCGGCTTAAGCAAAAGTAAAGTCTTTTTTGCGCCTTAGAACATCGCCCCATGTTGCAGGGCGTGTTACGCAGCGAAAAAATCCAAGCCCCATGGATGTGCCGGTCAAGCCGGCGTGTCAATGGGGCTTGCTCATTCCTGCAAGCGCCTGGGCGCAACCGTTCACCAGTTCCGGGCCCTGGTAAATCAGCCCGGTGTAAAGCTGCACCAGATTGGCGCCGGCCTGGATTTTCTCAACAGCGTCGCCAGCCTGCACAATGCCACCGACCCCGACAATGGGGTAGCTCGGCCCCAGGTGTGCACGCAATCGCGCAATGACCCGATTGGACTGCTCTCGCAGCGGAGCGCCGCTCAAGCCCCCGGCTTCGTCCGCATGGCGCAGCGCCGCGATCGCGCCCCGCGCAATTGTCGTGTTGGTGGCGATGACACCGTCGATGCCGTGACGCATCAGCGTGTCGGCCAGGGCGGCAATCTGCTCAGGCTGCAGGTCGGGTGCCACTTTCACCAACAGCGGCACGCGCTTGCCTTGTGTTTGCGCCAGCTGCTCACGCTCCGCCGCTAGCCCTGTCAGCAAGGCATCGAGCGCGGCATCGGTCTGCAAAGTCCGCAGCCCCTGCGTGTTGGGTGAGGAGACATTGATGGTCACATAATCGGCATGGGCATAGACAGCGCGCAGTGCGACCGCATAGTCATTCAGCGCCTGCTCGATGGGGGTGCTTGCGTTTTTGCCGATGTTCAGCCCCAACGGCAACTCGTGCCGACTGAGGCGCACATGCTGCAAGAAAGCGTCCAGGCCGGCGTTGTTGAAGCCCATGCGGTTGATCAGCGCCTGCGCCTGCGGCAAGCGGAACATGCGCGGCTTGGCGTTGCCGGACTGGGCGCGGGGTGTGACCGTGCCGACCTCGATGAAACCGAAGCCCATGGCCGCCAGGGCGTCGATGGCCTCACCATTTTTGTCCAGCCCGGCGGCGAGGCCGACGCGGTTGGGAAAGTTCAAGCCCAGGAGTTGCACTGGATCATGCACGCGCGCCTGCGCGTACAGCCGTGACAACCCTGTTTGATGCAACAGGCGCAAACCGCGCAGCGTCAAGCCATGCGCCGTCTCGGGGTCCAGGCTGAAGAGCAGTGGGCGGATGAGCGCGTAGGGCAAGGGCATTGCGGACTTGGCTTGATGTGGATGGCAGGCTGCGATCGACAGGGCGTGCTGCAGCGAGCGGCGATAATAAGGCCACCATTTTCGCGAGCACACGCATGACCCAGGACGAACTCAAACAAGCCGTGGCTCACGCCGCGCTGCGGCAGGTGCCGCAAGGCGAAATCATTGGCGTGGGGACCGGATCGACGGTGAATTTTTTCATCGACGCCCTGGCCACCATGAAGCACCACGTGCGTGGTGCGGTGTCGAGTTCGGAGCGGAGCACCGAGCGTCTCAAGGCACATGGCATCACGGTGTTCGACTTGAACGCGGTGGAGCGTCTTCCGGTTTATGTCGATGGGGCCGATGAAATCGACCCGTCCGGGGCGATGATCAAGGGCGGCGGTGGCGCGCTGACGCGGGAGAAGATCATCGCCGAAGTGGCAGATCGCTTTGTCTGCATCGTCGACGCCAGCAAGTTGGTTCCGGTGCTGGGCGCCTTCCCGCTGCCGGTGGAAGTCGTGCCGATGGCACGCGAGCTGGTGTCGCGCCGGCTGCGCGCGCTCGGTGGCCAGCCGCGTTTGCGCGAGAGCTATACGACCGACAACGGCAACATCATCCTCGACGTGCATGGCTTGGCGATTGCCGGCCCGCGTGAACTTGAATCCAGCACCAACCAGATTCCGGGCGTGGTCACGGTGGGACTGTTCGCCCATCGCGGCGCCGATCTGGCGCTGGTGGGAACCGCGACGGGCGTGCAGGAGCGCGCTTACCTCTAGGCCATGCCCGCCCGGGCTCAGAACTGGAATCCGGGCGGTGCTTTCGGGTTGGGCGGTGGCAGGACCGGGGCTGCTGGCAAGCTGTCGGGGTTGCTGGCTTTCTTGGCGGGACGTGGTGCCGTGGTCACCGGCACGAGTGCAGCCGGCGCGGCGAAGGCGAAATCTTTCGGCAGGTGGGATTGCAGGGGATAGCCCGCAGCCGTGAGCGCCTGGTTCCAGGCGTCGGGCGCAAAACCCACAGGTAGGTGCATGCCGGCCACGGTCAGCAGCGGCAATTTCTCCGAGCCGTCGCTGATGCGCTTGTAGGCCACGACATCGGCTGGCGTGGTGATGCTCTTGTCGCTGTAAGGAATGCCGCGCTGGCGCAGCAACTGCACGCCATCGTCGCAAGCCGGACATTGCGGCGTGGTGTAGATGACCACCGGATATTTGCGCACGACAGGCTGCAGGTCCGCCGGAACCGGGTTTGCGCCCTGCTCGGACGGCACCTGCGCGGGTGTGCCGATGTGTTGCACCTGCTCACCTGGGCGGCTGGGTGGAATGTCGGTGAAGGTGATGTGCCCATTGGGCCCGACAACCTTGTAGACCGCCCAGGCCGGAGGTGCCAGAAGCAGCGCCACGACGGTTGCAAACAACGCAGGACGGGTGAGCGGCAGGAGTTGGTGCAAGATGGGACGCATGGACATGGGCTTGGCTCCGGATCGGCGACGGTGATGGGGCGAGTGCAGGGTGGTTCCTGGCGCGGGCGGCGCTGGCTTCAGGCCGCGTCGACCATGCCTTGGTGGCGCAGAAGAGCGTCGATCTGCGGATCGCGTCCACGGAAGGCGCGGAAGGATTCGAGCGCCGGCCGGCTGCTGCCGCGGGCGAGGATTTCATCGCGGAAGCGGGCTCCGGTCTGCGGGTCCAGGACGCCGTTTTCCTCGAATTGGGCGTACGCGTCGGCTGACAGCACCTCGGCCCATTTGTAGCTGTAGTAGCCCGCGGCATAACCGCCGGCAAAGATGTGCGAGAAGCTGTGTTGAAAGCGGTAGAAGTCGGGCGGGAACAGCACGGCCACTTTCTGGCGCACGGCGACAGCGACATCGGCCACGGTTTGGGGCGTGAAGTTGCGCAGGTTGTGATGCAGATGCAGGTCGAACAGCGAGAACTCGATCTGCCTCAGGGTCTGCATGCCGGCCTGGAAATTGCGCGCCGCCAGCATGCGCTCGAACAACATGCGCGGCAGGGTGGCGCCGGTATCGACATGGCGCGTGAGTTGTTGCAGCACGTCCCATTCCCAGCAGAAGTTCTCCATGAACTGGCTGGGCAACTCCACCGCGTCCCATTCCACGCCGGCAATGCCTGATGCGGAGAGTTCATCCACCTGCGTCAGCAGGTGATGCAGGCCGTGGCCGAACTCGTGGAACAGGGTCTGCACATCGTCGTGCGTCAGCAGCGCAGGCTGGCCGCCGACGCCGGCGGCAAAGTTGCACGTGAGCAGGGCGATCGGCGTTTGCATGCACGCGCCAGCCTGGCCTGGGCGCAGCCAGCGGGAGCGTGCATCATCCATCCAGGCACCGGAACGCTTGCCGGGGCGAGCGTGGAGGTCGGTGTAGAACTGGCCGATTTCCTGGCCCTGAAGCGTCAGCACATCCCACAGCTTGACATCCGGATGCCACACGCCACGCTGCGTCTGCGCCTCGGCGATGCGCACGCCAAACAAGGTCTGCACCAGGGTGAACAGTCCCGTCAGCACCTGCGGCTCGGTGAAGTATTGTTTGACCTCCTGCTCGGAATAGTCGTACCGGCGTTCGCGCAGCCGCTCGGAGGCGAAGGATATGTCCCACGATGCCAGTTCGGGCAGGCCCAGGTTTTCGCTGGCAAAGGTGCGCAGATCGGCCAGGTCGCGCTCGGCGTAGGGGCGGGCGCGCCGGGCCAGGTCGAGCAGGAAGTGTTCGACCTGTGCCGGGCTGTCGGCCATCTTGGGTTCGAGTGACAACTCGGCGAAGCTGGAGAAACCCAGCAGGCGGGCCTCCTCGTCGCGCAACTGCAGCAGTTCGGCCATCGGCGCCGAGTTGTCGAGCGTCGCGTCGCCCAGGTCGCTGGCCCGGGTGACGTAAGCGCGGTAGATGCGCTCGCGCAGCTCGCGGTTGCTGGCGTACTGCATCACCGGTACATAGCTGGGCTGGTGCAGCGTGAACACATAGCCGGACTTGCCAAGTTCGGCCGCGGCCTCCTGCGCAACCTGCAGCACATCGGCAGGGATGCCGTCCGCCGCGGCGGCGCTGGCTTCGATGCGGGCTGCATGCGTGGCATCGAGCAGATGTTCGGAAAAGGTCTGGGCCAGTTCGGCACTGCGCTCCTGAATCCGGGCATAGCGCCGCCGTGCCTCACCTTGCAATTCGGCCCCGCTCAAGCGGAAGTCGCGCAGAGCATGGCGGATGATGCGCTGGCGCGTGACGCTCAGACAGGTGAACTCCGCGCTCGTGCTCAGTCGCTTGTATTGGGCATGGAGCCCGGCGTCCAGGCCCAGCTCGGTCCAGAACTCGGTGACTTGGGGCAGCAAGGCGTTGAAGGCCTCGCGCAGCGCGGGCGTATCGGCCACGGCATTCAGATGCCCGACCATGCCCCAGGCACGCGAGAGCCGCTCCGTGGCGAGGTTGAGTGGGTCGACCACGGCACTCCAGGTGGCGGGTGCAGCCGGGTCGGTGACCCTGGCCAGTGCGGCGCGGGCCTCACCGATGAGCAGGGTGATGGCTGGCTTCACATGCTCCGGCCGAACCTGGGCATAGGAGGGCAGATCGGCACCATCAAGTAACGGGTTGCCGTGGGGTTGTGGTGCCATGGGGCTGCTGGTTTGCTCCGACGCGGACATGACGGCACTCACTCGGTTCAGCATTGTTCGCAGGCCTGCACGGTGTTGGCCAGCAGCATGGCGATGGTCATGGGGCCGACGCCGCCCGGCACGGGGGTGATCCAGCCGGCGACATGTTCCACTGTGCCGAAGTCGACGTCGCCGCACAAGGCACCAGCGGCGTTGCGGTTCATGCCGACGTCGATGACCACGGCGCCGGGTTTCACCATGTCGGCGGTGATCAATCCGACCTTGCCCACGGCAGCCACGAGCACGTCGGCCTGGCGGCTGATGGCGGCGAGGTCGGCCGTGCCGCTGTGGGCGACGGTGACAGTGGCATCTGCTGCCAGCAGCATCATCGCCATCGGCTTGCCGACGATGTTGGAGCGTCCCACCACCACGGCGTGCTTGCCGCGCAGCCGGCCCATGCCGATGTGCTCCAGCATGCGCATGCAGCCCAACGGCGTGCAAGGACGAAAGCCGGGCTGACCCACCATCAGCGCGCCGGCGCTGGAGACGTGGAAACCGTCCACGTCCTTGCGTGGCGAGATGGCTTCGATCACGCGGTGGGCGTCGATATGCGCCGGCAGCGGCAGTTGCACCAGGATGCCGTGAACCGTCTCATCCAGGTTCAGGTTGTGGATGCGTGCGAGCAAATCGGCCTCGTGCAGGGTGGCCGGATAGGTTTCGAGAATGGAGCGCATGCCGGCCTGCTCGCAGGCGGCAACTTTGTTGCGGACATACACCTGGCTGGCCGGATTGGCGCCGACCAGGATCACCGCGAGACCCGGCTGGCGCCCTGCGGCTGTGAGAGCGGCGGCGCGTACGGCGACCTCTGCGCGAACCTGTGCAGCCAGAGCTTTGCCATCGATGCGTTGAGCGGTCATGGGGGATGGTGAGGGTGGGGCATCGCGCGGCGACAAGCAGGGTGCGACAGGGCTGCCGCGCTCAGCAGACGCTGCCCTATTTGCTCGCGCCCAGGGCGATCTTGAGAAGGTCGGCGACGGTGTTGGCGCCGAGCTTTTCCATGATGTTGGCGCGATGCGCTTCCACCGTTTTGATGCTGATGTTGAGGTCGTCGGCGATCTGCTTGTTCAGCCGCCCGGCAACGATGCGCTCCAACACCTGCGATTCGCGACTGGTGAGTTTGGCCAGCAGGGCGTCACGGCTGGCGTTTTGGGTGTGTTCTTCCAGGTCGACCCGCGCCTTTTGCAGCATGCGGTCGACGAGGTCGCGCAGCAGATGCTCGTTGAACGGTTTTTCGATGAAATCCACCGCGCCTTTTTTCATCGTGGCCACCGCCATGGGCACGTCGCCGTGGCCGGTGATGAAGGCCAGCGGCATGCTCACGCCACGTTGAATCAGCCGGTCCTGCAATTCGATGCCGCTCATGCCCGGCATGCGCACGTCCACCACCAGGCAGGCGACTTCGCGCGGGTCGAAGCGGGTGAGGAAGGCCTCTGCGGAGTCGAAGCAGCGCACGCGGTAATCGTTGCCTTCGAGCAGCCATTGCAGTGAGTCGCGCACGGCCTCGTCGTCGTCAATGACATAAACCGTACCTTTGCTTGCTGGTTTCATGGGCTTGATGGTTGAGGTGCGGGTGTGGGGGCGGTGGTTGCTGCGCCCGGCTAGGCCTGGCCGAACTGGCTGTCCGCCACATCCGCGTGCTCGATGGCAGGTGCGGATGTGGCTACGACCTGGGGTTCTTGCGGCAAGGGCTGAAAGGGCAGTGTGAAGCTGAACGTGCAACCGCATACAAGCTCTTGATTGTATTGATTGTCCGCCCAAAGGCGGCCCTGGTGGTACTCGATGATGGAGCGGCAAATGTTCAGGCCGATGCCCAGACCGTCGGACTTGGTGGTGTAGAAGGCCTCGTACAGATGGGCCATCACATCCTCCGGCACGCCAGTGCCGTTGTCGCGCACGGAGAAGATGGCCTGGTGGGCGTCGACGCTGATGTTGAGTTCGATGCTGCGCGCCAAACCCTTGCGCTGCGCCTTGTCGACCGACTCGGCGGCGTTGCGCAGCAAGTTGAGCAGCACCTGCTCGACCAGGATGGGGTCGGCCCAGAGTTGCGGAATACCCGGGGCGATATGCGTGAACAGACGCACATTGCGACGCCGCAGATCGATTTCGGCCAACTCCAGTGTGTTCTGCACGATGTCGTGCACGCGGCAGTCGATGCGGTGCGGCTCACTTTTCTTCACGAAATCGCGCACACGGCGGATCACCGCTGCTGCGCGCTGCGCCTGACGCGCGGTTTTCTCCAGCGCCGCCTGCAGTTCTTGCGGCGGTATGGAGTGATTTTTCAGCCGCGCGATGATGCCCGAGCAGTAGTTGTTGATGGCGGTAAGCGGCTGGTTGAGTTCGTGCGCAAGTGACGATGCCATTTCCCCCATCGCGATCAGCCGGCTGGTGATCTGTGCCTTCTCTTCCTGGTTGCGTGTGACGTCATCGGCCTGATGGCGCGCCGTCACGTCGGTGGCGATGAGCATCTGCACGATGCGCCCGTCCACCCACTGGATGTAGCGTTGGCGCACGTCGAACCAGCGGTCCAAGGCGGCGACATGGATTTCGTGCACCTGCGCCATGGGTTTGATGATCTCGCCGGTCGGCAGGCCGGCAAAGGCGTCAACCTCATCGTCGACATCTTGAGCCGTCGTGGGGGACGGATCCTGGCCGCTGAGCAGGTGGTGGCCGTGCGCCGAGGCACCGAACCACTGCCTGTAGAGCTTGTTGGCGAAGAGCTGTTCGTTGCGGTCGATGGCCAGCACCGACACCGCCGCGTCCAGACCTTCCAGCACGGCGACGAAGCGCTCGTGCGATGCCGCCAGCTCATGGCGAATGCGCGTGGGCTCGGTGATGTCGGTGATCGACGTGATCCAACCGGTCTGGCGTTCGCGCGCGTCGATCAGCGCCGAGACGTAGACGCGGGCGTCGAACTCGCTGCCGTCCTTGCGTCGCAGCTTGAGGGCGAAGCCCGATGGGGGGGCCAGCCCGTCGATGGTCTGCTGCAACGCCAGCGCCATCTCCGCCGTGCGCCGCTGCGGCCAGTAGGGATGGGGCGGGGAGCTGCCCAACAAGTCTTGTTCCGAGAATCCGGTCATCTTGCAGAACGCCAGGTTGACATAGCTGATGCGTCCTTTGAGGTCGATGGCCTGCATGCCGGTCGACAGCGAGTTTTCCATCGCGCGGCGAAAGGCGGTTTCGCGAGTCAGGCTTTCCTGGGTCTGCAGCCGCTGGCGCATCTGGCGCCAAGTGCCCCACAGCATCCACAGCATCAGCGCCGACAAGACAAACACCGCCCAGTACAGGCCGCGCACCATCCAGCTCGGGGCCGAGTGGTAGCTGCTCACGCGCATGAACAGGCCGGCGTCAAAGGGGTGCATGGCGACCACATACTGCAGTGGTTTTCTGTGGATGTCCGCCGTTGCGCTACCGGCTAGAACGTTCTGTGCACGACTCACCAGCGCGACGGCATAACGCGTGCTGAGTTCCTGCACCACGTCGCTGCGCAACAGGCCGTCGATGCTGAACACGGCATTGACCGTTCCGGCGAACTGCTGGCTGGACTCCAGCGATCCTTCGGATGCGGCCTTTGTCGCCGGTGTTTTGAGCGTGCTGAATAAGGGCGTGGCTGACTGCACGACCCAGCCGATCCGGGGCAGTTGGTAGGGTATGGAATAGGCCGTGTGGAGGGTGATCTGCGCCTGGTCGAATGTACGCAAAGCCAGGGGCTGGTCTTCGGGCTCACCCTTCGCCAGCAACTCGAGGTCATGCGGCAACACCGCACTCGACGCCAGCTGCGTCACCAGGCCTTGTGCGTCGGTGACATAGACCAGCACGGCACTGGCATGTTGCCGCAAAAAGCTGCGTGCCATGAACTCAAAGCGAGCGGGTCCGCGCGGCGAAGCCTCCAGCGTATTGGCCAAGGACTGTAGCTGCTCCTGCATCAAGCCCATCTCCAGGCTCATGCGCTGCTGCGCCCATTCACTGTCACGTTGCAGGGTATCGCGCTCGCGCTGCACCTCGGTTTGCTGGGTGTAGCGCACGAGCGCAGCGGCGGCGCCAAGGAACAGCACCAGGGACAACAATGGGCCGAACAGCAACAGACGGTCGGCGTTACGCCCGCGCAACGCGGCCTGCGTGCGCAGGCGCAGTGGCCGCAGGACTGTAAGCATGCGGCGCAGCACAGGTGGAGTATCGGAGTGGTTCACGCCTTCAGTCTATGCAAGTTGCGCGCCGCGCTGCGATCCCGCCACGCGACATGGCTTCTACGGGTATGCCCGACGCAACCCGTCTAGGAGGCGCGGCGGATTTGCACGATCATGGACTCCCGGTGCCGCTGTGAGCCTTGCCGCCTGCACCTGCACGACATGGCTCGGATGTCTCGCGACTTGTTTGCTCGACAACTTCGGTGCAAATCGCCCGGGCGCGGATGAGCGGCTACTGAGATTCAAGCAATTGATCTGCAAATTCCACAATATAAAAAACGATATTGCGATTCGAAAAATTATCTGCAATACTCACGCCAAACCAAGACGAGGAGATGCACCATGTCGGCTGTTCCTGAATTCCCCGTGCCTGCTTCCGCCAACGATGGCGATCCGCTCGAAACCCGTGAATGGCTCGATGCGCTGGAGGCGCTGATTGCCACGGAAGGGCGTGAGCGCGCCCACTTTCTGCTGGAGGCGCTGATCGATCAAGCGCGCCAGGACGGGGTGGACATGCCGTTCTCGGCCAACACCGCCTACGTCAACACCATCCCCACTGACCTGGAAGAGCGCAATCCCGGCAACGTCGAGATCGAGGAGCGGTTGCGCGCCTACATGCGTTGGAATGCCATGGCCATGGTGGTGCGCGCCAACCGCCTGCACCCGGAGGACGGCGGCGACCTGGGTGGTCACATTGCTTCGTTCGCATCGCTGGCGAGCATGCTGGGGGCGGGCTTCAACCATTTCTGGCATGCGCCCACGACCGAGCACGGCGGCGATCTCATCTACTTCCAGGGTCACAGTGCGCCGGGCATCTACGCCCGCGCCTTCATGGAGGGGCGGCTGAGCGAGGGCCAGTTGCTCAACTTCCGCCAGGAGGTGGACGGCAAGGGCCTGTCCAGCTATCCCCATCCCAAGCTGATGCCGAACTTCTGGCAACTCTCCACCGTGAGTATGGGGTTGGGACCCATCATGGCGATTTACCAGGCGCGCTTCCTGAAGTACCTGCATGCGCGCGGAATTGCCGACACCTCCAAGCGCAAGGTCTGGGTGTTTTGCGGCGACGGCGAAATGGACGAGCCGGAATCCCTCGGCGCGATCGGGCTGGCGGCGCGTGAAAAGCTCGACAACCTGGTGTTCGTCGTCAACTGCAATCTGCAGCGGCTTGACGGCCCGGTACGCGGCAACGGCAAGATCATCCAGGAGCTCGAAGCCGAGTTCCGTGGCTCCGGATGGAACGTCATCAAACTCATCTGGGGCTCGTACTGGGACCCACTGCTCGCGCGCGACAAGGAGGGCATCCTGCGCCAGGTGATGATGGACGTGCTTGACGGCGACTACCAGGCCATGAAGGCGAATGACGGCGCTTTCGTGCGCAAGCATTTCTTCGGTCGCCATCCCAAGCTGCTGGAGATGGTGAAGAACTTGAGCGACGAGGACATCTGGCGTCTCAACCGCGGCGGCCACGATCCGCAAAAGGTCTACGCTGCGTTTCATGCCGCGGCCCATCACCAGGGTCAGCCCAGCGTGCTGCTGGTCAAGACCATCAAGGGTTATGGCATGGGCCAGGCAGCCGAGGCGCGCAACGTGGCGCATCAGGTGAAGAAGCTCACCGATGAAGACATTCGCGAGTTCCGCGACCGTTTCAACATCCCCGTTCCCGACCACGACCTGCCCAATCTGCCATTTTTCAAACCGGCCGACGACACGCCCGAGATGCAGTACCTGCATGCCCGTCGCAAGGAACTGGGCGGCTATCTGCCACAGCGCCGGACGAAAGCGGATGAGCACTTACCCATTCCCGATCTGGCCGATGTGTTCAAACCCGTGCTGGAAGCCACCGCCGAGGGCCGGGAAATTTCCACCACCCAGGCCTATGTGCGCTGCCTCAACCAACTGCTGCGCGACAAGACCCTGGGCCCGCGCGTCGTACCCATCCTGGTGGACGAGACCCGCACGTTCGGCATGGAGGGGCTGTACCGGCAGATCGGCATCTACGCGCCCGAGGGGCAGAAGTACACGCCGGTGGACCGTGGCGAGGTGATGTATTACCGCGAGGACAAGGCCGGGCAAATTCTGCAGGAAGGCATCACCGAGGCAGGCGGCATGTGTTCATGGATCGCGTCGGCCACGTCGTACTCGCACAGCAACCGCATCACCATTCCGTTCTACATCTACTACTCGATGTTCGGCTTTCAACGCATCGGCGATCTGGCCTGGGCTGCCGGAGACATGCTGGCGCGAGGCTTCCTGCTGGGCGGCACCTCGGGGCGCACCACGCTCAACGGCGAGGGCCTGCAGCACGAAGACGGGCACAGCCAGATCATGGCGGCCAACATCCCCAACTGCATCAGCTATGACCCGACCTTCGCCCACGAGGTGGCCGTCATCCTGCACAGCGGTTTGAAGCGCATGGTGGAGCACCAGGAAGACGTCTATTTCTATATCACCCTGTTGAACGAAAACTACGCTCAGCCGGGACTGAAGGCCGGCACCGAGGCGCAGATTCTCAAGGGCATGTATCTGCTGCGGGAAGGCCCGAAGCTGACGCCGCGGGTGCAACTGCTGGGCTCGGGTTCCATCCTGCGCGAGGTCATTGCCGCAGCCGACTTGCTGGAGAAGGACTGGGGTGTTGCCGCCAATGTGTGGAGCTGCCCGAGCTTCAACGAGCTGGCGCGCGACGGTCGCGACGTCGAGCGCTGGAATCTTCTGCACCCCGGCGAGACGCAGCGCCAGAGTTTTGTCGCGCAGCAGCTCGACAAGCACACCGGCCCCGTGGTGGCCTCGACCGACTACGTGCGCCTGTTCGCCGAGCAGATTCGTCCCTACCTGCCCAAGGGGCGCAACTACCGCGTCCTCGGCACCGACGGATTCGGCCGCTCCGACACGCGCACCAAGTTGCGCCGGCATTTCGAGGTCGACCGCCATTTCGTCACCCTGGCTGCCTTGCGCAGCCTGGCCGACGAGGGCGCTGTGCCCCAGGCCAAGGTGGCCGAGGCGATTGGCCGATACGGCATCGACGCTGATCGCATCAATCCCTTGCTGGCCTGAGCCCGCAGCCCATCGCGCAAACCGCCGGACGCATGGAGGCATTCGCGGGGCGCAAAACCATTTGGAGACAAGACCATGGCAGTGATGGATGTGAAGGTTCCCGACATTGGGGATTTCAAGGATGTGGAAGTGATCGAGGTGCTGGTGAAGGCTGGGGAC
>JAGWMO010000031.1:0-39407 GCA_028871675.1 Betaproteobacteria bacterium
CATCCCTTGCTCCGTGCGCAACTCAGGCCTGGCGCCGAGGGTGGAAAACCGTCATCCAACGTCCGCTCCGTGATCTATCGCGCTGCGATGCTTCACGGCTGGATCGGTGTTTGACTTTCGAGGGGAAGCCCTTGTAGTTTGAGGTAACCGGCCGCCGGAGCGCGAAGTGCGGAGGGAACCAACAAGCGCAGCTTGTTGGCGGTCCGGTTGACCGATGGGTTGGGCGCCATGGCGTTCACTCGAACTTCCGTTGAATAAGTGCGCCGACGTTGGAAACCAGAAACGTCGTGGCATCAGAGGCAGCAAACATTACGAGCGCACCCCAACCCATGATGGCGGAAACCGAACGCCAGCCATATGGCGCGAACTCGATGGCGGGCGGCATAGGGCCGACTTTCAAGAAATGCTCTTGTAGGTTCACGTAGAACAGTATGTCCAGATTCCTTCGGGCAGCAGGAGCATAGTGATCTTGTAGGGTCTCCAGCTGTTTGAGAATGCGGCCACCAATTTGTTCCGGCGTGATGTCTTGAGGCGTGAACTGTTCCAGCAAGTCTTGGGGATCGGTAGCTTGAAGCGCCTTTTGTAGGGATGCCTTGCATTCGGCATGTCGGCGTCGGCCATGGTCAAGAAGCTCTTTTATCTCGAACCAACCATCTCGAAATACCACATCGGGCGGCTCATCATCGGGCGTTATGACTTCTGTTTCGTCAAAGGCTAGACCAAGGTTCAGGATGAACTCTTGGCATACCCAACGCTCACGCTCCGGCTTGTTTTTCGCGGAAAAGTATTCAACGGATTCCCGAAGAGCGCAACGACGGTCTTCGAGAAACTCTTCGTTGGTCATTAGCGTGGAGGAGTTCATGGTGCCCAACGTCATCTAGATCGTAGGATAACGCCAGAATCGGATGTTATCCGACAAAATAACCACTTTTATCATCCAACAAGCCGCGAAGCTTGGGAGGAAGTTCGAATCATTCCAGCGCCATAGCGTTCAGAATGATGCCGTTGGGCCGACCGAATGCCAAAAAAAACCGCCCA
Source organism: Betaproteobacteria bacterium (assembly GCA_028871675.1). Taxonomy (GTDB): domain Bacteria; phylum Pseudomonadota; class Gammaproteobacteria; order Burkholderiales; family Burkholderiaceae_C; genus Thiomonas_A. The sequence goes on from JAGWMO010000031.1 coordinate 1,039, forward strand.
AGCGGGGCGGTTTGCTCGGGGCGCGGGGAATTCAGGTCGAGAACGACGAACCGCAGCCGCAGGTGGTGGTGGCGTTGGGGTTCTTGATGACGAATTGCGCGCCTTCCAGCCCTTCCTTGTAGTCGATCTCGGCGCCGGTGAGGTATTGCAGGCTCACCGCATCGATCAGCAAGGTGACGCCGTTTTTGGCCAATTGCAGATCGTCGTCGTTCACCGCCTCATCGAAGGTGAAGCCATACTGGAAGCCGGAGCAGCCGCCGCCCTGGACGAACACGCGCAGTTTGAGGTCGGCGTTGCCTTCCTCGTCAATCAGTTCCTTGACCTTGGCTGCGGCGCTGTCGGTGAACAGCAGCGGACTGGGCATCTCGGCCGAAGCGGCTGAAGGGGCAATGCTGTCTTGCATGACTGCGCTCATGGTTTTCTCCTGGCTAAGAATGCTATTTTAGGCTGCGGCGGCATGAGCCCGGGCGGGCGGCGTGAAATGCCACCACCGGCCTCGGGGCGCTCGGGTTCAGGGTAGCAGCGCCAGTCCGCCCAGGCCCATGGTCTCGTCAAGCCCGAACATCAGGTTCATGTTTTGCACCGCCTGGCCCGAGGCCCCTTTGGTGAGGTTGTCTTGCGTCACCAGCAGCATGGCGGTGTCGGGCGTGGGTTTGTGCACAGCCAGGCGCAAAACATTCGCGCCACGCACGCTGCGAGTGTCCGGTGTGCTTCCTGCCGGAAGCACATCGACGAAGGGTTCGTTGGCGTAGAACTGCGTGTACAAATCCTGCAAATCCGGCTTTTGTCCTTCGGGCGTGAGGCGCGCATGGAGCGTGCTGTGCATGCCGCGAATCATCGGGACCAGATGCGGCACGAACAGACAATGCAGGGCAGGGTCGGCATCGCCCAGGCCCGCGATGCGGCGTAGTTCCTGGTTGATTTCCGGCCCGTGGCGATGGCCCTTGACGCCATAGGCCTTGAAATTGTCCGAAGCTTCGCTGAACAGCAGGCCGAGTTCCGCCTTGCGCCCCGCGCCGGACACTCCCGAGGCGCAATCGGCGATGAGGTGCGCGCCGTCCACCAGTCCCGCCGTGCTCAGCAGCGGAGCGAAACCGAGTTGCACCGTGGTGGGGTAGCAGCCCGGGTTGGCGACGATACGCGCCTTGCGGATGGCGTCGCGGTTAAGTTCGGGCAGGCCGTAGACGGCTTCGGCCAGCAAATCCGGGCAAGTGTGCGGCATGCCGTACCACTGCTCGAACGCGGCGGTGTCGCGCAGGCGGAAGTCGGCGGCCAGATCGATGATGCGCACCCCGGCTGCCAGCAGGCTGCGCGCCTGGGCCATGGCCACACCGTGCGGAGTGGCGAAGAACACCAGGTCGCACTGCGTCAGCGGCGCATCGTCGGGGGTTGAAAAGCGCAGATCGGTGTGGCCGCGAAGGCTTGGAAACATCTCCGCCACGGCCTGGCCGGCTTCCTTGCGCGAGGTGATGGCGATCAGTTCGGCCTGCGGGTGGCGCAGCAGCAGGCGCAGCAGTTCCACGCCCGTGTAGCCTGTGCCGCCAACAATTCCAATCCGCACTGCGCTCACTCCATCACCCCCGTCTATCGAAGGCATCCATGGTAACGGGCGGCGGCTGGCGCTGCACCGGTCTGAAGTGACGAGCCGATGCGGATGTCGGCGGATTTTGCTTGGCGCCGGACGAGTCCAGGGCTTGGGTTTGCGCCTGTCCGGAGCGAATGCGGCAAGCATGAAAAAGCCCGTCTCGTGGACGGGCTTTCCTGGATCGCGGCGAAGTCGACTGGCGCCGCGATCGCTCCTGGCTTGCGGCTTAGCGCTTGGAGAACTGCTTGCGACGGCGCGCGCCGTGCAGGCCAACTTTCTTGCGTTCCACTTCGCGGGCGTCGCGGGTGACGAAACCGGCGTTCGACAGCGCCGATTTCAACGCCGCGTCATAGTCGATCAGCGCCCGGGTGATACCGTGGCGCACCGCGCCGGCCTGGCCCGATTCGCCACCGCCGCGCACGTTGACCTTGATGTCGAACAGCGCTTCGTTCTGCGTCAGCACCAGCGGCTGCTTGACCACCATGATGGAGGTTTGGCGGCCGAAATACTCTTGCAGCGCCAGGCCATTCACGGTGATATTGCCGTTGCCCTTTTTCATGAACACGCGGGCCACAGAACTCTTGCGGCGGCCGGTGCCGTAATTCCAATCTCCAATCATGGCCGCTCCTTAAAGGTCCAGGCTCTTGGGCTGCTGCGCGGTGTGCGGATGTTCCGCCTCGGCATAGACCTTGAGTTTCTTGATCATGGCATAGCCCAGCGGGCCCTTGGGCAGCATGCCCTTGACCGCCAATTTCAGGGCGCGGCCGGGATGTTTGGCCTGCATGTCCTTGAAGCGGGTGGCGTAGATGCCGCCGGGGTAGCCGGTGTGACGGTAATAAATTTTGTCTTCCGCTTTGTTGCCGGTGACGCGCAACTTGGCGGTGTTGACGACGATGATGAAATCGCCGGTGTCGACGTGAGGCGTATAAATGGGTTTGTGCTTGCCGCGAAGACGACGTGCCACTTCGCTGGCGACACGGCCGAGGACTTTGTCCGTCGCGTCAATCACAAACCACTCATGCGTCACTTCGGCCGGTTTGGCGCTGAAGGTTTTCATGGATGTGGGTTCATTCACTGGGTTGCGGCGCTTTTATCCTGCTCGGATGCTGCGGCAGGCTCTCTCGCATGGATTTCGGGTTTCGTTGCATGGATCCATGCCACACTGACAGACTCCGGAGAGGACGGATTCTGCGTGAACCCCGCGTGCATTCCGCGGATCGTGCGGCATGGCCCTGGGGCCATGGTTCCGGCGGCCGAAAAACCGGAATCGTGCATTCTAAGCTGAAAACTGCGGCCCGGTGCAGAAGTGGCTCCGGAGTTGCCCACGCAGGCCACGTGCCGCTGCCGCAATCAAATCTTCATGGCAGCGATGCCGTTGCGCGCATCCAGCAAGGCAATGTGCGGGCGGAAGTTGCGCGCTGTGGCGTCGTCCATCGGGCCATAGGTGCAAATGATGAGCAGGTCGCCAATGGCGGCGTGGCGCGCTGCCGAACCATTCAAGGTAATGCATCCGCTGCCGGCGGGCTCGGCGATGGCATAGGTGCTCAGGCGTGCGCCGTTGGTCACGTTGTAAATCTCGATCTGCTCGCCGGGGATGATGTCGCAGGCATCCAGCAGCGCCTGGTCGATACCGCAGGAGCCCTCGTAATGCAGATCGGCTCCGGTGAGCGTGGCGCGGTGAATTTTGGCGCGCAACATCATCCGTGCCGGAACTGAGGTTGGTGTGGTGGAATGGGACATGGTCAAGAAAAAAATGGCCGAAAAATGGCGCAGGAAAGGTGTAACGGGCGCAGCGAGCACAGAGAAGCGTCGAGTGCCAACTGTTCCATCCTAGAGCGCCCGCGTGCGGCGCAAGCGGCCCTCGGCGCTGTGCGTCATGGAGTTGAGTGATGGCGTGCGGGTTGGCGGATGGGTGCAGTCCGAATCTCGCCCATGCCGTTGTCAGACCGATGACAGGCGGCTGCGGGCTTGATGCTTGCGCATGGGCGCCTGCCATGCCGTGGGGTCGCTGGCGCCGGCATGGACCAGCTCCGGCGCACCGTTGCGCCAGCGCCAGCTGGCTTGTGAGCGTCCCAGGATCGGCTCGCCGATCCACGCCCGTCAGGGCCAAGGAAACATGAGAACGGCCGCGCGTTTCCTGGCGAGTCACGGCGGTGGGTTACATCTGGCCGTACGCGCATACAAGCCGCTGTCATGCGCGGGCGGCTGTCGTTCGTTGATGGTGAACGCAACCCAATCCAGCGTTCCCGCCCAAGCTCACCACCATGAATCCGCTCTCACGTTGTGTCCGTCGGCTCCGCAGTTTGCGATGGATCGTGTATCGGGCTCTACCCAGCCTGTTCAGGCTTGCAATCATCGGTCTGGCGCCTCTCGCGCATGCCGGGGAGCCGCCTGCGCTGGTCGGCCGCATCGCCGCGTTTCAGGGCGAGGTGAGTCTGCTGCCGGCCGGCGCCAGCAACTGGATCGCGGCCGGCCTGAACCGGCCCATCACCATCGGCGATCGGCTGTGGGTGCCGCCGGGTGGTCGCGCCGACATCGTCGCCGGGCCGGATGCGATCCGCCTGGGCTCGAACACGGATCTCACGGTCCTCGATCTGCGCGAGCAGGACGTGCAGTTGTCGCTGTCGCAGGGTACGGCGCAATTGCAAGTGCGCGCCTTCGGACCGGATCGGCGGGTGGAGGTGGACACGCCCAACCTCGCCTTTCAGTTGCAAAGCGCGGGGGATATGCGCCTGGACGTGAGCCCGGCCGCCGATACCACCACCGCTACGCTGCGCACCGGCCAGGGCACGGCCTATGGCGAGAGCGCCATGCCCTATGCGGTGGAGGCCGGGCAGAGGGTGCGCTTTGCCGGGCAGGATCTCACCGTGGTGGCTGCCGAAGACAATCCGCCGACCGACGCTTTCGACCAATGGGTGACCCAGTTGAACGCACGCGAAGATGCTTCCATCTCCGCGCGCTATGTCTCGCCCTGGGTGACCGGCTACCAGGGGCTCGACGCCTGGGGCGAGTGGGCCCAGAGCCCGCAATATGGGCCCGTCTGGTACCCGCGCGTCGCCCCCGGCTGGGTGCCCTACCGCAACGGCCACTGGGCCTGGGTGCCACCCTGGGGCTGGACCTGGATTGCGGCCGAGCCCTGGGGTTTCGCGCCCTTCCACTACGGCCGCTGGGCCTGGGTCGGCTCCGCCTGGGCCTGGGTGCCGGGCCCCGCGGTGGTGCGCCCGATGTATGCCCCGGCGCTGGTGGCTTTCGTCGGCGCCGCGCCTGGCGTCACATTCTCCTTCGGTGTGGCGGGTGGCGTTCCGGCCGTGGGCTGGTTCCCGCTCGGCCCGGGGCAGATCTACCGCCCGCCCTACGCCTACACCCCGGCTTACCTCGTGGCGGTGAACCGTTGCACACCCATCAACGACCGCAACCACGACGGGATCAATGTGCGCCGCGAACTCGACCCGCGCCACCTGCCGCCTCATGCCCTCACCCTGGTGCCGCGCACCACCTTCGTTCAGGGCCTGCCGGTGCAGGACCATGTGCATCACCTGCCCGCCTTGCAGGCGCGCATCCTGCCGCTGACCCCGGCGCCCGACGCACACCCGTTGGCAGCCAGCGTCACCGCCGGGGCGCGGCCGATGCCCTGGCCTGCGGGGTTCAGGCCGCGCCCGGTGCTGGCCACACGCGAGCCCGGGCCCCTGCTGCAACGCTTCAGCCTGCCCGAGGTCGGCGGGCTGCAGCCCCCGGGCGGATACCGGGGCCACCCTCTGAGCAACACCGCGCCCGAGCGAGTCCCCGTGCGCATCGTGCCGGTCCCGGTGCAGCGCCAGTTCCCGCGCCAAACCGCAATGCCGCCATCGATGCGTCCTGGTCAAGCTCCGGGGGCGGAGCCGTCACCCAGGCCACAGTCCAGCCTGCAGACGCAGCCGGGAGAGCATGGACGGTCCGCGTGGCCGTTTGTGTTCGTGCCGCAGCCGCAAACTCCAAGGCCGCCGCAACAGGCCCTGGAGCCAGGGCAACGGGATCGCAGGTTTTCGCGCCCCAGTCCCGACGTATCTGAACGCCCCGTGCAAAGATTCGACCAACACCGCGACCAACGTTCCGGGCCAGGCCTCGAGCCGCCGGGCTTGCAGGTGCCTGGGCGCGGTGCGGGGCCACCCCCATCGATCGAGCGCCCAGGGCAAGCGCCGCAGCGCTTCGAACGGCCTGCTCCGGCCTGGCGCCAGCATCTGCCGCCCCAGGGCCAGGCCCAAGTCCGCGGCCCCCTGCCTGGCTACGAACCCAGTCCACGGGGCGAGGCCGGGCGCTCGGGCGGGCCGGTGGGCGCATTCGGGCGTGGGTTCGAGGGCAACGCTCCGCAGGGCGTGCCCGGCCCTCTGCAGCGCGCTGGCATGGCTCCACCTTGAGCCGCGGCATGATGCGGGCTCTGTCCGGGCCGGTGAAAGGCTGGCGCCGCATCCTGGACCACCTCGGGAGGCTGAGCGGCACGCCGCCCCTTGGGAATTTGGCTCAGTATTCCAGGTGCAGCCGGACACCGAGCACCGTGGCCGGCGGGCCGTTGCCCCCGGCATTCCAGATGCGCTGCATGTCGGGCTGCAGATACACGCCACGGACCACCCTGTAGGCGTAGTTCACTTCCAGCACGGTTTCCGGGTGCAGCGCGTGCAGGCTGGCGCGGGCCAGGCCGATGCTGAGACTGTCATTCGGTCGACTGGCGAAGGGCCGCTGCACGCGCAGGCCCAGGCCCAGGTAATAGGGCAGCGAGTTCACCCGGCCGTTGCTCGCCGCCAACTGCACGAAGGCGCCGAAGTGCGGCCCATCGACCATGTCCCAGCGGGTTTCGCCGATGCCGTAGACCCCGCCGGTGGACGGACCGAGCAGCGGGTCGTTCTGCCGCATATGCCACAGCCCGAGTTTGAACACCTGGCGCGGCTGGCCATCCGCCAGGGTACCGATGCTCTTGCTCGCCTCCACCAGCGCCAGCGCGCCCGATTGCAGCACGCCGCTGAATTCGGGCGGGTTGGCCTGCCAGGCGCCGGCCTGCAGCGCGTAGCCATCGCCCAGGTCGGCGCCGCCCATCAAGCCCAGACCGGGGTTGGGAAAGGTGGCGATGTCGGCGTTGTTGGTCAGCGTGGGCACAGGGCCGAACGAGGCGTTGAGCAACTGCCCGGCCAGCCCGACCGTGGCGAAGTAATAGTTGACGTCCATGATGCCGGCGCGCACGAAGCCCGCGCCCAGGTCTTGCTGATAGCTGAACTGGTACAGCCGCAGGAAATTGGGCGCCCAGTCGTTGCTGGTGGTCTGCACCGAGCCGGTCTGCGCCGGCAAATTGCCGTTGGTCTTCACGCCCATCAGGCTGAAGTCCAGTTTGCCGCCAGCCCACAGGCCGGCGCTGGCCGTATCGAGGCTGCCGCCGAACTGCAGCAGGGTGTCGCTCGCCAGCTGGCGATGCCGTCCGCCAGCGGCAACACCAACCGCTTCGCTGTCGAGATGGCCCGAGAACGACAAGCCGTTTTCCAGTGTTTTGTAGGGCGGCAGCGCCGGGGCGTTGTAGGGTGCGATCTGGAACTCGCCGCCCTGCGGCGCGGGGTCCGGCGGGGTTTGCGCCAGCACCTTGCCGGCTGGCGCGACTGTGCCGAGCAGCGCGAGGCCGGCGGCGAGCAGGCGAGGAGCGGATGACGATGGGGCAGACGGCATGCCGTGTCGTGCGGGGGTGGATGGTTCGGGCGTGGTCAGCCGCCTGCGTTCGCATCGGCTGCTGCCCCCGGCGCTGCCTCGGGCCAGCCCTGCCACTGCGGTGCCAGATCGTGGGCGATGCCGAACTGTTCCAGCACCCGGCCGAGAGTGTGGTCCACCATCTGCTCCAGGCTCTGCGGTCGCTGGTAGAACGCGGGCATGGGCGGGAAGAGGGTGCCACCCATTTCGGCCACGGCCGTCATGTTGCGCAGGTGGGCCAGATTCAGCGGTGCCTCGCGCACCATCAGCACCAGGCGGCGGCGTTCTTTCAGACACACGTCAGCGGCGCGAGTCAGCAGGTTGTCGGACATGCCGTGGGCGATGGCCGCGAGCGATTTCATCGAACATGGCGCCACCACCATGCCGGCGGTGGCGAACGAGCCACTGGCGATACTGGCGGCCACGTCGCCAATCGGATGCGTTGCGTCGGCCAGCGCCTCGACCTCGCGCCGGCCCAGATCCAGTTCCGCCTTCACGCTCAGCCAACCGGCGCTGCTGACCACCAGGTGCGTATGCACCCCACCCAGCCGCCGCAGGTGCTGCAGCAGCCGCACGCCATAGATGGCGCCGGTGGCGCCGGTGATGCCGACGATGAGGCGCACGCGGCGGCCCGGATGTGCCGCTGCGCTCAGGGCTGTGTCAGCAGTTGCTGCAACTCGCCGCTCTCGTACATCTCCATCATGATGTCCGAGCCGCCCACGAATTCGCCCTTCACATAGAGCTGTGGAATGGTCGGCCAGTTGGCGTATTGCTTGATGCTCTCGCGCACCTCCTGGTCCTCCAGCACGTTGACGCTGGCGTACTGGTTCACGCCGCAAGCCTTGAGAATCTGGGCCGCGCGCCCGGAAAAGCCGCATTGCGGAAACTGCGGCGTCCCTTTCATGAACAGCACCACCTCGTTGGACTTGACGAGTTGGTCAATGCGTTGCATCACGTCGGACATGGGAGCCTCTGGAAATCGGTGAACGCGGACTTGGCCGCACAGCGAAATTGTAGGTTTTGATCCCGGCGAGCGCGGCGGAAGGGTCTAGGGCCTGTTCATCGGTGCACTCGAGCCGGGATTCGGGCGGATGCCGGCCCTGGCTGGCGCCTGTCCGAGTGTCAGGCGCGCAATGCCCGCAAGGTCGGGCCGGGTCTGCACCGCCACCAGGCCCGCTGAGCGCAGCAGCGCCTGCACGGCTGCGCCCTGGTCGTGGCCATGCTCCAGGGCCAGCCAGCCGCCGGCGGCCAGATGCCCGGGCGCCGTGGCGACGATGCGGCGGAGGTCAGCCAGGCCGTCGGCGCTGGCGCGGCCCACCAGTGCGAGTTGCGGCTCGTGCGTCAGGGCGACGAGGTGGGGATCGCCCGCTGCGACGTAAGGCGGGTTGCCGAGGATGAGGTCGAAGCGTGGTGCAGCCGCGGGCAGCGCGGCGAACCAGTCGCCGGCCAGCAGGCGCAACGGACCGCCAGGGCGCGGTCGTGGCAACAGCGCCTGGGCGTTGGCGGCGGCCACCCTCAGCGCGTCGGCGCTGGAGTCCACGGCCCACACTTCGGCCTGAGGCCGTGCATGCGCCACCGCCACGGCGATGGCGCCGCTGCCGGTGCCGAGGTCGAGCACGGTGGCGTAGCCGTCGTGCGGCATGCGCGCCAGGGCGAAGTCCACCAGCAACTCGGTCTCGGGACGCGGCACCAGCACGGCCGGGCTCACCGCGAAGCGCAAGCCATAGAACTCGCGCCAGCCCAGCACATAAGCCAGCGGTTCGCCGGCCCGCAGGCGTGTGGCGGCGGTGTCCAGCGGCCCGAGGGCCGCGGCGTCGAGCGAGATTTCGGGATGCGCGAGCAAGGTGGCATGGCCGATGCCGGCCAGCTCGCGCAGCAGCACCAGCGCGTCGATGCGCGCCAGGCCGGCCTGGCGCATCCAGGCTTCAAGGGTCATGGGCATGGGCGTTGCCGCCGAGCGCGATGGGCCGTGGCGCCGCGATCGCGGCGATGGGCGGCGGCCATCACGACGCTGCGGTTCATGCCTCGCCCAGCGCCATCAGCAACTCCGCTTGATGTTCGGCGTGCAGGGCGTCAAGCAGTTCGTCGAGATCGCCGTTCAGGATGGCGTCGATCTTGTAGAGCGTGAGGTTGATGCGGTGATCGGTGACGCGCCCTTGCGGCACGTTGTAGGTGCGGATGCGATCGGAGCGGTCGCCACTGCCGACCAGGCTCTTGCGCTGTGCTGCTTCCTTCGCCTGCGCCTGCTGCCGCTGGCGCTGCTCCAGGCGCGCAGCCAGCACCGCCAGCGCCTGCGCCTTGTTGCGGTGTTGCGAGCGGTCGTCCTGGCACTCCACCACCAGGCCCGTGGGCAGGTGGGTGATGCGCACGGCCGAATCGGTCTTGTTGATGTGCTGGCCGCCGGCGCCGGAGGCGCGGAAGGTGTCGATGCGCAACTCGGCCGGGTTGATCTGCACCGCGGCTTGCGCGTCGGGCTCGGGCATCACCGCCACGGTTGCGGCGCTGGTGTGGATGCGCCCTTGCGACTCGGTAGCGGGCACGCGCTGCACGCGGTGGCCGCCGCTCTCGAACTTGAGCCGGCCGTAGACGCCCTCGCCGCTGATGCGCACCACGGCCTCTTTCACGCCGCCGAGGTCGCTGTCGGCATGGCTGATGACTTCGCAGCGCCAGCCGCGGCGCTCCGCATGGCGGGTGTACATGCGCAGCAGGTCGGCGGCGAACAGGGCGGATTCGTCGCCCCCGGTCCCGGCGCGCACCTCGAGAAACGCGGGCTTGCCGTCGTCCGCGTCACGAGGCAGCAGTGCCGTTTGCAGTTCGGCCTCAAGCGCCATGATGCGCTGCTGCGTGGATGCGATTTCGTCCTGTGCCAGGGCGCGCATCTCGGGCTCGGCCAGCAGCGCCTGGGCGTCGGCGTGTGCGGTTTCGGCCTGCAGCAACTCGGCATAACGCGCGGCCACCGGCGCCAACTCGGCGCGCTCGCTGCCCAGGGTGCGCAGGCGGTCGGGGTCGGTGGCGCTGTCCGGCGCGCCGAGCAGGGCGTCGATCTCGTCCATGCGGCGCAGCATCGCGGCCAGCTTGTCGCGTAGCGATGGTTTCATGGGTGGTGTGTGGAGGTCCGCAGCGGACGCGTGAGCGCGTGCAGCGCGCGGCGCAGGCTTGCAGCCCGGCACGCGCCAACAACTCAGCTAGGTGTTGTTGGCGTCCCTGCCGCGGCCGTCGCCACTGTCGCCACCATCGCCATTGCTGCCGCAGCCGCGGTGCGGCGCGAGAAACAAACGCTGCACCGCGCGCGCGACTTGCTCGCGGTGCGCGGGATTGCTGTGGTGCATGGCGGCGTAGGCGTTGTGCATGAACTTTTGCGACAGATTGCGCGCCAGCATGTCGAGTACAGCCTCGGCGTCTTCACCACGCGCCAGTTGCCGGCGCGCGCGGTCGAGTTCGGCGGCCTGCCACTGGCGGCTGACGTCTTGCAGTTGCAGAATCAGCGGCACTTGTTCGCGGCTGTCCATCCACTGCAGGAAGCCCTGCACCCGGGTTTCGATGATGGCCTCGGCCTGTTGCACTGCGGCCTGGCGCTTCTCGCTGTTGGTGCGCACGAGTTCGGTGAGGTCGTCCACGGTGTAGAGATAGATGTCGGGCAACTCGCCGACCTCGGCCTCGATATCGCGCGGCACGGCCAGATCGACCATCACCACCGGCTTGTGGCGGCGCTGCTTGACCATGCGCTCGGCCGCGCCCAGGCCGATGATGGGCAGGGTGCTGGCCGTGGACGTGACGACCACGTCGAACTCGGGCAGGCGCTGCGGCACATCGGCCAAGCGCATGGCTTCGGCGCCGAACTGCGCTGCCAGCTTGGCGCCGCGCTCCAGCGTGCGGTTGGCAATGGCCATGAAGCGCGGCTTGCGCGCCGAGAAATGGGTGGCGACGAGTTCGATCATGTCGCCGGCGCCGATGAACAGCACGCGGCAGTCGGCCAGGTCCTCGAACACGGTTTCCGCCAGCTTCACGCTGGCGGCGGCCATGCTCACCGAGTGCGTGCCGATTGCGGTGGCGCTGCGCACCTCCTTGGCCACGGCAAAGGTACGCTGGAACATCTGCCCCAGGTTGCTGCCCAGGGTGCCGGTGTCGGTCGCGGCGCGCACCGCGTCTTTCATCTGGCCGAGAATCTGCGGCTCGCCCAGCACCATGGAGTCGAGCCCGCTGGCCACGCGAAAGGCGTGTCGCACGGTGTCGTCCTGCACCAGGCGGTAGCTGTGGTCGATCAAGTCGCCTTCGCGCAGTGCGCGCGACTGCGCCAGCCAATGCACCAGCGCCTCGCGCGGGTCGGCCTCGGCGGCGCAGTAAATTTCGGTACGGTTGCAGGTGGAGAGGATGGCGGCTTCCACCGCGCCTTCGCTGCCGCCCCGGCGCGCAGCCAGGTTGTCGCGCAACGTGCGCAGCGCATCCTTCAGGCCGTCGGCTGAAAATGCGAGACGCTCGCGCACATCGAGTGGCGCGGTCTGGTGGTTGACTCCGACGGCGACTAATAACATAGTGAGTTGACTATTTTACGAATGGATGGCACTGCGTGCGGCTGATGCAGGTCAATGCAGTTGTCGATGCCAGGCATCCACATCCATGCGCGCCGCAAACTCGACCATGACCATCGTTTCTCCTCCACCAGCGACTGCAAAGGGCATAACGCTCCAGCAAGGGTTTTGGATGTCCGCCGCATGCTGAGCCTTTTGCTGATGTGGCTGGCGGGCACCAGCGTCATGCCCCTGGTGGTGGGTGGCGCCATCGGCGCGGTCGGCCTGAGAGTGCTGCGGCCCTGCGCCTCGACGCTGGGCCGACAGGTGTGCCGGGCGGCGCTGGCCGCACTCGTGACGCATCTCGTCCTGGTCGGCAGCGGCTTGCTGCGCGATGGTGCCGTGCTCGACTACGCCAGCGTGCTGGCGGCAGCCGTCGCCGCCAGCGTGCTCACTTGCCGGCGCGCCCGCCGCTGAGGCGGACCGGCTCGGGTTCAGGCGGCGTAGCGCCTTGCCCGCAGGGCCAGCAGGCCCTCCACTACATACACGGTGATGCCGGCCCACACCAGCCCGAAGCCGATGGCCCTGTTCGTGCCGAAAGGCTCGTGGTACAGCCAGACCCCCAGCGCAAGCAGGATGGTGGGCGTGAGGTATTGCAGGATGCCCAGCAGCGAGAACGGAATGCGCCGCGCCCCGGCAGCGAACAGCAGCAACGGAATGGTGGCACTGGTCCGGCGGCGATGAGCAGCCAGCGCAGGCTCCAGTCGCTGCTGGCGAACACATTCGCACCCTGCGCGCCTTCCCAGGCCAGATAGGCCAGCGCCAGCGGAAACAGCACCGCGGTTTCCACGGCCAGACCTTCGAGTGAGCCCAGCGGTGCCGTCTTGCGCAGCAGGCTGTAACCGGCAAAGCTGAATGCCAGCACCAGGGCGATCCACGGCACATGGCCCACTTCGGTCGTCATCCAGCCCACCCCCAGCGCCGCGATGCCGACGGCCAGCCATTGTGCAGGGCTGGCACCTGGTGCAACAGCTTGAAATACGGCGGAAACAGGCCCCACAACATGTAGGCGCCCAGGGCGTAAGCCACGCCGGGATTCATGGTGATTGGACTTGTGGAAATGTCAGCCCGCCATCCTACGTGGGCCGCCCGTTTTATGCCCACGCCACACCGAAGACTGATGGCGGAGCGACGGCGGAAGATTGGAGGCCGGGGCGAACGCGTTGGTGTCGGGCGTGCATGGCGGGTGTTGCCCTAAGCTCTCAGCCGGACGCACAAGCTGGCCGCCTGCCTGTCGGCAAATCGGGGCCGGTGCGTCACGATCCCATCGGAGCCATCCAGCCATGTCCTTGCCAGCCGAACCCAGCTATGTCTTTGCACCCGTGGTCCCCAGCCTGCCCGTGGCGGGCAGTGTCGAGCGATTCCCGGTCCGTCGGGTGTATTGCGTGGGGCGCAATTACGCCGAACATGCGCGCGAAATGGGCCACGACCCAGTGCGCGAGCCGCCGTTCTTTTTCATGAAGACGCCCGACGCGTTACTGAGCAGCGGCAGCGTGTTTCCCTATCCGCCGGCCAGCAGCGACGTGCACCACGAGATTGAACTGGTGGTGGCCATCGGCCAGGGCGGACGGGACATTGCGGTGGACGCGGCGCTCGGCCATGTCTGGGGTTATGCCGTGGGGCTGGACATGACGCGCCGCGACTTGCAGGCGCAGGCGAAGAAGCTCGGTCGTCCCTGGGAGGTGGGCAAGGCCTTCGATGTCGCGGCGCCCTGCTCGGCGCTGGTGCCAGCCCAGGGTGCCGCGCTGGCACCGAGCGCGGCGATCTGGTTGGAGGTGAACGGTGCGTCACGCCAGCGTGGCAAGCTGGGCGACATGATCTGGAGCGTGCCGGAAATCATCGCCCATCTTTCACATCTGTTCCGGCTGGAAGCTGGCGACCTCATTTTCAGCGGCACGCCCGCCGGTGTCGGGCCGGTGCAGCGCGGCGACCGCCTGCGCGGCGGCGTGGATGGCGTGGGCGTGCTGGACATCAGCGTCGGCGCCTGAGGCATCCCTGGGTTGGACCCGGTTTTTCGGCATGGAGCTGGCTGGAGTGCCGGCGCCAACGCGGCGAAAATCACCCGGGCAAAAAAAACCGCGACCGAAGTCGCGGTTTTTCAGCCAACGGCTGGGTCGAAAATCAGACCGGACGCACGTTGGAAGCCTGTAGGCCTTTCTGGCCCTGCTTGACTTCAAATTCGACGCGTTGGTTTTCGGTCAGGGTCTTGAAGCCGCTGCCTTGAATTTCGCTGAAATGCACGAACAGGTCGGCGTCGCCGCCATCCTGGGCAATGAAGCCGAAGCCCTTGCCTTCGTTGAACCATTTCACAATGCCCGTTTGGGTCGCCATGATCATTCCTTACTTTTTCAAATGCTGCGCAGCACATGCCGCCGCAGTGCAGAAACACGCAAGAACATCACTTGGGGAATTCAACCGGGCTTGCCGCGGGGGCGGCAGTGAACAGCAAAAACCTGCAAAACGACAACCTTGTGCATATCTACTCCCCACATGATACAGGTCCGTGGCTTCTCGCGCCGTCCACGGCTCAGACGTTGAACAGGAAGTTTAGGACGTCGCCGTCTTTCACCACATAGTCCTTGCCTTCGGCGCGCATCCGGCCGGCATCCTTGGCGCCTTGCTCGCCGTTGTACTTGATGTAGTCGTCGAAGCCGATGGTCTGGGCGCGGATGAAGCCGCGTTCGAAGTCGGTGTGGATCACGCCGGCAGCCTGGGGTGCGGTGGCGCCAATGGGGATGGTCCAGGCGCGCACTTCCTTCACGCCGGCGGTGAAATAGGTCTGCAGGCCGAGCAAGCTGTAGCCGGCGCGGATGAGGCGATGCAGTCCAGGTTCGTCCTGGCCCAACTCGGCGAGGAATTCCTGCTTTTCTTCTGCCGACATGCCGGCCAGCTCGCTTTCCAGCTTGGCGCAGATGGTCACGACAGGCGCGTTTTCCTTCGCCGCATAGTCGCGCAGGCTGTCGAGATGGGGGTTGTCGCTGAAGCCGTCTTCCATCACGTTGCCGACGAACATCGCCGGCTTGGCGGTGATCAGGCACAGCGGCCGGATCAGCGCCATCTCGTCGCCGGACAAACCCATGGCGCGGACGGGCTGCGCCTGGTTCAGTGCCTGTTCACAGCGCTGCAGCAACTCGGCGGTTTTCAGCGCGTCCTTGTCCCCGGAGCGGCCTTGTTTGTTCAGACGATGGATGGCCTTTTCCACGGTGCCGAGGTCGGCCAGGCACAGCTCGGTCTGGATCACGGCAAGATCCGCCAGCGGGTCGATGCGGCCGGCCACATGGATCACGTTCTCGTCGTCGAAGCAGCGCACGACGTTGACGATGGCATCGGTTTCGCGGATGTGCGCAAGAAACTGATTGCCCAACCCCTCGCCCTGCGAGGCGCCCGCCACCAGACCGGCGATATCGACGAACTCCACCACGGCCGCCACGATGCGCTGCGGTTTGACGATGGCGGCTAGCTGCCCCATGCGCGCATCGGGCACCTCCACCACGCCCACGTTGGGCTCGATGGTGCAGAAGGGATAGTTTTCAGCGGGAATCGCGCTCTGGGTCAGCGCGTTGAACAGGGTGGACTTGCCGACGTTGGGCAGGCCGACGATGCCGCATTTGAGGCTCATGGCTGTTGGCTTTCGAGGATGCGCCCGGCCGGCTGCCGCGGACCGCACGGTGCGGCGCGCTTGGCTGGCAACGCCATGGGGGCGCATGCAGGCAAAGCCCGCATTGTAGAAAGCGGCCGCGGCGTGCGATGCCTTGCGCCGGGCGTCCCGCCGCCGGCGCCCTGGGCCGCGCCTGAAACCGCGCGCTGAGCTGGCGATCCGTTCGCCGCTGCATCGCATCCGACCGTTCGCCCCGGCGCGGCTCACCACGCTGCGCACGCAGCATGTCCCCCGCAGCCGCGGTGCCGCGCCGGGCCATCGCTGCACCCATGCCGCACAATGCGGGCATGCTGCCCTGCTACGCGCTGCTGGACCTGGAAACCACCGGCGCCAACCCGGTACACGACCGCATCACCGAAATCGCCGCGGTGCGCATGGAGCACGGACGCGAAGTCGCCAGGCTCGACACCCTGGTCGACCCTGCCTGCCCGATCCCGCTGTTCATTCAGCGGCTCACCGGCATCGACGATGCCATGGTCGCCGCCGCGCCGCGTTTTCCCGACGTGCTCCCCCGGCTGCTGGATCTGCTCGACGGCGCCGTGCTGGTGGCGCACAACGTGCGCTTCGACCACGGTTTTCTGAAGAACGCCGCGGCCCGCGAGGGCGTCGATCTGCGCGTGCGCACGCTGTGCACCGTGCGCATGTCGCGCCGGCTATACCCGCAGGCGCGCGGCCATGGCCTGGACGCGATCATGCGCCGTCACGGCCTCGCAACCGCCTCTCGCCACCGCGCGATGGGCGATGTTCAACTGCTGCAGGCTTGGCTCGACGCGGTGCGCGCTGAGCGTGGCGCCGAGGCACTGCAAGACGCTGCCGTCGCGCTGCTCGGTGAAGCGCCGAGCCTGCCCTCCCAGTTGCAAACGCCGATCGAACACATCTCGAGTGGATGCGGTGTCTACCTGATGTGGGGCGAGGGCGAGATTCCGTTGTACATCGGCAAGAGCGTGAGCCTGCGCCGGCGGGTGATGTCGCATTTCCAGGCCGACCACCGCGCCGCGCGGGAAATGCGCCTGGCGCAGGAGGTGCGCCGCATCGAGTGCATCGAGACCGCCGGTGAATTCGGCGCCCTGCTGCTGGAGGCACGCCTTGTCAAGAAGCTGCAGCCGGTGCTCAACCGCCAGTTGCGCCGCGAGCGGCAACTGTGCGCCTGGTGCCTTGCCGACGATCCGTCGTCATGGCCGTTGCTGGCCCTCGTCGGTGGCGAGGCGCTGCGCCCGCGCGATTTCGGCCGGCTCTATGGCGCCTACCGCAGCAAGCGCCAGGCTGTCGAGGCGTTGCGCCAACTGGCCGACACGCACCGACTCTGTCCGCGTGCGCTCGGCCTGGAGTCGGGCAAGGGGCGCTGCTTTTCGCATCAGCTCGGCCGCTGCGCCGGCGTGTGCTGCGGCGGCGAAAGTCCGGAACACCACCATCTGCGCCTGCGCATGGCGCTGGCCGCGCAGCGCCTCAGAAACTGGCCCTATCCCGGGCCGATCGGCGTGCGCGAATGGAACCCCGCGAGCCAGCGCAGTGAGTTGCACGTGTTCGACCAATGGAGCCATCTCGGAACCGCGCTCGACGAGGGCGAAGTCGAACACATCCTGCAATCCGGCGACGCGGCCACGATGTTCGACCTCGACACCTACCGCCTCCTTCTCGGCCATTTGGACAGCGGTGCCAGGCGTCGCGTCGAATGCGTCGATCTGTCCCCGCAGAAGCGGTTGCTGCGAAGCGCGCAGGCGCCGTAGCGCGGGCCCGATCGGAACTCGCGCCGATTTCGCGAGTTCCACCTAGTCCACCTCCACGGGCATGTTCGCCGCTGGGCGCGATGCGTCAACCCGGGGGCCGAGCAGCGCGTACAGCAGGATGGCGCCGAAGGTGGCGGTGCCGATGCCGCCGATGGCGAAGCCGCCGAACTTCAGCGTGAAGTCGGCGGTGCCCAGCATCAGCGTGATGGCGACGATGATGAGGTTGCGGCTGTCGGAGAAGTCCACCTTGCTGTCCACCCAGATGCGCGCGCCCGACACGGCGATGAGCCCGAAGATGACGATGGCCACGCCGCGCAGCACGGGGAAGGGGATGAGGTGGATGAGCGCGCCGAACTTGGGGCTGAAGCCGAGCACGATGGCGATGACCGCGGCGGTGGCGAAGATGAGCGTGGAATAGATTTTGGTGGCGGCCATGACGCCGATGTTCTCGGCGTAGGTGGTCACCCCGGTGCCGCCGGCGGTGCCCGAGACGATGGTGGCCAGGCCGTCGCCCAGGAAGGCGCGGCCCATGTAGCGGTCCAGGTTCTGCCCGGTCATCGCGGTGACGGCCTTGATGTGACCCAGGTTCTCGGCCACCAGAATCACCACCACCGGCACGATGAGGCCGATGGCCCGGGGCTGGAACACCGGCGCGGTGAACTGCGGCATGCCGAACCAGGCGGCGTTGGCCACGCCGGTGAAGTCCATCGCCGTGCCGAGGCCGAAACCGTTGGCCAGCACCGCGTACACCACGCTGGCGATGAGCAGCCCCACCAGGATGAGCAGGCGCTGCACCATGCCACGCGTGTACACCGCGACCAGGCCGACGCTGACGAAGGTGACCACGGCCATCCAGTCGTCGAAGCTGGTGGCGCCGTGCGACTTGATGGCGATGGGCGCCAGGTTCAGGCCGATGACGGCGACCACCGAGCCGGTGACCACGGGCGGCATGAGGCGCTCGATCCAGCGCACGCCGATGCCCATCACCACCAGCCCGATGAGCGCGTACACCACGCCGCAGGCGACGATGCCGCCCAGGGCCACGCCGATGTTGGCGTTGGCCCCCGAGCCGGCATAGCCGGTGGCGGCGATGACCACGCCGATGAACGAGAACGAGGAGCCGAGGTAGCTCGGCACCCGCCCGCCGACGATGAGAAAGAAGATCAGCGTGCCCACGCCGCTCATCAGAATGGCGATGTTGGGCGAGAAGCCCATGAGCAGTGGCGCGAACACCGTGGAGCCGAACATCGCCACCACGTGCTGCAGCCCCATGGCCAGGGTCTGCGGCGCGGGCATGCGCTCGTCGGGCGCGATGACGCCGCTGGTCTTGAGGCGCCACTTGGGGAAATAGGTGTCGGTCATGGTGAATCTCCCTGAGGTTGTCGGGCCGTCTCGTGGACGGCTTCGCTATGCACGGATGGCGTCATTCTCAGGGATGCGGCACGGCCGCCGTCCAGCGCGCTGGTGCGTGCCGGGGCAAGCGCGGGTCAGCGCGTGCCGCCGCCCAGCTCGATGCGCCGCAGCACGAGGTAGACGATGGCGGCGACCACCACGCCGAGCTCGAAGCCGATGTCCATACCGTAGGGCGGGTTGAACAGCCCGGCGATGGGGCCGACGAACATGGTCTGCGCCGCGCCCAGGTAGACGCCGAACAGCCCTGCGGCCATGGCGATGGCGGCGGCCCAGCCCACGGGCAGTTTGGCGCGGGTGTTCCAGTCGTCGACGTTGTAGCGCCCGCGCCGGAACACGGCGTGCTCGAGGATGAGGATGATGGCCCAGGGCCCCAGCCAGTAGGCGACCAGCAGCAGGAAGTTCTCCAGCGTGGCGTTGAAGTGCGCGGCCGATGGAATGGCGATGGCGATGTAGACGACCGCGCCGATCAGGGTCCACACCGCGCGGTTGATCTTCTGGAAGCCCTTGCCCAGCACCTGCATCGACAGGCCCAGGCTGTAGTCGTTGGGGATGTTGTTGGCGATGACCGACAGCGCCAGCAGCAGGAGCAGCAGCTTGCCCGCGCCGCCCAGGGGCTGCAGCACCGCGGCGAGCAGGGCGCCGCCGCCGTTGGCGCTGGCCTTGCCATAGGCGGCCACGGTGGTCAGCGACATGCCGAAGATCTCCAGCAGCACGCAGGGAATGAACACGCCGAGGAAGGTGAGCCAGAACACGCGCGAGGGGGCGGTGTCCTCGGGTTGGTTGACGTTGTAGTCGGCGGCGTAGGAACTCCAGCCGGTGGCGAAGCCGAAGATGGCGCCGCCGAACGACACCAGCGAGGCCACGTGCGCCATGGTCCACACCGGGGTGGGCAGGGTTTGCATCTGGCCGCCGGCGGCGAACAGCACGATGAAGAAGATGATGGCCATCGGCATCCACGCATAGCGCTCGTAGCGGTGCACATAGCGGTAGCCGTAGATGCTGACCACGGTGGTCAGGGCGGCGATGATGAGGATGGCGGCCCAGGTGGGCACGGCGCCGCCGGTGATGGCGGTGACGATCTGCGCGCCGACGATGACGTTCACCGAAGACCAGCCGATGCACGCGGCCACGTTGAACAGCGCCATGACCTTGGCGCCGTTCCAGCCGAAGGAAAAGCGCGAGATGGTCATCTGCCGCAGCCCGAGCTTGGGGCCCAGCGTGGAGAAGAACGCCACCGGCAGCACGCCCAGGATGTTGAAGCCGACGATGACCGCCACGCTGTCCCAGAACCCCAGGCCGAACACCGGGATGGCGAGCGCGCCGAGCGCCACGGTGGAGATGACCAGGTTGGCTGACAGCCACATGGTGAAGTTGTCGAAGATGCGCACATGCGCGCGCTGATGCGGCGGCACGCGTTCGATGCCGCGGGTTTCGATGCCGGGCTCGTAGCCGGGCAGGGCGGATGGGGCGATGGAACTGTTCATGGAGTGTCCTCGTTGTGCAGGGCGGGGATGTGTCGTGTCGGGGGCAGTCTGGCGCTGTCTGAACGACACCCAATCGTAGACAAAAGCCAAGCAAAATTCATTCCCGAAGACCCTGACGCATGCCGGCCCGGTGCGATGTTCCATGCCGCGCATGCGGCGTTGCCCGGGCATCAGCCACGGCGCCAATCCACCGCGGCCGGGCGCCCCGGCAACTGCAGGGCCGCGGTCGCGGGTGGCGTGGCGGCGATAAGCTTGCCGCCGCGGATCACCGCCAGCCGCGTGGCACGCAGGCGAATGGCGTCGATCGGGTTTCCGGCTTGCAGCAGCACGAGGTCGGCGCGGCGGCCGACCTCCAGCCCGTAGCCCTGCAACCCGAGGATGGCGGCGGGCGTGGTGGTGACTGCGGCAAAGCATTGGCGCATCGCGTCCTGCCCGGTCATCTGCGCCACATGCAGGCCCATGTGCGCGACTTCCAGCATGTCGCCCGAGCCCAGGCCGTACCAGGGGTCCATCACGCAGTCCTGACCAAACGCCACGGGTATGCCCGCGGCCAGCAGCTCGGGCACGCGGGTCATGCCGCGTCGCTTGGGGTAGGTGTCGCGCCGGCCCTGCAGGGTGATGTTGATCAGCGGATTGGCGATGGCGGCCACGCCCGCTTCGCGCATCAACGGCAGCAGCTTGGAGACGTAGTCGTTGTCCATGCTGTGCATGGAGGTGAGGTGCGAGCCGGTGACGCGCCCCTGCAGCCCGAGGCGCTGGGTGTGGAAGGCCAGGGTTTCGACGTGGCGCGAGAGCGGATCGTCGGATTCATCGCAATGCATGTCCACCATCAGCCCGCGCTCTGCGGCCAGTTCGCACAGGATGCGCACCGACTCGGTGCCCTCGGCAAACGTGCGTTCGAAGTGCGGAATGCCGCCGACCACGTCCACGCCCCGGTCGAGCGCGCGCCCGAGGTTGGCCAGGGCGCTGGTCGAGCGCAGCGCGCCGTCCTGCGGGAAGGCGACGAGTTGCAAGTCGAGATAGGGCTTGACTCGCTCGCGCACGTGCTGCAGCGCTTCCACCGCCAGCAGGCGGTCGTCGCACACGTCCACGTGGGAGCGGATCGCCAGCAGTCCCTTGGCCACCGCCCAGTCGCAATACGCCAGCGCGCGCTCGACGATGGCGTCCTGCGTTAGTTGCGGCTTGAGCTCGCCCCACAGCGCGATGCCCTCCAGCAGCGTGCCGCTCTGGTTGATGCGCGGCAGGCCGTAGCTGAGCGTGGAGTCCATGTGGAAATGCGCGTCGACGAAGGGCGGGGTGACGAGCTGACCGGCGCAGTCGATTTCGCGTCCGGCCTGCGCCGGCAGATGCGGCTGCAGCGCGGCGATGCGGCCCTGCTCGATGCCGATGTCGATCCCGGCTCGACCGTCGGGCAAGGTGGCGTTGCGAAGCATGAGGTCCAGCATCGTGCGTTCCTTTCGGGTTGTTGCAGTCGCCTGGTCGGGGCGTGTTCTCAGCCCTGCCTCGAGGTTTTGCTGCCTCCCCGCAAGCGGGGAGGGCTGGGGTGGGGAGCGGCTGGCGTGCGCAAGCCGCCAGCCGCACGGCGCGGCGCGGCGGCTGCGGCCGATGCCGCTTCGACCCGATCGCCCAGCCCGCAGCCGCGCAGCACCAGGCTGACCACGTGGTCGGTGGCGCGCTGCCAGGGCGCGCCGCGCAGGCTGCGCGCGCCCAGCACGGCGCGCACCTGGGGGGCGAAGTCGGCATAGGTCTGGGTCGCGGCCCAGATGGTGAACAACAGATGCGGCGGATCGACCGGCGCCATGCGCCCCTGTGCGATCCAGCCCTCGATCACGGCCGACTTGCGCGCCACCAGCTCGCGCAGTTCGCCGCGCAGAATGTTCTGCATCTCGGGGGCGCCGCGCAGCATCTCGCCGGCGAACACGCGCGAGGCCTCGGGCCGGGTTTGCGCCAGCGCCATCTTGGCGCGCACGTACGCGCCCAGCGCCTGCGCCGGGTCGGCATCGGCGCGAATGCCGTCGGTCTCGGCCAGCCAGTCGTGCAGCATGCCCTCCAGCACCGCGCGGTAGAGTTGCTGCTTGGTGCGGAAGTAGTAGTGGATGTTCGCTTTGGCCACCCCGGCCTGCGCGGCAATCTCGGCCATGCTGGCGCCGCGAAAACCGTCGCGCGCGAACACGGCCTCGGCCGCGCGCACGATGGCGGCTTCGTTCGCCAGGCGGATGCGGCCCGCAGCCGCAGCGACCAGCGCCGACGCTGCAGCCATCATTTGGTCCCGAAAATCCGATCGCCTGCATCGCCCAGGCCAGGCACGATATAGCCGTGTTCGTTGAGGCGCTCGTCCACCGCAGCCAAGGTGATCGGCACGTCCGGGTGGACCGCACGCACCGTGTGCAGGCCCTCGGGCGCGGCCAGCAGATTGACGAGCTTGAGCGTGTTCGCGCCGGCGTCCTTCAGCCGCGACAACGCCGCGGCGGCCGAGTTGCCGGTGGCGAGCATGGGGTCGACGACGATGACCAGGCGCTCGGCCATGTCGTCGGGCACCTTGAAGTAGTACTCCACCGGCTCCAGCGTGTCGGGGTCGCGGTACAGGCCGATGTGGCCGACGCGGGCGTTGGGCAGCAGGTCGATCATGCCGTCGAGCATGCCGTTGCCGGCGCGCAGGATGGACACCAGGCACAGCTTCTTGCCGCTGAGCAGCGGCATGCGGCAGGCGGCGACCGGGGTGACGATCTCCACCTCCCCGGTGGGCAGGTCGCGCGTGGCCTCGTAGGCCAGCATCGCGGCGATCTCGCGTACCAGGCGGCGGAAGTTGTCGGTGGTGGTGTCCTTGCTGCGCGCGAGCGTCAGCTTGTGCTGCACCAGCGGGTGCTTGACGACATGGACCATGGGATCGTTCATCGGGGTTCTCCGTTGCTGCTGGGTTGTGATGGGGTGAGCCGGGCGTGGCCTGGGGCGTCAGAACACCGTGCCGTCACTGACGATGCGCAGCGGCGGTCCGCCGTCGGCGCGGCGCTCGGCGGCGATGCGGCGGCCGGCGAACCAGGCGCCGCCCTCGATCACCTGGGTCAGCGGAAATTGCGCCGCGCTCACGCCCAGTTGCGCGCGCACGGCGTCGGCGAGGTCGTCGAGCAGCGCGACCGTGAGGGCGCGCCATTCCACCACCGGCTCGCTGTCCACGGCGAGGGGCTTGTTCGCCAGCGCGGCGTCGCGCGGCTGCAGCAGGCCGGAATCGAGCAGCAGGCCGCCATTGCGGTATTCAGGCAGGCCGGTGAGGGCGTCGAGTTCGCGCACTGGAAGGCCACCCCATTGCAGCGGCTCGACCAGCGAGTAAGTCAGCCACTGCGTCAGTTTGTGGAAGGGCATGTAGCCGTCGCTCGTGACGGGGTGATGCCAGCAGTCGCCCAGGTTCACGCCCCCCAACGTCAGCCGGCCCGGCCACACCGGGCCGAGCAGGCGCAGCAGGGTGGCCAGCAGGGTGTCGGCGCGCACGCTCAGGTTCCCCAGCTCGTCCGGCGTCGCGGCGTGGGCAAGGCAATGGTCGAACAAGCAACCCAGGCGCAGACTTCCGGGGCGCTCAGGGTTGGCGAACACGGCGGGCGCGGCGCGCATGGCGTCGCCCAGATTGCGCAGCAGTTGGGCGCGGCCTTCCAGCCCGACCAACGGGTTGCCGGGACCGGCCTGGAAAACCTGGGCCAGCGCTGCGGTGTCGATGCGGCGCAACGCGGCGGCGTCGCAGCGCAAGGGCTGGGCCGGGTCGTCCGACAGCCGGCCGCTGGCGAACAGCGCCAGGCTGGCCACGCCCAGCCCTTCGGAGCGCGCCAGGGTCTGGCCGCTGCCGGCGTCGGCGTAGTGCCACTGCGGGCCGGCACCGGCGTCGAGCAGCACGCTGGGGACCACGAGGTCGATGGCGATGCGTGCACGCTCCTGCGGCGTGGTGCGCAGCGGGCCGAGCAGGTTTGCGAAGCGGTCGACGCCGCCGGTCTCGAAGTGGCGCCAGCGGCTGTGCATGGGCACGCGCAAATCGGGATGGCGGCTGCGGATGGTGTCGACCACATAGTCGGCCGTGGCGTCCATGCGCTCGGGATGCCAGGTGAAATGCGCCAGCTCGCCGCGCCGGGCATGGGCCATGATTTGCGCCGCATGGCTGCGCACGGCGCCGGCGCTCAGCAGGCTTTCGGCGTGCACGGCGCTGGATCGTCCGGGAGCGGATTCGACGGCCTGGGCTGGGTCGCTCATGCTTCCAGTCCCCGGCCTTTTGGCAGCGCCAGTTCCTCGTCGCTCGGCGTGTAGCGCGAGAAATAGCCGGCGGCCTTTTTCGCGTCCATCTCCACGCGCGCATCGGACGGAATCAGATTCTCGGGAATCGCCACCTGCTCGACGACCTCGATGCCGGCCTGGCTCAGCGCGTCATGTTTCATGTTGCTCATCGACGCCCAGCGGTCGATGCGGGTGATGCCGAGCCAGTGAAACACGTCGGGCATGAGTTCCTGGAAGCGCATGTCCTGCACGCCGGCGACGCATTCGGTGCGCTCGAAATAGGTCTCGGCACGGTCGCCGCCGGCCTGGCGCTTGCGCGCGTTGTAGACCAGGAACTTGGTCACTTCACCCAGGGCGCGGCCCTCCTTGCGGTTGTAGACCACCAGACCGACGCCGCCCTGTTGCGCCATCTCGATGCAGACTTCGATGCCATGCGCCAGATAGGGCCGGCAGGTGCAGATGTCGGAACCGAACACGTCGGAGCCATTGCATTCGTCGTGCACGCGGCAGGCCACGCGGGTTTCGGGCTTGCCGAGCCGGGCGACGTCGCCGAAGAAGTACAGGGTCATGCCGCCGATGGGCGGCAGGAACACCTTGAGATCGGGCCGCGTCACCAGCTCAGGGAACATGCCGCCGGTCTGCTCGAACAGGGTGCGGCGCAGCGCCGGCTCGCGCACGCCGAACCGCGCGGCGATGCCGGGCAGCCACCACACCGGATCGATCGCGGCCTTGGTCACGCGCACGTCGCCGTTGGCCTGCAAGATGGCCCCGTCGGGCGTGAGCCGGCCGCTGGCGATAGCGTCTTTCAGCTCGGGCATGTTGATGTGCGCGCGGGTGATGGCGATGGTCGGGCGCAGGTCCAGGCCGGCGGCGATCTGCGCGGCGAACACCTCGGGCACCAGATGGCCCCAGGGGTCGAGCGAGACGATGTTGCCGGGCTCGGCCCACTGTGGGTGCGGGCCGATCACGGCGGCCGGCGCGGTGTCGGTGAAGTCGGGGCGGTGGTCGCGGTCGAGCGCCCCCGAAGCCACCGCCAGCGCGCGGTACAAGGCATAGGCGCCAGCATGCGTGCCGATGGCATTGCGCCGGCGCGGATCGGTCAGCGTGGCCACCACCGGACCGCGTGCAGCAGCGGTGGCGGCGCCCCAATGGATCTCCGGCGGCTGCACCGCGCTGCCCTGGCCGGGATGGGACGAGAGCACGACGTGGCTGGACATGACAGGCTCCAAAATCTTGACCGATTGGCCAGAATATACGGCGTTGGAAGCAAGCATCGAGCCGGGTTTTCCCGCTGGGGGCGCGCTTCGCGAGGCGCTGAAAAACCGCGGCGCGGCACAGCGCAATCCCTTCATGGTGCACGGCTGCGTCGGTTTGGTGCGCTGCCTGGTTGGCCATGTGGGGCGTCGTCGTCGGCACAGTCTTTTGCACTCTCACCCTGCGGGTAGCGCGACGCGCTTGGAACATCCTGCCACGACGCTCGGCTCCGGGGAGCGGGGGCGAGCTTGCATACAGGTCGCTGAAGCATGCTGTTGCACTTGCGTGCGCCGACGCATTGACGGCCAATGCGTCCAAACCGAGAATGTTTTACGACATTTCAACCCCAACCTGACCCAGACTTGAGGGTTCTACAAGGGCTTCAAAGCTCGGGCGGGATACTCCGGAGACTCACATCATGACCAGCATGTCCAAGGCGTGGAAACGTGCCGCCGCAGCCATGGCAATGAGCGCGGTGGCCGTTGCCGCGCACGCCGCGGCCGCGCCCTCGGTGATCAAGATCGGCACTCTGTACGCCAGCAGTGGCGCCTTCGCCGTGGCGTCTCAAGGTCAGTACGAGGGCCTGCAGTACTGGGTCGACGCCGTCAACAAGGACGGTGGCCTCTTCGTCAAGGCCTACGACAAGAAGATCCCGGTGAAGATCATCGCCTACGACGATCAAAGCTCCACCTCCACCGCCACGACGCTCTACAACCAGCTCATCACCCAGGACAAGGTGGACGTGCTGGTGGCCGACTTCGGTTCGGTCCTCACCTCGGTGGCCGTGCCGCTGGCGGCCGAGCACCACATGCTGCTGATCGACCCCACCGGTTCAGGCGCCAATTTCTTCACCAAGCCCACCAACTACCTCGCCGATGTGAGCATTCCGTCGTCGCAGGTCTGGCCGGTTCCCCTGGCCAAGTACCTGCTGCAGCAAAAGATCAAGCGCATCGCCATCGTCTACGACGCCAACGACTTCGACGCCTCGCAGGCCACCACGCTGAAGGATGAGCTGGCCAAGGGCGGCGTCACCCCGGTGTACGACCATGGCGTGCCCACCAGCGAGTCCAACTACACCGTGCTGCTCCACACCATCGCCGCGAGCAACCCCGACGCGGTGCTGGAGTTCGGCTATCCGCCCAACGACATTGCCTTCCTCAAGGCGCTGTCGCAAAGCGGGCTGCATTTCCCCATGACCTTCACCATCTTCCCGGGGCAGTTGCTCGCCCTCCTGACGAAGAACGTCGGCGCCAAGGGGCTTGCCTACACCTACACCTACCCGACGCCGCCGCTGGTGAAGTACGACAAGGTGAGCTACGGGCAGAACACGTCGCAGTTCGTCGACGCCTTCACGGCGGCCAAGAAGAAGGCGCCCAATTTCCTGGATGCGGCGGGCTACAACACCGGCCTCATCATCCAGCACATGCTGGACATGGCGCCCAAGTTCACCCAGCTTGACTTCCATCAGGCGCTGATGGACATGTCGGGCAAGACCACCACGCTGCTCGGCGAGTTCAAGATCAACGCCAACGGCGCCCAGCTTGGCCAGCTCCTCCCGGTGGCGCAGCTGGTGCCCGATGGCGACAACGTGAAAGTGGTTGTGGTCTACCCGCAGGACAAGGCGACCGGCAAGGCCGTCTACCCGGCGCCCAAGCCGTAAGCCACGGGCGCGCGGATCGACGCTTTCCCGGCTCATCGCCCCTCCTCGGGCGGTGAGCCGGCCGCTCGCAGCCCGATGCGGGCTGGCGCGGGTGTGTTGCCGGCATGTGCTTGAAGCATCGATCAGGGAGGATGTTTGGAACTGCTCGCATACGCCATCATCGGTGGCATCTTGTATGGCATTTTTTTCAGCCTGATCGGCATCGGGCTGAATCTGATTTTCGGCGTCATGCGCATCATCAACCTGGCGCATGGGCAGTTCATCGTGCTCGGTGGCTATGCCGCCTGGATCATCTCGCGGCACTTCGGCTTCAACCCGCTGTGGGGGGTGCCGCTGTCCGTCGTCTGCGCCGTCGTCATCGGTTATCCGCTGTATTACGCGGTGGTGCCGCGCCTGCAGCGCAGCAGCGACCCGGAGATGCTGTCCTTCATCCTGTTCTTCGGCATCGGCCAGATGCTCGAAGCACTCACGGGGCTGGCCTTCGGCGCCGACCAGCGCTCGCTGCCGGGCGAGGCGCTGGGTTCCGGCAACATTGGCCTGTTCGGCCAGCAATTTCCCGACAGCTGGTGGGTGGCCGCCGCGTTCAGCCTGGCCGCCATCGTCGGGCTGTATCTGTACTTCGCCCACACCAAGCTGGGTTACGCCACACGCGCCATCATGGCCAACCGCGACGAGGCGCTGGCCACCGGCATCAGCGTCAACCGCGTCTCGGTCATCGCCTTCGTCGCCGGCCTGGCGCTGGCCGGAACGGCCGGGGTGTTCCTGCCGTATCTGCTCGGTTCGGTCTCGCCCGACCTGGGCAACGAACTCACCACCACCTCGTTCGCCATCGTCATCATCGGTTCGCTGGGTAACCCGCTGGGCACGGTCATCGGCGGCCTGGTGTTCGGTCTGGGCACGATGCTGATGCAAACCTACTACTCCTCCTGGTCCAACCTCGTGCCGTATGTGCTGCTGCTGATCATCGTGCTCATCCGCCCCACCGGGCTGCTCGGCAAGGCGGTGCGCAATGCCTGAGCCGACTCCCATGGCCGAATCCATCGCCAAACCCATCCCCATGACCGAGCCTTCCCGGCTGCGGCGGTTGCGGCCCGGGTTGATCGTGCTGCTGCTGTTGACCGTGGTGTTTCTGCTGCTGCCGCATCTCTACGGCAACGAGACGCTGCTGTTCACGCTGATGACGTTCATCGTCCTGGCGCAGGGCTTGAACCTGCTCTACGGCTTCACCGGCTACCTGCCCTTTGGCTACGTCGGGTTTTTTGGCTGTGGGGCCTACACCACCTCGCTGCTGGTGCTGCACAGCGGCTTGTCCGTGCTGTGGTGTGTGCTGGGCGGCGGCTTGGCGTCGGTGTTGATGGCGCTCATCCTCGGGCCGCTGCTGCGCCTGTCGGGGGCGTACTTCTCCATCGCCAGTCTGGCGGCGTCGCAAATCCTGTATTTCGTCGTCTCCAACACCAATCTTGCCAACATCACCGGCGGACCTTACGGTCTCAAAATCGAGCAGGTCTATGCGCCCGGCGCCAGCTACAACACCATGCTGGCCGTGCTGTTGCTGGCCACCGGCCTGGCGGCTTGGTTTCGCAGTTCGCGCTTCGGCATGGGGCTGCGGGCGATGCGCCAGGACCCGGTGAGCGCCAGCATGGCCGGCATCGACGTTGTGCGCGCGCGCCTGCTCACCTGGCTGATCTCGGCCAGCGTCGCCGGCCTGGCCGGCGGGGCTTATGCCTGGAACCTCTCGGTGTTCTACCCCGAGGCGGTGTTCACCTTGCAGATCTCGGTGTTCTCCATCGTCTTCGCGCTGTTCGGCGGAGTCGGCACGGTGATCGGCCCCATCATCGGCGCGGCCGTGCTTTATACGCTGTATGCCGCCATCGGCATTTCCACGCCGCAGTATTTCCAGCTCATCTACGGCCTGCTCATCGTCCTGCTGGTGCTGTTTCTGCCCGGCGGCATTCTGTCGCTGTTCACGCGGAGGGGTGTGCGTGTCTTCTGAAACCCCCGCAGGCGCCGCCAGCGGTGCCGAGCCCATTTTGCAACTCGCCGGCGTGAACAAGCGCTTCGGCGGCCACGTGGTGCTGAACGACGTGAGCTTCAGTCTCGCCCCGGGTGAAATCGTCGGCCTGGTCGGTCCCAACGGTTCGGGCAAGACCACCACCATCAACGTCATCTCCGGCCTGTACCGGGCCGACGCTGGCAGCATCACCTTCGCGGGTCAGCCCGTGCACCAGGTTCCCATGCACAAGCTGGCGCGGCTGGGCATCAACCGTACTTTCCAGGTGCCCAAGAACTTCCGCGACATGACCGCGCGCGAGAACATCGAAGTCGCCGCCCACTTCGGCCACGCGCAGCAGCAGGTCGACGTCGACGCCATCCTGCACGACATCGACCTGCTCGCCCAGGCCGACAAGCTGGCGGGCGCGCTCACCGTCAACCAGCAAAAGCTGCTCGACCTCGGCCGCGCACTGGCCACCGGGCCGAAGTTGCTGCTGGTGGACGAAATCGGCGCCGGGCTCAATCCGGCCGAGCTCGGCGGCATTGCCGAGCTGTTGCTCAAGCTCGCCCAGCGCGGCATCAGCCTGATCGTGGTGGAGCACCTGATGGCGTTTCTCAACAACATCACCGCGCGCGTCATCGTCCTCGGCGCCGGTCGCATGCTGTTCGAAGGCACGCTCGACGCCGCCTCGCGCGATCCGGAAGTGGTCGCCGCATTCATCGGAGGTTGAGGCCCATGGCCTTGCTCGAAGTCCAGGGTTTGCAGTCCGGCTACGGTGCGATGCAGGTGCTGTGGGGTGTCGATCTCGACGTCGCCGCCGGCGAAACCGTGCTGCTGCTCGGCGCCAACAGCGCCGGCAAGTCCACCCTGCTGCGCACCCTCATCGGCCTGATGCCGTGCTGGCGCGGCAGCATCAGCTTCGAGGGTGAGCGCATCGACGCCTGCGCTCCCGACCAGCGCATTCGCCGCGGCATCGCCTTCATGTCCGAGCTCGGCGTCTTTCCCTCCTTGTCCATCGACGAGAACATCGCCCTGGGTGGCTATTTCATGCCCGATGCCAAGGTGCGCCAGCGCAAGGAACGCCTGTTCCAGCTGTTCCCCGACCTCGCCGCCAAGCGCCGTGACGCTGCCGGCACCCTGTCGGGTGGGCAGCGCAAGATGCTGGGCATCGCCAAGGTGCTGGTGGCAGAGCCCAAGCTGCTGCTGATGGACGAGCCTTCGTCGGGGCTGGCGCCGGTGTTCGTCAAGCAGGTCATCGACGTGCTCAAGACCAGCATCGGCCATGGCACCTCGCTGCTGATTGCCGAACAGAACGTCGCCTTTCTCGAACTGGCCGATCGCGGCTATCTCATCGACCACGGCAAGGTCAAACTCTCGGGCACCCGCGCCGAGCTGGAGGCCAGCGACGCCGTGCGCGAGACCTATTTCGGCTTGTGAGCGCCACGGACCTCAGCGCAGCAAACCCTTGAGCCGGTTCTGCAACTGCTCGCGCAGTTGCTGCCGGTCTTTCACGCCGAGGCGTTTCTGCAGCTCTTGCTCGGCGCGGTTTTTCAAGGCGCTGTCGATGGCGCCGCCCGCAGCCTGCGACCAGAGCACGGCGTACTGCGGCCGGGAGAAGGCGCCGCGGATGCGCACCGGGACGGTCAGGCCCCTGAGGGAGGCCGCCTGCGGGCCGCCCTGCCCGGTGAGGGTGCCGACGAGCGTGGGGCGCAGGACATAGTCGAGCGTGCGCGCGGGCAGATCGACACGGCCCTCGCCGGCCACCCGCAGCAGCGGACTTTGCACGTCGAGGTCATGGCTGGAGGCCACGCCGCGAGCGAGCTGGAAGTTCACCGAGAGCGACGTGAAATCGGTTCGCTCCTGGCCGCTGGTGGTGCCCAGGCTGTCCTGCCGCAAGCGCAGCAGGTTGCCGGCCTGGCGCAGGTTTTGCGCCAGATCGAAGCCCTTGATGGCGCCGTTGTGCACCTCGAACTGCGCCGTGCCGTCGAGCGTGTCCAGCAGAGCCGCGGTGCTCGCGCCTTGCGCCGTCAGCGCCAGTTGGGCATCGGCCGTGCCGAGCAGCAGGTCATGGCCGCTCAAGGCCCGGATGATGGGCTGGATTTGCAGGTGCCGGGCGGTCTGCATCAGGGCGTAGCCGGCATGGTTCAGATCCACCTGCAGCGTGCCGCCGAGGGTGCCGCCATAGCCCTGCATCGCAAACGGATCGACGCTGAAGGTGTTGCCGTCGTCGCGCACATGCGCCGTGAACGCGGTCCATTGCATGCCCTTGACGCGCAGGCTGCCCAGTTGCAGCCGGGCATCGAGTTGCAAGCCTTGGAGCGGGCTCAGGTCAAAGGGTGCCGCTGCAACTGTCCCGGCGACCCCGACCTTGGGTGCTGGCTTGTTCGCAGCGGGCTGGGCCGCCGCGACGGCGGCGTGGGTGCCGAGCAAGGCGTCGAGATCGAGTTGGTCGGCGCTGACCTGCAGGGTGATGGCGCCCTGCTTGCTGCTGCCGCTGAGCTGAAGCTTGGATGGCCCGGCCTGTCCGGCCAGGGCGAAGCCGGCGTCGGCGTTCGCCAGTGCGTAACTCAGGCGGCCCTGCAGGTCGAAGGCGAGGGTTTGCGCCTGCGCGCGGTCCGCTCGCCAACTGCCTTGCAGCCGGGCGTCGCCGAGGCTGGCTTGCAGGCCGGGCAGATCCAGATTCAGCGCGCCTTGCAAACTGGCGTGCAGGCCTGGCGCTTGCGGCCCCTGGCCTTGCTGCAGGTCGAAGCGCAGGCCGGGAATGGCAAGCTTGGCCGCCGGCCCCGAACTGGCCGGAGCCTGGAGTTCCAGGTGCAGGGTGCGCGGCGCCGCGCCCAGCAGCGCCCGCGCCTGCAGGGCTCCCAACTGCAAACTGTCGTTGCCGCTCCAGTCGAGCCGTGGCAGGCCGGCTTCGAATTGCAGCGGCTGACCCTTCGCGTTCTGGCCCTGGGCCTTGATCTGCACGTTCTCCAACTGCAGGCTGCCGTCGCCGCCAGGCTGGGCCCTGCGTGGCGTGGGTTCGGGCTTGCCGGCCACGGCCGCGAGCGGGCCTGCGGCTGGCGCGGGCGCGTAGCGCAGGCTGCCCGACACATTGCTCAAGAGCTTCTTGATGCCCAGAATGTTGCCGTCGCTGCGCAGCATGAAGTCTTGCAGCAGCAGCGCATCGTGCGGCGCGGCGCGCAACTGTCCTTTCAGGCTGAAGTTCGCGTCCAGCAGGGGTTTGGTGAACATGGCGCGGGCGCTCAGGCTCATCGGGCTCAAGGCAGGCACGCCCAGCCCGGAGAGTTCAAGGTTCAAGCCGCTGAAGCGGCCGCTGACGCCGGTCTTGGCATCGCTCAAGGTGATGTCGCCGCCGTTGATGCTGAGCCTGCGTACCAGCAGGCCCAACGGAGCAGTCGACCGGGCAGGCCCGGAGGCGGCAGAAGAAGGTGTGATGGCGGCCTTGGGCAGCAGGTCGTCGAAATTGAATTGGCCCTGTGCGTTGCGCTGCACGACGATGCGCGGCGCATCCAGCACGATGCGGTCGACCACGATCTGCCGCTGCAGCAGCGCCAGCAGGTTCAGGTGCAGGCGCATGTCGCTGGCCTGGGCGAACAGCGTGCTGCTGCCGGGCTCGCTCAGACGCATGGGCCCGGTGTTGAGGGTGAAGGGCGGGAACAGCCGCAGCTCGATGGTGCCGGGCAATTGCAGCGTGCGGTGATAACGCTCCTGCACCGCGCTGACGAGTGCCGCCTTGTACTGATTCGGGTCGAACGCCAGCAGCACCAGCCCCACGCCGCCGACCACGAGGATGCCGATGGCAGCCAGCGCCGCGACGGCGCTCTTGATCAGCTTGTTGCCCATGGTGGCAGCCTGCCGCAGAACCGTGTGTTCATGTGTCCTTGCATCGAGGATGTGTTCGGCGCGGCGGCGCACTGCCGCGCCGGGGCGGGCGCAAAATGAAGGGACGTTCATTCTAGGCACAGGTCTCGACGGCATGACGATGCGCACGCTACGCCCCAGCAAGCCCGCCAGCGGACTCGCTCCGAAGAGGTCGAATCAACCCGGAAGCGCCTCTTCGCTGCCCGGCGAGGACGTTGTCGTCGCCGGCGGCGGGCTGGTCGGCAAGGCCGCCGCCCTGGCGCTGGCGCAGGTCGGCCTGCGCGTGCTGCTGTGCGGCGCGCGGCCTGCGGAGGCCGTGCCAGCGCAAGGCTACGGCCAGCGTGTCTACGCCTTCAATGCCGCGTCGCGCCGCTTTCTCGACGGCATGCGTGTCTGGTCGCAGGTGCCGCAATCACGGGTGCAGCCGGTGACCCGCATGCAGATTGCGGCCGATGGCGCGGCGCTGCAGTTCGACGCCTATGCGCAAAGCGTCGAGGCGCTGGCGTGGATCGCAGAAAGCGATGCCGTGGAGCGCGCGCTCGACCTTGCGCTGCAGTTCGAGCATGGCGCCGCACTCGTGCCTGGACATGTCGAGCAGGCGCAGTTCGACGGTGTGCACTGGGAGCTCACCCTGGCGGATGGCAGCGTGGTCCGCACCGGCCTGCTGCTGGGTGCCGACGGGCGCCACAGCCGGGTACGCGACTGGGCCGGTGTCGGCCTGCGCAGCAAGCCTTATGGCCAGACCGGGCTGGTGTGCAATGTGCGCTGCGCCCAGCCCCATGGCGGCACCGCCTACCAGGCCTTCACCGAGGACGGTGTCATCGCCTTGCTGCCCCTGGCCGATCAGGGCGACGACCATCAGGTGTCCCTGGTGTGGTCCGCCCCCGACGCACTCGCCACGAGCCTGCGCGCGGCCGGAGCCGAAGGTCTGGTGACCAGCTTGCAGCCCCACCTCGAAGCTCTGGGCGCATCCCACCTTGCGCCTTTGGCGGCGGCCGGGGAGATCGGCGCCTGGCCCCTGGTGCTGCAGCGCGCCCACAGTCTGGTGGCGCCAGGCGCGGCGCTGCTGGGTGACGCCGGCCACATCATCCACCCCCTGGCCGGGCATGGCCTCAACCTCGGCCTGCAGGATGTGCAGGCGCTGGCGGCGGTGTTGGCCGGGCGTGGCGACGCGCAGGCAATCGGCGATGCGCGCGTGCTGCGGCGCTATGCCCGCGCCCGCGCCGAGCAGGTTCTGGCGCTGGAGCTGGCGACCGACGGCCTGCAGCGACTCTATGCCCCCAACATGGCCTGGCTGGCGCCGCTGCGTGCCCTCGGCCTGGTTGGCGTCCATCACCTCTCGCCCTTGAAGCGTTTGTTGGCGAGCTATGCTTCGGGTCTGTCCGTGATGGCCTGAGTCCCCCAGAGGCAACGCGTGGCCTGCGGCTCCAGCCGCATCCCCAAATCAGGAATTCCCATGTCTTTTCGCTTGATCGCCACCTGCCTCCTGCTTGCCGTCAGCAGTGTGTTCGCCACGTCAAGCCAGGCGCAGGGCACGGCGGATTTGCGCAAGGCACTGACCAAGGTCCTGCCCAACTTCCCCGCTTCGGCCCAGATCATCAAGACGCCTTACGCCGGTCTGTATGAAGTGGACCTCGGCGACCGCGTGTTCTACACCGATGCCACCGGCACCTTCCTCTTCGCCGGCGAAATCCTCGACACCAGGAACGGCGTCAACATCACCAAGACGCGCGTCGAGGAGCTGCAGAAAATCAAGTGGAGCGAGTTGCCGCTGAAAGATGCGTTCAAGGTGGTCTACGGCAACGGCAAGCGCCAGCTCGCCGTGTTCGAAGATCCGTACTGCCCCTATTGCCACCAGCTCGACAAGACGCTGGAAACCATGAGCAACATGACGGTGCATGTGTTCCTGTTCCCCGTCATCCGGCCGGAATCGCCTGCCAAGGCGCGCGACATCTGGTGCGCCGCCGACAAAGGCAAAACCTGGGAAGCCTGGATGAACGAGCAGAAGGAGCCGCCGAAGGCGCCCGCGAGCTGCGTCACGCCCTTGCAGGCCAACCTTGCACTGGGCCAAAAGCTGGGGGTTACAAGCACCCCCACCATGTTCTTGGAAAACGGCCAGCGCATCACGGGCGCGGTGGATGCAGCCGAGATCGACAAACGCCTGGCGATGCAGTGAGGCCGCGAGTGCGGCGCATCACATCATCCCGCGCATCATCGCCGGCATGCCCTCCTTGGCGAAGCGGTCGAGTTCGCGGGAGTGGGCCTTGATCACGGCGACCATCTCCGGGTCGGACGAGGTCTCGGTCACGGCCACTCCATCGGGCAGGATGACGAGCTTGCGCTGGTACTGGGTCGGGTGGGCGAACATCTGCGGCACGCTGTTGCTCATGGGGTAGGGAAAGGGGCGGTCCTGCGCCAGCCGCGCGTACATGTCCACCACATGCTCCTGGATCAGCGCCGCGGTGGTGGGATCGTTCGACGTGGTGACGTCGTGCACGCCGTCGGGCAGCTCGGTGACCTTGCGCTGGATCAGCTTGTGGCGCTCGAACAGCTCCATGCCGGTGCGCATTGGCCCGCGCATGTTCTCCGGCGACATCATGCCGCCCATGCCTGAACCCATCATCCCGCCATCCATCATCCCGTTGCCCTGGGCCTGAGCCGGGCGGCGGCCGAGCAGGTAGGCGGACACGGTGCCCACGAGACTCGCCATCACAGTCACAAACGAACGACGTTGCATGATCAACTCCTGTTTGCATTCGACAAGACATCCCGCGTCGCGGGACCCGTGCCCAGGCCGAGGCGCCGCCTCTGCCACAGGGCGTAAACCGCCGGAATCACCAGCAGCGCCAGCAAGGCGGCGGTCAGCATGCCGCCCACCATGGGCGCGGCGATGCGCTTCATCACATCGGCGCCGGCACCCTCGCTGAACATGATGGGCAGCAGGCCGCCGACCACCATGGTCAGGGTCATTGCCATGGGCCGCAGCCGCAGCAAGGTGCCCTCGACCACCGTTTGCTTGAGGTCGTCCCAGGAGTTGAGGCGGTCGTGAATCTTGCGCCGCTCCAGTGCCGCGTCAAGGTAGAGCAGCATGACCACGCCGAACTCCGAGGCCACTCCGGCGGTGGCGATGAAGCCCACGCCCACAGCCACCGAGAGTTTGTAGCCTAGCCAGTCGACGTACCAGAATCCGCCCACCAGCGACAGCGGCAGGGTCAGCAGGATGATGGCGACCTCGGTGAAGTTCTTGAAGTTGAAATACAGCAGGAGCGCGATCAGGCCAATGACCGCCGGCACGACGATTTTCAGGCGCTGCACGGCCTGCTCCAGCGCCTGGTACTGCCCGACCCAGTCGAGCGTGAAACCGGGCTGCAGATGAACCTTCTGCGCCAGGGCCGCTTGCGCCGCGGCCACGTAGCCGCCGATGCTGGTGCCGGGTTTGAGGTCGATGTACACCCAGGAATTCAGCCGGCTGTTGTCGCTGGTGAGCATGGGCGGACCGCCTTCGATGCGCAGCGTGGCCACCTGCGCCAGCGGAATCTGGCTGCCTTCGGGCGTGGCGATGCGGCTTTGCATCAGCGTGGACAGCGACTGGCGCAGTTCGCGCGGGTAGCGCAGGCTGATGGGGAAGCGCTCCAGGCCGTTGACGGCGGTGGACAGCATCTGCCCGCCGATGGCGGTCTCGACCAGCCGGTTCACGTCCGCCACCGAAAGGCCGTAGCGCGCGGCGGCCAGCCGGTTGGTGTCGACCACGATGTAGCGCCCGCCGGTGGCCCGTGCCGCATAGGCGTTCTGGGTGCCCGGCACGGTTTGCAGCGCCGCCTGGATCTCCTGCCCCAGGCGGTTCAGCGTGTCGAGATTGCTGCCGGTGACCTTGATGCCCAGCGGCGTCTGCAGGCCGGTGGTCAGCATGTCCACCTGACCCTTGATCGGCTGGGTCCAGGTGTTCGACACCCCCGGAATCTGCAGCGCCTGGTTCATCGTCTCGATCAGCTTGGCGGTGGTCATGCCGGGGGGCCAGGTGCTGCGGTCCTTGAGGTTGACCACGCTCATGAACATCGAGATCGGCGTCGGGTCGGTCGCGGTCTGTGCCCGGCCCGCCTTGCCGAACACGCTCTGCACCTCGGGGAAGGTCTTGATGATGCGGTCGGTCTGCTGCAGGATCGCGGCGGATTGGCCGATGGAGATCGACGGGTCCTGCGACACCGGCATGTACAGCAGGGTGCCTTCGTTCAAGGGCGGCATGAACTCCGAGCCGAGGTGCTTCCAGGGGAAATACAGGCTGGCCACGGCGACGAAGGCCAGAGCGATGACCACCCAGGGAGCCCGCAGCACGCCGTGGATCAAGGGGCGGTAGAGCCAGATCAGCATCCGGTTCAAGGGGTTCTTCCCCTCGGGGCGGATCGGCCCGCGAATGAACCAGGCCATCAGCAGCGGCACCAGGGTGATGGACAGGATGGCGGCAGCGGCCATGGCATAGGTCTTGGTGAAGGCCAGAGGCCGGAACAGCTTGCCCTCCTCGCCGTCGAGCGCGAACACCGGCAGGAAGGACACTGCGATGATCAGCAGCGAAAAAAACAGCGCCGGCCCGACTTCCGACGCCGCCACCCGCGCCTTCATCCACGGATCGGCTCTGGGATCCTGCTCCATATGCTTGTGCATGTTCTCGATCATCACGATCGCGGCGTCGGTCATCGCGCCGATGGCGATGGCGATGCCCCCCAGGGACATGATGTTGGCTGGAATGCCCTGCGCCCACATCACCAGGAAGGCGG
Organism: Betaproteobacteria bacterium; assembly: GCA_028871675.1. GTDB lineage: Bacteria > Pseudomonadota > Gammaproteobacteria > Burkholderiales > Burkholderiaceae_C > Thiomonas_A. The sequence continues at coordinate 38,971 of JAGWMO010000031.1, forward strand.
CGAGGATACCCAGCGGCAGCGACACGATGGCCACCAGCGCCGAGCGCGCGCGCAGCAGGAACAGGAAGGACACCAGGGCGACGATCAGCGACTCTTCCAGCAGCTTCCCGGTGAGGGTGTGGATGGCGCGCTGGATCAGCGGCGCCTGGCTGTAGGTGGTGACGATCTTCACCCCGGGCGGCAGCGAGGGCTGGATGGCGCGGATCTTGTCCTCGACATGCTGAATGATGGCCGCGGCGTTCGAGCCCTGGTTCATCATCACGATGCCGCCGACCACCGCGCCCTCGCCGTTGAGGTCGGCGGCGCTGTTGGGCAGCTCCGGCCCGAACTGGACGCGGGCCACGTCCTTGAGGGTCAGCGGCACGCCGCCGCGCGCCGCCAGCGGCGCGTTCTCCAGGTCCTGCAGCGAGCGGATGTAGCCGGTGGTGCGCACCATA
>JAGWMO010000032.1:0-38244 GCA_028871675.1 Betaproteobacteria bacterium
CCAGGTCAGACGTGTTCGACTACATCGAGCGCTTCTACAACCCGACGCGCAGGCACTCGACGCTCGGCTACGTCAGCCCGATACAGTTCGAGAAAGCTCAAGAAGCTTAGGTCGGTGTCCATTGAACCGGCAGCAGCCCATTTTGACAAGTCTATGCGCGACCGCTCTGCTCAGAAATGAAGACGAGAACGCCCAACCCTTCGGTCAACCGGACTTGCGCATAAAGCCGCGCAAGTCCGGTTACCTCCAACGTTAGACCGCACCAAAAAAAGGAGTCGTTGTGTCGTTTACTGATCTTGCTGCCGTCGTCGGGGCACTAGCTTGGCTGCCGCCCATCTTTGTGGCGATCCGAGGCTGGATGACTAGGCCACAAGTTCGCGTAATCACTCAACCGTCACCTGAGATTGGATTTACTACCCTCGGTCCGATACTGAATCTGCGTGTTGCACTTACCGTAACGCACAAAGACATCGTGATAACTGGGATCCGCCTCCGGGTCACGCACGAGTCCGGGGAGCAGGCATTCTTTTCTTGGCGGGGAATCGTCCAACGCATGGGAACGATGAACTATCCACAAGTCGGCGCCGTGCCATTCGAGAAGGAGCTGAACGTCCTTGCGATAAAAATTTCCCAGAAGGATGTAGAGGAACGATTCATTCGATTCCAGAGTCTGGACTTCTTGGAGCGCAAGGCCGAACTCGACGCCATCTCCGTCAAGAAGTTGACGCACATGCGCCAGGCTCAGCCTTTCGATGCAGACGCGTTCTTGAAATCCCAAGAAATGTCAGATGTCTACGCACACGTTCGGCAGTCGTTTTCGTGGAAGCCGGGTGGATACAGGTTGCAGGTCTTACTTGAATCACCCGACCCATTCGCGATCGTTGACGACGAGTACGCCTTCAACCTTTCCCCACTCGACTCACAGAATGTCGCCGACAACTTGCGCCATGTCGAGCAGTTCTTCGCGAACGAGGTTGTGCCTCAAGCGCCAGGCGTGCCGGCTACCCAGATCGCCTGGAAATGGGTGTACCCCGATATGCAAAGAGTGACCGGCTAGCTCATGCTGTCTAACCAGTCGCTCAAGCCGACTCGCGTCGGCAAGCCGCCGCTCGCGGCTCAGCTTCAACGTTATACCTCTTAACAAGGTGTCTAGCCGTGTATCAACTTGAGGTGAAAAGATGGCTTGTTACTTATCGCTTTCCACCGAGCGAGGGTTGGAGCGTTCGCGTCGATATTGACGCAATGGAACGTGCGAAGGGTGGTCAACACAAGCAGGGAAAGGCTGAGCGCGCTGGCATCGCCGAAGCTGCCTTGCTGAGCTTGGGCGTAACCATCGGTGCACACCCAGAGTTTGGCCGCGCAGACATCGTGGCGGAGCATCCGAAAAATGGACTATTCGTTATAGAGGTGGAGGGCAACTCATCTCGCCAAAAAGAGCAAGCCGTGTATTCGGCACTTGGCCAACTGGTGCTACAAATGAATGGCGTAAAACACCATTTCGTTTTAGCCGTTCCAGACGAAGCTCCGTGGAAAAAGCAGCTCTTGAAAATTCCACAGCACGCACAGAAAATACTCGGCCTATCGTGCGTTCTCGTCTCCGAGCAAGGGGTTCGTGCGGTATGAGGCATAATCTGTCGTTCGAGCGGGACACCGCAAAGGCGCGGCGCCCCTCAACTTTACGTTAGCCGGTAAGAAGCGAGCATGTCCGAATACAAACTGACGGAGGAGATACTCAAGCGATCCCAATCCAAGGTTTGGGACATTGCCAAACTCGAATGGAAATTGAACGGGATATACGAAGCAGAGGAACCCGAAACTTGCCTTTGTGGACACTTTCCAATTATCGAAATCTGCATCCTGCAAAACAAGTTAAACACCCAGTTCGCAACAGTTGGTAACTGCTGCGTCAAGAAATTCATTGGCTTGCCATCCGATTTAATTTTCCAAGCAGTCAAGCGCGTCCGTAAAAACAATCAGAAGTCCATGAACGCTGAGGCAATACAACATGCCTACGAAAAAGGGTGGATCAACCAGTGGGAGTACAAATTCACAATTGACACCATGCGCAAAAGAAATCTCTCCGCCAAACAACTTCAAACGCGCATGAAGGTCAATGAAAAAATGTTGGCCAACATGAGGCGCAGTAATGTTCCCGGCCAACCCTTCCTATATGGCCTCCCCCCCAAAGCAAGAAACCTGACCGATAGTTGTGGCTTTTCGGAATTGCGTGCGGTCGTATATCCGGCATCTGATGTGGGTTCTGTGTGACCCGTGCCGACATGGAATCTGCTCACGGCGCGCCAATCGTTACAAGCGGCAGCTTGGGTGCCGGCAGAGTTATCGGCGTCAGTCCGTGAGGATGCAATCGTTTGAGCCATGATGGGCGATCAGTCTCTTCGCAAACGCCGGGTGGTTGTATCTTTCTTACTCAACTTGCCACCTCTTACGCCGTGCGGTTCGTCGTCCTGTTCTCCTCCCGGACACTGAGCCTGTCATAGGGCTCATGGTCCCGCAGCACCGCATAGCAGATGCGTGCCAGCTTGTTGGCCAGCGCGCAGGCGGCCTTGTTGTGGTTGGTCCGGCCTTGCACACTGAGTGCCCACTCCTTGAGGCCATCAACCTGTCGGCCTGCCTGTCTGGCCACGACGGCCGATCGCAGCACCGCTCGCGCTCCGTGGGTCAGCAGCATCCTCAGATAGCGGTCTCCTCGACGAGCAGCCTCATCGAGCCGCGGATCAGGTCAGGCATGCTGGACGATGGATCGGCCAATAACCTGGCGATGGCTTCGACGCCGGTGCGTGAGCCTTGCGGTATGACGAGGCCGAATTCCCGGCAGAACCCTCTCAGGGCATTGATGCGGCTGGTGCGGGTGGCCACCAGTAGGTGGGGCGGCCGTCTAACAAGGCGCTGCAGCCGACGCGGAAAAGCCGCGCGGCTGAGCTTCAGCGTTAGGCAGCACCAAAGCCGCCCGGGTTGACCGTCGTCGCATCTTCCATACAATGTATGCATGCGATTCGATTGGGATCCCGCCAAGGCAGCGTCAAACGCCAAGAAGCACAAGGTCACCTTTGAGGTGGCCAAGACCGTTTTCTATGACGACTTCGCTGTTCAGTTCTTCGACGAAGAGCACTCTGTCGATGAGGATCGCTTCCTTCTGTTGGGCATGAGTTCGGACGCCAGGCTTCTCCTGGTATGCCACTGCGAGAGAGAAGACGGAGACGTCATCCGCATCATCTCGGCGCGTAAGGCTACGGAGAACGAAGCTCAGTACTACCGAGGTGAATGGCATGAAGGCTGAATACGACCTGTCCAAGATGAAGTCACGTCGGAATCCGTATGCGTCAAAGCTCAAGAAGTCCGTGACCATGCGCCTCTCCGAGGATGTGGTTCAGTACTTCAAAAGCATGGCCACCGAAGCAGGCGTCCCGTACCAGAGTCTCATCAATCTCTACCTCAGAGACTGCCTTGCGCAGAATCGCAAGGTCGAGATCAAGTGGCCGAGTGCTGCCTAACCCGGCGGTCAAGCGGGACTGCGCAAAAGCGCGCAGCCCCTTCCTTTGCTGGGCAGCGCAAAGCGAGTATGCGGCGCTCGGCGCGTAAGGTTGCCTAGGCCTTGAACGGGTTGAGCAGCGGTACGCCAAAAGCTTTGAAGTCAGCCACGTTTCTGGTCACAACCGTCAGACCGTGAATCTTCGCTGTTGCGGCGATCATGGCATTCTCATACACCGTGTCGGACTTTCGATGCATGAGCTGGGCCCAAGCTCTGAAGGCCGCTGTGTCCATCGGAAGCACGTTGTACGAAGTGGCCACCATCTCCAACCACGCTTCAATTTCTGCGGCCTTCGCCTCGTCCTGCTCGCGAGTCAGTTCAATGTCAACCTGAATCTCGCCTATGGTCACCGCAGAGAGGTGAAGTTGCATGTCCTCGAGACCTGCAAACCATGCCAGCACGGCGCGATGCGGCTTCGGCTTGCGAAGCTCGGAAACGACGTTGGTGTCAAGCAGGTACATCAAGCTCACCTTGCGGGGACTGGCGCGCGTCTGCGAGCGTGGCCTCGGCTTGGAAGGGCAAGGTCGGCGCGCCCCTGGTCAGAGAGCAGGAGTTGCTTGAGCGAGGGTCGAGCCGCAGCCTTCAAGCGCCGCCACTCATCCACAGGAACAAGTACAGCCGCCTCAGAACCCCTCTTCGTCACCATCTGCGGCCCTTCGGCCAAACAAGTCTCCAGAAACTCGCTGAACCGCGCCTTGGCGTCTTGGATGGGCCATTTCTGCATAGGGTACTCCACAATGACTAGTGCGCTGACTAGTCTACCATCAGCACGTGCAGCGTTGCCGACCCCTCACTCAAGCCGAGCCCCCAAGGCCGTATGCCTGGCTGGCGCAGCCGTCCGTATCTAGTGTCTATCATCGTTTGTGCCGATCAGGCATACGGCTTCGGGGCCGGCTGAGATCAAGCGTTGACCGCAAACAGCAGACCGCCGGGGGCGAGTTCTGCAACAGGGGAGAAGAAACCATGGCTGTTCTCGCTGTCTTTACATACGAGGTCAAACCAGGCCGGATGCAAGATTTCATGGCGAAACTCGCACAGGCTGCTGGCCCCGAGTTCCAGAGCCCGGTTATGCCCCAGGGGGTGCGCCTGTTCCGCAACACCGTTCCTGGCCCCGACACTGGTACGGTCATCTTGCAGATCGAGTACGCGGACATGGCCGCTTATGGGGCGCGGACGGCCTACGAGAATGGCAACGCGGAGTGGCGAGTGCTATTCGCTAGCCAGCCAGACTCGCCGGAAGCGCTGCTCTCGGTGCAGTTGCTGACGGAATTGACCCCATAGCTTCACCCGTTGTAGCCTGACAAATCACTGCACCGGACGCCATGCTTGCGATTGCTTCACTTGTGGCGTTCGGCTGTGCGCTTCACATATTGCATGATGTTACAAATAATATGTATTTATAAAAATATAAAAGTGTATTTATAGAGGAAAATTCATAATTTTTGCGTCACGCCAGTGAGGTCGGCATGTTGAGCGACGAAGAGCAAATCCGCGCGCTTGTCCAAACATGGCAGTCTGCAACCAGCGCCGGCGATGTCGACACCGTGCTGGGTCTCATGACAGACGATGTCGTCTTTCTCGCGCCTGGTCGGCCGCCCATGCGAAAAGCAGAATTCGCCGAGCTATCTCGGGTGCCGGCCGGCAGCCAGCGCCCAAAGTTCGAGGGCATGTCGGAAATTCAGGAAATTCATGTCTCGGGGAACATGGCCTACTTGTGGACCAAACTCTCCATCACCGTCATGCCACCAGGGGCGATCCAGCCGATCGAGCGCGCCGGGCATACGCTCACAGTTCTGCGGCGCGTCGGTGGTCAGTGGCTGCTGGCGCGAGACGCAAACCTCTTGTCGCCAGTCCAACATCCGAGCACGTGACGCCCAACCCTTGGTTGCACCCGACGTGCTACAGCGCGCCTCGCCCACTTCCACACGCGGGTGCCCTCAAATATTGAGCGTCGTACATGGTGCTGCGCTGATTCGTGGGAGGCAAAGATGCCAGTGCTCTCGAAGGGAAGTCTGCGAATCGATCATACCGACGATGGGCAAGGGCAAGCGGTTGTCCTGATTCATAGCTCGGTGAGTGCCAACCGACAGTGGCGGGCGCTGACCGAGGTGTTGAAGGACCGCTACCGAGTCCTTGCCATCAACCTGTTCGGCTATGGGGAAACGACACCGTGGCCCGGCACCGCGCCGCAGTCGTTGTATGCACAAGCGCAGCTGGTCCTGGCGTTGTGTGAAGAACTGAACGCCCCCATCCATCTTGTCGGCCACTCGTTCGGTGGCTCGGTTGCGCTGAAGACCGCAGGACTTCTCGGGCCGCGTGTAGGCAGTTTGATCCTTGTTGAACCGAACCCCTTCTATCTGCTCAAGCAGGGCGGCCGTACGCAGGCGTTCTTGGAGTCTCGAAGCTTGCGCGATCACGTCAAGTGCTTCGGCGCGTTGGGTGATTGGGCGAAGGTCGCAGAGCGCTTTGCCGACTACTGGCTCGGAGATGGATCCTGGAGCACCATGCCGGAGAAGCGCAGAGCCGCGTTCGCGGACTCACTGCCACCGAACTTCTACGAGTGGGATGCCGTCATGGGTGAGGAAACCACTGTTGAGGAATGGAAGGAGCTGCCTGCGAGAACGCTGGTGGTGAGTGACGCAGCGACCCGACTTCCTATTCGCGAGATCGTGGCGATATTGGCCAAGGCATGTCCTCACTGGACCTTTCACACCATCCCTGAGGGCGGGCATATGGCACCGCTCACCCGCCCGGAGCTCATCAATCCCGTCGTTCGTCAGTTCCTGGACGCTGGTGCCGCATGAGAGGCATACGATGCCCAGCAACGCGCCTGAGCGGACACACAACAGCGACACAGTAGCCTGCCTGCCTGGCGTGGCGACAAACGGCACACAGTTGCATAAACTGCCCGCAGGACATCATTTCGCTGGAGTCCGCAGAAGAACGAGGCCATCATGCGCAGATCATCGGGGGTTGGTCCATGATCAAGAATGTTGAGTTTCCGTCCGAAGGGGCGACGCTTCGAGGACTGCTGTTCTTGCCGGAGTCGCAGACCAAGAGGCTGCCGGTCGTCATCATGGCTCATGGAACGTCAGCCACGGTGACCATGGTGGCGGACAAATATGCGGAGGCGTTTTCCCGTGCCGGCCTGGCGGTTCTGCTCTACGACCACCGGAACTTCGGAAGGAGCGACGGCGAGCCACGCCAGGAGATCAATCCCTGGATTCAATGCCGAGGCTACCGTGATGCGGTGAACTTTGCCGCAAGACTGGACGAAATCGATCCCGAGCGAATCGCACTCTGGGGCGACAGCTACACCGGCGGCCAGGTCATCGTCGTCGGCGCGATCGAACAGCGAGTCAAGGCCATCGTCGCACAATGTCCGGTATTCGGTGCGGAGCCGCCAGCAGTCGAGCCGGGCAGGGCCAATTTCGACCACATCCAAGAGATCCTTTCGCGGGGTGATGTTCGTGGGTCACCCGAGACGACGGTGGGTCCCATGCCCGTTGTCTCCTTCGACCAAGTCGGCACGCCGTCGCTCCTCAAGCCGATCCAGGCGTTCCGCTGGTTCATCGACTACGGAGGCCGCGCTGGCACTCACTGGATCAACAGTGCCACGCGGGTGCTGCCGGCAACGAGCGTGCCTTACCACCCGGCGCTGTGCGCCCCCTTCGTCAAGGCGCCCACGCTGTTGATGGTCGCGCCCGAGGACGAGATGGTGCATGCCAGCTACTCGGTCGCCAGACAGGCCTACGAACTCATTCCCGGACCCAAACAGTGGTACGACATTGCTGGTGGGCATTTCGGGCTGCTCTACTGCCCAAGCGAGCTGTTCGATGAGGCAAGTCGCGTGCAAACCGAGTTTCTGACGAAATCGCTCTGAGCGATGCCCAACCAGCGGTCGCACCCGAACCGGGTCACATTGCGTTCATGCGCGCGCGAACCTCCGACCAGATTGTCGCTCGCACGACCCAGGCGCGAAGTTCTGCCCGTCGGCGTAGCCGTTCCGAGGGCCAGGCCTCAGCAACGGAATCTTTCTCGCCAGTCTCAAGGCTATGCATGAGGGCAGCAGCCACCGCGGAGCGCTCCTCGGCAGGGAGCCGAAACGCGGTCACGTGGCCCACACCCGTGGCGGGCATGGTGGCAAGCCCCAGGCGATGGGGCGCCATGCGGACCACACCGCGCGCAGCAGCGCGGCGATGGGCTCGATGCGATGCCCCACCACCCGTACCACCACCACTTGCGCGTGCGGTGAAGTGGCGCCGCATGAGAGCGCACCAAAGCCTGTAGCGTCGGCGTCGGGTTTCCCGGATGTCCCGGATGGAATGGGCCCATGGGGGGCTGCGTCCCGTGGCTCCAAACCTGCATGCACAGGCTTGGGCGGCACGAAGGTCAACTGGCTTCGCGGGCCGGCGGACTGACGGTTTTGCGCGAAGGTGCTCGCCTGGGCTTGTGCGATCAGGCGCGCTGCATCCAGCAGCAGGTCGCGACGCGTGGCATCGATCGGGCTGCCGGCTGCAAAGAACAGGGTGCCCATGGCCGCGTGCCTGTCCAGGCCGCCAGGGCTTTGCAGCAAGGCCTTGTCGGCGGCGGCCATGCGGCCGCGCTCCAGCCACACGCCGGGCAGTTCCAGGTGCTGCACGATATGCCCTTGCCGGAACGGCTTGCCGGCGGCGGGCAGACCCAGGGCCAGCAGGTCCCAGCCCATCATTTCGGCCCCGGGTTCGAGCGTGAACACGGCGCGGTTTTCCGCCAGGCAGGCATCGAAGGCCAGGGTTTCGAGCGGCAGCCACTCCAGCCGCCCCCCGGCGCGCACATGCGCCTGGACTTTCTGCTCCGCCGGCTGGCCCAGGCTGCGGTAGAAGCGGGTCGCCCCCGGTGTGGTGACGAGCGCATGCGCCTGCGCCTGCACGCTCAGATCGATGTCGATGCGGTCGCCGCCCACGAGGCCGCCGGGCGGATGCACCAGCACATGATGGCAAACCTCGGGCCCTTCGGGGTAGAGCGCCGCCAGCACCCGCACCGCGCCACGGTGTTGCGCGTGGCCGCTGCAGCGCCCGAGCGCTGCGGTGTAGCGCAGGTCGAGGCTGGAAGCCCAGCCGGCGCCGGCCGGTCCCGGCTGTTGCGCGGCAGGATGCACGGGGGGATGCACGGGGGGATGCGGCGCGGGTGGCTTGGCGGACATGGGCGATGGCTACGGGCTGATTCGGCCCGGGGCTTGCTGGAAGCTGTGGACACGGGCGAGGCGTCAGCAGGCTGGAATGTGGCCCGTGTTGCGACGTGACAGGGTTTGAAATCGGGCTTGTGCGGAGTCATGATCGCACAGGCCGAGGCCACGCCTTAACAAACTGTGACTTTCGTGAACCAGTTCACACAGCTCTGCATTTCCTTCGACAAACAGGCTGATTCGCCGTTGGATCGTCCCCATAATGGAAACCACTGACGCTGTGCCCTCGCCGCATCCTGCGGCCAGGGCTCACCGCCTACTCACCGAGATTCATGGACGACCCCGCCACCCTGCCGCTGCTGCCAACCGCCTCCCGGGCGGATGCCCGTGCAGCCGCGATCCGCAAGCCCTCCGCGCCAACCTTGGCGCGCCTGGGCTGGCGGCTGCTGGTGTCGGCCGCGGGCCTGTTTGCCATGCTGGTGGGGCTCTGGTTGTGGTCGTCGTGGGAAAGCACCCGGCACGACCTGGAACAGCGCAGCGAATTGACGGCGACGCTGCTGGCGGTGAATGCCCAAACCACGTTTCTGCGCATTCAGGACGATTTGCAGCAACTCGGTGACACCCTGCAAAACCGTGGTGCCCTGCAGGACCCGGTGGGCATGTTCATCACCCTGCAAGCCTTCAAGACGCGTCATCCCGAGCTGGGGGGCGCCACAGTGTTCAGCCCTGACGGGCAAATGCTCGCCAGCACGGCCAGCCGCCAAGCGAGCAGCCTGCCCAATGTGCTGCAGGCGCCTGGCTACGCCGCCTATCACGACGATTTCAAGCTTGCCTTGGCCTCGCACGGTCTGAGCATTGGTCGACCCCAGTACGGGCTGCTGCTCAAGCAGTGGTTCATTCCGCTGCGCTACGCCGTGCGCGGCACCGACGGCCAGGTGCGCTTCGTGGTGCAAACCAGCATGTTGCTGGAGCGTCAGCAGGCCCTGTGGCGCGGTTTGCCGATGCAGCCCGGCGTGGCCATGGGCCTGCTGCGCACCGATGGCTGGCTGATCAGCCGTTATCCCGATCAAGCCAGTCTCATTTCCATCTACCACCAACCCGCCAAAGGGGCGTTGGTTCGGGCGTTGCAACGCGCTGGCGGTGCGCCGCGGGGTATCTACATCGGCAAGACTGCCGACGGCGAGCTGCGCGAGGGAGCGTGGGCGCGGCTGCACGATTTCCCGATCGTCGCGTTCCTGTCCTACACGCACGATGAGGTGCTGCAGATGTGGTGGGCCGATGTTCGTGGCCCGCTGTTCGCCCTCGGCGGCATGCTCGTCCTGCTGATTGCGGCCTACACCTTGTTGTTGCGCAAGTTCGTGCGGCGCATGGTTCGCATCCGCCGACAAATGGATTTCGTGCGGGCCGAGGAACTGCCCAGCAGCGGCGTGGCCGAGATCGACGCCTTGTTGCGCCAACTCGTGCGCAACCGTGAGCACATGCGCCGCTTTGCCCGCAACCGCGAAAAAACCCTGCTTGAAGCGGCCCAGGCGGGCACCTACACCCGCTCCCTGCACGACAGCGTGCTGGTGGCGGTCGACTCCAGCTTCGCGCGCATGCTGCAGCGTCCGGTGCGCCGCCTGATCGGGCGTGAATGGGACGAGCTGTTCAACACCGTCGGCGAGACTCCGGTGGCCGATGCCGCTGGCCAGGCCAAATCCCGCAATCGAGGTGAACGCCGTCTGGTCTGGACGCGTGGCGCACAGGGTGAAACCATCTGGTTGTCACTGGCCGAGCACGCGGAAACCACGGCACAGGGCCAGAAGGTGATCCATGGCCTGGCCATCGACGTGAGCGAGCGCGAGAACTTGCTGCGCGCGGTCGAGCGCCAATCGCAGCGCCTGCAAACCCTGTGGCAGCTGGCGACGGGCTCGAGCGCGGACGATCAGGGCACCGAGGCCGGCGATGTCATCTCCTACATGCTGGCCCAGGGACGCGACGCCCTCGACATGCAGGCAGCCATCATCTGCCTGCGCCTGGGCGACGAGTGCCACATGTTGTACGTGCAGGATCTGCATGGACGCTTCCGCCAGGGCCAGACCCTGTCGGCCAACCACCCGCTGTGTGCCTGCGACGACCATGAGAACGGCGCCTTGTGGATTGCCGACACCAGCCTGCATCCGAGCCTCGCGGCGACGGCCGGCGTGCGCTCCGTGATCCGTCTGCCCCTGGTGCAGGCGCACCAGACCCTGGGTTGCCTGCTGCTTCTGGGCGATGCCCCGCAGGGTGACGCATTCGATCCAGCCGACCGCCAATACGCTGAGCTCCTGGCTGCCTGGTTCGCCCGTGTGTTGCACGACCGCAACCAGCGCGACACCTTGCTGGCGCAGGCGTATACCGATGGCCTGACCGGCCTGCTCAACCGCCGCGCCGCGCAGTTGCGCCTGGACGAAGCGCTGCAGGCCATGCGCCGTGGCGGTCCGTCGTTCAGCCTGGCGCTGTGCGACCTCGACCACTTCAAGCTGGTGAACGACGAATACGGTCACGCCGCCGGCGACGCCGTGCTGCGCCAGATGGCCAGCACGCTGCGCCAGGGCGTGCCACGCGGCGGCTGGGTGGCACGCTGGGGCGGCGAGGAGTTCCTCATCATGTTGCCGGGTCTGGACACCCAGGCCGCCAGCGCCGCGATGGACGTGCTGCGCCAACGCGTCGCGCAGCGCCCCTTCCTGGTGTCCGAGCGCAGTTTACGCATCACCCTGAGCATCGGCATCGGCGGTTTACAAGGCCCGCAGGACGAAGTCGTGCGCGTGCTGACCGAAGCCGACGACAGCCTCTACGAAGCCAAGCGCCAGGGCCGCAACCGCGTCATCACGATGCGGTAAGACGCGACCAGCGGGCGTGCCTGCGCACGCCCGCGTGCGCGGCGAACGATCTGCCGGCTTGCAAGCCGGCAAGCACCGAGTGCGCTGATTGGTATTCGCAGTGCCTGCGCACTGTCGCGTGACGCACGAACGATCTGCCAGCTCAGTCGCCTTCTGCTTGGCTCCCCGGCTGTGCCAGCAGCCAGCGATACAGCGTTTTGCGGTCGGCGCCCAGCATCTCGGCCACCACGGCGGCGGCGCGCGAGGCCGGCAGCTCACGGGCGAGGCGCAACAGCCAGCGCTGCGCCTGCGCGTCCATCGGTTCGGCGCTGGCGGCGGCTTGCAGCACCAGCACGAATTCGCCCTGCATGCGCCGCGCATCCGCCACCAGCCAGTCCAGCAACACGGCCGGGCTGCCCTGCACGATGGCTTCGAACTGTTTGGTCAATTCCTTCGCCAGGATCACGTTTGGCGGCTGGGGCAGGAGGGCTGCCAGTTGCCGCAGTTCCTCCAGGCTTTGAACCAGGCGATGCGGCACCTCGAAGCACACCCAGGCGCGCGGCGATGCCAGCGCCTCGCGGTAAAAGGCCGCCCGTTGCTGCCGCGTCGCCGGCACGTAGCCGGCGAAGGTGTAGCCGGCGTCCAGGTCCAGGCCCGAGGCGCTCAGCGCCGTCGTCACGCTGCTGGCGCCGGGCAATGCCATCACCGCATGGCCGGCCGCGCGCGCGGCACGCACCAGCACCGCGCCGGGGTCGTTGATGCCGGGTGTGCCGGCGTCGCTCACATAGGCCACGCGCTGCCCGGCGGCCAGCAGCGGCAACATCTCGGCGGCAGCCGTCTGCTCGCGGTGGCGGTCCGCTCGCAGCAGGGGTTTGGCCAGGCCATGGGCTTGCAGCAGGCGCTGCGCCATGCGCGTGTCTTCCGCGGCCACCCGGTCGCAGCGGTCCAGCATGGCCAGGGCGCGCAGGCTGATGTCGGCCAGGTTGCCAATGGGCGTGGCCACCACGAGCAGACAGCCTGGTGGCAGCGACTGGCCCGCGCATAATTGCCGCGCCGCGGCCAGTGCCGCAGAGGCGCCGTGGCCCGCTGGCGATGAGGACATGGGCATGGAGGATGTGGACGACATGAGGCAAGACCCGGCAAAGCCCGCCACACCCCCGCCAGGGCAGGTGGGCGCCCTGGCGGAAGATGCGGCCTGGAACTACCTGCAGCGGCAGGGGCTGCACTTGGTGCAGCGCAATTATCGGGTGCGCGGCGGCGAGATCGACATCATCGCCCGTGATCCCCGAGATGTGCTGGTGTTCGTGGAGGTCCGCGCACGCGCCAGCACGGCCTTCGGCGGCGCCGCGGCCAGTGTGGACGCGCGCAAGCGCGCCCGCATCCTGCTGGCCGCGCGGCATTACCTCATGCGCCTGCCCGCCGAGGTCGCCTGCCGCTTCGACGTCGTCGCCATCGACGGCGGACAACTGCATTGGATTCGCGACGCCTTCGATGCCGATGGCTGAAGGCTGACCTGTCTGCCGGCCTGAACCGCGGGCAACTGGGCCAGCCCCGGCAAGCCGATGCCGATGCCGGCGCATGGCTTGCATCCCCCCAATCCTCCGAGCCCGGGGAATAATGGAGGCCTCGGTATTTTTCTGGTGCTCCAACCATGCTTGAACAACGCATCCAACAGCAGTTTCACGAAAGCGCAGAACTCAAGCAGCAGGCAGCCGCCTTGATGGCCGGGCCCGTGGCGCAGGCCGTGGCCTGCATCGCCAATGCGGTGAGCAACGGCGGCAAGGTTCTGGTCTGCGGCAATGGTGGCTCGGCCGCCGACGCGCAGCATTTCGCCGCTGAGCTGGTCGGCCGCTTCGAGCGTGAACGCATGGAGCTCGCAGCCATTGCACTGACCACCGACACGTCCGTCATCACCGCCCTGGCCAACGACTTCGGCTTCAACCAGGTGTTTTCGCGCCAGGTGCGCGCCCTGGGACAGCCGGGCGATGTGCTGGTGGCCATTTCCACCAGCGGCAATTCGCCCAGCGTGCTGGAGGCCGTGCGTGCCGCGCAGGACCGTGACCTGCTGGTGGTGGGTCTGAGCGGCAAGGGCGGCGGCCAGTTGACCGCGATGCTGCGCGAGCAGGACGTGCACCTGTGCGTGCCGCACGGGCGTACCGCCCGCATCCAGGAGGTGCACCTGCTCATGCTGCACTGCATTTGTGACGGCGTAGACTGGACACTGATGGGCGACCCGGAGGATTCCAATGACTGACCGCACAACGTTTCAATCCCGTACATGGTTCAACGCCGCACGCCGCCATGCGGGCCGCGTCTCTCGCAGGATGCCCCTGTCCCGCGCCGGCCTGGTGCTCATGGGCGCCCTTGCCGCCACCCAGTTGCAGGGCTGTTTCGTCCTGGGAGCGGCCGCCGTGGGTGGTGCTGCACTGGTGGCGACCGATCGCCGCACCACCGGCGCCCAGCTCGAAGACCAGACCATTCAGGTCAAGGCGGCATCGCAGATCAGCAACGCCCTGCGCGGCAATGGCAACGTCAGCGTCAATTGCTACAACCAGCAGGTGCTGATCACCGGCCAGGTGCCGACCGAGGCCTACAAGCAGCAGGTGCAGCAGATCGTGGCCAACATCCCCAATGTCAAGGCCGTGCTCGACGAGGTCGTGGTCGGACCCAATTCCACCCTGAGCGAACAGGCCGAAGACACCTTCATCACCTCCAAGGTCCGTGCCTCGTTCATCGACGACAAGCAGTTGTACTCGCAGGCCTTCAAGATCACAACTTCGGCGCGTGTGGTGTACCTGCAGGGCATCGTCACCCAGGCCGAGGCCGATCAGGCCAGCGCCGTGGCCAGTGCGGTGTCGGGCGTGAAGAAGGTGGTGACCCTGTTCAACATCATCACGCCGCAGCAACTGCAGGGCATCTACAAGAACACCTCGCAAACCCCGGTCACGCCTCCCGGCAATCCGCCCACGACTGCGGCAAAGCCCTGAGCAGGGCCGTGTGCGTGTGGCGCACGCGGCCGTTTTTTTCTCTTCCACCCAGGTGAACATCCCATGAGCTTGCTTCACGTTCCCGCAGGCAAAAGCCTGCCCGACGATTTCAACGTGGTCATCGAAATTCCGGCGGGTGCCTCGCCGGTGAAGTACGAGGTCGACAAGGCCAGCGGCGCCCTGTTCGTCGACCGCTTCATGGCGACGGCCATGCACTACCCGTGCAACTACGGCTACATCCCGCAGACCCTGTCCGAAGACGGCGACCCGGTGGATGTGCTGGTGGTCACCCCCATTCCCCTGGTGCACGGCTGCGTGGTGCGCTGCCGCCCCGTGGGCATGCTGAAGATGACCGACGAGGCCGGCCCCGACGCCAAGCTCATCGCCGTGCCGGTTGAAAAGCTGCTGCCCATGTACCGCAACATCCACAAACCCGAGGACCTGGCGCCGGAACTGCTCCGGCAGGTCGAGCATTTCTTCAACCACTACAAGGATCTCGAGACCGGCAAGTGGGTGAAGACCGAGGGCTGGGCCGGCGTCGAAGCGGCCCGCGCCGAAATCAGCGCCAGCGCCCAGCGCTACGGCCAACACGCCAAGGGCTGAGGCCTTGTGCCTGTCGCGCACCGCGCAACGGGCCTATGACGGGTGCTTGGCATGTGCCCAGAAGCAGATCGAAGGTTTCAGGACGTGAGCACCGTCAAAGCAGCGAACCACGCCAGCGAAGCCGCCGCCCGCTCCGGCCTGCTGCTGGCGGCCAGTGCGGTGCTCGGCCTGGTGCTGATGAACAGTCCGCTGGCTGTCCTCTGGCAGGAACTGCTGCAAACCACCTGGGGCGTGCATCTCGGCCCGCTGCACCTGGTGGAGAGCAACCTGCTGTGGATCAACGATGCGCTCATGGCGCTGTTTTTCCTGCAGGTGGGTATCGAGATCAAGCGCGAATGGCTGTTCGGCGCCCTGGCGGATTCGCGTGCCCGCGCCCTGCCGGTGGCTGCCGCACTCGGCGGCATGGTGGTGCCGGCACTGGTGTTCGTCGCACTCAACCTTGGCGACGCGGCGGCCCTGGCCGGCTGGGCCGTTCCGGCGGCCACCGACATCGCTTTCGCGCTCGGCCTCATGGCCCTGCTGGCACGCGGCCTGCCGCCGCAGGCACGGGTGTTCCTCACCGCGGTGGCGGTGCTCGACGATCTCGGCGCGGTGCTCATCATCGCCGCGTTCTACACCGCGCAAATCTCCGGCCCCATGCTGGCTGCCGCGGTGGCCACCGCGCTGTTCATGGTGCTGCTGCAAGGCTTCGGCGTGCGTCGCGCCTGGCCCTACTTGCTGTTCGGTGCGCTGCTGTGGATCTTCGTGCTCAAGTCGGGCATTCATGCCACCGTTGCCGGCGTGCTCACCGGCTTGCTGCTGCCGCAAACCCGTGCGGGCGGCGCCGGGGCTGCGGTCGAACATGGACTCGCACCCTACGTCTCCTGGCTGGTGCTGCCGCTGTTCGCGCTGGCCAATGCCGGCGTGGCGCTCGGAGCAGCGGGCCTGGCCTTGCTGGGACATGGCGTGACCTGGGGCGTGGCGCTGGGGCTGCTGCTGGGCAAACCTGTCGGCATTCTCGCAGGCGTGGGTGTGGTGGCCTGGCTGGCCGATGGCCTGCCGCGTGGCTATTCCTGGCGCTTGATGGCTCCGGTGGCGGCGTTTTGCGGCGTCGGCTTCACCATGTCCTTGTTCATCGCCAGTCTGGCTTTCCATGCCGATGCGCAGGAATTCGATGCCGCCAAAATCGGCGTGCTGCTGGGCACCATGTCGGCGCTGACGGCCGGAACATGGATTACGCGCCGGCTCTACCCGGTCGCGCCCAAAGCGGTCTGAGGCTCCGGTCATGCCGCAAGTCGATCCGCCCGAGCAAGCCGCTGAACTGCTGCGCTACTGGTTTGGCGAGGCGGCGCACGACGTCCAGGCGACCTGGGTGTCACGCCGTGCGCTGTGGTTCGGCAAGGATGCCGCACTGGATGCCGAGATCCGCGCCCGTTTCGGCGCCCTGCAGGTGCTGGCGGCCGCGGGTGCACTCGCGAGCTGGGCCCGCTCCCCGCGCGGCGCCCTCGCGCTCATCCTGCTGCTGGACCAATGCCCGCGCAATCTGTTTCGCGCCTCGCCACAGGCCTTCGCCACGGACGCGCAAGCCCTGCGCCAGGCCTTGGCGATGGTGGACGCCGGGGACGATGCACGCCTGTGGCCCATCGAGCGCGTGTTCGTGTATCTGCCGCTCGAGCATGCCGAGGAGCTTGCGGCGCAGCAGCAGTCGGTGGCCTTGTTCACCGCGCTGCGCGACACCGCGCCGCAGGCCGACCGTGCGCGCTTCGACGACTTTCTCGATTTCGCCCAACGCCACCACGCCATCGTGGCCCGGTTCGGCCGTTTTCCGCATCGCAACGCCATCCTCGGCCGTGCCAGCAGCGCGGAAGAGCGCGCCTTTCTGCAACAGCCGGGTTCAGGGTTCTGACCCGTGGGGCGCGAACCCGCGGGAGTGGCGCGGTCGTTGTGCAGGTCCAGCCCGGCGCGGCCTATACTTGACGCAGCTTGTCGGAGTGCCTTGCATCGGAAGTTGCCTGGCTGAGATCGCACGATCGCGAAATCCGCTGAACCTGATCGGGACCATCCCCGCGTAGGAAACCAAGTCGCCAGGCCGCAAACCCAGGCGCTTCGGCAGGCCCACCATCCCCAGGAGGCCACCATGTCCGAAGTCCGCCGCGCCGTTGACCCCGAGCGCCTGTCCAGCCGCATCACCCGCACCCCGTTTCCGGCCTCGAGCAAGGTCTATACCGAAGGCCCGCAAGGCGTCAGCGTGCCCTGGCGTGAAATTGCCTTGTCCGACACCCTGATGCAGGAGTCGCCCAGCGTCACGCGGCTGCTGAAAAACACCCCGCTGCGGGTGTACGACACCTCCGGCCCCTACACCGACCCGCAGGCCGCCATCGACGTGCGCGCCGGCCTGTCCAAACTGCGCGAGGCCTGGATCGCCGCGCGCGGCGACACCGAGCAGCTCACTGGCCCGACCAGCGCCTTCGGCCGCGAGCGCGCCCGCGACCCGGCCACCGCCGCGCTGCGCTTCGCCCAGCCGCCGGCGCCGCGCCGCGCCAAGGCCGGGGCCAACGTCAGCCAGATGCACTACGCCCGGCGCGGCATCGTCACGCCCGAGATGGAGTACATCGCGCTGCGCGAGAACCTGCTGCGCGCCCAGTTGCCCGAAGCGCTGCAGCAGAACGGCGGCCAGCACCGCGGCACCTGGTTCGGCATGCGGCACGAGATCAGCGGTGAGTTCGTGCGCCAGGAAGTGGCCGCGGGTCGCGCGGTGATTCCCGCCAACATCAACCACGCCGAGATCGAACCGATGATCATCGGCCGCAACTTCCTCACCAAGGTCAACGCCAACATCGGCAACTCCGCCGTCACCTCCGACATCGAGGACGAGGTGGACAAGATGGTGTGGGCCATCCGCTGGGGCGCCGACACCGTGATGGACCTGTCCACCGGCAAGCACATCCACGAGACTCGCGAATGGATCGTGCGCAACAGCCCCGTGCCTATCGGCACCGTGCCCATCTACCAGGCGCTGGAGAAGGTGAACGGCGTCGCCGAGGGCCTCACCTGGGAGCTGTTCCGCGACACCCTCATCGAGCAGGCCGAGCAGGGCGTGGACTACTTCACCATCCACGCCGGCGTGCTGCTGCGCTATGTGCCGCTCACCGCCCAGCGCATGACCGGCATCGTCTCGCGCGGCGGCTCCATCATGGCCAAGTGGTGCCTGGCGCATCATCAGGAGAACTTCCTCTACACGCACTTCGAAGAGATCTGCGACATCATGAAGGCCTACGACGTCACCTTCTCGCTGGGTGACGGCCTGCGCCCCGGGTCGATTGCCGACGCCAACGACGAGGCGCAGTTCAGCGAGTTGCACACCCTCGGCGAACTCACGCAGATCGCCTGGAAGCACGACGTGCAGGTCATGATCGAAGGCCCCGGCCACGTGCCACTGCACATGGTGGCGGTGAACGTGGAAGAGGAACTGAAGCACTGCTTCGAGGCGCCGTTCTACACCCTGGGCCCGTTGACCACCGACATCGCGCCTGGCTACGACCACATCACCAGCGCCATCGGCGCGGCCAACATCGGCTGGGCCGGCACCGCCATGCTGTGCTACGTCACGCCCAAGGAGCACCTGGGTCTGCCCGACCGCAACGATGTCAAGCAGGGGCTGATCGCCTACAAGATCGCCGCCCATGCCTCCGACCTCGCCAAGGGCTACCCCGGCGCGCAGTTGTGGGACAACGCCATTTCCCGCGCCCGCTTCGAATTCCGCTGGGAAGACCAGTTCCGCCTCGCGCTCGACCCCGACACCGCGCGCGCCTTCCACGACGAGACCCTGCCCAAGGAAGCGGCCAAGACCGCGCATTTCTGCTCCATGTGCGGCCCCAAGTTCTGCTCGATGAAAATCAGCCAGGACATCCGCAGCGCGGCGCAGGCGCAAGTTGCGGCGGGTGACCTGAAGCAGGAACTGGCGCGCAAGGCCGAGGAGTTCCGCAAGACTGGAAGCGAGATCTATCTGTGAACGCCACGCCGCGCCGCGCCGAGGCCCCTCCCCAACCCTCCCCACAGGGTGGGGAGGGAGCGCGGGAATCTGCTTCGCGCAACGCTGTGCCAACTTCCCCCAAGGGTGGGGGAGGTTGGGAGGGGGAGGCGCCGCATATCGGCATTGCCGGCGCGGGGCTGGCGGGACGCCTGCTGGCCTGGCGGCTGCTGCGCGCAGGTTTGCGCGTGAGCCTGTTCGATGCCCATGCCCGCACCGACCGCAGCAGCGCTGGCCCCACCGCTGCGGCCATGCTCTCGCCCACGGCCGAACTCGCGGCGGCCGATGCGCAGATTCACGCCCTGGGCGTGGCTTCGCTCGACATCTGGCCGCAATGGCTGGCCGAGTTGCATGCGCAGACCGGACGCGAGGTGTACTTCCGCCGCGAGGGCACGCTGGTGGTGGCCCATGCAGCCGACGCCGGTGCACTCGACCATTACGCCGCCTTGCTGCGGGCGCATTGGCCGGCGGGCTCACCTGCCGCCCATCAGCTCACCGCCCCTTTGCCGGCAGGTCGATCGCCGGACACGCCAATCGCCCCTGCGGGGCTTGCGGCGACGCCGTTTTCGACCGCGAGCCTGCCCCCCGCAGAGCCCTCGGTGCGGCAGACCGAAGCCGTGATGCAGCCGGTGGATGGTGCGCACATCGCCGCGCTCGAACCCTTGCTGGCCGGACGCTTTGCACATGGCCTGTTGCTGCCACAGGAGGGCCAGCTCGCCAATGACCAACTCTATGCCGCGCTCGCCGCCGCGCTCGATGCCGGCCTTGCCACCTGCGGCGGCGTCTGGCACGAGGGCCTGGCCATCGAACAGGTGGAGGCCGCCGTGCTGGTGGATGCCCACGGCACGCGCCACGGCTTCGACCTTGCGGTGGATTGCCGCGGCGTCGGCAGCCGCGGCGAGTTGCCCGGCCTGCACGGCGTGCGTGGCGAAGTGCTCACGGTGTTCGCACCCGGCATCAGCCTGCGCCGCCCGGTGCGGCTCATCCACCCGCGCTACGCCCTCTACGTCGCGCCGCGCCCCGGCAGCCAGTTCATCGTCGGCGCCACCGAGCTCGACAGCGAAGACGCCGGCCCCCCCACACTGCGCTCCACGCTGGAGCTGGGCAGCGCGCTCTACAGCCTGCATCCCGAGTTCGGCGAGGCGCGCGTGCTGCGGCTTGCCGCCGCGCTGCGCCCGGCCTTGCCCGACCATCGACCCATGGCAGGGCGCGGCGCGGACGGCGTCTGGCGCATCAACGGCCTGTTCCGCCACGGCTATCTCATCGCTCCCGTGCTGGTGCGGCAGATGGCGGCGGACATCGCCGCCGCGTTCGCAGCGGAGCGCGTCACGCCGCCCGACGCGCCGGTGCTGGACGCGTCGCGGGCCGCGTCACACATCCAGCCTCCAATCCCAATCCAAACCCAGCCCCAGGCCGCTTGACGCGCAAGCCCGCGGCTCTTCACCATGCCCCACAACGCCAACCTCACCACCCCTGCACCGGCGAGCAGCGCCACGGCCGCGCCAACCGGCGACGCTCGGCGCAGCATCCGGTTCAACGGCGAGGCCATGCAAACCGCCGCCCCCACGCTGCAAGCCCTGCTCGACGCCCGTGGCCTCGACCCGACCCGCCAGGTTTTCGTCTGCGCAGTCAATGGCACCTTCGTGCCGCGCACGCGCTGGGCCGGGCAGGTTCTGGCGGCGGATGATCGCGTCGACATCATCGCCCCGGTCGTGGGCGGTTGAATCCGGAGCCAGCCGTCATGGACACCGACATCACCGCGCCGATCGACGTCACCTCGTCGCACGCGCCCCGGCCCACGCCAGGCCGGGCGGGGGTTGCCGAAACGGCCACCCGCAATGTTCTCCCGTCTGCCGCACCCGAGGAATGCCTGGAGCGGCAGACGGGCGCGCCCAAGGCCCAAGCCCTGTACGCACTCCCCGCCGACTCCTGGCAGATCGCCGGCGTCACGCTGCAGTCGCGCTTGCTGCTGGGCACCGCGCATTACCCCAGCCCACAGACCCTGGCCGACGCGGCGGCGGCCGGTGGCGCTCAGGTTTTCACCGTCGGCCTGCGTCGGCTGCAGCCTGAAAGCGGCGGCGGCCAGGCCTTCTGGCAGCGCATTGCCGCGCTCGGCGGCCATGTGCTGCCCAACACCGCAGGCTGCCACGACGCCGGGCAGGCGGTGAATCTGGCGCGCATGGCGCGCGAACTGTTCGGCACGCACTGGATCAAGCTCGAAGTGGTGGGCGACGACTACACCTTGCAGCCCGACCCCTTCGGCACCCTGCAGGCCGCCGAAACGCTGGTGCGCGAAGGCTTCGCCGTGTTCGCCTACACCACCGACGACCTCGTGCTCGCCCGCCGCCTGCATGAGGCCGGCGTCGCCGCCGTCATGCCCTGGGCGGCACCCATCGGCTCCGGCCGCGGGCCGCAAAACCTGCACGCCCTGCGCACCCTGCGCGAGCGCCTGCCCGACGCCGTGCTCATCGTCGACGCCGGTCTCGGCAGGCCCTCGCACGCCGCGCAGGTCATGGAACTGGGTTTCGACGCCGTGCTGCTCAACACTGCCGTGGCCGAAGCCGCCGACCCGGTGCGCATGGCTGCCGCCTTCGCCCATGCGGTGCACGCAGGCCGCCTCGGCCACCTCGCCGGCGCCATGGCCGAGCGCGACACGGCGCATGCCTCCACACCCACAGTGGGCATGCCGTTCTGGCACGAGCCCGGGGCGAAGCCATCCAACTGATCCGGGGCTGTCAGCCGCATGTGCCACATGACGCCAGGCGAGATCACCCAAAGCACCCCGTGCCCTTGGCTATGCTTGCGCTGAAACCCGTCGCGATTCCTGCCTGCCGCCAAGCGGCCATCTCCATTCACCCATGCCTCGCCTCGACGCCACCGGATTCCTGCTCACCATTGCCGGCCACGATCCCACCGGGGGCGCGGGGCTGACGACCGATCTGGCCGCCTGGCAGGCCATCGGCTGGAAAGGCGCCAGCGTGTGCACCGCACTCACGGTGCAGAACGCGCAGGGCGTGCAGCAGGTGTTGTCCACACCCCCCGCCGTGGTGCGCGCCGCGCTGCAGGCGCTGTGTGTCGAGGCCGACCCGGTGGCGGTGAAGGTGGGCATGCTGGGCGACGCCGCCGTGGCCGCCGAGGTGGCCGCGTTCTGCGCCGACTACGACGCCGGCCCGGTGGTCTGGGATCCGGTGCTGGCCGCCAGCGCGGGCGGTGTGCCGCTGCTGGCCGCGGGCGCTGCAGTGCTGTGCGAGATGGCCGAGGCGGCCACCGTCATCACGCCCAACCGGGTCGAGGCTGCGGCCTTGCTCGACCTGCCCGCGTGGACCGACACCGGCCCCATCCCCGCCGCATGGCTGGAGGCGCTGCGCACCGCCTGGCTGCGCGGCGGCCGCACCCAGGCGGTGGTGCTCAAGGGCGGACATGCGCAGGGCCCGGTCAGTGTGGATTGGCTCATCACCCGCGACAGCGCGCAGGCCTTCGTCGTGCCGCGCCTGCCCCATGGCGCGCATGGCACCGGCTGCCTGTTCGCCGCCAGCCTCGCCGCCATGCTGCCCTGGGGCTGGAGCGTGGTGGACGCGGTGGTGGAGGCCCAGTGGCGCACGCACGCCGGCATCGCCCAGGCCTGGCAACTGGCGGGAGGGCGCGCCATGGTGAACGCCAACGCCGTGCTCGACAGCCGCAGCTTCCCGTCGCGCCCCTTGTGGCCGGGCGATGTGCCCGACGTGCCCATTGCCGCGGTTGCCGACCCGGAATCCGATCCGGTGGCGACCCCGCGATCAAGTCTGGCCGCATCCGCCGTCGCCGGCATGGCCGCATCTGGCGGTGCGACCCATGCTGCGCCCCCTGGCATGCAGCGGGGCGCGCGGGGCCTTGCGGCCGGCTGGCATGAGCCGCTCCCCGGACTTGTTGCGCGCCCCCCGTCTCAAGCGGCGTCCGCTCCCGCCCAGGCCGCAGCCGGCCTCGCAGACGTCCGCCAGGCGGTCGGTGCGGGCCTGGAGGCGGAGCCCGTCGCCTTTGCCGCGCTCAGCGCCCCTGCAGGGTTTTACCCTGTGGTGCCCGATGCCGACTGGGCGCTGCGCCTGCTGGACTGGGGCGTGCGCACCTTGCAGCTGCGCATCAAGAACCTGCGCGGCGCACAGCTGGCCGCAGCCATTGCCCGCGTCAGCAAGGCCGCGGCGCAGGCCGGGGCGCAACTGTTCATCAACGACCATTGGCGCGAGGCCATCGACGCCGGCGCCTTTGGGGTGCACCTCGGTCAGGAAGACCTGCACGGCGCCGATTTCACCGCGCTGCGCGCTGCCGGCATGCGCCTCGGCGTCAGCACCCACGCTCCGGGCGAACTGGCACGCGCCCATGCCCTGCGGCCCAGCTATATCGCGCTCGGCCCGGTCTATCCCACCACCCTCAAGGTCATGCCCTACCAGCCGCTCGGCCTGGAGCGGCTGCGCGACTGGACGGCGCGCTGCAAGCCGCGTTATCCCACCGTGGCCATCGGCGGCATCAGTCTGCAGCGTGCAGCCGCCGTGCTCGGCTGCGGTGTCGACGGTGTCGCCGTGGTCAGCGCCGTGACGCAAGCCGCCGATCCCCAGGCCGCGACCCGCGAGGGCTTGCGTCTGGCCACGCAGGCGCTGCAATGCCGCGCCGACTTCAGCGCTTGAGCGCCCCAGGGGCGGCACACCGCCCCGCCCCCCGCAGTTGACCGCGGCGCCGCCTTTCGCACCCCCTCACCGTTGTCCGTGTTCGCCACCATGCCGTCGCCCTCGTTCGTGTTGTTCGACCCCGCCAACGCCCCGGCACGGCTGTATCTGCAGCCGCTGGACCATGGGCGCGCAGACGCTGCCGCCGCCGCCCGCGACATGCCCGACTGGCTCGGTGCGCAACTTGCCGCCGGGCGTGAGGTGGCGCTGTTCCTGGCCTTCGAGGCGGCCGATGCGCTGGCCGGCCTGCCCTTGGCGCATGCGCCCATCACCCCGTTGGTCGAGGCCTTGAGCTTCGCCGGCGCGCAAACCCTGGAGGACGATGCCGCGGTGGACGCCTGGCTGGCCGCGCAGCTTGCGACCCCGAGCGGCGGCGACGCTGCGGTCCATGCGGCTGCCACCCATGCTCCCGCCGCCGAAGTCCCGGGCTTCGGCGACACTCCTGCGGGCCTCGCCGGCTGGCGTCCCGGCATCAGCGCCGCCGCCCATGCCGCCGCGCTGCAGCGCATCGCCGCCTATCTGGCCGCCGGCGACAGCTACCAGATCGACTACACCTTCTCCCTGCACGCCCGCGCCTTCGGCCATCCACTGGCGCTGTACCGCGCGCTGCGCCGGCGCCAGCCCACGGCTTACCGCTGCCTGGCCTACCTGGGGGATGACGGCGACCGTCATGCGCCAAACGACCCTGGTGCTTCACCCCTGCCTCCATCGCCAACATCGCGGCCGATGCGAACCAGCGGCCGCTGGGTGCTCAGCCTCTCGCCCGAGTTGTTCTTCACGCTGCAGCCCGGCGGACACATCGCGGCGCGGCCGATGAAAGGCACCGCACCGCGCCACGTCGACCCGGTGCGGGACGCGCAAGCCGCGGCATGGCTCGGCGCCGACCCGAAGAACCGCGCCGAGAACCTGATGATCCTCGACCTGTTGCGCAACGACCTCGGCCGCATCGCCCAGCCCGGCAGCGTGCGTGTGCCACGGCGCTTCAGCGTCGAGCCCTATGCCCAGGTCTGGCAGATGACCTCCAGCGTGAGCGCCGAACTCGCCCCCTCCACCCACTGGCGCGAACTCTGGGCGGCGCTCTTTCCCTGCGGCTCCGTGGTCGGCGCGCCCAAGCACCGCAGCATGCAGATCATCGGCGAACTGGAGCCGCAGGCGCGCGGGCTGTACACCGGGTCCATCGGCTGGCTGCAGCCCGCGCCCGCCCATGCCGAAACAGACGCCGGCCCGGCCCGGCCCGGCAGCCCGCAGGCCGTGCGCGGCGCATTCAGCGTCGCCATCCGCACGCTGGAAATCGAGGCTGGCGTGCGCGGCGGCACCCGCGCCGCGCGCATGGGCCTGGGCAGCGGCGTGGTGGCCGACTCCGACCCCCAGGCCGAGTGGGCCGAGTGCCTGCTCAAGGCCCGCTTCGCCACCGGGCTGGACCCCGGCTTCGGCCTCATCGAAACCTTCGCCGCGCGCTGGCCCGAACAGAAAGCCCGCATCGCGCCGCACCTGGCGCGCCTGGCCCGCTCCGCCCGCTATTTCGGCTTCCGTTTCGACCGCCGCGCCCTGCTCGAACAACTGGCGCAGGCCCACGCCGCGCTACCCGCCACGGTGGCCTGGCCCTGGAACCACCGCACCCGCATCGAACTGCGGCACGACGGCAGCCTCACCTTCGCCACCGCGCCCATCGCCCCGCTGAACCTGCACGCAGGCCGCGTGCGCGTGCTGCTTGCCGAACACCTGCTGCCCGGCGCCGCGCTCGATCCGGCCGATGTCTTCCTGCGCTACAAGACCACCCACCGCGCCCGTTATGACGCCGCCTGGAAAGCCGCCGAGGCGCAAGGCGCGTTCGACGCCCTGTTCTTCAACACCCGCGGCGAACTGTGCGAAGGCGGGCGCAGCAGCGTGTTCGTCAAGCTCGCCGGCCGCTGGTACACCCCGCCGCTGCGCTGCGGCCTGCTCTCCGGCGTGGCCCGCGCCGCGCTGCTGGCCGACCCCGCCTTCGCCGCCTGCGAGCGCGTGCTCACCCGCGCCGACCTGCTCGCCGCCGAAGACCTGCGCTTGAGCAACGCCCTGCGCGGCGCGCTGCCGGCTTGGCTGGATACCGGGCACGATGGCGGGGCAGGCGCCTAGGGCCTGTTCACGCTATTTCTCCACGTGCGTTGCCCCCAGACGCAAAGATGCATGGTCAGCTCACGGTTTTCGATGCAATTCACCGTTGGGTTTTGAAGGCACCCGAAGCAGCCAGATTGGGGAGGGGACTGTTGTCGGCCGTAGCGGCCCTACACCGGCTCTGGATAACCGCCATGCGAGTGACCGCTCAAGCTCCGAAAGTAGCCGAAAGGTCTGCCCTGGCGGGTCGTCCTTTCAGCCCCCGTGCAACGGCGCCACCAACGTCCGCCGCGGGGGCGCATCCCAGGACCATCCCGCCCTCAGGCCTTCAACTCATCCGGATTGATCGGCAGCCTGCGCACACGCTTGCCGGTCGCCGCAGCAATGGCATTGGCCACCGCGGGTGCCAGCGGTGGCACACCCGGTTCGCCCATGCCGGTGGGTTTCTCGGCAGATGGGACGACGTGCACCTCGATCTTGGGCATCTCAAAAATCCGGATCGGTGGGTAGGTGTCGAAGTTCGCCTGCTGGACCTCTCCATCCTTCAGCGTGATGGCGCCATGCAGCGCGGCAGATAGGGCAAACCCGATCGCCCCCTCGGCCTGTGCGCGGATGTTGTTCGGGTTGATCGGCAAGCCGCAGTCGACCGCGCAGACCACGCGGTCGACCTGCACCTTGCCATCCGCCTTGACGGTCACTTCGGCCACCTGCGCCACAAAGGTATTGAACGACTCATGGACGGCCACGCCGCGCCCGCGTCGCTCGCCCTGGGATCCCGCGGGTAGCGCTGTCTGCCAGTCCGCCTTGTCCGCGGCCAGCTTCAGCACGCCTGCATGTCGCGGATGTTTGTCCAGGAGTTTGAGGCGGAACGCGACCGGATCCTGACCGGCAGCTGTAGCGACCTCGTCGATGAAGGTCTCGACGGAATAGGCTGTGTGCGTCGAACCGACCGAGCGCCACCACAGCACCGGCACGCCGATGTCCTTGGGCGTATGCAGGTCCACCAGGATGTTGGGAATGGCGTAGGGAATGGTCGCGGCGCCCTCGACCGAGGTTGGGTCGACGCCGTTCTTGACGAAGCCCTCGAACGGCGAGCCTTGCATGATGGATTGCCCGACCAGACGATGGCGCCAGCCGACAAGTTGTCCTTGGCCGTCGAGCGCGGCTTCCAGCGCGTGATGAAACGCCGGCCGGTAGTACCCGCCCTTGGTATCGTCCTCGCGCATCCACACCATCTTGACCGGCGCGCGGCCGCCAATGGCCTTGGCGATGCTGACCGCCTCGAGCACATAGTCGGACGTCTTGCTCGCCCGGCGCCCGAAACTGCCGCCGGCAAAGAGCATGTTCAGCGACACCTGCTCCGGCTTGAGGTCGACCAGCTTGGCGATGTTGCCTTGATCGACCGTCTGGAACTGTTCGCCGTTCCAGACTTCGCAGAACTCCTTGCTCAGCCGAACGACGCAGTTGAGAGGCTCCATCGGTGAATGGGCGAGATACGGATAGTCATAGGCCGCGCGCAACACCTTCGCCGGCTTGGCAAATGCGGTTTCCGTGTCTCCTTCCTTGCGGGCGACAGCACCGGGACTCTTGGCGAGTTCGCGGTACTGCGCGAACATCTGCTCGGTGCCGAGCTTGAACGCATGGGTCTCGTCCCACTCGACCCTGAGAGCGTCGCGCCCCTTCTTGGCAGTCCAGGTATTTTTGGCGAGCACGGCGACTCCAGTGGGAATCCGCACCACGTCGATCACGCCCTTGATGGCTTTGGTCTTGGTCGCGTCAAAGGACTTGACCGTTGCGCCGAACCGCGGCGGATGCGCCACCACTGCGGTCAACATCCCGGGCAGATGAATGTCTTGGGTGAAGATCGCCTTGCCGTCGGTCTTTGCGGCAGAGTCGACGCGCGGCACGTGGGTGCCGATGAGCTTGAAGTCCTTCGGGTCCTTGAGCTCCACGTTCGTGGGAACCGGCTGGAGGGCAGCGGCTTCGGCCAGTTCGCCGAAGGTGGCCTTTCGGCCGGACGACCCGTGCGTGAGCACGCCATCGCTCACCTGGATTTCGGAGGCCGGCACCTTCCATTGCTCGGCTGCGGCCGCGACCAGCATGGCGCGGGCCGAGGCTCCGGCTTTGCGCAACTGATCCCAGGAATTGGCCATGGCCGTGCTGCCGCCGGTGCCTTGTACGCCGAGCAGCAGATTCTTGTAAAGCTTCACGTTGGCCGGAGCTCCAACGACCCTGACCTGGGGCCAGGCGGCGTCAAGTTCCTCCGCAACGATCGTGGCTAGTCCGGTATAGGTACCTTGGCCCATTTCCAGATGCTTGGACACCACGGTCACGCTGTTGTCCCTACCAATACGCACGAAGGCATTGGGCTCGAAGGCGTCTGTCTTTGCCGAAGCGGACGCGCCTGCCCCCATCGCCGCCATCGCGCGGCCGGGCAGATAGATCGCCAAGGTCAGCCCGGCGACGCCGTGCAGAAAGCGCCGGCGGCTCTCATTCTGAATGCATGCGGTGTTTGTCATGGTGGCGGCTCCTTCAGGCCAGGGACTGTGCGGCATCATGAATGGCGGCCCGAATGCGGACATACGTTGCGCAGCGGCAGATGTTGCCTCCCATCGCGCCGTCGATGTCCTTGTCGGTCGGTTTCCTGTTCTTCTCCAGCAAGGCAATGGCGCTCATCAACTGGCCGGACTGGCAATAGCCGCACTGCACCACGTCGATGCGGCGCCAGGCCTCCACCACGGCCTGCGCGACCTTTTCATCACCCACCCCCTCGATGGTGACGACCTTCTTGCCAGCGACGGCCGAAACCGGCGTGATGCAGGACCGAATCGGTTCGCCATCCAGGTGTACGGTGCACGCTCCGCACAGGCCCATCCCACAGCCGTACTTGGTGCCTGTGAGCTGTACGGTGTCTCGCAAGGCCCAGAGCAATGGCATGTCGCCGTCCACGTCGAGTTGGACCGACTTGCCGTTGATATTGATGTCAAACATGGCGAACTCCAAAGTAACAAGACGTCCAGGTCAGACGAGCCTTCCTGCCTGCGCATCCTGATGAATTGATCGATTCGCCGAACTTCTTGCCCAAGGCTCTAAGCCCGCGGACTCGCGCTCGGCGGTCGCATTCGGCGGTCGCATCGCGGCCTTTTGCTCACGCGCCGCTCCCGCCCAAATACCGCGAAGAACTTAGCGAGCATTCCTTACCCCCACACGCGCCAATGTCTTCCCACTGTTGGCGCATCGGGACCGTGCCCAGCGGGCGGCCGGCGACGTAGCCGCACCTCAGCCAGGGCAGGGCGGCCCAGCGCGGCAGCACGGCGATGCCGCGCCGCTCGCCACCGGTTGCACGATCGCGGCCGTGAGTTTGGCACTGCGGCGCGCGGCCGGCCGCACGCCAGCGAAGATGAGCAACTGGCGCATCACGTCGAGCTTGTCGTCGGGCATCGCCGCGCTCGACGCCGACGTCACCACGCGGCTCTGCTCTTGCACAGCAGCAGGCCGATGGTCACGGTCTTGCACTCGCGCTCAATGCTCTGCGTTTCGATATGGATGTTCAACACATTGCGCGACCAGCCATATTGCACGGCGCGCTGGGCATAGGCCAGGCGCAGTGCCGGATCCTTAAGCCGGGTCAACAGCACCGGGTTGTGACCTCAGGGCAATAGTCCAACAGCCTGTTGGACTATTTCGGCTTCGGGCCAGGCCTCGGCAAAGGCGCGCATGGACATCAGGTTGGCACGCGAAAAACCCTTCATGTCAGGAAAGGCCGCGCGCAAATCGTGCGCCAGCCGCTCGATCACCTTGGCGCCCCAGCCCTGCGCCGCCTGCCGCGCCAGGGTGCCTGGTTACTTACCTGCCTTGGCGGTGCGTCTGCACCCGCTGGGCGATTTCCTGTTTGCTCCGCCGCAGCAATTCGATCTCGGATGGTGTCAGCGTTCGCGGTTCGTTCGAGGTAGCGTGCTTCTGATTGAGTAAGGCAGTCGAAGCCGTGACCGAACCGGGCGAGCCACCAGGTTTCCAGATCTTTTCCATGTTTGTTCCTCAGCAAAGTCAGTTGTGCGGCCGTCGGCGCCAATGATGCCGAATGTGGCTTGCCGTCAACGTTGTGGCCGCGATCACCCGGCCACCGCGACTCTCGATCAGACCGCGCAGGTTGGCCAGCGTGCCACCCTGTCCCACGAAAGTCGGCCAGCGTCTCCGGACTGGCATTCACCCCAACCTGCTCAAGCGCGTGCGCCGAGACCAGGATAGGGCATGCCGTGCCCAGCAATTTGCGCAGCGACTCCACGGCAGGAAGTGCAAGCGTGTCTTGCACTAATTGCAAAGCCGCATCGGCATCGCCGCTCTTTGCCCCTGGATAGGCGGGATGTTGCTTGACCCTGGATTCGTCGGCGTGGATCGCCACCGGCGGAAAATCGTCAGGCCAAGGCCGGGGCGGTGGAAACATGGCGGGTTGCTCCAGGCTCATGGTTCGCCCCAGACGCTGGCTAGGGTGGACTGGATTTTCTGCTCGAAGCGGGCGATGAGTTCGCGATTGGCGGCGACCAGCGCCTGCTCGGCTTCGATTTCGGCGACGATGGCTTGCTGGGTGGCGAGGGGCTTTCCACTCATACTGCGGGTGGAAACCATCGATGAAGCGCGTTTCGTAATGTGTGAAAAGCCTGATCGGTACATCCCCGCGCGGTGACCTGCGTCGCCAGTTGTTGATAGATCGCGGATGACTTTGCTTTTCTGGAGCGACGAAGCATCCATTCGACGGCCTCTTTTGGGCGATCGGGTTTCGGCTCATTTGGCTTCCAGAAACCTTTGATCTCCAGCTCTGTGCGAAGTGCAGAAAATGCACTTTCATAACCCAGTGCAGAACAGACATGAGGGCTATCCTGCCATACCCAGTTTTCCAATTCTGGGGTAATGACTACTGCACACCCATTATTTTCTAACCAGCCGGCTTTGACCAGGTGTTCGTTTAAGCGTTGCGCTATCGCGTGCTCGCCCGGTGAACCGTCCCATTCGGCATCGACAATGACCACTGCGTGCCGGTGAGTGCTGACATAAGGCTGCAAAAATTCATTTGCTCTGGTGTAAAGCCCCGGATCATTTTGCCCATGGGCGACCAGCAAATCCCGACGCAAGTCAAAATCAAAATGTCCACAACCTACGGCACGATGAAAAGCATTGCGCGAGAAAAAGCCCTTGAGCATTCCCTCCATACTCTTGTCCGCCACCAGAAACAGGCAATCCCTCATCCCAGCACTCCAGTCGCGAACAGTTCGCCGAGGTTCAGCGCGGATTTCCAATCACGCAAGCGCGGATGATCGCTGCCACGAACAATGTCAATAGCACCTTCGTCTGTCTTGCCAAAACAGAGAATCTGCTTTGACTCCAGCAGGCTAAGCACAACAGGTGAATGGGTGGCGCACAAAACCTGTGCGTCATAAACGGAAGATAATGACTGCATCACGGTTTCCATCGCCTTCGGGTGGATGCCGTTTTCTGGCTCTTCGATCAACACCACGTTCGGGGTTGTCGGCGCGTAAGCCAGCAACGTCAAGGCCAGCAGACGCAGCGTGCCATCGGAAAGCACCCACGAGGGCGCAATCAAGCCACTCTTGTATTTCAACTGAATATAACGAGAGCGATCTTCAGGCTTCTCACAAGTCTCTATATTTTCCAGATCATCCAGCGTCGTAGCCAGATGCGCCACCCAGTCGGCTTTAACCTGTTCCTTGCCTTCCTTTTCAAGCGCATGCACCACCCATGACAGGTTTGAACCATCTGGCAGAAAATCTGAAGGGGAACCTGCTGGTGATGGCATACGCATTTTTTCTGCATTGAGCATCAAGCGATGTACTCCTTCCATCAAGACCCTTTTAGCCCAAGTTGCAGCGGGGAATTTCTGTTCATCTTCAGGCAAGTTGGCTAATGCGCTTTTGGTTGGTCCAAGGCGAAACAGGTTGTTCCAGTCTGATGTTTCTGAGCGGAAATAATCGTTTCCGCTTTCAACCACTTTGCTAACTACTTTGCGCCAGCTCGGCGGGCTTCTCCTGTTCTGAGGCAAGACGATATGCTCAGGGGCCGTTTCGGGGTACGGGAACTCCATTTGCTTATTCGGCTTCCGAGGTTTTATTTCGTCACAAAGCCACAGCGTTTCATGTTCAAAACCCAAGCGACCATCGGTATGGATACCCAGCTCGTAGCGGGCATAGCGGTAACGCTGATCCAGTTTTTCGGCAATCTCATTCGGTAATTCCAGAGTCACCGCGATTTCCACTCCACCGCCCTTGCGCAGCCAAGTCAGATCCAAAGGATCGACCGCTCGCGGTGCGATATTCATCCGGGCATTGCCATACACCGCCGCATCCAGCCCACTGGCCAGAATGTCGCGCACGAGCAGCAAGGCATCAAACAGGGTGCTCTTGCCAGAGGCATTCGGCCCCACCATCACCTGAAACGGTTCAAAATCGACCGAGACATAACGCAAGGCGCGCAGGCCTTTGACTTCTAGTTGCCGGATCATGCGGCTTCTCCGAGTGTTTCAGCGGCATTTTCGCCCCAGACGCGGGCGAGGGTGGCCTGGATTTTCTGCTCGAAGCGGGCGATGAGTTCGCGGTTGGCGGCGACCAGCGCCTGCTCGGCTTCGATCTCGGCGACGATGGCTTGCTGGGTGGCGAGGGGTGGGAGGGGGATGTTGAAACTCCTCAGAGAATTCAGTGATACGGTTTTTTGAGCAACACCCGTGGCCGCTTCATGCCCCTGTTGAAGCATGAAAGGTGAAGCCAGCAGTGAAAACAGAAACCGATTGAGAAGTCGCGGTCCGGTTCGGATCAGCGCGATGTGGCGCTGGAAGCAGAACTTGGTGTTCTCGGGCACCAGAACGGGAATGCCATACGAGCCGGTGACCGTGTACAGCACGTCACCAGCGCGCGGCTTTCGGTTGGGGCTCAGGCTTGCGTAATAGATCTCTGGGACAAAGAAAGTTTTCGTGAAATCGAGTTCATGATCGTCGGTGATGTTTGTGATCGTGACGAATGGAATCCCTTGAGGAGCCTTCGGTGGCGGTTGGTGATCACCGTCTGAAATCGACTCACAAACCTCTGCAAGTGGCACCATCGGCCAGTCGGGGTGGATGGGGATGTGGGTGCGGTAGTGGTCGAGGACGGCGCGGGCGCCGTCGATGACTTTCTGGTAGCCCTCGATCTCCGCCACGATCTCCTTCTGCACCTCCAGCGGCGGCAGGGGGATTTGGACTCTGCGAACGATCTCGCTGTTCAAATTGTTGACCACGCCACCCGTGGCAGCTTGCTCGAACTGTGCAAATACGCGCTTTGAGCCGAGGACGTTGTAGAGAAAGTCCTGATCCAACAGTACGGAATGCTCTCGGAGCAAAAGCCATCCGTCATGGATGCATCCATCGGTGGCCATGATGTAAGGCCGTCCAAAGCTCATCGAATTGGAAAGAATGAAATCTCCCGGCTTCACGCGACGCGATTTCGCCGCGCCCTCTGGGGTAACGCGTTCTTTCGTCGCAGTGATGAATTTCGCGCCGACTTCTGCGTCACCGATCTTGATCCAATTCACTCCGTCGGGAGCGTTGGTGATGAAGTCGTGGATTGGTCGCGGAGAAGCACCGCGCTCGATGACACACAAATCGCCAATGGGAACGAGTGGCCACGTTAGTCCGGAACTGGCTCCCCCCTCCCGATACCGCTCCCCGCTCAAGTTGTAATCGCCGTTCGCGGCGATCTTTTCCTTCGGCACGACCAGCCCGCAGGTGAGTGGGAGATCGGCGGTCACTTGCTGGCTGCGCAGCGCCTGCAGGTAGTCGCCGAGTTCCACCTTCACCTGCGGCAGGTCGTTGTTCTCGATGGCCCGCCGCTGGGCACCCAGGCCGTAGCCGTCGTTGTCCACCTTGAAGAAGGCGATGCTGCCGCTGGGCCGGGCCAGCGATCTGTCGAGGATGAGGATGCTGGTCTTGACGCCGGAGTAGGGCTGGAACACGCCGGCGGGCAGCGACACCACGGCGACGAGGTACTGCTCCACCAGCAGCTTGCGCAGGGCTTTGTAGGCGGTCTGGCTCTGGAAGATGATGCCTTCGGGCACGATGATGGCGGCGCGGCCCTGCGGCGTGAGGTGCTCGGCCATGTAGTCGACGAACAGCACTTCGCTGCGCTTGGCCTGGATGCTGAAACGCCGGTGCGGCTTGATGCCGCCCTTGGGCGACATGAAGGGCGGGTTGGCCAGGATGACGTCGGCGTGCTCGTGCCAGCGCTCGTCGCTGGTGAGGGTGTCGTACTCGACGATGTGCGGGTCGGTGAAGCCGTGCAGGTACAGGTTCACCAGGCTCAGGCGCACCATGTCGGGCGAGATGTCGTAGCCCTTGACGTTGCGTGCGAGGCGGGCTTTTTCGTCGGGGCTGAGCAGGTCGCCAGCGGCTTGCGCCGCCCCCTCACCCCGACCCTCTCCGCGCTGGGGAGAGGGAGAGGAATTCGCCTTGAGGATGTGCTTCCACGACGCGATGAGAAACCCGGCGGTGCCGCAGGCGGGGTCGAGCACGGTGTCGGTTTTTTTCGGGTCGAGCACGTCCACCATGAAGTCGATGATGTGGCGCGGGGTGCGGAACTGGCCGGCGTCGCCCTGGCTGCCCAGCACGGACAGCAGGTACTCGAAGGCGTCGCCCAGGCGCTCGCTGTGGTCGTAGGAAAACTCGTCGATGATCTTGAGGAAGGCGCGCAGCGTCTCGGGGTCGCGGTAGGGCAGGTAGACGTTCTTGAAGATGTCGCGGAACAGCGGCGGGATGCCCGCGTTCTCCGGCATCCTGGCGATGCCCTCGGCGTAAAGGTTCAGGGTTTCGTGCCCGCCCAGGCCGCTGCGCATCAGCCTGGCCCAGCCGTAGCGGGCGTAGGCGCCGGTGAAGAACTTGCGCTGGCCGCCCATCTCCTCGCTGTCGGCGTCCATGTCGTCCATGAACTTGTAGATCAGCGCGATGGTGATCTGCTCGACCTGCGATTTGGGGTCGGGCACCTTGCCGACGAGGATGTCGCGGGCGGTGTCGATGCGGCGTTTGGTGGCGGTGTCGAGCACGGGAATCCTGAAACTGCTTATTCGGACGGGTTGCCGGGTTCGTGAGGGAAGCGCAGCCTGGAAAAATTGCGCCCGGCCTGAATGGCCTGCCGTTCGATGTCGGCTGCCGAGGCCAGCCAGCCTCTTTGCTCCAGAAACAGCAGATAGGCTCGCGTACTGATCTTGCGGCAGTTGTCCGGCAGCAGAAAACGGGCGCTGGCAATCTTGTGGTCCTCGAACAGGAAGACGCCGGTTTTCTGCGGCTGGTCGAGCGCAAAGTCGCCCATCGTCTCCTGAATCGCCAGTTCGCCCAGATGCGACTTGCGCATGGGCGCGGTCTTGGCCGTCAGCGTCTGCTGGTAACGCTGGAAGGTGCGGGTCGCGCGCACCAGGACTTTGTTGGCTTGAACCCAGTCGCGCAGCGTGGCGCTGGTCGGTGTCTGCTGGCGCGTGACCTCATGCAGCACCATATCGACCAGCACCAGCGGCCAGCCGGGTTTGAACAGCAGGTCGAGCGCATCCGCATAGGCCAGGGTGATCAGCGGCCCGGCGTCAGGCAGCAGGGCAACGGAGGCGGGCACGGGGTCTGCGCTCAAGTCGGCAGCGCGTGCAGTTGATCGACCATCCCGCGCGTTTCGGCCTCGGGGAGCCTGGGCATCGGCAGGTGCGCTTGCGCCATCAGCAGAAAAAGGTCTTCCTCACCCTCGATGCCCAGCGCTTGCATGGCCTCGGTGCCGCTTGTCTTGCCGAGCGAGAAGTCGAGCAGCAGCCTGAAGTTGTGGTTGCCATTGACCTCCGCCGCCTCGAAGGTCTCGACCAGATGGCGCAGCTCGGCGTTGAACAGCGCGTTGACCGAGGTGTCGGACTTGGCGGCGATGATCTTGGCGCGCTTGAGCAGGTCGCGATCGACGGCGCCGGTGAAGTTGACGGTGCTTGCCATACCCAATCCCTCCCGGAGCATTGACACATAAATAAGTGTAACACTGTGTTATGTGAAATCACGGCGCGAACTGGTTGAGCGACACGTAGTCCTTGATGTAGCTGGGGATCAGCGTGCGGTACTTGGCCGGCACGGCCTTGAAGTCGCGGCTGGAAAAGTAGGGGTTGGTGGCCAGGTCGGTGAAGTGTTTGCTCTCGATAATGCCGCGCACCTGGTCGCTGCTGGCGTAGGCCTTGAAGTAGGTCTTGAGGGCGGGCATGGCGGTGGCATCGTCGGGCTTGGCGTCGGCGACGAACTTGGCGAATTCCTCCTCCAGCAGCTCGTCGCGCGACTTGAAACGCGGGATCAGGCCGAAGATCTTTTCCAGGATTTCGCGCAGGCCGAGGCGGCGGTCCACGGCGGCGGCGCGGCGTAGCTTGTCGAGGCTGTAGTACTCGGTGGGCCGGTCGAACACTTCGCGGTTGACGTAGTCGATGACGCGGTCCCACTGCCCGGCCTCCACCGCCTGGGCGATGGTGGGGTTGTCGCGCACGGTGTCTTCGAACTGCTCGAAGAACATGCGGTCGATCTTCATGCCGTCGGCGCTGATCTCCTGCACCTGCAGGGTGTGGATGAGGTCGCCGCCGCCATGCTGGTAGCTGCCGCCGGCCGGTGGCGGCTCGCCGCTGCGCTCGGCCTGGCTGGCGCGTGCCGGCAGCTTCAGCACCTCGTCGTAGTTGAACTGCTCCTCGAAGTATTCGCAGTTGGCGAAAAAGTCGAACAGCTTGAAGGCGGTCTTCTGCGGCTGCGCCAGCGCGGCCTTGCGCTCGTCGTCGAACAGCTCCTGCCGGAAGTCGTGCCGGCGCGTGCCGCGGCCCTTGATCTGGATGAAGTCGGTGGGCGAGAAGATCGGCCGGAACAGGCCGAGGTTGAGCAGGTCCGGGCAGTCGTAGCCGGTGGTCATCATGCCCACGGTGACGCACACGCGCGCCTTGCTGGTCTTGTACGTGGGCACGAAGTTGGCCGAGCCGAGCAGGTGGTTGTTGGCGAAGTTGAGGGTGAACTGCTGCGCGTCGGCAATCTGCGAGGTGACCTGCACGGCAAAGTCCGATTGGTACTTGCCGGGAAACAGGTGGTCGGCCATCTGGTTGAGGATTTGCGTGAGCTTGGCGGCGTGCTGCTGGCTGACCGCGAACACGATGGTCTTGCCGAGTTCGCCGCTCACCGGATCGCGCAGGGCGTGCTCCAGCAGGGTCTTGCACAGCAGCTGGTTGGTGGCCTCGGAAAAAAAGCGCTTCTCGAATTCGCGCTGGGTGAAGCTTTCCGGCGCGTCGTCGCCGCCGTCGGTGGCGAGGCTGACGGCGTAGCCCTGCTCGGACAGCAGTGCCGTGGTGATGTCGGTGCGCGCGTCCACCACCGTGGGGTTGATGAGATGGCCCTGCCGCACGCCGTCGAGCAGCGAGTAGCGGAAGGTCGGCTGGCTGGTGTCGCAGCCGAAGGTGCGGTAGGTGTCCAGCAGCAGGCGGCGCTCGGCCTCGCGCGGGTCGCGCGGATCGGCCGTGGCGGCGTCGAAGCGGCGCAGGTAGTCGCGCGGGGTGGCGGTGAGGCCGAGCTTGTAGCCGATGAAAAAGTCGAACACGGCGCGGGCGTTGCCGCCGATGGAACGGTGCGCCTCGTCGGAAATCACCAGGTCGAAATCGGTGGGCGAGAACAGCCGCTGGTACTTGTTGTTGAACAGCAGCGACTGCACCGTGGTGACGACGATTTCGGCGCGCTGCCAGTCGTCGCGGTTGTCCTTGTAGATCACCGTTTGATAGTCGGCGGACAGCAGCGCGGCGAACGCTTTTTTGGCCTGGTCCTCCAGCTCCAGCCGATCGACCAGAAACAGCACGCGGCGCGCGTTGCCGCTGCGCAGGAACAGCTTGATCACGGCGGCGGCGGTGAGCGTCTTGCCGGTGCCGGTGGCCATCTCGAACAGGAAGCGGTCGCGCCCCTCGGCCACGGCGGCCTGCAGGGCATGGATGGCCTGGAGCTGGTACGGGCGCAGAAAGCGCAGCTGGTGGGCCTGGATGTAGCCCGGCCGCTCGGCCGCGTGGCGCCAGCCGGCCTCGGCGGCGTAGTGCGGCCGCTGGCTGAGGGCGATGAAGTCGTCGCGCACCGGCTCGTCGATCAGGCGCTGCGGCGCGGGCGTGGTCTGCCGGTAGCCGCTGACCGAGGCGGGCGTGGGAAACGCGGTGACGAGGTGCGGG
This sequence comes from Betaproteobacteria bacterium, assembly GCA_028871675.1. GTDB lineage: Bacteria > Pseudomonadota > Gammaproteobacteria > Burkholderiales > Burkholderiaceae_C > Thiomonas_A. Next base: position 38,173 of record JAGWMO010000032.1, read on the forward strand.
CTGCCGCGCTCCAGGTCCCAGAAATAATGCAGGTTGCCGTTGGACAGGATGACGAAGCGGCAGTGCTGCGAC
>JAGWMO010000033.1:0-38208 GCA_028871675.1 Betaproteobacteria bacterium
TGATGGTCGCTATCGAGTGCTGCCTGCACGAGATGAATGCCTTCGAGCCAGACTTGGCCGAGGCGTTTGACCGCACCGGGTTCGCTGCTCAGTGCGCGCAGCGTTTTGACCAATGGATTCTCAGCGGAAATGATGCGTTTCACGGCGACCTTCGCTCAGGATGGGATCAATGAGTTGTCTTATGGGGGAAAAACTGCGGCGATGTTCGGTGCAGGGACCATGGCGTTGCAAGGCAAGCCGATGTTGCATTGTGCCGTAGCCGAAATGCTGATCAAACCCGTAAACAGGGTGATCCTTCGCCAGGGATTGCATCAGTCGATCGCGGTAGACCTTGGCGATGATGGATGCAGCACTGATGGCCGGCTGCGTGGCATCGCCGCCGACGATGGCCTCGCAGGGCATGGGCAGTTCAGGCGTGCGATTGCCGTCGACAAGCACGAGATCAGGCAGCAGCGTGAGTGCGGCCACGGCGCGCTGCATGGCCAGTAGCGTGGCTTGAAGAATGTTGATCTCGTCAACTTCCTGAGCACTGGCCTGCCCAAGGCTCCACGCCAGACAATGCTCACGAATCAGGAGATCCAGGATTTCACGACGCTTGCGGGAGAGTTTTTTGGAGTCAGACAAACCTGCAAGCGGACGACGGGGATCGAGAATGACGGCTGCAGCGACGACCGGGCCCGCCCATGTGCCACGCCCTACTTCGTCACACCCAGCGATGTGCGGGGCGCATGGCGTATACGCGGATCGGGGTGATGCGGATTGCGGGTCAACGTCCATGGTCTCATCCCGCCTTGGCAGCGTCGAGAATGGCCTGCGCAGCAAGGTTTGCCGTCGGCCGACGCAACTGCGCATGCATCTCGGTAAAGCGGTTTTGCAACTGCGCTTGTCGCACGCTGTCCTGCAGCAGACTCTCGGCCGCTTCGGCCAGCGCATCAGGAGTGCAAGCATCCTGCAGCAATTCAGGCACCAGAAACGCGCGTGCAAGAATATTCGGCAGACCAACCCAGGGTTGGTAGCCCTTGCCCGTCATGAGTCGCCGCGACAACTCGGGCACACGGTAAGCAATCACCATCGGGCGCTTGAACAAAGCGCATTCCAAGGTCGCCGTGCCACTCGCCACCAGTGCCAGGTCGCAGGCGGCCATGACGGTGTGGGACTGGCCTTGCACGATCTGGATGTCGAGCCCCGGCACAGCCTGCAACTGCCGCTGCAACAAGGCTAGAAGACTCGGATGTGCGACAGGCAGCACCATGGGAGCACCATGACGTTGCTGTAGCAGCCGCGCAGCGCCCAGAAAGCTGGGAGCGATGTGTTGAATTTCGCCGAGTCGGCTGCCGGGCAGAAGGCCGATGACCAAGGCATCTTGCGCCAGCCCGAGCAATTGGCGCGCGCCATGCCGATCGGGCTGATCGGGAATCACTTCCGCCAATGGGTGGCCGATATAGGTGGCGCGCACGCGGGTCTGTGCGTACAGCCCCGGCTCGAACGGAAAGACACAAAGCATGTGATCGACCGCCTGGGCAATGCCGTGCAGACGTTCGCGCCGCCAAGCCCAGATGGATGGACTGACCAGGTGCACGGTGGGAATCCGGGCTTCGCGCAAACGACGTTCCAAACCCAGATTGAAATCGGGCGCATCGACCCCGACGAACACGGCGGGTCGCTGCCGCAGCAGACTGAGTCGCAATCGCCGCCGTATCCACAGCAACTCGGGCAGACGTGGCAGCACCTGGGCGTAGCCATTCACAGCCAGGCGCTCGGTCGGCCACCAGGCCGTGAAATCTTGTTCGCGCATGCGCTCGCCACCGATGCCCGCGCACGCCACCTCGGGCTGCATCTTGCGAAGCGCGGCAAGAACATGGGAGGCCAACAAATCTCCGGAGGGTTCTCCGGCGACCATGGCGACGAAGCCGACTGACATGGCAAGAGCCGAGGCTTGACTCAAGGGCGCGCGATGCCGCGCTTGCTGGTCGCGATAAAACCGAGCAATTGCGCCAAATCTTCGCGACTGCTGGCATGCGTTGCCTGCAGATCTGCCAGCGCGGCCAGGGCCTGTTGCAACGATAAGCCCTGGCGATAGAGCTTGCGGTAGGCTTCACGCAACACAGCAATGCGCGCCGGGTCGAAACCGCGCCGGCGCAGACCCTCGGTATTGACACCGTGAGGCACCCCTGGATGTCCAGCGAGCAACACAAATGGTGGCACGTCCTGCGTGACCACGGCGCTGATGCCAGTCATCACATGGGCACCGATGTGCACGAACTGATGCACCCCTGTGTAGCCGCCCAGGATGGCCCAGTCTCCGACATGCACATGACCGGCCAATTGGGCGCTGTTGGCAAAGACCGTGTGATTGCCAACCTGACAGTCGTGCGCCACGTGCACGTACGCCATGACCCAGTTGTCGTCGCCCAGGCGAGTGACCCCAGCGTCTTGCACCGTTCCCAGGTTCAGCGTGCAATATTCACGAATGGTGTTGCGATCGCCGATCTGCAACTCCGTCGGCTCACCTGCATACTTCTTGTCCTGGGGAATCCCGCCGAGCGAGCAGTAAGCGTGGATCCGATTGTCACGGCCAATGCTGGTGCGTCCTTGGACGCAGACGTGCGGGCCGAGCTCGGTGCCGGCGCCGATTCGGACATCCGGGCCAATGACGCACAAGGGCCCGATGCGAACACCGGGATCGATCTGCGCCTTGCCGTCGACGATTGCTGTGGGATGAATCAAGCTCAAGGCAGCCCCGTCAGTCGATCTGGCGTTCGGTACACATCAACTCAGCCTGCGCCACGACTTCGTTCTCGACCCGTGCCACGGCATTGAACTTGTAGATGCTGCGCATCTGGCGAACCATCTCCACCTCGAGCATGAGGCTGTCGCCGGGGACGACCGGGCGCTTGAAGCGGGCGCCGTCGATGCCCACCAGGTAATACACCGAACTCTCTTCGGCGCCCTGCTCCAAGGTGCCGAAGGCCAGAATGCCTGCAGCCTGCGCCAGAGCTTCCAGCACGAGAACACCAGGCATGATCGGCTTTTGCGGGAAATGGCCCGAAAAATAGGGCTCGTTGAACGAGACATTCTTGTAGCCCAAGATGCGCTTGCCCTTCTCAAACTCCACCACCCGGTCTATCAGCAAGAAGGGATAGCGGTGAGGAAGGAGCTTTTGGATCTGGTTGATGTCAAAGACAATCATGGCTGGGTCGAGTCAGGGAGTACCTGGGTTTCAAGCTTGTTTTCGAGTTGTCGCACTCGACTGCGCAGTTGGGACAGATGGCGTAGCGTTGCCGCATTTTCTGACCAGTTCTGGTGGGTATCCAGGGGGAAGGCACCGGTGTAATGCCCCGGTTGGCGCACGGAACGGGAAACCAGCGACATGCCGCCGATCACGACATGGTCCGCAATCTCGAGGTGTCCGGCAATGCCCACGCCCCCGCCTATGAAACAGTAGGCGCCAATACGCGCACTACCCGAAACGCCGACACAGCCAGCCAGCGCGGTGTGAGGACCAATTTGGACGTTGTGCGCGATTTGAACCAGGTTGTCGATCTTGACGCCATCACCGATGCGTGTATCGTCCAACGCACCTCGGTCGATGGTCGTGTTGGCCCCGACCTCCACATCGTTGCCGATACGCACGCTGCCGGTTTGCGGGATCTTGACCCCAACGCCATCTTCATCCCGTGCGTAGCCGAAGCCGTCCGCCCCGATCACCGCACCCGAATGCACAATGCAGCGCTCACCCAACGTGCAACCCGCGAGCACTACCGCGCGTGGATGCAGGCGCGTGCCCTGGCCGATGATGGCATCGCGACCGACAAAGGAACCTGCGCCGATATGGGCAGCATCATGAATCACCGCGCCATGCTCGACCACGGCACATGGGCCAACCACGGCGCTTGGAGCCACATGCGCCCCTGGGTCGACCACGGCAGAAGCATGCACTCCAGCCGCTTCAGGCTCAGCCTGCAACTCGGCGAACCACTGAGCGAGCCGGGCGTAGTACAGGTAGGGATCCGGTGTCAGTATGGCCGCCCTGAGACGCTTCGCCTCGGCCTCCAAATCAGGTGGCATGACCACGCAGCCGGCTTGCGTGCTGTTCAGCCACGCGCGCTTGCCGCTGTGGTTGAGGTAGGCGATGTCGGTTGCGCCAGCGCGCTCGATGGACGCAATGCGCAAAACCCGATGTTGCGCATCACCCCGCAGGGTGCCTCCCAATGTGGAGACAATCTCGTCAACCCGCAGGCCCTTTGCGGCTCCCAGGGGCTCCTCGCTCATGGTTATTTACTGGAAGCATCCAAGGCCTTAAGGACCTTGTCGGTGATGTCGATGCGAGGATTCACATACACGGCATCCTGGAAAATGATGTCATAGTTATCTTTCTCGGCAATTTCCTTCACGACTTTATTCGCCTTGTCGAGCACGATGGCCAGGGCAGCATTGCGCTTGGCATTCAGGTCCTCGCCAAACTCGCGTTGTTTGCGCTGAAAGTCCCTGTTCATGTCCGCCAGCTGTTGTTGGGAGTTGATGCGATCACTATCCGACATCACCGGGCCGTCTTTTTCAAGCTTCTGGTTCAGCGCCTTGATCTTGGCGGCCATGTCCTGAAGCTCCTTATCGCGTTTGGAAAACTCAGCTTCGAGTTTTTGCTGCGCAGCTTTTGCCAAGGTCGAATCCTTCAGAATGCGCTCGGTATTGATAAAACCGATTTTTCCAGTCGCCCCCGTCGCAGTCATGGACTTGGCCGGTGCCGACTGCGCATTGGCTGGCATGCTGGCAAGAAGCGTTGCTGTGCAAAAACTGGCAACAAGGGTGTAACGAGTCAGACGAGTCATCGACATCATGGTGTTTGGCGTGGTGATCAGAAAGCGGTACCGACAGTGAACTGGAAGGCTTGCAGCCTGTCGCTGGGCTGTGAACGAATGGGCTTGGCAATGCTGAACTTCAACGGTCCGATCGGTGAGATCCAGGATACCGCCACACCGACCGAGGCGCGCATGTCCGACAAGCTGACCTTCTGATTCTCGCCCCAGACATAGCCGCTGTCGAGGAAGGTCGACATGCGCAGACTCTTGTCTGCACCAGTTCCAGGGAACGGAAACTGGTATTCAAAATCAGCGACGAGCAGTTTGGCTCCGCCGAGTGCATAGCCTTGCGCATCTTGCGGGCCCAGGGAGCTTTGCTGGAAGCCGCGTACGGTACCAATGCCGCCGGCATACAAGTTCTTGAAAATTGGAAGCGGTCTGCCATTCAGTCCATGGGCATAGCCCACGAGCCCATTGAATGCCAGATTGGTTTGTCGGCTGACAGGTAAAAACTGTTGGAACTGGTAGGTCGAACGCACATAGCGCAAGCTGCTGAATGGGCTGTATTCCACGCTCAGGCGCTGGTAGCGACCGTCGGTCGGGACCAAAGCGCTGTTGCGGCTGTCGCGCTGCCAGCCGATGGTCAATGGAATGCCCGAGGAGGTTTGACCGAATTGGTTGACGTAGGCGATGTACGAGGCTGGCGCACCGGGCGCCAGAGCCAGGCTGTATTGCTCGAACCCGGCGCCAAAATACACACGGTCGAATTCGGTGAACGGCACGCCGAACTGGACATTGAAGCCAGGCGTCTTGATCGTGTAGTTGTTGCCCTGAGCAGAATACGGTTGGATGGTGCGGTAATACGCGTTGACGGTGCGACTGATCCCATCCTGGGTGAAGTAGGGATTGGTACTGGATACCGAAAGGGTTCGGTAGTAGCTTGAGGTGTTGAAATCAACGCTCAAATTGTTACCGCTACCGAAAATATTGTCCTGGCTCACCGATGCGTTGAATGAGATGCTGTTGGCACTGGAAAACCCGACGCCTAGACCTAACATGCCAGTGGGTTTTTCGGTGACATGCATGTCCAGGTCAGCTTGATCGCTGGTGCCGGGAACCTCCCGGGTTCCGAGCGTTGCGTCCTTGAAATATCCCAAGCGATCAACGCGGTCACGCGATAACTTGATGCGGTCGACGTCGTACCAGGCGTCCTCGAATTGACGGAATTCACGGCGGATGACTTCGTCACGTGTCCGGGTGTTGCCGGAGATATTGATGTGACGAACGTAGATGCGCTTGCCGGGATCGGCATCGATGGTGAAAAAAACTTCATGCGTTTCATGATTGATCTCAGGCCTGGGCTCGACACGAGCGAAGGCATAACCATAGACGCCAAATTTTTCAACGATGGACTTGACGCTTTCATTCAGGAGCTTGGCGCTGTAGATGTCGCCCGGCTTCAGTTTGACCAGCGCTCGAAATTCATCCGTCAGGCCGAGATAGTTGCCTTCGAGCTTGTAGCCTGAAACCGAGTACTTTTCTCCCTCATGAATGTTCACGGTAATGAACATGCTGTTCTTGTCGGGGGATAGCGCCACCTGTGTCGACTCGATGCGGAAGTCAAGATAACCACGGTCGAGGTAATACGAACGCAAGGTTTCGAGATCGGCGTTGAGTTTGGCGCGCGAGTACTGGTCGGATTTGGTGTACCAACTCAGCCATCCGGGAGTGGAAAGCGAGAAAAGATCGCGCAAATCGCTCTCGCTGTAGACCTTGTTCCCGACGATGTGGATGGCACGGATCTTGGCGATTGCACCCTCCGTGACGTTGAAGAGCACATTGACCCGGTTGCGCTCGAGCGGCGTCACGGTGGTGCTGACTTCTGCGGCGTAGTAGCCCTTGGCCAGATATTGCTGTTTGAGTTCTTGCACCGCCTTGTCGACCAAAGCCTGGTCGAAAGGACGAGCTTCACCAAGCCCCACCTGGCTGAGAGCCTCGATCAGGGTTTTTTTCGGAAATTCCTTGGTGCCGACGAATTCGACGCTGGCGATCACGGGGCGTTCTTCCACGATGATGGTGACCACATCGTGATCGGTGCGGACGCGCACATCCTTGAACAATCCCGTGGCAAACAGAGCCCGAATGGCTGCAGCGCCATTCTCTGGGGTATAGGTGTCACCCACTCGAAAGGGCAAGTAGCTGAAGACGGTCCCTGGTTCGGTTCTTTGAAGGCCATCGACGCGGATGTCCCTGATGACGAATGTGTCGGCGGCGTAGGCCTTGGCGCAGGCCACAGCCAACACGGCCACGGCAGTACCCTGCAATGCGTGACGGAACCTCAAATTAACCTCGGAATTGGGATCAATGCATGGGCCCGATTAGCCGGGCGAAGTCGTTGTAGAGCGCAATGGTCATCATCAGTGCAATGATGACAAGGCCGCCTTGCTGCAGCCTTTCCTGCAAACGCTGGGGAATACTGCGACGCGTAAAACCTTCGATCGCATAATACAAGAGATGACCTCCGTCCAAGACCGGTAGCGGCAGCAGATTCAACACGCCCAGACTCACGCTGATGATGGCCAGAAAACTGATGTACGACAGCCATCCAAGCTCGGCACTGCGGCCTGCATAGTCGGCAATGGTCACCGGTCCGCTTAGGTTCCTGAGAGAAGCTTGGCCGATCACCATTTTTCCCAGTGTCTTGAGTGTGAGCGCACTCAAGTCCCATGTGCGTGAGACGCCCTGAAGCATGGCTCCGACAGGCCCGCTCTTGACCACCACCGTCGGGATTTCGCCGCCCAGAACCGCCCCGATGCGCCAGATTCGCTGACCATCGGAAGCCGCAGATTCCGCTTGCGGCGTGATGGACAGTGCGACGTTTTGTTGCCCGCGCCTCACGAGCAACTGCAGGGGCTTACCCGCACTGGCCTGGATGGCCTTGAGCAGGGCATCGGCCCCACGGATGGCCTTGCCGTTCACTTGCGTGACCACATCGCCGGCGCGCATGCCGGCCTTCTCGGCGGGGTCTCCGGCGAGGGTCTCACGAATCAATGCCGGCGGGCTTGCCAGCCGCAAACCCCATGTGGCGAGAAAGTCTGGCTGACTGGCCTCGTCCTCGGCGCCTGCAAACTGCAAGGTGGCATTTGCAATGGCGCCGTCGGTGTTCCTGAGCTTCAGGGCCACCGTTTGCCCACTCATGGCCGCGGTCAGCAGCTGCAACTGCAGATCGGACCAGGACTGCACGGCTTGGGTACCGCCGTCGGCCGTGATCGCCACAACCTGGTCGCCCGAGCGCACACCGGCCATGGCCGCAGGACTGCCCGATGGCGGCGCTCCCAAGAGCGCAACCGGCTGACGCACGCCGACGAATGCAACGACTGCAAACAGCACCACAGCCAGCAGCAGATTGGCAGCAGGACCGGCCGCGACGATCGCGGCGCGTTTGAGCAGAGTCTGGCGGTTGAAGGCGCGCGGCAAATCGGCAGCAGGAACATCGCCCTCGCGTTCATCGACCATCCTCACGAAGCCACCCAACGGAATGGCGGCGATCACGAATTCAGTCTGGTCTCGCCCACGCTTCCACTTCAACAACGGCTTGCCGAAGCCGATGGAAAAGCGCAGCACCTTCACCCCTGCGGCGACCGCGACACGGTAATGGCCATATTCATGAATCGTGATGAGCAGGCCAAGGGCGAAAAGAAAGGCAAGCACAGTGACCATCTGAAACTCCTCAAGGCAACTCGCTGTATGCGGCACCGACGTGGATTGTGCCCGGCTTCAAGGAACCAGGGTATTGATACGGACCTGTGCCTGCTGACGGGCCAGTTGGTCGAGTTCAAGCAGGTCGTCAAGATTGCGTGCCGCGTTGAGATGGACGTCGTTCAGTGTCTCGGCATTGACACGGTAGATGTCGGTGAAACGCATCCGGCCCTGAAGGAAAGCATCGACGGCCGTCTCATTGGCGGCATTGAGCACGGCACAGGCCCCCATCGGCATGGCCAAGGCTGCGTACGCCAGTTGCAAACCGGGAAAACGCTGCGGATTGGGCAATTCAAAATCAAGTCGACCCACGCGCGCCAAGTCCAACCAGCATGCGCCAGAAGCCATGCGCTGCGGATAAGACAAACCGTAGGCGATCGGAGTGCGCATATCGGGCATGCCGAGTTGGGCCACGACAGACCCGTCGTGGTAGCCGACCATGGAGTGGACGATGCTCTGGGGATGGATCAGCACCTGGATTTGCCCAGGCGACATGTCGAAGAGGTGATGCGCCTCGATGACTTCGAGCGCCTTGTTCATCATCGTGGCGGAATCCACCGAAATTTTTCGCCCCATGCGCCAGTTTGGGTGGGCGCAGGCTTGGTCAGGAGAGATATCGCGCAGGGTCGATGGATCGGACTGGCGAAATGGTCCACCTGATGCCGTGAGTGTGATTTCGCGCACGCTGCTCCGCCAGTGACCGCGCTCATCCGGCAAGCTTTGCAGAATCGCACTGTGTTCACTGTCGATCGGAATGAGCAGCCCGCCACCCTGCTGCATAGCCTGCATGAAAAGCTCGCCCGCCACCACCAGCGATTCCTTGTTCGCCAGCAACACGCGTTTGCCGGCGCGCGCAGCCGCAATGCTCGAGGCAAGCCCTGCGGCCCCGACGATCGCAGCCATGACGATGTCTGTCTCGCGTGCTTGCGCGACCTGCACATGGGCCGCGTCACCCTGCAGGACTTCGGTCTGGCTGCCGTGCGAGCGCAGTGCCGCTCGCAGGCGCTGGGCCGCTGCGGCATCGCTCAACACGGCCAGTCGCGGGGCAAAACGCAGGCATTGCGCCAGTAGCAGATCGTCACGCCGTTGAGCGCTCAGCGCATAGACATCGAAGTCGTCAGGATGCAGGGCCAGCACCTCCAGTGTGCTTTGGCCGATGGAACCGGTGGAGCCGAGAATGGCGACGCGTTTCATGCGATGAAGAGCAAGGCAATGGGCAACAGGGGCAGCAGTGCATCGACGCGGTCGAGCACACCGCCGTGGCCAGGCAGCAGGCCACTGCTGTCTTTCACGCCTGCATGGCGTTTGAGCAAGGATTCAAACAGATCCCCCATGATGCTGAGGGTGACCAACACAACGGCGCTGAGCAGCATGGCCGGCATGCCGTCACTTTGATCGATGCGCGCGGGCAAAGTGCCAGATAGACCGGGTAGCACGCTGCACACCCAGGCGTAAACCAGGACCGCCAACAAGGCGGCATAAGCGCCAGCCCAGGTCTTGCCCGGGCTGATCCGCGGCGCAAGCTTGCTGCGACCGAAGGCGCGGCCGCCGAAATAGGCGGCGATGTCCGCCACCCAGGCGATGCCGAGCAATGACAGGAGAAAATCTGGGCCGGACTCGCGGGCCAGCAGCAGCGCCAGCCAAGCGGCAAACATCACGATAAAACCCAGCACGGCAAGAACGGCAGGCACGGCAAGAAATCGAGGCAGACTCGCGCGGGGCAGACAAAAGGCGAGCAGTGCGATCCAGGCGAAGGCCGCTGCGATCAGGATCAGGCGAAGGTTTGCAATTGAGCCAACAACTCCGGCTTGCATCAACAGCAGGGCCGAGGCCGTAGCCAACCAAAGCACAGCCCATACCACGGCAGCGATGGATTTGAAGCCTGCCAGTCGTGCCCACTCCCACATGCCCGCACTGGAAAAAAGGGCCATGATCAGCGCGAAGACCGGCAACGAAGCGAGAAAGAGCGTGGGCAGCAGCAGCGCCAGCAGGACGACTGCAGTGATGATGCGCGTGCGCAACATGGAAGCTTGTGGACGCGCCTCAAGCCACGCGCAGGCCGGGGGCCTGGGCATGCACCGTGCCGAAACGCCGCTCCCGTTGTGCGTAATCGGCAATCGCGAGTGCCAGCGATTTTTCGTCGAAATCAGGCCAGAGAATGTCGGTGAAGTAAAACTCGGTGTACGCAATCTGCCAAAGCAAGAAGTTGCTGATGCGCCGCTCACCACCCGTGCGAATGAGCAGATCGGGCGCCGGCATATCAGCCAGACAGAGATGCCGCGCCAACGACTCCTCGCTGATGGGTTCGCCGCTGGCCTGAAGCAACCGCATCGCCTGCACCAGGTCCCAACGACCACCGTAATTGATCGCCACGTTGAGCACGAGACGGGTGTTCACAGCGGACAGACTTTCGGCTTGGCGCATCAATTCACGCATCGGCATGTCGAAGGCGCTGCGTTCGCCGACAAAGACAAGGCGTACCCCCTGTGCTGCCAGTTCGCGCGTTTCGCGGCGCAAAGCCTGGACGAAAAGGTCCATCAGCGCCGAGACTTCATCGGCCGGGCGATTCCAGTTCTCGGACGAAAAAGCAAAGACGGTGAGAAACGGCACTCCCTGCGCGATGCATCCGCGCACCACGCTCTTCAGGGCGTCAACGCCATATTTGTGCCCTGCCGTGCGCGGCAGCAAGCGGCGCTGCGCCCAACGCCCATTACCGTCCATCACCACGGCTATATGGCGCAAACCCGGTGGGGCTTGTTCGAGTTCCTTTGGGACTTGCTTCGACGCCACTGTCGCTCCTTGCTGGCGTATCTGAGTCAGACGGCCAGAATTTCCGCTTCCTTCTGGGCGAGAAGTTTGTCGATTTCCACGATGAAACGATCGGTCATTTTCTGAATATCGTCTTGAGAGCGGCGCTCGTCATCCTCGGAGGCCACTTTGGCTTTGACCAGATCTTTGAGTTGCTGGTTCGCATCGCGGCGCAAATTACGCACCGCAACCTTGGCGCCTTCGGCCTCGTGCTTGATGACCTTGACCAGGTCACGCCTGCGCTCCTCGGTCAGCGCCGGCATGGGCACCCGGATCACATCACCCTGGCTCTGAGGGTTGAGGCCCAGATCCGAATCGCGGATGGCTTTTTCCACAGCCTGCGCCAGTTTCTTCTCCCACGGCTGCACGCTGATGGTGCGTGCGTCCAGCAGGTTGATGTTGGCCACTTGATTGATGGGCATCATGGTGCCGTAATAGTCGACCATGACATGGTCAAGCAGGCCCGTATGGGCACGGCCGGTACGCACCTTGGCTAGATCGGACTTGAGCGCATCGATGGACTTGAGCATCTTCTGCTCAGTGTTTTTCTTGATGTCAACGATCGTCATGTTTTTGAACTTATGAGAAATTCAAAGATGCACCAGAGTGCCTTCCGCTTCACCCTGCACGACTCGAAGCAGTGCACCGGGTTTGAAAATACTAAAAACGCGGATGGGCAAACCCTGGTCCCGGCAGAGGGCAAACGCCGTTGCATCCATGATCTGAAGGCGCTTGATCATGGCCTCGTCGAAGCTGATGCTGGGGTAACGCGTTGCTGTTGGATCCTTGGTCGGATCTGCAGTGTAGATGCCGTCGACTTTGGTGGCTTTGAGCATGACTTCAGCACCGATTTCCGCAGCCCTCAGCGCCGCGGCCGTGTCGGTGGTGAAAAATGGATTGCCGGTACCTCCAGCAAAAATCACCGACTTACCCTCTTCCAGATATTGCAAAGCTTTGGGCCGCACGTAAGACTCGACGACTTGATCAATGCTGATGGCAGACATGACGCGCGCCACCAGACCGGCATGGCGCATGGCATCAGCCAGAGCGAGAGAGTTCATCACCGTTGCCAACATGCCCATGTAATCCGCCGTGGCACGGTCCATGCCAACGGCCCCTCCCGCCACACCGCGGAAGATGTTGCCACCGCCAATGACGATGGCAACCTGCACACCGCTGCGCGTGACCAGGGCGATGTCTTCGACCATTTTCACAATGGTGGCGCGATTGATGCCATAAGCATCGTCGCCCATAAGGGCTTCGCCAGAGAGTTTGAGTAAAACCCGCTTGTAGCCACTCATGCGTGATGCCTCGCTTGCAGGAAAATGGATGATCGGACGTTCAATGGGTGCGAGCAGCAACGGCCTGCGCGGCAATTTGCGCTGCCACCTCATCGGCAAAATTTTCTGATTTTTTCTCGATTCCCTCACCCACGATATAGAGCGTGAACGCCTTCACGGTGGTGTTCGCTGCCTTGAGCATCTGTTCGACGGTCTGCTTGTCGTTCTTCACGAAAGCCTGGCTGAACAAACACACTTCCTTCAAATACTTCTGCACACTGCCTTCCACACGCTTGGCCACGATCTCGGCCGGTTGGGGCGTCTTGCCCTCGGCCTTGGCCTTCTCCGCGTCTTCGGCAGCCTTTTGCTTGGCAATCGAGCGCTCGGCCTCGACAAGGGCCGCGGGCACGTCAGCGGCTGACAGCGCGACGGGCTTCATCGCGGCCACGTGCATGGCCACGTCCTTGGCGGCAACCTCATCGCCGACATATTCGATCACCACGCCAATGCGGGTGCCATGCAGATAGCTGGCGAGTCGGGCATCGCCGGCGAAACGTTTGAAGCGACGAATCGACATGTTCTCGCCGATCTTGCCGATAAGCACCGCGCGGCGGGCCTCAATGGTGGAGCCGTCGACGGTCAGTGCTGACAACGCGGCGACGTCAGCAGGCTCTTCCTCGGCGACGAGTTTCGCCAGGGTCTGACCAAAGGCAAGAAAGTCGTCATTCTTGGCGACGAAGTCGGTCTCACAGTTGATTTCGACCATCGCCCCGGTACTGCCGGTCATGTGAATGGCGATGATGCCTTCGGCGGTGACGCGTGACGCCGCCTTGCTGGCCTTGCTGCCAAGCTTGACGCGGAGCAACTCTTCAGCCCGGCCCATATCGCCCTCGGCCTCGGTGAGGGCCCTCTTGCATTCCATCATGGGGGCGTCGGTTTTGGCGCGCAGTTCTGCGACCATGGATGCGGTAATTGCCGCCATATTCTTCTCCTGGATTGAACAAAGGGGCTGTAAACAGCCCCCTCGGTGGATCGAAAAACGCGAGGCCGAGTTCAGGCAGCGTGCGGCTCGTCCTGGACTTCGACGAATTCGCCGGACTCGTCTGTAGCCGTCTGCACAACTTCATGCAGGGCGTCATTCTTGCCCTCGAGAATGGCGTCAGCCATGCCGCGTGCATAGAGCGCAACGGCTTTGCCCGAGTCATCGTTGCCGGGAATGACATGATCGATGCCAATGGGCGAGTGGTTGGTGTCGACCACGCCGATGATCGGAATGCCCAGCATGTGCGCTTCGGCCACCGCGATCTTGTGGTAGCCGACATCAATGATGAACAGCGCATCGGGCAGAGCCGCCATGTCCTGAATGCCGCCGATGGACTTCACCAGCTTGTCCAATTCCCGCTGGAACATGAGTTGCTCTTTTTTGGTCATGTGTTCCAGCGCGCCTTCGGTCGCCTGGATCTGCATGTCTTTGAGTTTCTTGATGGAGCCCTTGACCGTCTTGAAGTTGGTCAACATGCCGCCGAGCCAGCGCTCATTCACGAACGGCATGCCACAACGCGTGGCTTCAGCCTGGACCAACTCACCCGCCTGCCGCTTGGTCCCCACGAAAAGGACGGTACCGCGACGTGCAGCCATCTGGCGAGCGTACTTGCAAGCGTCCTGGAACATCGGCAACGTCTTTTCGAGGTTGACGATATGGATCTTGTTGCGATGGCCGAAAATGTACGGGGCCATCTTGGGGTTCCAGAAACGGGTTTGGTGACCGAAGTGCACCCCCGCCTCGAGCATTTCTCGCATTGAAACATTCATCATGTGTCCTAGGTTGGGTCTGAAATCTGGCCAGAACCCGGTGGGCGGCAACCGGTGCAGCAAGGATATCCGCCTTGCAGTACATGGGGCCGCAAAAACCGCCGGGCACCTGGTGAGGCCAGTTTGCGATTGTTTTGCAGGAATCGAGCGAAGGGACCTGAAACTCGCCAAGCTGTATTCAACAAAACCCATTCATTATAGGGATCTCGGCGTTTGCTGTTGACACAGCGAACGGTCACGGCCGGATCGGCACGTTGCAAATCGGATTCAGGCGGGCTGAAGCGCACGCTGGCGCAGTCCGCTGAATACACCTTCGACCGCCCGGTCCATCAGGTTCTTGTCTTCCAGCGGCAAGATGTGACCGCATTTCAGCAAACGCTCGAAAGCGCGACGTGTGAGTGAATGGGCATGACCGCCCACAGGGCTGGTGAACATGAAAAATAACCCTTGGGGGCTACGCCAGGCCAACAACGCCCGCGTCCATTGGCCTTGCAAATACCAGTGCACCCAATGGCCCTCCTCCAAGGAATCAATGAACGCACCGGGACTGTCAATAGCCTGCAAGGCCGGGGATGGATCGCCTCCCAGACCAACATCCGGCTGGCTGGATGGCGTGGACAGGTCCAATTGGAGGTCGAGATCGTCGATCAAACCGGCGCGCTCGCGATCGACCTCGGGTAGTTGAACTTGTTCGATCGCGCCGAGTTCGGCCTGCCCCTTTGGCAGATGCAGCAGACGGTCCCACTCGCTTTGCAGCAAATAGGCGTCGGCCGCTTGGCCCGACGAGGTCATGCCTTCGCCACGAATCGCCTGAGCATGGGTTCGCATCAAGCTGGAGAAAAATGCGGCGCGATGATCCAGCGACAAGTTGATCAGGCTGAGGCCCTCTTCCAGTTTCTGCACAAGGCCGGGCAACCGCTGCAACAAGTCCTTGCGCTGGTTTTCACCCTGTTTGGCTTGCACACTCCAGAGCAACTCGCTGCCGGCTTGCTTGTAATTGCGCGTGGGTTCGGCGTCCTCGCCGTGGCGCAACACGGACTCGACCAGAACGGCCGTCCACGGGCCGCGCATGAAGTCTTTCAGGTAGGCGTCGATGTCGAGATGGGCCAGCAGACTCGACACATGGCGGCTCAGGGCTGAACCGAGGACGGTGCGGAATTCGGCCCGGCGCAGCGCCTCCACGGCATCGCGTTCGCTTTCCTGTGTTTCCGCGGCGCGCCGGGCGATCCAGGCCTCCAGGCGCTCGAGTTGCTGCGCGTAGACCTCTTCGCCTTCGCTCTCGGCATTGACGATGGATTCGACCGTGCCGTCGAGCCAGTCGAGAAAACCACTGGCGGCAACCTCGTCGGCGTTGACGTAGCCGGCGCTGAAACTGGCGATGCGGTTGATGAGCCGTCGAGTTGGATGGTGACGCGAGCTGAACACACCGGCATCGTTCAGCGCCAGGCGCAGGATCGGAATTTGCAGACGGCCGAGGGCGGCACGCACCCGTGGCAACAGCCGTGGGTCAGCAAGAATGTGATCGAACATCAGCGACACCACGTCGATGGTCAGACGCTCGAGCGGCCGTGTGGTTGCCGACTGCAGTTCATCCCGATAATGCTCGATGATGTTGACCGGCCGCCCGCCAACGGCTCCAGGCTCGGACCATTGCGTGAAACCTTCGCCTACCCCTAATCGGTTGGCCTGGGTCAGGCGCTCGAGCGCGGAGCGCAGCATGGCCGTCTGCATGGCCTGGCCGAAGGTGGATTGAGGTCCGCCGGCCGACTCGTCAGGCGAGGGTGCGGCCTGAAAATTATGTCTTCCTTGCACAGCGGATGGCGCGTCGTGGCCCTGGAGCAGGCGTTGCAGATCGCGCAGTTGCAGGATGCCGTCGGCACCCATTGCCGTCATCGCATCGGCACCGCCGGACGCAGCGGGCTCTTGCCCGCTGCCCTTGCCCGCAACCGGCTCCGGTTGGGGCTGCACAGGACTGCGGGTGCCTGATGTCCGCACGGAGTAACGTGCGGGCGTGACATGGGCTGCCTCGAGGCGACCGTTGTAGGTGTTGTAGGTCTCCTTCAAGGCGCTGGTCATGGCCACCCCAAAAGCTCGAAGCAAAGCCAAGCGCGCTTCGTGGTCGACATCGAGGCTGCCGAGTGCTCGCTGCAGCGAGCGACCGAAAACTTCCGGGCGCAAAGGATTCGTCTCTGCGTCGCGGCCGCGAAGTTGGCCATCTCGCTGTCGCAGTGATTCCATGCGGGCGTTGAGATCGCGAATTTCCCACTCGGCGCCTGACTCGATCATGCGAATGATCTGCGAGACCTCCACGTCCTCCTGCACGCTCGCGTCATCCACCAGGGAGAGTTGATCAAGTCGCAACTCGGGCGGCTTGACATGCGCAGCGGGTTTGCCCTGGATTTCTTGTTGCAGCAGTGTGCTGAACTGGCCAACGAACGCGCGCACCAGATCGCCTTCAGCCTGGCGCAGGACCACCAGCAAGTCGTCATAATGTTGCCGATCCCGACTGCTCAAGGCCGACTCGGCATGGACTTGAAACGATTCCACAACTTGCCGGGCGACGCGGCGAATCAATTCGTCGGAGTCGCTGAGTGCAGCGTCGATGCATTGGCGTAACGGGTCGGATTGCAGCATGGCGATCTGGGTGTCGGGCGGCAAACGGCTGTCAGGTGCAGCCCTCAAGCGTCACAGCTTGTAGCACTCCACCGATTAAATCACTATAGAGCCAGCGTCCGCGCTTCTCAATCTTCGTCGCGCTAAAGCTGGCCGGATGCCGCGGCCAAACAACAACGCTGGCGCACGGCCTCGAACAGGCAGACGCCTGCAGCGACCGAAACGTTCAGACTATCAACACAACCCTGCATGGGAATGTGCACGAGTTGATCGCAGCCCTCGCGCACCAATCGGCGCATGCCGCTGCCTTCGGCACCCAGCACCAACGCGGTCGGCTCGGCGAATTTGGCGTCGAACAAGGTATCCGCCGCGTCGCCTGCGGTACCCACCACCCACAGCCCGCGCTCGCGCAAGGCGGCCAGGGTGCGCGCCATGTTTGTGACCATGATGTACTGCATCGAATCGGCCGCGCCGCTGGCAACCTTGGCGACGGTGGGCGTGAGACCTACGGCGCGGTCCTTGGGTGCGAACACGGCGTGCACCCCGGCTGCATCGGCCGTGCGCAGAATGGCACCAAGATTGTGCGGGTCGGTCACGCCGTCCAAGCCCAACACCAAGGGGATGTCCGTCGTCGCGTCCAAAACGGCGTCCAGGGTCGACATCTTGTCCAGCGGCTCGACATGGGCCACCACGCCCTGGTGTCTGTGGGTTCCGGCCAGGGCGTCGAGCCGCGCGCTGTCGACCGCGATGACGCTCAGGCCGGCGTCCTGCGCACGCGCCAGAAATTGCTGCATGCGCGCATCATGCCGCGAACTCTCAACCAGCAGTTCACGCACGCTGTCGGGTGCGGCCCGCAGTCGCGCGCCGACAGCGTGAAAACCATACAGCAGCTTGAGGCTCAAGCCGGCACCTCGGATGATGTCTGGATTACCAAGGTGGCCGCGGCCGACTCCACCAGACGGCCAGCTTCCAACTCGACTACCGCGTCGCAGCGTGAAGCCAGGGCATTGTCGTGCGTCACCAACACCAGCGTGGTTCCCAGTTCGCGTTGCAGGCTGAACATCAGGTCGATGATGCGCAAGCCGCCTGCCGCATCCAGGTTGCCGGTGGGTTCATCGGCGAGCAGCAAGGACGGCCGCGTGGCGAAAGCCCGGGCCAGGGCTACGCGCTGCTGCTCGCCGCCCGACAGTGTCGCCGGCATGTGCCGCAACCGTGCGCCCAGGCCCACGCGCTCCAGCATGACTTGGGCATCGGCACGCAAGGCGCCGGTCTGTCCGGAGATTTCCATCGCCAGTGTCACGTTTTCCAACGCATTGAGGTGGCCAATGAGCTGAAAATTCTGGAACACGAAGCCGAACTTGCGGGCACGCAACGCGGCGCGGCCATCTTCGCTGAGGGCAAACAAATCGATGCCGTCGATCCAGACCCGGCCCGAGCTAGGCAGATCCAGACCGGCCAGGAGCCCGAGCAGGGTCGATTTGCCCGAACCGGACGGACCGACGATGGCCAGGCTGGTGGCGCTCCCGACCCGCAGATTCACGTTGTCGAGCAAGGTCAGTGGGCTGTGGGCATCGTCCACGACCTTGCTCAAGTGCTGCGCGACAATGGCAGCCTGTGCAACGGTGGTTCGCGAATCGGTAGATGTCATATGAAGAGTGCACGCTATGGGTGGCTTATTTTAGGAACTGCGCTGATCTGGCTGGCCGGGATGGGTATCCCCCAGGGCGCGATAGCGTCGACGAAGACGACGGTCGCACGGCAAGCCTTCCATCCAGTCGTTCTCATCGTGGGCGACAGCTTGTCGGCCGGCTATGGCCTGGAAACAGGCAAGGGCTGGGTCAGCCTGTTGGCTGCGCGCATGGCACGACAGTTCCCGGCATGGCGTGTGGTGAACGCCAGCGTCAGCGGCGACACCACTGCCGGTGGCCTCAGCCGTTTGCCAGCCCTGCTCGAACGCGATCACCCCGCAGTAGTCATTGTCGAGTTGGGTGGCAACGATGCACTGCGTGGTTTGCCCTTGAGCTCGACCCAAGCCAACCTCACGGCGATGGTGCGACTGTCGACGATCAAGGGCGCGCACGTGCTCTTGATCGGCATGCAAATCCCGCCCAACTACGGGCCGGCCTACACCCAGCGTTTTGCGGCGATTTTTCCCGCCGTGGCCGCATCGGAACGGGTCGCGCTGGTCCCGTTTTTTCTGGCTGGCGTTGTCAACCACCCGAATTGGTTCCAGACTGACAACATCCACCCCACCGCCATCGCCCAGCCCGTGATGCTGAACACGGTGTGGCCCAAGTTGCTGCCCTTGTTGCGCGCCGTGCCGCAGCATGCCGTGAAGTGAACCCCGATGAGCTTGCATGATGTGACCGCGGACGAGGCCTTGATGCGGCTGTCCGAGTTCGATGCCGTGCTGGATGTGCGCAGCCCTGGTGAGTTTGCTCTCGACCATATGCCTGGCGCCCTGAACTGGCCCGTGCTGGATGACGCCGAGCGCGCGCGGGTGGGTACATTGCATGTGCAGACCGGCGCATTCGAGGCCAGGCGCATCGGCGCCGCACTGGTGGCGCGCAACATCGCCGTGCATGTCGAGCGACATGCACAAGGGTGGCCCAAAGAGTTTGCGCCGCTGGTGTATTGCTGGCGTGGTGGCAACCGCTCGGGGGCGATGGCGCATGTGTTGGCCCAAATCGGTTTTCGTGTCCATCTGGCACGTGGCGGCTACAAGGCCTTGCGCGCCGCACTGGTGCGACAACTCGATGCCCTGGTGGCGCCCTTGAACTTCCGTGTCATCTGCGGCCCCACGGGCAGCGGCAAGAGCCGGCTGCTGAGTGCGCTGCAGACTCGAGGCGCGCAAGTTCTCGATCTGGAGATGCTGGCTGCGCATCGAGGTTCCGTGCTTGGCGCCCTGCCCGGCGCACCCCAACCCAGCCAGAAACATTTCGAGACACGCATCTGGGCGAAGTTGCGCGAACTCGATCCTGGGTTGCCGGTATTCATCGAAAGCGAAAGCAAGCGCATTGGCAAACTGCAAGTGCCCAGCGCGCTGCTGGAGCGCATGCATGCCAGCCCCTGCTTGCGCCTCGAAGCCACGGCGTCAATCCGTGTTCGCATGCTTCTGGACGACTACGAGGCACTCACGCGGGATCGAGCCGAACTGCTGTTTCGACTTGAATCGCTGACGGAACTGCGCGGCAAGCAGACCGTGGCCCGTTGGCGCCAACTGGTGGAGGCGGGGGATTTTCCCTCGCTGGTGGATGAGCTTCTGGCACAGCACTACGACCCGAGCTACGGCAGATCCATGGCGCGCAACTACCAGGATCTGATGGCAAGTCCGACGTGGCTGGTGAACGAGGCGAGCCCAACCGCTTTTGATCGCCTGGCAACGCAGATCATCGCGCAGGTTTGAACTCCGACCATCGCCGCCGATCCGCCGCATGGGCCTGCGACGTGACGCCGCACCAGTGATTTCAGCCCGCCAACGCCAACGACGCCGCCTGACGCGCATGTGCAGCCCGACGGAATAAGTCCTCCGGTTCCAGCTGACGCAAAGCAGGGTTGCTCAACTCCTGCCGCCACAGACGTGCGCCGGGTTCGCCCTTCCACAAATTGAGCATATGACGGGTGATGGCGAATGTCGGTGTGCCTTGCGCCGCCATGCGTCGGGCGTAGTCGAGCATGCGATCTTCCACGCTCTGCGGCGTGTCATGCGTCGGCTCGGAACCGAAATACTCGACATCCCAGCCGCTCAGCCACCAGGGCCGTTGATAAGCCTCGCGCCCGATCATCACACCGTCGACATGGTCCAGATGTCGGCGCACATCGGCGTCGGACTTCACACCACCGTTGAGCACGATGGTGAGCCCCGGAAATTCGCGCTTGAGCTGATACACCAGCTCGTAGCGCAAGGGTGGGATCTCCCGGTTGTCCTTCGGGCTCAAGCCCTGCAACCACGCATTGCGCGCGTGCACGATGAAGACTGAGCACCCTCCAGCGGCCACGGTCCCGACAAAGTCACGCACGAAGGCATAGTTCTCGGTCCGGTCAATGCCGATACGGTGCTTCACCGTCACCGGCAGCGCATCGCCGACGGCATCGCGCATGGCGGCCACACCGTCACGAACCAGTGCTGCTTCGGCCATCAGGCAGGCTCCAAAGGCGCCTCGTTGCACCCGTTCACTCGGACAGCCGCAGTTCAGATTAACCTCGGCGTAACCCCAGCGCTGCGCCAGTTTCGCACTCGCCGCCAGATCGACCAGTTCACTGCCACCGAGTTGCAGGGCGACGGGATGCTCCTCGGCACAGAAGTCCAGATGGCGTGATCGATTGCCATGGATCACGGCACCGGTGGTCACCATCTCGGTGTACAGGCGCGCACGGCGGCTGAGTTGGCGGTGGAAGTAGCGACAGTGGCGGTCGGTCCAGTCCAGCATCGGCGCCGTACACAGACGCCATGGGTTTGATTCGCCTTGGAAGCCGCAAAAACTCTGGCTTCCATCCTGTTTTCCCATCGTCATATTCCGCGCCATTCCAGCTGATTTCGGATCATTTTTGATGCTCTGTTGCGACGTCGCTGCTGGAGACAGTTTGCTCATCGCAACTCGATGTCCTCCCATGGAAATCCATCTGAAGCAATTCCGCGTCGACTGCAGCGCAACCGGATGTGGATCAGTCTACGGTTTTTAGCGTGGACGAGCCTCCGGGGCGGAACGTCCCGATCCTTGGGCTCAAGCGCTTCAAGCCACGTCCGGCGCCACTTGCCCATAATGCTTGTCTGTCAAAGCGGAGGTCTGACTCCAGACGATTGGCTAATTCTCCAGCACCCAAGCGCCAGGTGCGCGGCCCCGTTAAAGGCTACCAGTATGGCCGTGGTTCAGGACGCCGGCGATGTGGCTCGGCTGGATCGAACAGGCCGGTGCGCACCGCTCGCTTTTTCTTAGGAAAAAGCGAGTCCGGCAACGTCGAATCAGGCGAATCCGAACAGCCTTGCGGCTGAGCCGTGCATCAGTTGCTGGCGCTCGGCCGCTGTGAACATGTGCTCCCAGCGCCGCAGCATCGGTCCGAAATCCAGGCGGAATGGGGCCTTCAGATAGGGCCAGTCGGAAGCCCACATGCAGTGCTCGATGCCGAATGCCTGCACCAACGCTTCGATGTAGGGGTTGACGTCGAGGAAGGGGAAGGGAGTCTCGGAAAATTTCGCCTCGCCCGACAGCTTGACCGCCGCGCGGCGCTCCCGGCCCAATGCGAGCAGCGCTTGGAAGCCAGGCTGCTGCAGGCCGCGGGATACCACGGGCCGCCCACAGTGATCGAACATCAGCCGCAGGTCCGGAACGCTGTCGAGCAGCGGCAGCAGTTCGACCAGTTGGTCGCCCTCGATCTGGAACTGCGCCCACAGGCCGAGTTCGGCCAGGTGCAGAAGCAGCGGACGCAGTTCGGAGTAGTAAGCCACGCCGTACATCGCCGGGTTGAAGGCCAGGCCCACCACACCCCGTGTCTTGAGCGCCGCCAGAGTTTCCAGCGAAGCGTCTTGCGGCAGCACGACGATACCCTTGAACTTGCCGCCACCGGTGTCAAGTGCATGCAGCAGGCAGCGGTTGTCGACGTTGTAGCCCGAATTCGGTCCGACCAGCAGCGCGTGGGTCACGCTGAAGCAGGCCATGACTTGTTCGAAGTAACCCTGCGCACCGATTTCCTGTCCAGCCGGCCGGTACGCGACGTCCGACGCATAGGGGAAATGGTCGGGATCGAGCAAGTGGCAGTGAGTGTCGATCTTGGGTTGGTCGAAAACGTTCATGGCGATGGCGTGTGGGGCGGAAGCGCTCAGAACGTGGCGGCCAGCGCGGCGCGCAATGCGTCACTGATCTGCGGCTGGACGCCGAACCACAACTCGAAACCTCGACGCGCCTGATTAAGCAACATTCCCAGGCCGTTGACCGTGGGGTTGCCGCGCTGGCGCGCGGCGGCCAGCAGCGGAGTCTCGAGCGGTATGTAGATCACGTCAGAGACCAGCGCGGTCTTCGGCAGACGATCGAGATGCAGATCCAGCGCAGGATGTCCGTGCATGCCCTGGTTGGTGGTGTTCACAAGCAGCGCCGCGTCGGCAAGCGCCTCGTGGCGCTCGCTCCAGTCATGCACCTCGACCGCCATGCCGAATTCGGCGGCCATCGCTTCGGCCTTGCCGCGCGTGCGGTTGATGAGGCGAATGCGCGGCGCGCCTTCGTCGAGCAGGCTCAACACCACGGCGCGCGCCGCGCCGCCGGCACCCAGCACGGTGACCGGGCCCGCGCTGGCCGTCCAGTCCGGCTTGGCGTCACGCAGGCACTGGATGTAGCCGTAGCCGTCGAAGTTATAGCCGGCCAGCGATCCATCAGCGCCGGCGACCACAGTGTTGACGGCACCCATGCGTCGCGCCAGCGGATCGATCACGTCCAACATCGGCATGATCGCCACCTTGTGCGGAATGGTCACGTTGCAGCCGGCGATGCCCAGGGCGCGAATCCCGCGCACCGCGTCGGCCAGGTTCTCAGGCTTCACCGGGAACAGGCCGTACGAGGCCTGCAGCTTGTGTTCACGCACCCAGAAATTGTGAATCACCGGCGAACGCGAATGCGCCACAGGCCATCCCATCACACCCGCGAATTGAAAAGTCTTGTCCATGTCTATCTCCGTTTCGTGCTCAACGAGGGGGCGAATCGGGTCGGGCGGGAAGGTCGCGCCGAGCCGGGCCAGTGTAGGTATAGTCAATTTCCTTGGGCATCGGACCTTTGATGCGCGCGCCTTGCTGCTTCTGCTCCCAGGCGTGCGCGAGGATGCCGACTGAACGCGACAACACGAACAGCCCCCGTCCGAGCTCGGGCTCGAAGCCGAGCTCACAGAACACCACCGCGGTGATGCCGTCGATGTTCATCGGGATCGGGCGGCTCTTGCCTTTGCGCAGCACCGCCTCCACCGCCCTGCCGATGGCCGCGAAGCGGCCACTGACGGTCCCCGCGACCACCGCGCGGTCGACCAGCGCGAACAACGGCTCGGTACGCGGATCGATGGGGTGGAAGCGATGTCCGAAACCCGGCACGATCTTCGTACCGGCTTCGCGCCGGCGCTGCAGCACGGTTTCGGTCGCGCGCTGCAAGTCGCCCTCAACGCCCGCCTCGGCATCGATTTCCAGGTACAGCTCCATGCATTGCTGGCCGGCGCCGCCGTGCACGTCGTCGAGCACGTTGACCGCCGACGCCATGGCTCCGTTGACCGGCAAGCCACAACTGACCGCCATGCGCGAGATCGCGATCGACGGCGCGTGCGGGCCGTGGTCGACACCGGGGACCATGGCGGCCTCCAGCAACTCGGACTGCGCACGCGTGGGTAGCTCGCCGCGCAGCATCAGCCAGATCATGTCGGGAAATCGCGCGTTGCCGATCAATTGCTCAATCGGGTAGCCTCGGATGGCGATCTTTCCCGGGTGGATGTCGATGATCGACGTCGACCACCAATCTGAGGCCTTGCGCAAGAGGCCCGCGTCATCACGCTCACTCATCACGGCTCCTCAGGCTTCCAGCGCCGGTTCGTAGAAATCGCCGAACAGCTCGGCGTCGGACGGGCGGTCCTCCTCGATGGGCACCGACACCCAGGTGGTGTTCAGGTAATGCTTGAGATGCACGTTCTCCGACACGACGTTGCCGCCCCAGGTACCGCAACCCAGGCTGGATGTCATCGGCATGCCGTTGTTGAAGGCACCGGCATTCGCCTTGGACTGCGGCTGGCGCACCATGATGCGGCTGACCGGCGCGGCCATCGCCAGGAGATGGATGTGGTCTGGGTCGAAGGAGTAGATGCCGCAGGAGTGGCCCTTGCCACCGACCTCGTAGACCGCCCGCATCATGTCCAGCGCCTGGTCGAAGCCGCTGTACTTGTAGACCGCCAGCAGCGTGGTCAGCTTTTCGCGCGAGAAGGGATGCTGCTTGCCGATGCCGTCGCCATGCACGATGATGAACTTGCGGTCCTCGGGAATCGTGAAGCCGGCCGCGCGCGCCAGTTGCTGCGGCGCGATGGCCACGGTGTTTGGCAGGCGGTGGCCTTCGTCGTCCCACATGACGCGGCGCAGCGCCGCTTTCTGCTCGTCATTGGCCAGAAATCCTCCCTCGGCCTGCAGCTGCGCGAGCATGCGATCGAACACGCTGGCTTCGATGATCAGGTTGCCGTCGGCCGAGCAGCCCGAGCCAAAGTCGGAGGTCTTGGACAGCCGCGTATTGAGCGCCGCCTCGGCGATATCCGCGGTCTCGTCGATGACCATGGTTGAATTACCCGCTCCCACGCCGTAAGCCGGGGTACCCGAGCTGTAGGCCGCGCGCACCATCGGCTGGCCGCCGGTGGCGATGATGAGATCGGCACGGGCCATCAGCGCCTGCGACATCGGGATGTTCACCTTGGTGAGGCACTGCAGCAGGTCGGCTGGCGCACCTTCGCGCACCAGCGCCTCGCGCATCAGGCGCACAGTCTCGAAGGACGTTTTCTTCGAGCGCGGATGCGGCGAGAAGATCACCGCGTCGCGTGCCTTGATCGCGTAGATCGCGTTACCTGCCGGCGTCAGATCGGGATTGGTGGTTGGCACGATGCACGCGATCACCCCGACCGGCTTGCCGTACTTGACGATGCCCTTCCCGGGAAGCTCCTCGATGATGCCGACGCTTTTCTGGCGCAGCGCATCACGCAGCACGCCGCGGATCTTCATGCGCTTGCCCATGCGGCTTTCGGGATCGCCCAGGCCGCTCTCGGCGATCCCCTCGTCGACCAGGCGGGTGAAGGTGGTCTTGTTCGCAACCGCCCAGGCAACCGCCTGACACAGTCGGTCGACCCGGGCCTGATCATAGGTTTCGACGATGGCCAGCGCCTTGCGTGCGCGCTCGAAGGCCTGGTCGAGTTCCTCCTGCTGCTCCGCGGTGATGCCGCTCTTGGTTTCAACTGGGGTCATTGCGTTGTGTCTCCGCTGCTTGGATGTAGGAATGAGCTCCGCGGCTTCAGCGGCGCACGAATGGATTGGCCACGTCCAGCCCCGGGGAGAGCCAGACGCACTTGGTTTCGAGGTACTCGCGAATCGCGTCGATGCCGGATTCGCGTCCGATGCCCGAGCGTTTGAAGCCACCGAACGGCGAGGTATAGCTAGTAGCCCGGTAGTTGTTGACCCAGATGGTTCCCGCCTTGACGCGCTCGACGACGTACAGCGCCCGCTGCAGGCTTTGCGTCCAGACGCCGGCAGCCAGCCCGAACTGCACATCGTTGGCGATGCGCACGGCATCAGCCTCGTCGTCGAAGGCAATCACCGACAACACGGGACCAAAGACTTCCTCCTGGGCAATGCGCATGCGGTTATCGACCCCGACGAAGATCGTGGGCTCGACAAACTGGCCCGATCCGATGTCGGGCCGGGAGCGCCCGCCAGTCACGCAGCGCGCGCCCTCGGCCTTGGCGATCTCGATGTAGGACAACACCTTGTCGAACTGCGCGGGAGTGGCGATGGGGCCGATCTGCGTGCCTGGATCGGCTGGGTCGCCGAGGCGGATGCCGCGCACGAAATCGACCAGTCTGCGCACGAATTCGTCATGGACACTGCGTTGCACCAGCAGCCGTGATCCGGCCTGGCAGGTCTGCCCGGCTGCGGCGAAAATTCCACTGACCACGCCCAGCAGCGCACGATCGAGGTCGGCGTCGTCGAACACGATGTTGGGCGACTTGCCACCAAGCTCAAGGGTGACCGTCTTCAGGCCGCGAGCGGCGGCTTCGTAGATCTTCTGTCCTGCGATTTCGCCGCCGGTGAAGCCGATATGCGCCACATCCGGGTGCGCGACCAGTGGTGCGCCAACCTCGGGCCCCAAGCCGGTGACGACGTTGACCACGCCAGGCGGGAAGCCCGCCTGGGCGAACAGCCTCGCGAACTCGAGCATCGACGCCGATGTGAATTCGGAGGGTTTGATGACCACGGTGCAGCCCGCCGCCAGTGCCGGCGCCAGCTTCCAGCTGGTCAGCGTCAGTGGAGAGTTCCACGGCGTGATGATCGCCACGACCCCCTTGGGCTCATGGCGCGTGAACGACAGCACGCCCGGCTTGTCCGTCGGAATCACACTGCCCTGCACTTTGTCGGCCAAGCCCGCGTAGTAATGAAAATACTCGGACATGTAGTTGACCTGGGTCACCACTTCAGCCGCCAGCTTGCCGTTGTCGCGTCGCTCGATCTCGGCCAGACGCGAGGCATTCTCACCGATCAGATCGGCGAGGCGCCGCATCAGCGCGCCGCGTCTCGATGCGCTCAGCGCTGACCACGCCGCCGACTCGAAGGCGCGTCGGGCCGCACGCACCGCGCGGTCGACATCCACGGCCGAGCCTCGGGCGATCATCGCCCAGTCCTTGCCGGTGAATGGATCCTGGCTGGCGAAGTACTCGCCCCCATCGGGCACCACCGACGCGCCGTCGATATAAAGCTCGTAACGCGTCAGAGCGTCGACTTGTGACATAGCATTCTCCGCGCCGATCGTGCCGGCGACGGTCCTCGTCTGTTTCGTTAGGGACAATGCTGCTCGATGCAACCGGCGCGGGCGCCACGAGGGCTGCCGCGCGGGTTCAGCGCGCGCTCAGCGAGCGCTTGAGCACCTCCAGCACGCTTCGCACATCGTCGATGGGCACCTGACCGGGAGCCGACGCGCGCGAACCGACGGCAAAACTGACCGACGAGCCGAACATCCAGCCGAACAGACGGGTCAGCGCCCCATACGGCCCCATCGACATGGTGATCAGGGGCATGGCATGGCTTCGCGACGCGGCCAATGTCGCCTGCAGCAGAGCCAGCACGTCACCGACGTCGCGGGGCATCACGGCCAGCTTCGCCACGTCGGCGCCCAGGCGCTCGGCGGTGGCAAATGTTTCGGCCATCTCGGCCAGACTGGGGGTGCGCTCGAAGTCGTGGAACGACCCGATCAACAACGCGCCGGAAGACTTCGCGGCCTGCAGGGCACGCTGGAAATGCTCGGGCTCGCTGCTGAGTTCGCAATCGACGAAATCGACCGCGGCGTCGGCACAGACCGCTTCGATGCCGAGGCTGACGGTTTCCTCCGAGGCCGTGATTGGTTGTCCGCCCTCACGGATCGAACGCCTCGTGTAGATGATCGGGATGTCCCTGGCGATATGCCGCAGCTCGCGCGCGGCCTCGGCGACGCGGTCGACCTCGCCGAGCGCCTCGAAGAAGTCCACCCGCCATTCCAGCAGGTCGGGCCGCTTCGCCACCACCGTGGCTGCCTCCGCGCGAAGGATGTCCAGGTTGCGCGCGACCAGCGGCGCGCAGACCAGGGGTTCAGCGCCACCGGCGACCACGCGCCCGCGCAACTGGATCGATCGACTCATGTTCATTGCCATCACCTCCAGGCCATGGACGTCCCGCGCCATCGGGCGCGGGACGCTTCCAGACCTCAGACCTCGAAACTCAGACCGTTAGAACTTGTACAAGAAGCCCGCTTCGATGCCGGTGATCCTCTTGCCCGTCAAATCAGCCGTCGAGAACCCCGGACTGTTCAGCGGGCCCGACGAACCAGCCTCGGTGAAGGCGGCGTTGGAATCATTGCTCAGGCCGTTGACGAGGGCATACAGGGTGGTGCTCTTGTAGCCGGTGTAGAAGGCCCCGGCCGCCCAGCCCTTGGCTCCGGCATTGGAGCTGGTGCTGCTGCGAATTTGGCCGTACAACGCACCCACACGCAGCGCCTCGGTGACATCGTAGTCGGCCGCGAGTTGGTAAATGTTGTAGTAGTTGTTGATGCCGGAGTTGGTTCCGGTCAGCGGCGTCGTCACGCCCGTCGCCGCCGAATAGGCACCACCGATGTTGCTGAAGCCGCTGTTCGGGCCGACGTTCGAGCGCACGTAGGTCAGGTAGACCTTGCCGCGGCCGTAGTTGTAGTCGGCGTAGAGATTCTGGTACTCGGCCTTGGTGTTGTAGGTCGCGCCGGCGGGAGCATTCGCCCACAGACCGTTGTAGCCGACATCGATCGGGCCATTCGTGTAATCGGCGCCCAGCTGGTAAACCGCGCCGTTGGTGCCCACGGTGCTGCCGTTGGCTGACGACAAGGCATAGTGCGCCTGCAGATGCAGGCCAGCCATACGCGGCGAGCTGTATGAAATGTCACGATCGAAGC
The DNA here is from genome assembly GCA_028871675.1 of Betaproteobacteria bacterium. Classification (GTDB taxonomy): domain Bacteria; phylum Pseudomonadota; class Gammaproteobacteria; order Burkholderiales; family Burkholderiaceae_C; genus Thiomonas_A. The sequence goes on from JAGWMO010000033.1 coordinate 29,236, forward strand.
GCGACGGCACGCCGAAGGCGTTGACCACCGAACCCAGGGTGCGCGACGTGAAGTCGATCTTGCCGCCGTCGAAGAAGGCGATGGTGTTCTGACGACCAACGCGGAATTCGCCCATGGGGGTCTGCACGCCGGCCCAGGCCTGGCGGTCGAACAGGCGTCCGGCGCCCGGATTGCCGCCGTTGCGGAAGTCCAGGCTCTGCTCGAGGACGAAGTTCATGGCATAGTCAGGGGCGACGACGCGGCTGCCGGTCAGGCCCAGGCGGCTGCGCAGGAGGGCGCCGTCGTACAGTGCAGTCAGGTTCGCCCCCGAGCTGCTGTGCAGGTAGGCGCCGAACTGATCGACGTCGCCATACAGCTTGACGAAGTTGTCCTTGCCGCCAAGGCGCAGCGGGTCGTTCGGATTCCAGATCGGCGCGGTGCTGGCGGGCTTCTCCGCGACCATCTTCTGCGTCGCGGCCGTCTGTTGCGCAGTCTGCGTCTGCTGCGCCTTCAGTTGTTGCACTTCCGACTGCAGTTGTTGCACAGCGGCCTTGAGGTCGGCGATCTCGTCGGCATGTGCTGCCGGCAGCGACGCGACCAGGATGCCGGCCGAAAACAGCGCGGCGCTCAGTGATTTGAGTGTGGACATATGACTCCTCCTTCGTGGTTATGAGCCGTTTCCGGCGGTTGGTAAAACAGCAAATGACTTAGTCGGTGCTGACGTGCGACACACCGCCCTGCGGCGAGTAGATGTCGAGAATGTTCCAGTGGCCCGATGTCGGCACTGGGTTGTTGCGCATCGCGACGTCGATGACGAAGGGCTTGTTCGATGCGATCGCGCGCTCGAGAATTTCTTTGAACGCGGCCGCCGATTCGACCTTTTCCCCCAGAGCCCCGTAGGCGCGCGCAACCGCTGCGAAGTCGGCCTGATAAGGCTTGCCGTCTTTCACGAACACCGTACCCAGCGTCGTGCCGAAATGCGCCTTTTGCAACCCGGCAATCGTGCCGAACGCGAAGTTGTTCATGACCACCCACACCACCGGGATGTTCTCTTCGACCGCAGTGGCCAGCAGCGCCGGGTTCTGGCCGAAGCCGCCGTCGCCCACCAGCGAGACGACGACACGGTGGGGGAACGCGAGCTTGGCCCCCATCGCCGCTGGCGCGCCGAATCCCATGGTCGCGTAACCGCCCGGGGTCAGGATCGATCCCGGCTCGTATACCGGGAACTGCTGACCCACGCCGTTCTTGTTCCAGCCGACGTCGGTGGTGATGATCGCGTCGCGCGGCAGCACGTCGCGCGCCACCGCGAGAATGCGCTCGGGCATCATCGGGAAACTGTCATCTTCGATGAATTTGCGATTTCCAGCGACGAATGCCTTGCGATATTCGGCGATCGACTTGCGCAAGGCGTCGTCGCGCCGCCCCTGGGGCAGCATCTCGCGCGCCACGCGATTGAGCACCGCCAGCGCCTGGCGCAAATCGGCCACGACGCCGATCTCGGCCGGATAGTTGCGCCCGATCTCGCTGGGGTCGACGTCGATGTGGATGAGCTTGCTCGCCCCCGGAATATTGAAGGTGTAGGCGCTATCCCACGAACTGCAGTCTGCCTCGCAAAAGCGCGTCCCCAGCCCCAGGATCCAGTCGGCGCCGAGGCAGCGGTCGTTGACGAACTGCGTACCCCAGAACCCGGTCATGCCTAGTGTCAGGTCATGGTCGTCGGGCAGCACGCCTTTGCCCATCAGCGAGTGGGCGACCGGCAGGCTCAGATGATCAACCAGGCGGCGCAGTTCGTCGGCAGCGCCGGCCAGGATCACGCCGCCTCCGGCGTAGATGAGCGGGCTGCGCGCGTCGAGCAGGGACTGCACGATGCGCCGTGCGGTCGGATCGTCGATCGACGGCTTGGCCAGTTCGCGCGTGTGGCGGCTGACCCGGGCGAACAGCGAATCGTCGATCTCCAGCGAAAAGATGTCCATCGGCACCGACACCAACACCGGTCCTGGCCGACCACTTTGCGCAAGCTGGAAAGCCTTGTCGATGATCTCTGGAAACAGATCAGGACGATCCACACGCCAGGCACGCTTGACGAAAGGTCGATAAATCTCCCACTGCGCCGCGTCGGCGTGCATGTTGACCTCCTGGTGAGGATGCTTGCCGTAGTAGTGGCTGGGGATATCGCCGGCGATCACCACCATCGGGATCGAATCGAGCGCGGCGTTGGCGACCCCGGTGGCGGCGTTGGTCAGCCCGGGGCCGAGGTGGCTCAGAACCACGGCCGTTTGATTGCGAGCCCTCGCGTAGCCATCGGCGGCATGGGCGGCAATCTGCTCGTGCCGTGTGTTGATGAAGCGAATCGAGCTGTTTTCCAGCGCTGACAGCACCGCGATGTTGGTGTGCCCGCAAAGCCCGAAGATGTGCTTGACACCACGGCCCTCGAGATAGCGAACGAGTTGATGGGAAATGAGTTCTTTCATGTCGGTCTCCTGATGTGGCGAGCCGCCCTACGCCGCGCGGCCCGGTGTGTGGTCGAAAATCAAATCACGGCCTGCGCGCGCATGGCCGCGATCTCTTCTGCCGAATAGCCGATCGAGCCCAGGATTTCCTCGCTGTGCTCACCCAGCCGCGGCGGCGGCAGGGTCACGTCGGGGTTGCCTTCGCTCATCTTGAAGCCGCTGCGCACGACATCGAACGGCCGGTCCACGCCGGCAACGGAGTCGAAGTGCGCAAGCAGTTCGCGCTGCCTGACCTGCGGATGGGCCAGTGCCTCGGGCACGCTGAGCACCCGGCCCGCCGGAACCCCGTGCTCGGCCAGAAGCTGCTCCCATGCATCTGCCGGGCGTGCCGCCAGTGCCAGCTCGATCTGTTCTTTGAGCTGCACGCGGTGGCGTTTGCGCGCCTCGCGCTCGGCGAACCGCGGATCTTGCGCCAGCTCGGGACGCCCGATCAGCTCGGTGAGCGCGACGAATTGCTCCTGCCGATTGGCTGCGATGTTGAGCAATCCGTCGCCAGTGGCGAAAGTGCCGGAGGGCGCTGCTGTGAAGTTCTCGTTGCCCAGGGGGTGCGGTTCGCGCCCGGCGATGAGGAAGTTGGAAACCACCCACCCCATGGTTACCAGTGTCGCGTCAAGCATCGAGACATCGATGAACTGGCCTCGCCCATGCTGGGCGCGGCCGACCAGCGCGCTGGTTACCGCGAACGCCGCGGTGAGTCCGCCGATGGAATCGCAGATCGGATAGCCCACGCGCAGCGGCGCGCTGTCAGCGTCACCGGTAATGCTCATGACCCCTGAGAACCCCTGCACGATCTGGTCGTAGGCGGGCGCGGACTTCATTGGCCCGTCCTGGCCGAAGCCGGAGATGGCGCAGTACACCAGCCGCGGATTGCGCTCCTTGAGCACGTCGTAACCCAGTCCCAGGCGGTCCATTACACCGGGACGAAAATTCTCGATCAGGACGTCGGCGCTCTCGACCAGACGCATCAGAGCCTCGCGCCCAGCTTGTTGTTTCAAGTCGAGCGCGAGCGACTTCTTGCCAGCGTTCTGCGCGATGAAGGACGCACCCATGAAGCGGGAGTTGAGGCCGGCGTCGGCGCCGAGCTGGCGCGCAAGGTCCCCCCGTTTCGGTTCCTCGACCTTGATCACCTCGGCTCCGAGCAAGGCCAGTTGGTAGGCACAGAACGGCCCTGCCAGCACATTGGTCAGGTCGAGCACGCGGATGGCCGATAACGAACGCGACTTCGACGCGCTCGCCTCCGAGGCCGGTGATGGGTTTAAAGCCTGATTCATCTCGGTAGCAGAAAACAAAAAGTTAATGCGCCGCAATATTGCGACCACTCGACACGACGGACCTGCAGACTCATGCGCAGGGCTTCAGGTCAAGGCCGCAGCCACCGGCGCCGGGCGCGCCATCGTGGCGAACAAGCCTCCGCCGACGACCATGGCGATGCCCAGCAGGGTCAGCCCGACCGGGAGGTTTCCGAATACCCAGGCCCCGAGCAGAATGACCCACAGCACCTGCACGTAGGCCACTGGTGCTACGCGCGACGCCGGAGCGGATTCCAGCGCCCGGATCATGCAGAAGTGCCCGGTTCCCGAAAATAGCCCGGCACAGCCAAGCAGCAATCCACCGCGCAGGTCGAGGGATTTGTGCGCAAGCATCAACGACAAACCCGACACCGTGGCACCCACGAGCATCACGAAGAACATCGAGTTGGCCACGGCGTCTCGCGCCGTCACGTAGCGGGTCAGCGCTTGGTACACCGCGTAGCTCAAGGCCATGATCAGGGGCAGCAACACAGCGGGAGTGTCGAAGCCGCCCCCGGGCCGCACGATCAAGAGCACTCCGCTGAATCCCATCGCGATCGCCAGCCAGACCAGCGGATTGACGCGTTCGCGCAGGAAGACCACTGCGATCAGGGTCAGCATCAGCGGGTGGATGAAGCTGATGGCCTGCGCCTCGGCAATCGGCATCAGGCGCATTGCCAGCACGATGGTCACGGTACAGCTGGTCAGCAAGAGTCCCCGCAACACCTGCAACCAGGGATGCTGTGTGCGTGCCAGCGCGACGCCGTAGCGCGGCCCGTACATCGCAACCACGAGCAGCAGCGGAACCACGTAACGGGCAAAGACGATCTGGTTGATCGGATAGTTGCTCGCAAGATACTTGGACAGCGTGTCGGCGCTGGCGAACATCAGTGTCGCGGCCAATGCCAGCGCGACACCCCGCCCATGGCGATGGCGATGCGCAGCATCAAGCATTGCGCAGGCTCCGCCCGCACGCCGCCCGGATCGCCGGCCGCGACGGATTCATGCGGCACTCCCTGCGGCGATCGCGTGCTCTGCCACATAGGTCTTGGCCGATTCCAGGCAGCGGAAGGCATGCTCGGCATAGCCGAGCTCCTTCGCCCGCTTCAGGTGCGGGAGTTCGATCGAATACACGTCCACTGGAAGATGCCTCAGGATCGAGGCGACGTCGATGCCGCCTTCGCCGACATAGAGGCGCTCCTCCCGCAGGATCCGCGTCATTTCTGCGCGGTCCGTCGGGATATCCCCGCTGGCGTCGCACAGATGCGCAAAGTGAAACCATGTACGCGGCAGCTTGTCCAGCTCTGCTGGGTCGTCGTGTGCCCGATGGAAATGATGCATATCCACCATCAATCCGGCATTGGGCTTTTGCACCGCACGCAGCACCGAGGCAGCGCCTGTGAGGGTGTTCACGCTGGAGATCGGCACGTATTCGAGATCGACGGTCAAGCCGAAAGGAGCTGCGAGATCACAAATCTGCGCGAATTTTTCCGTCGCGTAAGGGATGTCCTGGGTCCAGATGCTGGAGAGCACCGCCTTGGCGCCGAGCTCCGCGGCGACCTCCATCGCTGGCAGGTACTTGGTCGGGTGCATGTTGTCGTGCACCCGCGCCAGCTCGATGTCGTGGACCTTCAACCCGGTTTCCTTCAGCGCGAGCCGGGTCTGACGCATCAATTCCGGATTGTCAGCCAGCGCGTAATTCGGCTCGCCGGGAAGCCCCATGTAGATCAGGCGTGGGCTCACGTAGTCGTACCCTGCCCTGGCGGCCACATAGACCATTTCAGGGGTCGGGCAACCAAGCACGGTCAGGTGGGCTAGGGAGTAACGGATGGTCATCAGCGTCTCTTCGTCAGCAAGGATCGGCGCTTGGAATGCCGATGAACTTGTAAGTGCTTCATGCTAGAAATCACCTACCCCCCCAACAATCTGACGGATGGCGTTACTGCGCGCAATACGCGCATTTGACGTCAAATATCGCGCACTTTGCCGTGCAGCTTCATCGCTGCTCGGGTGGCGGGCGTGGCGGCCAACGCCAGACGTTGCTGAGGAACTGGGCGGCCCGATCCGACGAGGATGCCTGCGGATCGGACACACCTGCACGCTGGTCGCGGGCCGGTCGCAAACCTTCGATCCAGGGCTTGTCGAGTGTGGAGCCTGTCGACGCGCGATGGTCAAATGTCGGCGCTGCCCGCAGTGCGTTCAGACAACCGCTTCGTCATGGGCCGGTAGGTTCAACATCGAACGGGACACGGGACACGAGACACGGGCCACCCGCCCCCACCATCAGTCATGGCCTGCCTAGCCGGTCATGTTCGGGAACACGGCATGGGCCAAGCCATCCACCGCCTGGACCTGAGCCACCTGGCGTCGTTCAATGTTGCCGCGCGTTACGCCTGGCTCACGGCGATGCTGACGATCCTGACTGTTGACTGCCGCGCGTCGAAACGACTCACGCTTGAACTCGCCGAACCGCGCACGCGGCGGCTGCGCAAATTGCATGCCGGGCCACGACGTGAGCCATGTTCTGCGAGATTTGCAGCTCGACGTCCTGCGTGCTCAAGCTGTGGCGTCCGATTGGGTACTTCGCCTGCGCGTACCGCGCAGGATGCCGCGTTCGTCCACAGGATCTCAGAGCAAGGACAGCAGCGAATGCTCGGCCAAGCGCAGCAGCGGGAGCACACGGGCGATCGCAGACTTGGCGGTCTCTCCGCTCATCGGCAGGTTGACGCTCAGCGCGCCGACGACTCCACCGTTGCGCGATTGCACCGGCACTGCGATACCTCGCCGGTCTCGCTCCATCTGCTGCTCGAGCATCGCGAAGCCGTCCTGGCGCGCGCGATCGATGAGGAGACGCATCTCGTCGTGGCGCGTCACCGTCCTCGATGTGTATGGGACCAGCTTCTGCCGCGCAAGCCAGGTATCAACCTCTGCTGGCGGCAGGCACGATAGCAAGGCGATGCCCGCGGAAGCGAGATTCGCCGGCACCCGCGACCCGAGCATAAAACTCAGGGTCTGGAAATTGCTCGACACATTGCGCGCGATGAAGACCAAGTCGCCGTCGTCGAGCACGCCAAAGGACGCAGTGACTCCGCCCAGTTCGCGACTGATCTGCTGCAGAAACGGTTGCACGGTTCGCGGCAAACGTGCCGAGTCGAAATATGACCATCCCAAGCGCAGCACCCGCGGCGTCAGCCAGAACATCGAGCCGTCGCTCTCCAAGTAGCCCAGACGATACAGCGTCAGCAGATAGCGGCGGGCCGCCGTGCGGCTCAGGCCCGTGCGTTTCGCCGCCGTCGACGCGCTCAGCCGCGGGTGCGAATCGGCAAAAGCCTCAATCACCCGCAGTCCTTTCTCGATTCCCGCAACACTGTCCCGCTTGACGTTGTCGTCGTCGATCACAATCCTCTCCAGCCATCAAATTGCGCGATTAGCGTACACCCTGTAGCGATTTTCGCGCGCAAGCTCGAAGACCGCAATAGCTCGCCAGCTTGCGGCTAACTACGATAGCCGAACAAAAACGAGGCATGCTCCAAGCCTCACAGAGTGAGACAAACCTTGAACACCATCAGAATCGCCCAGGTCTTCACCATCCCCGCTGACGCTGTGACGCAGGTCAGGCGGCGCGTCAATCGACTCGCGGTAGAACACTGATCGTTCGATTGCGACGGCCATCATGATGGACAGTGGACGATTCCAGTGGATGTTGAGGATGCCGATGCGCCCAGGCTTGCCAACCCGGCACGCCTGGGCGCATCTTGAACCCCAGCCGGATCTTCATGACGTGACAGGCGAGTCTCATCTCCGCGCGAGCATGCGCCCTGGCCTTCTCCGGCGCTCGTGCGCCACCCCGCCCGACAATGACATGCCGTTCGCACGCCCGGCGCTGTTTGTCGTCAAACCATGATCTGACTGGAACGACCAGGACTATCCGCCATGTTCACCTTCCTACAGTTGACTCTCTCGGGGCTTGCCACCGGGGCCATCTACGCCTTGGTCGGACTCGGTTTCAGCCTGCTTTGGCAGGCGTCCGGAACGATCAATTTCGCACAGGGCGAGTTCGTCATGCTTCCTGCGTTTTGCATGCTTTTCTGTATCGAGAACCTGCATCTGCCGCTGTGGCTGGCATTTCTGATCACCTGCGGCCTGGCCATGCTCACGCTGGGTTTCGTGTTCAACCGCGTCATCGTCGCCCCGCTGCGACGCTACGGAGTGATCCCGTTGGTGATCGCAACCCTCGGGCTGTCGACCGGTCTGCAATCGACGGTCAAGGCAGTGTTCGGCGCTGAGCCTCAACCGTTCCCGAGCATCTTCCCCTCGACGCTGATTCATATCGGCGAGCTGACCCTGTCTTGGGCCGACGTGGGCACACTGGTGCTGGCCGGGATGATTGTGTTCGGCATGCAGCTTCTGCTCGAGAAAACCCTGACCGGACGCGCGATGCAGGCTGTCGCGCAGAACACCGAAGGTGCTGAGATCCTGGGGATCAACGTCAAACGCATGGTGCTGCTGACCTTTCTGGCCAACGCGGTGCTTGCCTGCGTCGCCGCACTGCTGGTGACTCCGACGTACCTGGCCACCTTCGACATGGGCAGCACCCTGAGCCTCAAGGCCTTCTACGCAGCGATCATCGGTGGCTTCAACGAAACGCGGGGCGCGCTGATCGGCGGGCTGCTGATCGGCGTCACTGAAAACCTGGTCGCCAGCTACATCTCGCCGGGGTACAAGGACGGGGTCGCGCTGCTGCTCTTCATGGTCGTGATCATGTTCCGCCCGCAAGGGCTGCTGGGCAAAATCGAAGAGAGAAAAGTATGAAAATCACAACTGCACGATGGATCGCGATAGTCGCAGGCGTGATCGCACTGGCGCTGCTGCCGCTTGGCCTCAAGGCCTACGGTATCTACCTGCTGTCCCTATGGTGCGTCTACGTCATGGCCAACTTCGGGCTTAACCTGATCGTCGGCTACACCGGATTGATGTCGCTGTGCCAGGCGGCGTTCCTCGGCGTCGGTGCGTACACTGCGGGCATCCTGATGAACATGGGTTTCCCCTTCTGGGTCGTGGTACCCGTGGCGGCGGTGAACTGCTTCGTTCTGGGACTGGTGATCGGCTTCCCTGCCCTACGCGTGCAACACCATTATCTAGCGTTCGCGACCCTCGGGTTCAATGTGCTGGTGTCCCTGTTCATGCGCAACGAA
>JAGWMO010000010.1:0-104845 GCA_028871675.1 Betaproteobacteria bacterium
GAACTTTCCCAAGCACCGCACGATCCGGGACTTCCGTGCGCTGCACCTCAAGGAGTTCTCGGACTTGTTCGTGCAGGTGGTGCGCCTGGCGCGCGAGATGGGGCTGGTCAAGCTGGGCACGGTGGCCATCGACGGCACCAAGGTCAAGGCCAATGCGAGCCGCCACAAGGCGATGAGCTACGCGCGCATGCGGCACACCGAGGCCGAGCTGAAGAGGCAGATCGACGCGCTGCTGGCGCGCGCCAATGCCACCGACGAGGCCGAGGCGCAGGAGCCCGACCTCGACATCCCAGCCGAGATCGAGCGCCGCGAGGCCCGGCTGGACGCGATCCGTCAGGCGCGCCAGCGCCTGGAACAACGCCAGCGTGAAGCCGACGCGCAGCGCGGGCGCAGTGACGATGATGATCGCCGTCCCCGGGGGCCGGATGGCAAACCGCGCGGGGGCCGCTACAAGCGCGAGTTCGGCGTGCCCGAGGACAAGGCGCAGGAGAACTTCACCGACCCGGACAGCCGCCTCATGAAACGCGCCGGCGGCGGCTTCGACCCGAGCTACAACGCGCAGACGGCGGTGGACGAGGCTGCGCACATCATCGTGGCTGCGGAACTGGACAACACGGCGCCCGACGCCAACTGGCTGCTGCCGATGATCGACGCGGTCCAGGACAACCTGGGCGCGCTGCCCGCGCTGGGTCTGGCCGACGCGGGCTACCGCAGCGAGGACAACCTGCGCGATGCGCCGATCGATCTGGTCGTGGCGCTGGGACGCGAGGGCAAGCAGCATGCGGCCATCGATGCCGCGCGGCTGCCGCACACGGCGGCCATGGCCGCGAAGATGCAGACCGCCGCGGGGCGCGCCGCCTATCGCAAGCGCAAGTGGATCGCCGAGCCTGTTGGCGCCGATGCCGATTTGAGCCACATGCCGAATGGAGACTGAGCCATGGCAAACGAACTGCGCGCGGCGTCAGGTTTCAATTTCGTTGCGTCCAACCGGTTCACCGCAAACCCGGCGCATGGCTCAAATCGGCATCGGTGCCAACAATGGGTAAAACCTCCTATCTTGTCTCCGCCGATTAAAAAACCAAGGCGATCATCTTGGGAACATGAATGGCCAGCGGAATCCGGCAATCTCTGATTTCGTGAAATTTCTCACGAAACCTGGCCATCTATTCCGCGGATAATCAAGCATCCGTCCTCTTTGCGCAAATCCAGCGGCTGCTGCACTGGTCACCCTCGTCGTCGTGCGCAAAGGGACGTCGCCCACTGATGACCTCCCCCGCAACCATTCCATCCGATCCGATCACCAAGACATCAAGCGTCCTGGTCGTCCGTCTGTGGATTCTCGGCTTAGCTGTGCTGTTATCCATCCTTGGCATATCGGGCTACTACCAGTGGGTATCAGTCCGGCGCAACGCCCTGATCTTGTTGCAGGCCTATGCCGGCGAATACGCCACGAGTCTTCACGGCAGGTTGACCGAATACGTCAACCTGCTCGGGCAAACCGACCACGTTTTGCAGCAGGCACATCCCGGCCAACAAACTCCCATCCTGCAAGACCTTTTGCATCAGCAGCGGGCCAACCGCGATGTAGTCTTGCTGGACACGCAGGGCCGCCCCATCATCACAGTCGGCGCACCCTGGAGCTATCCAAGCCTCAATCCCCAATTGACACCCCAAACCCGAGCAGCCTGGCGTGGTTGTCCAGCGCAGATCAACGATTGCGTGGCGCCCCCAGTTCCGGCACCCCATCATCCAGATGTCTACCTTGTAGCGAATGTTCATCGCCTCATTCACCCGATGGGTCAGGCTTTGTGGCTCGCGCTGGTTCATCCCCAGATTTATCCAGGCATCTTGCAAAATTTACGCAGGCCTTATCCAGATGCCGCCATCGTGGTTGTGCGCCAACACGACCATCTCTTGCAGATGCGAAACCCGGCACCGACCCAAATTGGCTATGGTGCACCGCAATCGGGGATTTTGATGCATGTGCTCAGCAGGCATCCCGACATGAACGAAGGAAGTTTTTCTGGTACTCCGACAGCAACCGGGGTTCCCATCCTCGGTGTTTATGCTCGGGCTCCAGGATGGCCGTTCATTGTTGGCGTCAATGTGCCGCGTGAATCACTAATTCGTATCTGGCTGCGCAGCATGGCGCCCTTGACCGCCATTCTCGTTGGCATGGGCTTTCTGGGTACTGCACTCTTGCACATAGGCTTGAGCAGACTAAGGGAGGCTGAAGCTGCCCGCGAAGTCAGTCAGGCCGCTTTTCGAGCGCAAATCCAAACTAGCCAAAACCTGGCAATCCACGACCCCTTGACCGGCTTACTCAATCGGCGCGGCATGGAGCAGGCCTTATCTGACGCGTTTGCTCGTGCCCAGCACGCAGGAGATGGCTTTGGCATGATTCTGATGGATCTGGATCGCTTCAAGCTCATCAACGATTCCTATGGCCATCCGGCAGGCGATCGCATATTGTTGCATGTCGCGGATCTCTTGCGTGCGCATCTTCATCAGGATGACGCCATCTCCCGCTGGGGTGGGGAGGAGTTTCTCATCCTGCTTCCACGACAAGACTTGGAAGAGACCCATCAGACTGCACAACGCCTACGGGAAGCGATTGCCGTCACGCACGTGCTCCACGACCAACACACCATTCACGCTACGGCCAGCCTCGGGATCACCACGTGGTCGGGCACAGCGTGCACGACCGAGCGGCTCATCGCTCGATTGGATTCCCTGCTCTATGACGCCAAACGCGGTGGTCGTAACCAGGTCAAGGGGTTTGAGGGCCAGGAGAGCCACATTCTGTCGCACGGGGCCCAGATTCAAGTGGCCCTGGATACCGATCGGATTCGTGTGGCCTATCAGACGCTGGTGGACCTACACACCGATCACGTCGTGGGCTATGAGGCCCTCGCTCGGATGGTAGACCCCGATGGGGGGACTATCCCCGCCAACGCCTTCATCCACGCCGCGCACCGACTGCGCCTGGAACATCGCATCGATACTACGGTCTCGCAGCAGGCCCTCCGGCGGTGCTTTAACGCACAGCTTGCGGACGAAACCATGCCTCGCAAATTTCTCATCAACTGCTCCGCAGATTTTTTATCGCGGCCTGATTGCATTAAGGCTCTTTTGAAGGCTGCAGAAGAACACCGGACCGTCTGCGGCACGAAATCACTCAACGGCAATCATGTCATCATTGAGGTCACGGAACGGCAGATGCTGGCCAGACCCAAGGAGAGCCGCGCATTGCTTCAGCCCCTATTGGATTTCGGGTTTGAGCTGGCAGTCGATGATTTCGGAAGCGGCTATTCCTCGTTTCTCTACTTGCTCGATCTGCCTGTGAAATATTTGAAGATCGAGATGGAACTGGTTCAACGCGCCACCACGGATCCCCGTGCACGCACCATGGTTCAGGCGATCCAGGCGATGGCCCACCATCTTGCGATCAAAACAATTGCCGAGGGCATCGAAACCGCGCAGTCTCGTGACCTCATGCGCGCCATCGGGGTGGACTGGGGTCAAGGATATCTCTGGGGTCAGCCGGTGTTGGAGTAGGGGTACGTCAACCCATCGTCTGCGAGATGCAAGCAATGCGAAGCAAAAATTGGAAAATTGGAGGATTTCGGTATTATTAATAATTATATTATAATGTACTTATATTTGCTACACGAAAATTCATTTGCTTCTTTTGTTTATTTACGAGTCAGCCAGCAAAGGGCCAAAATCGATCAGTGCAGATATGTGTTGAATCCATCAAAATTATGGATGACATCAATCTCAAAAATGCGTTAATTTTATTTCGGATGAGGCGCATAATTCCCCGAGCCTAACAGCCATGGAATAATACGGACTGCCTCGACGACTTGCAGTATGCGGTCGATTTTTGCAGCTCCCCAGTCGATAGGAAGGCATGAATTTTCCACGCAACCCGAGGATGCAAAGATGCATAAGCAAGATTGGGGGCGCCTGGCGCGTCACACCCTGCTGGCCGCAGGGATGGCCATGGGCGGCATGGCGCTGGCGCATGCCGCCAACCCGTCCATGCTGAGGGACTTCAAATTCGACCACCCCACCTTCGTGCACAAGCTGCCGTTTGCGCAGTACAACCTGGTCCTGCAGATCAGCGAGGCCAACCCCGCGTTGTGGAACCTCACGCTGAACAATGCGCAGAACGTGCTCGATTATTTTGGGCAAGACAAAGCGCGCATTGTGATTGTGGCGTATGGGCCCGGTCTGAAAGTGCTTTTGAAGAACAGCCCCTTGGCAGCCCGCATCGCATCCGAAGACGCCGAAGGCATCGAATTCGACGCCTGCCATGTCACCATGGAGGCGATGGCCAAGCAACTCGGGCACATGCCTGAACTGGTGCCGCAAGCCGTGGTCGTGCCGGGGGGCGTGGTACGCATCATGCAATTAGAGAAAGATGGCTTTGCTTATCTCAAACCTTAAATGGATCAAGGTGTTAACGTGTTAACGATGGATTGCGGGGTCTAAGCGAGCCCATGAAAGTAGCTTCAATAGGATGATTGATCTGAAAGGTAAAGCCATGAGTCATAATGAGAGCCTTCGCAAAGTATTCGACCGCCGTGCCTTTTTAAGCACCGGCGCCTTGGGGCTTGGTTCTGTTGCCTTCGCCCGCAGTGCATTGGCCAAAAGCATCGAGCTGCCGTTGCCTGGGGGGCCTGATCGCCGAGACATCACGACGGCGTGGCCCGGCAAGGGCCCCATGATCCTGCAGCGGACCCGACCGCCGTTGCTGGAAACGCCGTTTTCCGTGTTCGACAAGGGCGTGTTCACCCCAGTCAACGAGTTTTACGTGCGCTGGCACTGGGCCGATATCCCCACCCATATGGACCCCAAGACCCATACCGTGACCATCAGCGGACATGTGGGCAAGGAACTCAAGTTCACCGTGTACGACCTGATGCGCAAGTTCAAGCATGTGGAACTGGCGGCGGTGAACCAGTGTTCCGGCAATTCGCGCGGCTACTTCCAGCCGCGCGTGGCGGGAGGCGAGTGGAGCAACGGCGCCATGGGCAACGCGCGCTGGGTCGGCGTGCGATTGAAAGACGTCCTCGACGAAGCCGGCGTCAAGCCCGGCGCGGTACAAGTGCAGTTCGAGGGCTCCGAGCGCCCGGTCATCCCCACCGCGCCCAACCTGAAAAAATCGCTCAGCGTCGACCATGCGCGCGACGGCGACGTGATGATCGCCTGGGAAATGAACGGCCAGGCCCTGCCGCTTCTCAACGGCTTCCCCTTCCGCCTGGTGGTCCCTGGCTGGTACGCCACCTACTGGACCAAGGCGCTCCAGCACATCAGGGTTCTGGATCACGAGGACACCAATTTCTGGATGCACCCGGCCTACACCATCCCCGACAACTGGCCGCACGCCAATATGACGCCCGGGGAGAAGGATGTGAAATTCGTGCCCATCAACCGTATGGTGCCGCGCTCGTTCATCACCAATCTCACCGCCGGTGCCAAGGTTCCTGCCGGCCGGCCGGAGCTGGTGCGCGGCATCGCGTTCGGCGGCGATACGGGTGTGAAAACCGTCGAGCTGTCCACCGACGGCGGCAAGACCTGGACACCCACGCAATTGGGCCGCGATTACGGCAAGTTCAGCTTCCGGCAATGGAGCACCCATGTGAAGCTGGACAAGGGCGACCAAACCTTGATGGTCCGCTGCACCAACAGCGACGGCCTGCAGCAGCCCATGACGCCGAACTGGAACCCGGGCGGCTTCATGCGCAACGTGGTCGAGTCCACCTCCGTGCTGGCCGTTTGATTCTGGAGATCCACACATGAAAACGTATCAAAGCATCCTCGCACTCGGCGCCGCCGTCACTGCCGCCTTCGGCCTGGCAGCGCTGCTGGCCAGCGGCCCCGCGCAGGCGATCACATTGCACAGTGAGAGCATCAAACTGCCCACCAGCAGCCGGGTGTTCCCGGGAGACTCGGCCGGCGCCAAGGCCGCCAACAGCTATTGCCTGATGTGCCACTCGGTCGGCATGGTCATGAACCAGCCCGATCTGGGCAAGGCGGCCTGGCTGGTGGAGGTGAACAAGATGAAAAACGCGTTCAAGGCGCCGATCCCGGACGACCAGGTGGCCGTGATCGCCGATTACCTCGACAGCATCAAAGGCAAGAAATAAACGCATTGCTCGTCGATTCATGGGACCGTCTCCTCGTTCGCCGGCATTGCCGGCTTTTTTTTGGAAAAAAGTCTGAATCGGCAATAGAAGCTGCCGCCTTGAACTGTCCATTTCTCCCACAGGGAGCGGTAATCGCCAATTCGGTGCAATTTCTCTCGTGGTGCCTGTATTTTGTGGTGCACCCGGCCGGTGTTCAAAGCTTGGAAGCGTCGGGGCCGAGCATGTATTCGCGCACGAGTTCGCGGGCTCTGTGCAGTCGTCTCTTGACGGCGCTGGCCGGTTCGCCGAACCGCTCGGCGATGGTGATCTCCTCGAAGTCGCGCAGTAGCACGGTTTTGAGGTAATGGGTCGGCAACGACTCAAGGGCGGCGGCCAAGTCGGTCAGTTGTTCCCCGACTTGACCATGGTGGAAGGCCTCAAGCTGGCTGCCCAGACCTTTACCAAGGATGTGAGCCAACTGTCATGTTGCGCGGGGTAAGCCGCATGCGATCCTTTCGTCCCAAGCGCCTGTTGCACGCGGATACGTCTTTATGTCCATCGGGGTGTCAGGAACTTTAGCTTGCTCCGACCTATCCCAATGGAGAATACGTCCCCGATATTCCCCACATCGGTTGATTTGGGCTAGCTCCAGGCGACTTGCGCCCATGCAGCCGTCCTTCCCACTTCCACCCAACCCCAAGGAACTTTGCCCAATGAAACCCCGCTTGCGTCTGCCCAGCCTTGCTTTGTTCGTACTGATGGCTGTGGCGGCACCCGCCGCTCCTGCTTATGCCTCCCCGACTGGCAGCACGTCTGCGCTCGTGGTCGGAGCCTTCCCGGCCCCACCCATGGGGGGCGGCCCGGGCAAGATGGCGGTGGTGCGCTGGCCCGGCAATGCTGCGCATGTGGTGGTCTTTGGCCAGGCCGGCACCCCTAAGGGGAATAGCTTTTTTGTCGGTGTGAATGCGCAGGACCACCAAGTTTTGATTCCGAGTCTTGCCGGGACCACCGATGTGATCGACCTCCGAACAGACAAACCGGTCCGGCAGTTCAAGAGCATCCCAGGCGGACGTGTGGCGGTCGTGTCGCCCGACCACCGTCTGGTGTTCGTGCTCTCCGGCAAGACCTTGGCGGCGTACGCAACCCGCGATGATGTGTTGCGCTACGAGATCCCGGTTGGTGGCAATGCGTTGGCGTTCAACGCGGACGCCAGCCACCTGTATGTGGGTGGCAATATGGATACGGCCATCGCCGATATCGATCCCGCCACCGGTCACATCCTGCGGCGGATTCCCATCGGCCATTCTGGGGATCTGGTCTGGGCACGCGGACTGTTGTTCTCCGCGGACATCCAGAGCGGTGTGATGAGCGCATTCAATCCCGTGACCAACGCGATTTTCAGCATGCCTACGGCTGAGGTGGATCCCCATTTCGCGTACGCCAAAATCCCTGCCGCCACGGCTGGGTTCATGCAACTGGCGGTCAGTCCCGACCAGAACAGCGTGTACGCGGCAGGGTTCTCGGGGCACATTCTTCGGTTTTCCACCATCGGGCCGCGCTATCTGGGTGAGGTCAAGGTTGCCGTCGGTAAGGAAGGGCCCAACAAACTCAGCGGGCTCGCGGTGCTGCCCCATGGAACCAAGGCCATCACGACCATCGAAAACCGTCACGAGTCCGTGGTGGTCGACCTTGGTACTGGCCAAGTGCTCAAGCGTCTGCCAGGCATCGCCAGCAATCGCTGGGTGCTGGCGCGCTAATTCGCACGACCTGTGATTTGAATCCGAACAACAAGGAGATTGAAATGTCCAAATTCCTGTTGGCCTTTGCTGCCGCATTTTTTTGGGTCCAGGGCGCCTGGGCACAAGCCCCACAAGTGATTGAGGTACGCAGCACGCACACGGTTGCAAAGACGCTGCAGCACTTGGAGCACGCGATCCAGCAACGTCATTTGCAAATCGTGGCCGTGGTGGATCACAGCGGCTCCGCGCATAAAGTGGGGCTGGAACTTCGGCCCACCAAGCTGGTGATCTTCGGCAATCCGGCCTTGGGCACAAAGCTGATGCAGATGAACCAACAGGCAGGGCTTGGACTACCTTTGAAGATACTGGTCTGGGAAGACGCCGAGCATCGGGTCTGGTTGGGCTATACCGACCCTGCGGTGTTCGCCCAGCGCTACGCCATCAATCCTTCGGCCCAGCCCATTCTGATCATGACCAAGGCTCTGCATGCGATCGCTGCCGAAGCGGCTGGACGCTAGGCTAGGCGTTTGGGCAGAGCCATTGCGTTGCCCAAAACCGGGAGCCCGGATACGGCATCTGAGTCCCCTGCGGCATTGACAGCCCCCAGACTTGCTGGTGAACTCCCGCCCATTCCCTACCGAGTTCCCCACCATGATCGTGACCACCCCCGAAAACATTCCCGGCTACCGGGGGCCATGTGTTTGGGGTTGTCGTGCGCAGCCGAGGGTTGGGTGGCAACATCATGGCTGGGTTGCGCTCGCTTGGCGGTGGAGAGATCAGCGAGTACACCGAAATGTTGGAGCAGGTACGTCGCCATGCGGTGGACCGCTTGATCCAAAACGCCGTGCTGCGCGATGCCAATGCGATCGTGATGATGCGCTTCGACTCGTCGGAGATCGGCCAGACCATGAGCGAGATCGTGGCCTATGGAACGGCGGTTGTGGTTGAGCGTGATGCTTGAGCCATGTTGAGACTCGGCGTCATCTTTGGCGCTATCGTCTTCATTGCCCTGGGTCTTGTGGGTTTGCTCTGGCATAAACCAGGGCTGGATCAGTTGCTGCTGATCGGGATCATCGTGCTGTTGGCGGTCATTCTGGAGCGCTGGCGTTACACCCGGCAGGCCAAGCCCGAAGACGGGCCTTCGGATGTGACCGACGAGCGCTTTGTGGATCCGGGCAGTGGCAAGACATGATCGTGCTGTGCAATCCGAAAACGGGCGAGCGACGCTACGTCGCTGAGCGGTGAAATCCTTGCCTCGCTGGCTTACCTGCTGCTCAACGCAACCCTGCTGCTTGATGGTGGCGTTACGCTCCAACCGATTCACCCATCCAACAAGGAGATTGACCATGAACAAGCGCATTCCAAGCCTCGTGTTCGCAGCAACCTGCCTGTGTGGTGTCACGGCGGCTGTTGCAGCAGATTCCAGTCCCGTGCAAGAACCCTACGGTACCGCCCAGTTCAAGAGCTACAGCGACATCGACAGCCTCAAGACGCTCAAGGTGGTCTGGGATTTCAACTTTGCGGATCCCAAGTCGGTGGGCTTTGTCTTCAACAATCTCGCGGCGCTGATCAAAGCGACCGAGGACTATGGCCCCCATGGCTTCCACCCCATCAAGGTCGTCATCGTGTCGCATGGTCCTGAAGTCGTGTTGTGGGCCAAGCAGAATTACGCCAAGTACAAAGACATCGTGGACCGCGCTGCCAGCTTTGCCCAGCAAGGCGTGAAGTTCGAGGTCTGCCGCAATGACGCCGCTGCCCTGGGCTTCAAGCCCAAAGACCTGGATGGCTTCGTCACCGTGATCCCCGCAGGCCCCTATGCCTTGACCTATTGGCAGAACAAGGGCTATGCCGTGATGGAGCCGGGCGCAACCCTGCCGACCAAACCGTTCACGGAGTTCAACAAGGGGGACACCGGGAAGCCGTGAGATGACCTGCAGATCACCCCTTCGACCAACATTCCGCTTGACTCTGGACCTCACTCCAAGGTCTAGAGTGCATCCATCGCGATACGGCAGGTCTTTGTTCACCCGGGGATCATGCCAAGACAGATGGGTGTTTCAAACGAAGGAGTTCTGACATGGCAACACAACGTCAGGTTGAAGTCTTCAGCGCCGGGTGCGGCGTGTGTGAAGATGTGGTGGCTTTGGTCAAACGCGTTGCCTGTGCGTCTTGCGTCGTCGTCGTGCATGACATGCACGACATCAAGGCTGCGGCGCGTGCGAAGGCACTGGGCGTGCGTTCGGTTCCCGCGGTCGCCATCGATGGCCAACTCGCCGGCTGCTGCGCCGGGCGCGGTGTCGACGAAGCCGTGTTGCGCGTGGCCGGTCTCGGTCAGGCGCGCTAGGGTTTTGCATCGCCTGGCCCCGCGATGATGCCGGGGCCAGGCATGTCTTCCTCCTGAGCGGCAGAGACAAAACCCATGCTGACCATCGGCAAACTCGCGGAACTGGCGCAGACCACGCCCGATGCCCTGCGCTTCTACGAGCGCGAGGGCCTGATTGCCCCCACCTCCAAGTCCGAAGGGGGCTACAGACTCTATGACGTCGACGCTGCGCGTCGCATCCGCTTCATCAAGCAGGCCCAGCATTGCGGCTTTACGCTGGCGGAGATCCACGCGTTGCTCGATCTGCGTGCCACGGACGCCGCCTGTTGCGGCGATATGCGCAAACGGGCCATCGAGAAAAAGCTGCAACTCGAAAGCCGCATCAAAGCACTCAAGGCCATGTCCGATGCCCTGGACCGCCTGATTGCCGATTGCAACCAGGAACGCTATCCCCTGGATGCTTGCCCGATTCTGGCTGCGCTGGAAAGCGCCGAGCTGACGGCGGCCAAGGGAGCATGTTGATGAAAATCGAATTGTTCTACTCTCCCGGCTGCGGACAGTGCGATGGGGCGCGCACCCAGCTCAAGGCCGCCGCCCTGCAGCGCTTCCCGCAAGTCCAGTGGCGCGAATGCAATGTGCTGGAGGCACTCGACCGTGCCGTCGAACTCGGCGTCCTGAGCCTGCCGGCGCTGGCCGTCAACGGCGATCTGCTCTTCCCCAAACTGCCGACGCCGCAGCAGCTCTGCGCGGCCCTGGAATCGCTTGCGCACCACGAACGTTGACCGATGGATCCTTCCCTGTTTCGCGCCACCCTGGAACATGCTGGCCCGGCGGCTCTGGGCGTCAGCTTCCTGGCCGGGCTGGCCTTCAGTATCAATCCCGTGGCGCTGGCCGCCATTCCCGTCTCGATGGCCTATGTCACCAAAGCCCGGCAGGCCCGCCAGGCTTGGTCCTTCGGCGCCATGTTCATCCTGGGCATGCTGCTCATCCACGGGCTCTTGGGTTTGATCGCCGGCTTGGGCGGCGCCTGGGTCGAGCATCTGCTGGGGCGCCAATGGGGATTGTTCCTCGGGCCGCTGCTGATTCTGATGGGCCTGCTATGGCCGGGCTGGATCCGCCTGCCCCTGCCGGCCTTGGCCTTGCGTGCGCGCCGCCCCACAGGGCGATGGGGCGCGTTTGCCCTGGGCATCCCGTTCTCGGTCGCGGTGTGTCCGTTTTGTACGCCTGCGCTGGCTGTGCTGATCGGCGTCGCCGCCGCATCGGGATCACCCTGGCTGGGGGTGGGTCTGTTGCTGGCCTTCGCCTTCGGCCGGGCGATTCCCGTGGCCGTGGGGGCGTGGTCGTTGGGGTGGCTCCAGAACCTCCGGCGCTTGGACGCCTATCGACGCTTGTTCGAAGCTGCTGGCGGCATCACGCTGATTCTGTTCGGGGTCTATCTGCTCAACGGCTATTACGCCTGGGTTCCGGCTTTGGCGGTCTGAAAGCAACAAATCGGTGAAACGACAGGCATGCACTCGCGGCGTGGGTCGCCAACCTTTGACTTGCCAGCTTCTATGTGCTTCCATGCGCATATGTCCAAAGCAGCCAATTTCTTCAAGCTCTTCGCCGATCCAACGCGCTACCGGATTCTCCACTTGTTAACGCTGAGCGAGTGTTGTGTGTGTGAACTCGTGGATGCGGTGCAAACCCAGCAGTACACAGTCTCACGTCATCTCGCTGGATTGCGCAAGGAGGGGTGGGTGGTGGAACGGCGTGATGGAACCTGGATCTACTACCGCCTCGCCCCCGCGCATGCCGCCCTGATCAAGGCGGTGCTGCAAATCGCCCAAGCCCATGACCTGGATGCCCAGTTGCTCACTGCGGATGCAGCTCGACTTCAAACGCGGTTAGACATGCGTACAGCGGGCCGCTGCACGTTGGGCTACGGCATCGTCTAACTTTTTTACTTTCTAGTATGCGTAATTGTCCATATAAGCGAATAGGATGCCTGGCGAACGGATCCCATCAACCCCATGCCCTCCTCCATGCGTGCCACAGCCGGCGACCAGCTTCGAAGAACCAAAGCGTCGTCCTGTGCCCAGTTTCGAAGGGGTTGGGGTGGCGCATTGCTGTTCGCTCTGCTGCTCGGCGGCTGTGCGAGTTACCAACCCCAGCCTCTCATCCCAGCGCAGGATGCCGTCGCACTTCAAACACGAGACGTGAATGCAGCGGGGTTGCGGGCTTTCCTGGCAGCCCATGGCCAAACCGTGACGCCATGGCCGCTGCCTTCCTGGGATCTGAGCAGCCTGACGCTGCTGGCTCTGTACGACAACCCCCAATTCAAGGTCGCTCGCGCGCAATGGCAGCGGGCTCGCGCTGGAACGGAAACTGCAGCCCAGTTGCCCAACCCCTCTCTTCACCTTTTCGAGCAACACCACAGCTTGGCACCGGCAGGGCTCTCGCCTTGGTCCTATGGCCTCGCGCTGGGAATCCCCTGGCAGAGCACAGCGCTGCGTCAAGCGCGTGTCGCCCAAGCCCATGCGCTGGCAGACGCGGCCGATCTCGAACTGGCGGCGGCTGCCTGGCAGATTCGAAGCGCAGTCAGGGTGCGATTCGTCGGTCTCGATGCAGCGCGACGGAAGATCGATCTGCTGAAGTCGGAAGTCGCCCTTCGCAGGAGAGCGCTGCGATTGTTGCAGCAGCAATACGCGCTGGGAGCCATCACCGCCAGCACATTGTCCATGGCACGCATCCAGGAGCAGCAGGCCCAAGCGGGAGTGCTGAGCGCGCAAGGTCAGGTTGCCGATCAGCGCGCAGCCCTGGCTGGCGCCCTCGGTCTACCGCTGGACGCCCTGGCCCATCTGCGGCTTGATTTTTCGGGCATTCAAGATCCACCGACGCGCAAGCGGTTGCCTTCCCCCGCTGTGCAGCGCGCGGCATTGCTTGACCGCTTGGACATCCGCGCTGCACTGGATCAATATTCCGCAGCCGAGGCCGGCTTGCGCCTGGAGATTGCCAAGCAATACCCGCAATTCCAACTCGGTCCGGGCTACGAATGGGACCAAGGCGACCAGCGCTGGACATTGGGACTGTCGCTGAGCCTGCCGGTGTTCAATCAAAACCAGGGACAAATTGCCGAAGCCGAAGCGCGTCGCGCCGAGGTGGCTGCCCGCTTCGAGGTTCTGCAGCTTCATGTCCTGACGCAAGTCGAGCGCGGCCTGGCCGCTTATCAAGGCACCGTGCAAACCTG
This sequence comes from Betaproteobacteria bacterium, assembly GCA_028871675.1. Taxonomy (GTDB): domain Bacteria; phylum Pseudomonadota; class Gammaproteobacteria; order Burkholderiales; family Burkholderiaceae_C; genus Thiomonas_A. The sequence continues at coordinate 13,426 of JAGWMO010000010.1, forward strand.
GAATGCGGCGAACCACATCGTGGCCGTGCAGCAGCAGGAGACGCGGCAGATCTTCGCCCAGTTCGCTGCCGGGGAGATCGACCAATTAGCCACGGTCCGCGCACAACTCCAGACGGTTGTTGCGAGGCTGTATCGCCTGACGGTGCAGGTGGAGAGCGAACGCGCGCTAGGCAGGCTTGAAGATGCCGTGCAACAGCCCTTGGACGGCGGCACGCCATTGCCACACGTCGCCACGCTCGGCCCCCGCCAAGCACCTCACGACAAGCAAGGATCCCGATGAAGAAACAATTGGCTGCTGTCTTTCTAGGCACGCTTTTGGCCCTTGGCCTCGGCGTTCGGGCACGCGCGGATCGTGATGGCGATCATGACCAGGATGCCAAATCCAAGCCCCAGTCGGCAGGCATACGTCCCAACGCATCCCCCTCCGCGCCACTGATCGGTGCGACTGAGATGCTCGAACTGAGCAAGGCTGCTCAGGCGCTTGCAGGCTTGAAGACGCAGATTCTGCGTGCGTCCTCCAACATGCCCGAGACGCAGGCCTATGCCACCGTCGTCGACCTGCAGCCGCTGATCGATTGGCGCGGGCGCTATCAGGATGCGCAGGCGCAAATGGCCATCACGCAGTCGGCGGCGACGGCAGCGGCTCAAACAGAGCAACGCCTGCGTAGCCTCTACCAGGCCGGACATAACGCGTCACTGCAAGCCGTTCAATCAGCACAGGCGACCCTGTTGGCAGACCAGGCCCGCGCCGAGGCGGCTCAGGCCCATGCGCGCATGCTGCTCGACAGCGCTCGGCAGCAATGGGGTGCGGTTCTGACCCGATGGGCCGCAGCGCCCCACGCCAGCCCGTTCGAAGCCCTGGCTCTACGCCAGCAAGTCCTGTTGCGTGTCACTCTGCCTATGGGCTCTGCCATGGACCATCCTCCGGCTCGCATTCAGGTTGCAGGGGCGGATCGTCGTGCGCAAGCGAGCGCACTCTTCATTTCGGCGTCGCCTCAAGCCGATGCCTACATGCAAGGCCCCGTCTATTTTTACCGCACGCCTGCCGGTACGCTGGCAAGCGGCATGCGGCTCGTGGCCGATCTGCCCCAGGCGGGTACACCCACGGGTGGCGTGCTGATCCCCGCGTCCGCACTGGTTTGGCATGCCGACCAGCCCTGGGTGTTCATGCAAACCGATGCGACCCATTTCGCCTGCATCAGGGTTTCGGAGCCGGTCGCGGTCCCGGGCGGGTGGTTTGTTCATCAAGGCTTCCACCCAGGACAGGTGATCGTCACCACGGGCGCACAAACCCTGCTTTCTGCCCAACTGGCTCCCAAGAATGGCAGTGGCGCCGGAGACGACGACGATGACTGACGGTACCCAGCGCATCTGCCACGGGAGGGCGATGTGATCGCATCCATCCTCCGGTTTTCCATCCGTTTTCGCGCTGTCGTGCTGGTGCTGGCCGTCCTGGGACTGGCCTACGGCATTTATCGATTGCCGCAAACCCGGCTCAATGTCTTTCCCGAGTTTGCGCCTCCACTGGCTGTGGTGCAGACGGAAGCCCCTGGCCTGTCCGCGGAGCAAACTGAAAAGCTCGTCACCCAGCCGATCGAGAACGCGCTCAACGGACTGATCGGGCTTCGAAGTATGCGTTCCCGATCGATCCAGGGCCTTTCCGTCATTACGTTGATGTTTCGGAATGGCACCCCGATCGAACGCGCCCGGCAGTTGGTGGCGGAACAGCTCACGACGGCGGCTACGCATCTGCCGCTGGGCGTGCAGCCACCGCGGCTGACTCCACTGACCTCATCGACGAGCATCGTTTTGGTGACCGGACTGAGTTCGACCGTGCTCACACCGATGCAGTTGCGCACGCTCGCCGATTGGACCGTGCGCCCGGCGCTGATGAGCGTGCCAGGTGTGGCGGACGTCACCGTGTTTGGTGGCGGCATTCGGCAACTACAAATCCAGGTCGATCCGCAACGGCTCGTCCGCTACGGGCTCTCTCTGCAGGATGTCTTGCAGGCGGCCCGGCGCGCCACCGGTGTGCGCGGTGCAGGTTTCATCGAGAACCGTAACCAGCGGATTGTTCTTCATACCCAGGGACAGACCACCACTGCGGCGCAGTTGCGTCAGGTGGTGCTGGCCTATCACCATGGTGTTGGCATTGCGCTGGGTGATGTGGCCCAAGTGGTCGATGCTCCCGCACCGGCCATTGGCGGCGCAACCATCGACGGCATGCCGGGCGTGGTGCTCGACATCGATGAGCAGTACGGCGCCGATACGCTCAAGGTGACCCATGCCATCGATCGGGCCCTGCAACAGTTGCAGCCGTTGCTGAGATCGCAACATGTCATCTTGCATGCCAGCCTTTTTCGGCCAGCCAATTTCATCGACACCGCTATCCATCACCTGCGTACGGCGCTCCTGCTCGGCACGGCCCTGGTCATCGCTGTACTTTTCTTGTTCCTCTTCAACGTCCGTACCGCAGTGATTTCTGTGCTTGCCATCCCTTTCTCCTTGTTGGCGGCCGTCATCGTTTTGCAACATTTGGGGATCGGGCTGAACACCATGACCCTCGGAGGACTTGCCATTGCCCTTGGCGAGGTGGTGGACGATGCCATCGTGGATGTGGAAAACATCTTCAGACGACTTCGAGAAAATCACGATCGACCACAGCCCTTGCCCGCAGCCCGGGTCATCTACGCAGCCTCATTCGAAGTTCGCGGCGCCGTGGTTTACGCCACCTTCATCGTCGCGTTGGTGTTTCTGCCGGTGCTGATGTTGTCGGGTGTAGCCGGCCGACTCTTCGCACCCTTGGGCATCGCCTACATCAGCGCCATCCTGGCATCGCTTGCCGTGGCGCTGACCATCACGCCGGCGCTCGCCAGTGTGCTGTTGACGCACACGACCCTGTCTTCCGAAGACCCGCCCCTGATGCGTTGGCTCAAGAAAAGCTACGCCCCATTCCTGCGCCGCTCACTCAACTGGACCCGCACGACTCTTGTCATCGTTCTCGTGGGAATCACCGCCGCACTTCTGAGCGTGCCGTTCTTTGGGATGGAATTTCTCCCGCCCCTTCGAGAAGGGCACTACATCTTGCACGTGGCATCGGCGCCTGGAACGTCTTTGGCAGAATCCTTGCGTTTGGGCCACCAGTTGTCCTTGGCTCTGGAGAAAATTCCTGGTGTTCGCTCCATCGCGCAGCGCGTGGGCCGGGCCGAGCAGTCCTCCGATACCTTCGACGTCAATGCAGGAGAATTCGAAGTCGATCTCACACCAGGGCTCTCCGGTGCTGAGCAGGCGCGTGTCTTGAACGCCATCCGGCAAGTTCTCAGTCAGTTCCCCGGCATCAATTCGTCAGTCGAAACCTTCCTGGCGGAGCGGATCGAAGAGACCATCTCTGGTCATACGGCCCAGGTCGTTGTCAATATTTTTGGCCATCGCCTTGATGCACTCGATGCGACCGCTCGAGCCGTGGCCCAGGTATTGCGGCACGTGCCTGGGGCGGTCGACGTGCAGGTGCAATCACCGCCCACAGCACCGCAGTTGGCCATCCGGTTGCGCCAATCGAGTCTGACCCGCTGGGGTTTTGCGCCGGTCAATGTACTCGACACCATCCGCACCGCTTACGCCGGGTCAGTCGTTGCGCAGACTTATCAAGGCAACCGCGTGTTCGATGTCACGGTACTGCTCAGCCCGAAAGAGCGGCAGAACCCGCTGCAAATCGGCGGATTGCTGCTCCGCAACCCCGATGGGATCATGGTTCCATTGCGGGAATTGGCCGCCATCCATGAACGCAGTGAACCCAGCTTGATCGCCCATGATGATGGCAAACGTGTGCAAACGGTGACGGCGAACGTCAAAGGTCGCTCGCTGAGTGCCTTCGTTCAAGACGCGCGAAGACAAGTCGCAGCAGACGTGACGCTTTCCCATGGGGTCTACACCGTCTTCACCGGGGCGGCCGAAGCGCAGGCCCGCGCCCAGCGCGAACTGCTTGTCCATGCCGTGTTGGCCGGCGTTGGGATCGCGTTGCTGTTGTATATGGCTTTGCGTAGCGCCAGGTTGCTGTGGATCGTCATGTTCAATTTGCCCTTCGCCCTGGCGGGTGGCGTGCTGGCTGGCTGGATCACGGGTGGAGTTCTGTCGCTCGGGGCGCTGGTCGGTTTCGTGACGCTGTTCGGCATCACGCTGAGGAATTCACTGATGTTGATGTCCCGCTATCGGGATCTGGTCATGCTTGAAGGCATTGCCTGGGGGCCGGAGGCCGCATTGCGTGGGGCGATCGAACGCCTGGCGCCGATCCTGATGACGGCCTTGGTCACGGCTCTGGGTCTGCTCCCCCTGGCCCTCACGAGTGGTGCGCCGGGCAATGAGATCGAGGGGCCGATGGCGACCGTGATTCTGGGAGGGCTGCTGACGTCGACGATCTTGAACCTTCTGGTGCTGCCGAGTCTGGCTCTGCGCTATGCACGGTTCGAGCCCAGTGCCATGATGGAAGACGGTGCGTTCTGACGATGGCGCACGCATCCGCAATTTCTCCGGATCCGCGCAACATCACGACCGAGCGAGACCTGATCGCGAACTGTCATGAATCCAACCTGGGTTGTATTGCTCCACACTGCACTCGACTATGCGGTCGAGTTCGCGGAGGTCGCCGTTTTTGGCTTTCTGGTGGCTGGGTTGCTTCAGCAATTCGTGCGCGCGCAGGCCCTGCAGCGGCTGGTCAGCGGCGGTGTCGTACGCGCCAATCTGGCGGGAGCGTTGATCGGGTTCGCGACCCCTTTGTGCTGCTGTACCGCCATTCCGACAGCCATGAGTTTGTTCAGGCAGACCCAGCGCGCCGGCCCCGCCTGTGCCTTCCTCATCGCCACCCCTTGGTTCAATTGGTATGGCTTGAGCGCGCTGATCATCTTTCTGGGACCTCGAAACGGCGTGGCCGTCGCGGCAGCCGCCGTGCTCACAGGGTGGGGAACCGGAATGCTGGTTGATGGGTGGGCGCTGCGGTCAAGCCGCGTTGCGCCCGCCTCGCCGGCGCTTGGCAGGGAGGGCATCGCCGAGGCGTCGGCCACCTGTGCGCCTGCCGAATCATCCTGTGCGACCGAACGCTGCGGTTGTGACCCTGGCGAGTTGGTCTCCGCAGAAGGATCCGGTTGGTTCGACTTCCACGAGCCAGCGCGGAAACTGCGCGCGGCTTTGGGTACGGCCATCGCGCTGTTTCGCGAACTGGCGCCTTGGATCGGTGCGGGCATCCTGCTTGGCGCAGCGGCCAAGGTGTACCTGCCGGCGGATTGGGTCAGCCGATACCTCAGCGGCGAAGGGATCGCGGGTGTCGGTTTCGCCCTCGTGTTCGCCGGCATCGTGTACACGGACAGCCTCGGCTCGCTGCCCTTTGTCCATGCCTTGCTGGAAAAAGGCATGGGTCCCGGCAATGCCATGATCCTGCTGGTTGCCGGAGTGGGCAGCAACGTCTCGACACTTGGCCCCGTCGCGCGCGCCGTGGGGCGGCGCAGCGCGACGCTTTATGCCCTCGGCGTGCTCGTCATCACCGGGATCTTGGGGCTCGCGCTTAATCGTTAGCCCCTACCGGTCTGAAGCATCAACGGTCGATCGGCAACCAGACACCTTCCATGTCGGGTGTCTTTCCTATTCCCGATGGTTGACCGGCGGCTGTGCGTCTCCAGACGCAGAAGGCTCATCGCATCAGTGCTTCGATGAGTTGTCGCACGACTGGCGTGCTGTACTCCCGTCCCCCGACGGCCTGCCGGCCGAGGCGCCCTTGCTTTGTCGATCAGATAGGTCGTCGGCATGCCCATCACGCCGAAGGCAGGGGCTGCATCAAGCCGACTTGCCCGAATCGACCGCACCACAACCGGCTGCCGACTCACGCTTTGAAGCCCAGCGCCTTGAACACCAGGGCGGCCGGACAAAAGCCGGTGAAGCCCATCTGGAACAGATTGAGGCCGACGAAGGCCGTCAGCCACAGCCAGGTCGGGTGGAGCAGGTCGACCTGTCCCATGATCTGGGCCAGCACCAGGCTGAGCAGCACCATGAACCCGGCCATGATGCTGACCATACGATTGACCGTCATTGAAATCTCCTTGGACGATGCGCGGGGAAAAGACACAAATCAGGGGCAGTCCTGACCGGCGAACTTCAGTTCGCCGGAGCGGCGGATGCCTGGGCGCGCAAATGGACCTTGCCCTTTGTGGCAAGCTGCGCCACGAGGTGGATCGCACTGGCCTCGCTGATCTTGAGTTGTGAAGCCAGCGCAGCGGTATCAACCTCGCCCTGTTGGGCTAGCGCCGCAAGCGCTTCACCCTCCAGACTCTCCATCCAGGTGGCAAACAGCGCATGCAGCTCCGGCGTGGCAAAGGCTGCCATCGACGTCGTTGTGTGCAACGCACTGAGCATCTCGGCTTGCATGCCCATGCACATGCTCATCATGTTTTGCATCGGGTTGGGAGCCTCGCCCGCCTGCTGATTGCGCATCTGCCCCATCATCTTCTGCATCATGGCCATCGGACCCTCGCCGCCCGAGCCCATTTGGGCCATCATTTTCCTCATCATGCCCATACCCATCATCATCGGGTTGGCACTACCGCCCGATTCAGGCTGGGATTCGTTGCCTGTCTTACTGTCTTGATCTTTCGCTTCCATGTCAATCTCCTGGTGAATGATGCCGTTGATCGTCGCGGCGTTACGGGTGGTTTGTCCCCAGCGCTGCACCGAGACCGATGGGCTGGCGTGTCTTGCGGTCCAATGCCCCCTCCGGGCCATGGACCGCAGCATGCACATGGCTGTCCTGCTCGGTGATCGGTTCATGTTCCGCAGGCATGGCGTTCTCCTGGGTTGGTTCCATGGGTGCGAGTGAAGATGGCCGCATAGTGGTAAGGCGGCAATTCGACCTGTGCTTCCAGGGCGAAGCCCGCTGGCTCAACCACGGCTTGGGTCTGCGCGGCAGACATGCGCAGCTCGGTGCGCGGCCCCCGTGGTTGACCCAGAACGGGGGTCTGTTCGCGCGCGACGGGGTGCCAGTTGACGATGGCGAAACGCCCGGGCGGTTTGAGAACGGCGGCGATTTCCCGGGCCAATGCCGTCGGGTCCGGCACGCCATGAAAGGTGTTGGCGATGAGGACATAGTCCACCGGCGCGGGGATCAACCGACTCAGTTCCATGGCGTCCCCAAGCACCCAATCGCTATGGCCATAGGGCACACAGGCGGCCCGAGCTTGCTCCAGCAGGATGGGGTCCAGGTCGAAGCCGATGACGCGGCCCGCGCCGACACGTCGTGCAATCGCCGCGGTGAAATAGCCGTCTCCGCAGCCCAGATCGACCACGTGCATGCCCGGCTCAATGCGCAAGGTCGCGATCAAGCCGTCAGGCTCGGGCCACAAGGCCTGCCACCAATCCTGATCGGGCATCGCGGTGGCGGGAAACAAGCGTTCCTGCATCATGCTTCGAGATCCTTCTTCATGCGCTGGTAATCATCGGCGCTGATTTCTCCGCGCGCATAGCGCTGATCGAGGATGTCCCGCGCGGTCGACTCACCGCTTGGCCCGCGTCGGTGCATGCCGGAACCGCCGCACATCGGTCCACCGGTGCCGCGGAACAAAAAGATCAACAGAATGACCAGAAAAATCAGCGGAAAAATCCACATCCAGGGGAATCCGTTCCACGGTCCATAGAGCCACATCATGATCTCACCTCCAGAGTTTTTGTTGCCGTCGCGGCGCCGGGCCGGCCAGGCCGAGACGCGCCTTTGGTTGGTGGAATCTGGCGAGCATCCAGCCAATTCGCGAGATCCTGCAGGATCCCCGGCAAGCTAGGGTCGGCAAGGCAGTAATAGATGAAAGGGCCGCGGCGTTCGGCGCGCACCAAGCCGGCTTCTCGCAGCATGCGCAGGTGAAAGGAGACATGAGTCTGGCCCATGCCGGTGGCCTGGATGATGTCCATGACCGGACGGCATTCCAAACCCAATCCGCACAAGATGCGCAGGCGGGTTGGTTCGCCCAGCACCTTGAACGCGGCAACCAAGCGTGTTTGCTCGGAGTTGGAGAGCGCCATGGCATTAAATGAATTTCTATTTATATGAATAACTTTTCATATGCTAGCGCCTCTTTTGGCTATGTCAAATGCCTCCGGCTGCGGATACGAGAGAAAGCGCGAGTGTGTCGGCTTGCGCTTTCAGCGTCTGGCGGATCGCGGACAGCGCGGTGTCGCCGTCCATGCCACCGTCCTAGACTTCGCCGCGAATGCCCCGGGTGGCAAGCAGCCCTGAGGCGCCCACGCCGTCGCGCAAGAGCTGGAGCAGTTCGCCCAGCGGCAGCACGACGTGCAGATTCCCTGCAGCATCCGCAGCCGCACGAGGGGATCGGAAGGCTCTGGCAGAGGTGAGCGCGTGCGGGTTCATGCAGCGCGTCGAAGCCATGGGGCAGGGGTCACGTGGATCTCGGGACATGCTGCAGCAAGGATGGAGTTGCCCCAGGCGCATCGATCCTCGTTTGTCTGCCGATGCCACTCCATGCCAGCTTTGTCCGAGTCGTAGCCGGTGTGGTTTGCTGGGTTTGTTAGGGGATGTGCGTGGCAAGTCGCAAACAAGAATCCAGGTGGGGGCGTTCCGTCCCGGCGCCCCCATCCTGACTCAGCCGAGTCATCTGTGTGCAGTCAGGTCTGGCGCCGTCAAATCCGTCTGGAATGACGCTGGGCGATTGTCGGCGTGCGCAAATCAGCCGATCGGGAAAAGGATTTTCCATCCCGTCTCTACCGATAGCGCTTGTGTTCATCGCCGCGGTCGTTGCCTTCATCCTGTCGTTGATCGAGGTGGTGTGGTGGATCGTCTCGTGAGGATTGTCCGTGCCCATCGGGTTGGCGCGCACAACCGCTGGTCGCAGCGTTGCGGTGGAATTCCAGGGCGCTGGCCATCGTGGGCGTGTGCGTAAACCGGCCAGACTCGACAATCCAATATTCCATCGCCCGGTAGCCGCGCCGGCGCTTGACCCACATGCGCAGCAGGGCAGGGTGGCCGGCATCCACGATATCGATGATGCCCACGGCGGTCTCGCATGCTCCCGGTGGGCCGGCCTGCATACTGCTGCACGGTGCCCTTCCACGACACCGGCATCGCCAGGATCAGGGTATCCAGCGGCGGATGATCAAAACCCTCCCCGACCAACTTGCCCGTCGCCAGAAGAATGCGTAGCGTCGCAGGCGGCAGCGCGTCAAGTTCTGCGATCACCGCCGCGCGTTGTCGCTTCGACATCCGCCCGAGCAAGACCAACAACCCCGGCACCTTGCCCTGCAACGCCGCGCGGATGGCGTCGAGATGCGCGGTGCGTTCGGTCAACACCAGCACCTTGCCAGCGTTCATCGCGCAGATCCCAGGCCATGCCGTGATCGCGCAGCAAACCCAGCGCCGCATCCAGACAGCCGCGCGGCAAGGCGATGTGCTGCGGAAAATTCTTGGCGCAGTCGATGACGCGCGGCTTGTCCCACACCGACCGGCGCATCGCCTGCGCCTTGTAGAACGATGAAGCTCACATCCAGGGGATGCACGCCACACGTGGCTCGCACAATGGCCAGCTCGAGATCGTGCGCCGCCATCGGCTGGATCGAAGCCAGATAGGCCCACGGGTCGGCATCGGGGCGCAGCGTGGCATCGACGAACACGCTGCGGCCGTGCTCACGCGGCTTCTTCTGCAGCGGCAGCGATCAGGTTGCCGAACCCGCCTTTCGGCAGGCTGTGCTGATTCGGGAACAACCGGTCGTAGGAGGAGGGCGTCAACCGCCGGGTGCGGGCGCAGGTGTGGCTGATGAGGGCCGTGCCCAGGCGACGCGCATCCCGCGCCGCCACCCAGCCGTCGAAGAACACCCAGGCATGTGCACCCCGCCCCGCGCGCGAAATCTCCAGCGTGACCGGCACGCCGAGTTGATCGCACGATTGCGCAAAGGCGCGAACATCCTCGCGCCACACCGCTTCGTCGAAATCCACCGCCAGGAAAGTACAGGTGTCGTCCTCCAGCAGAGGATAGACCCCGAGGGTGTGCCTGCCCGACAGGTGGTCGTCGATCACCGCATCCGACAGCGGCAGCAGCCGACGATGACTGCAGTCGCTGCAGGGGATGCGCGGCTTGTCGCAGACCCCGGCACGCCATTCATTGGCACAAGCGGGTACGTAACCTGATTTGCCGCTGGCCTTGCTCTCCCAGCGCACCGGATGGGCACCGCTGCGGCCACGGAACAGCCGGCGAAACAGCGCCACCTTCGCGGCCGTGGACAGCCCTGGCGCCTGCGGCTCCGCGCTGGGCGGTGCAGCTTAAGGTGCGGGTACGAGGCGGGTACAGGCGCAGGTGGCGAGAGTCAGGCCCAGGCGGTGCGCGCCAGACGATGCCATGCTGCTCCAGCAAGGCCACCAACCGGGCATTCTCCGCCTGCAAGGCCGACCTCGATTGGGGCTTGGATCCGAGGGTTCGCGCGAGGATCGTCGCCTTCACGTCCAGCGTCTTCACCTCCAGCACATCCACCTGCTGGCGCATCACGGACACTCCACCGACTTCACCGCGCGTTCAGCCCGGCGCACGCGCACCGTCCCATCCTCCCCGACCTCCCAGGCCAAGGTATCCCCGGCTTCGACCCCGAGAGCCTTGAGGATCTCCGGCGGAATCCCAATTCCGCGGTGCTGGTTGCGGCTCTGGTTCTCCTGCTGCGCCAGGCGCATCACGAACAGCACGCTCCCCAAGGTGCAGAGTATGGCCACCGCGGCAGTGACATACACCCCCGTCATGAACGACATCGTCCTTCTCCTTCCGGTTCGATCTGCAAGTTGGATACTGTCGACTGCCGATTGCTCGACCGCCGACAGTCGACAGACATCAGACGCTCGCCACCCAGAGCGTCTTGCCGCTGAGGCGGCACAGAGGGCGGATGCGCCCCTCGCGTTCGAGCTTGACGCCGAGGGCCGCACTGATGGGCAGACGCTGGTGGCCGGCGATCAAGGTGTAGCGCCGGCCGGCGTGGTGGGACTCTTCGAGCGTCGCGCCCTGGGCAACGAGCTGGACGAGCAGGGGGTAGAGGCATTCTTCGCGCATGGGAATCTCCTGAAGGCGCTGGACATTGCGGACGCACGAAGGGTGTGCGTGGTTCCAAGCTCGGGACCGCAGGGAGCGGTCGATTCAGGATCTGCGCGGGTGAGAAGGGCCTTTAAAACGTGAAGATGGACGGGAAGAGGCTTGAATCGTACCCGCGTTTGCGGTGTGCGCAAGTCGAGGGCATACCCTGTCAGACCTCACACAAACCCCATGGTTCCAGCTCCCACCCCACCCGGTTTGAAGCCGCATTCCGTTCGCAGCGCGATGACGAAGTCCTGCGCGCTGCGCAGGGGCTGTAAGCGATGCCGCCGCGCCACCGTGGCGAAGTCTCCCGGCGTCAGCGACGCCAGCGCCCGAAGGTCTTGCCGCAGCCCTTCTTCCGGCACGCCAAGTCCCAGGGCCGCGCAATGACTGCCCAGCAAAGCCCAGCCTGCTCCGGCCGCAAGGCCCGGAACTGCAGCTTCAGATCAAAGCGCCGCAGCGCCGCCGGGTCCAGCCCCTCCAGGCGATTCGTCGTGGCGACAAACACGCCGGGGAAGCCCTCCATCTGCGTCAACAGCTCATTCACCAGCGTCACCTCCCAGGCCTGCGCCGCACCGCGCCGATCCTGCAGCAGGCCGTCGATCTCATCGATCAGCAGCACCGCCCCATCCGCCTGCGCCTCACGAAACGCCCGCGCCACCAGCCGTTCACTCGCCCCCAGCCACCTGGCGAGCAGGTCCGAGGCCCGCCAGAGCTGCAGCGGTCGCCCCAGTTGCTCCGCCAGCCAGCGCGCGTACGCCGTCTTGCCCGTGCCGGGCAGGCCGTAGAGACACAGTCTGACGCCCCCGGTGTGGGAGGCGTGGGCGATGCCCCGGGCAATGGCCTGTAAATCCACGTCGGCATGGACCAGCCGCGGATCGTAGGTGCAAGGCAAACGCTGGGGATCGCAGGCCATGACGGCAGTGTGGCCCTGGGCCCGCAGGGTGTGATTGACCAGGGCGAGCAAAGCCGCATCGCGTTGCGCGGGATCCAGCCCTGCGCCGACCTGCCGCACCACATCCGCCGCCCGCGTCAGCACGGCTGGCGCCAGCACCGCGCTGGCCGCCAGGGCCGCCAGGGTCTCGGCCCCCACCAGCGCTCCCACACTGGCCCGGGCGATGCAGTCGCGCACCTGTCGTGGCGGCACCGGCAGCTCCAGCACCAGATCGAAACGCCGGATCAGCGCGGCGTCCATCTCCCCCACGGCGTTCGTCACCCAGAAGGTGGGCACCGGGTTGGTCTCCAGCGCCCGGTGCAGCCAGCCCTTGCGGTGCTTGCCCGGGTTGGGACTGTGCAGGGCGAACAGGCCGGTGACGTCGCCCTCGGTCTGGCTGGTGAACACATCCTCGATCTCGTCGAACAGGATCAGCGCCCGACGCCGCGCCAGGAAGCGCTGCGCCGCCCGCCAGGCCCGCAGCCGCGGCTCCCCGCCGATCGGATCGCCGTCCTCGTCCGCCGCGCTCACCTCCAGCAACTCACAATCCAGGACCGCGGCCAGCGTGCGGCACAGTTCGGTCTTGCCCGTGCCCGGCGGGCCGTAGAGCAGGACATTGGTGCCACGCTTGTTGCCCCCCGCCGAGTGGTGACCCAGGGCCGACGCCAGATAGGTGCGCAGCAGCGTCCGGCTCAGCCCCAGATGCGGGTAATCGTCCAGGGTGAGGCGGGCCGGGGCACTGCAGGCCACCGCGCCACGCAGCAGCGACAGCGGCTCGGTGTCCGGCGCCAGCATGGCCTCGGCAAAGGACGCCGAGAACAGTTCCAGCCGCGTGGACAACGTGCCCTGGCCCGCCCGCCTCAGACTCAGCAGTCCACTGTGCGCCAGCACCCCCGCCGGCGCCGGCGCCCGCTTGACCGCGACCTCGGGGACATCCAGCAAAGCCGCCAGCACGGCGATGGCCTTCGCCGCAGTCAACGGTCCCAGGGTGTCGGCGGCGTCCTCCAACAGCCGCAGCGCCTGCAACAGACAGGCACAGCCCAGTAGCCGGCAGTCCACGGCCGAGAGCTGCACCAGGGCCGCCAGGCGTGCCAGGTTCTCCTCCAGCGCGACCGGCAGCGCGAGCGCGTCGGCCTGTGCCTCCAGCGCCTGCCAGTCTGATTCGAGCACGCGGCGGATCGCGACCAGGCCGGCGGCGTCCGTGCCGCCCTCCCGCAGATCGTGGGGCACGCCCAGCGTGGCAAGCAGACCGGACGCGCCCTGGCCGTCATGCACGAGCTGGCGGAGCCCGCCCAGCGGCAGCAGGATGCGCAGCAGCCACAGGCGCACCAGGGGGACTGGCGGCTCGGGCACAGGCGAGCGCGTGGGGGTGTCGTTCCGGGCGTCGAGCAGGCGTTGATGGCGTGGCATGGTTCAGCGTGGCATTGGAGGGGGATGGAGAGGGTGGATGGTCGCCTCGATTCAGCGCGCGGCGTCCTGGGGGGCTTGGACGGCCTCGGCTGTTTGGGCTGTCTCGGCGGCTTCGGGCGCATCCAGGCTCAGGCCCAAGGCCAGGCCCACATGGTGGTCGTAGCGAGTAGGCAGCCATAGCGCCAGCCCCAGCGCGGCGCCCAGCATCCAGGGCAGGGCGCGACACCCGTGCGCAGGCCGATGGGCCAGGATCCAGCCCACGCCCCGGGCCAGACTCCAGGCCAGTCCCGCCAGCAGCGCCACCGTCACCCAGGCCCAGCGCCGGGCGCACCGCCAATGCCGCAGGGCCTCGCCTCCCAAGGCTTCGGGCTGCAGCCGCTTCAGGGCGGATTCCTGGGGCAGGGCCTGCAGATCATGGCCGCTGGCGCGGAACACCGACTTGCGCCAGGCATCGTCACGGCCGAGGTGCAGGATGCCGCGGCCATACAGCCCGACCAGGGCGAACGCCAGCAGCAGGCATGCCCGGCTCATCCCGGGTGCATGGGAGAGCAGGGCCGCACTGCCCAGGGCTGCGGCCAGGACCAGCCAGGGAGCGAACAAGGTTGTGATGCCCAAGGCTGCGGCCAGACGCAGGCCGGCCATGCGACGGGCGCCTTGCGGGGACTGGCCACGGCGTGCAAAGCGGCGTTGCAGCTCCAGGCGGACGCGATGACCAGCCGGCGAGTCGGTCCAGAAGAGCACGAGCAGGATGTCGCGCAGGGCGGCCAGGCGGCGGGACAGCCAGGATGGGGGTGACGAGGATGAGGGTTGGATGGGCATCATGGGCGCTCCGGGATGAGGATGCGGACCATCTCATCACAGGACGGCGCGGATGCAAGCCGACGCAAGCCGGCGCGTGGACAGAAAACGTCGTCAGCCGATGCGCCGGCGACCTGGGCAGGCCCATGCGGCTCGCCAGCCTCGGAAGGCTCGGGACATGCCCGGGCTGGACTTAGCGCGTGGCCTGTCGTCTGCGTGGCACGCATTGCAGCACGCCGGACCGTAGGCGCAAAGCCTGACTGGCCGCATGCCGCACGGGCGTGGCGAGTCGCGGCTGAGGAGGGACTTGCGGGTTGGCCCTGGTTGCCTGGCGTCTCGCCAGTTTGCGCTGGTCCTCGCGCGCGGCGAGAACGTCCATGGCGAACATGACCGCGACAGCCCCAGCCATCGACAGCAAAATGATCACGACGGGTATGAGCCAGAGGGCAATAGGAACTGCAGCACTGTGATGCGCGACATCCGTCAAGCCAACTTGTCTCAATTGTTTACCTCTGACAGGCTGGGCCGGTCAGAGGCGGCCAAGTCGAGCCCGCAGTAATTGCAAAATCGGTGTCAATGAACCGCGCCGGCCAAGACCATTCGACCAATCCTTGGCGGGAAGCCACCACGCAAAGCACGGAATCACAGAAGGTGTTCTGGCTAGTGTCAGTCCCACATTCCGGTATTCGCTAGTGCATCCGGCGGTACCTTATTGAATGGCAAACCAGGATTTTGGTGGAAACAAAGTGGAAACGAAAAAACCAACCTTGAGGATGGTTTTTCGTAAGGGCTTGATTTGTTGGTGGGTCGTGCGTGACTCGAACACGCGACCAACGGATTAAAAGTCCGCTGCTCTACCGACTGAGCTAACGACCCAAAGCCCGCCATGATAGCAAAGGCCATGGAACAGTTTCTTGGACCAATGGCGTGGAGCATTCATATGCGCTCGCATAGCGGGCTCATCGGCTGCATCACGGCTTCGAGTGCCAGGCTGGCGGCAACCATGCCGAAAGTGGCTGTGACCATGACACTGGAGCCATAGCCAGCGCAGTTAAGGCCTTGCGGGGCCTCGACGGCCTGGGCACCATCGCCCGGCGTGTTCATGGATACGGGCTCGGCCGAGCAGACACAGGGCACGCCCACGGGGCCGCTGCGCGGTGCCCCATGGGCGCGGCGCAGACGATAGCGCACCTTGGCGAGCAGAGGGTCGTGGCGAACCGCGGCCAGGTCCAGGATCTGCGCCTGCTGGGGTTGGCGTTTGCCGCCTGCGGCGCCGGCCATGATGATGGCCACCCTGTTCTGCAGCGCGTGTGCGGCCAGCGCGGCTTTGGTGCGTGCCTGATCGCAGCAGTCGAGCAGGGCTTGTGCGTTCGCAGGGATCAGGCTGGCGAGGTTGTCGGGGCTGGCGAAATCTTCCAGTTCGTGCACCCTGCACGCAGGGTTGATGTCGGCGATGCGGGATGCCAGAGCGCGGACCTTGGCCATGCCGAGCGTGGAGTCGAGCGCCTGAATCTGGCGGTTGATGTTGGACTCGGCGACGTGGTCGAGATCGATCAACGTCAGCGCACCGATGCCACTGCGTGCCAGTGCCTCGGCGGCCCAGGAGCCAACACCGCCAAGCCCGACGATGACGATATGGGCTGTGCCGATCCGCGCTGCGGCCTGCGCGCCATAAAGCCGCGCCACGCCACCGAAGCGGCGGTCAGGGTCAGGCTGACTGATGGTGCAGGGCGGGGCTGACATGGGAGGGATGAACGCAGCGACTCACAGGCCGCAGCTTCGAGCGTGGCGCGCGGCTTAACCCGCCCGATCCAGTCGCCAGGCCTGGAACTTCACGCCCAGCACGCCGCCGCCGATGATGGAGGCCAGGGCAATCCAGCTTGTGATGGACAGGGTCGACACGCCGGTGATGCCCTGGCCGATGGTGCAGCCCATGGCGGTGACGCCGCCGATGCCCATGAGCAAGCCGCCGACGATATGGTTGGCGGTGTCCTCCACGCCTGCCAGCCCCTCCCAGCGAAAACGCCGTGTGCTCAGGGCGTGCAGCGCGGAGCCGGCAATGACCCCGAACACCGAGACGATGCCAATATTCAGCACATTGCTGGCATCGGAGTACATGAGCAGCCAGTACAGCGTATAAGCCAGCGGGGCGACGAAGGTGAACGACTCCATGTGGTTTCCGGTACTGCCAATGTAAGCATGTTGCAGCGTTTGCGGGTCTTCGGCGACGAAGCCGACGTGGCCGGACACCCACCACAGCGCCACGACCAGCGCACCGATGCCTATGCCCCCAAGCAGATGCCGCGGGCTGCGCGCTTCACGCGGCCACAGCGCCCAGGTCCCGAGAACGAGTGCCGTGCCGACACCAACGATCAGCAGCCAGGTGGAGCGGACGATGGTGGTATGCCGGGCCAGGATCGAGGGCAGATCTTGCGCGCCACTCAGCGTGAAGGCCACACGGTCAAGCCCATAGACCCGCACCTCGGCGGTGATGCCGCGCAGGGTGGCGTAGGCGCCCACGGCGAGCATGACAAAGACCACCAGCGCCTTGAGGCTGCCCGATCCCATGCGCACCAGGGTCTTGCTGCCGCAGCCCGATGCCAGCACCATGCCGAAGCCGAACATCACCCCACCCAGCAGGGCCGAGAGCCATAACACGCGGTTGGCGGTGTAGATGGTCTGATCGGTGTTGATCAGGCCCAGGGCTGCCAGGACACTGGTGCCCAACAGCGCCGTGGCGATGGCCAGCACCCACATGCGCATGCGCGTCCAGTCGCCGAAATTGACGAGATCAGCAACCGAGCCCATGGCGCAGAACTGGGTGCGATGCATGATGGCACCGAAGGCCACGCTCAGGAAGAACGTCCACCACAGGACAGTGGTGTGAAGCGCAGTGATGGAAAAATCTTGCAAGGTGATGTTGAACAAGGGTGTGGAATGACTCGGGGTATCGATCAGGCGATTGCCCGGCGACATCTCCTGGCACCCGGGAATTGTTGCACGCGGGTGCAGGACGTGTGGGACAACTCCCATCAGCCAGGGCTTGCCGGCTGGCGGCGTTGGACATTTCTGCCAGCAAGACGACGCCGAGTGGCTCCCGAGTTTTCTTGGCCTTCAAGGCTGCATGCCGGTATGCCGTTCCTCGGAGGCACAACTCGACATCGGTCAAGGCACGTCAGGCCGGAGAAGATCAGGTCGCGGATGCAGCAGGCGGGTCGACAGACCGGTAGCGTGTCGGGTCGGGCACGCCGGCTTCGCTGAAACCAGCGGCTCGGATGCGGCAGGAATCGCAACGTCCGCAGGCGCGGCCCTGGTCGTCGGCCTGGTAGCAACTCACAGTCTGGCTGAAGTCGACACCCAGGCGCAGACCTTCGCGGATGATTTGTGCTTTGCTCAACTGGATGATGGGCGCATGCACGCGGATGTGGCCTCCCTCCACACCGGCCTTGGTTGCGAGATTGGCCAGGCGTTCGAACGCGGCCACGAACTCCGGACGGCAGTCCGGGTAGCCGGAATAATCGACGGCGTTGGCGCCGTAGAACAAATCGCGCGCTCCCAACGCCTCAGCCCACGACAAGGCCAGCGCCAGCATCACGGTGTTGCGCGCGGGCACGTAAGTGATGGGAATGCCGCCCTGCGCACCTTCCGTGGGAACCCGTAGCGCGGCATCGGTGAGGGCCGAGCCGCCGAAACGCGCCAGATCGAGTTGGATGACTTCATGCCGTGCCGCACCCAGCGCCTGGGCCACCCGCCGCGCCGCATTCAGCTCGGCGCTGTGGCGTTGGCCGTAGTGCAAGGAGAGGGCGTAGCAGCTGAAGCCCTGGGCGCGCGCCTGGGCCAGCACGGTGGCTGAATCCAGGCCGCCCGACAGCAACACCACGGCGGGCGTGCCGGCCGCCACCGGCGTCTGGGCTTCAGCCATGCGCCTTCAGCGCAGCTTGGCCAAGCGGTCCTTGGCGGCTTGCGCGGCTTCGGACTGCGGGTAGTTGTTCACCAGTTTTTGCAGCGTGAGCCTGGCTGCCCGCACTTCGCGCAACTCCACCTGGCAATTGGCCAATCCGAGCATGGACTCGGGGATGCGGCTGCTGCCCGGGTAGCCGTTGATGAGACCGTTGAAGGCTGTAACGGCATCTTTGTACTGCTTCTGCGCGTACAGGGAATTGGCCAGCCAATACTGAGCCTCCGAGGCATAAGGGCTCGATGGATACTGGGCCAGGAACGCCTTGAACTGACTGCCAGCCCCAGCAAAATCGGAACTGCGGAAGGCCGCCAGCGCTTGTTCGTAAGCCGCTTTTTCAGCCGGCTGCACGGTGTAGCTTTTGCCTCCGATCTGCACCGCCACCGGTTCCAGCGGCGCCATGCGCTGGGTCAGGTCTTTCTGGCTTGCGGCCACCTTGGCGATGGTGTCGTTGAGTTGGCGCGTGGTGGTGTCTTGCTGGCCACGCAGTTGGGCGATTTCCGTCTTGAGCTGCTCGATCTGGTTCGACAGATCGAGCAGCGAGCTGCGGATTTGCTGGATCTGCTGCGCTTGCTGCGCCAATTGCGCCTGGTTGGCCTGCTGGTTCTGCGCGATCTGCCCGCGCAGGTCAAGAATGGCGCGGCGTGCCTCGTTGTCGGGAAACATGTCGGCATGCGCCTGAGGCAGCCATGCCAGCGCGAGCCCGAGTCCGAGCAGCAAGGCCACGGCCTTGCTGCTCAACGCAGGCAACCCCGCAGGGCGGGGTGTGGGCACCGGGATTTGCTGCATCATTTTTGGTAGACGATGTCCACGCGACGGTTTTCGGCGTAATCAGCCTCGGTGTTGCCAAGCGCCTTGGGCTTTTCCTTGCCGTAGCTGATGGCTTCCATCTGGCTGGGTTTCACGCCCAGCAGTTCCATGCCCTTCATCACCGCATCAGCCCGTTTCTGGCCAAGCGCCAGGTTGTATTCACGACTGCCACGGGCATCGGTGTTGCCTTGCAGTTGCACATGCGCAGCCGGATGGCTGGTCAGGTATTGCGCGTTGTTTTCCAGTACCGGACGGTATTTGCCCTCGACCACGTAGCTGTTGAAGGCGAAGAACACGCTCTTGGGGACGTCAGGGCCGGGACCGACGTTGTTCTCGGCGGGGGCCTGCACTGCGGCGACCTGGCTTTGCCCGGCGCCCTGGGAGTTGGCGCCTGCGGTGCTGCTCACCGGCGCCGCGGTCTGGGATTCAACAGGAGCCGGATGCATTTTCACGCCCGAGGCGCAGCCGCCCAGGGTGAGTGCTGCGGCGAGGGCCGTGAGCAAAAGGGCAGAGCGTTGGTTCATCGTGATTCTCCAAAAGGTCAGGGTTGTGTGTGGTGGAAAAAAGTGATTTGTGTCAGACGGGGTTCAACAACTGCGATGCAACAATGAATTTTGCAGAGGATTCGGGAAGAATTCAACGGTGGTAGGCAATCCAGGCCTGCCGATCGAGACAACCATCAGCACTGGAGCGAGCGGGGCTTGAACTTTCAATTGCCAGGCGTCCACGGGCCCCAGGAGGGCTCCCGAACCTGCAGCCCCGCCGCAGCCAGAGTCGTGCGAACGCTGCCATCCAGCGACACGGTTTTCAGCACTTCAGACCCACTTTCGTGGGCAGAGTACAGCAGGATTTGCCCATTCGGGGCAAAACTCGGATGCCCATCGTCCGTGCCATTGTCCAGGGCCCGGGCGTTGCCGGAAGCCACGTCTTGCAGCCAAAGCTGGAAATTGTTGCCTTGCTGCGAAATGTAGGCAAGGTTCTTGCCGTCCGCGCTGATGGCGGGGCTGACGTTGTAGCCGCCGCTGAACGTCAGGCGACGCACGCCGCTGCCGTCCAGCCCCACCACATAGATCTGCGGCGAGCCGTCGCGGTCGCTCACGAAGTAGATGCTCTTGCCGTCGGGTGCGAAGACCGGCTCGGTGTCGATGGATCCGCTGCGCATGAGCTGGCGCGGCTGGCCACCGGAGCTGGGCATCAGGAAAATTTGGGAACGTCCCGTGAGCGTCAGCACCACGGCCATGGTGCGGCCGTCGGGTGAGAACGACGGAGCGCTGTTCGTGCCTTTGAAGTTGGCCAGCATGCGGCGTACGCCATTGCGAATGTCTTGAATGAAAACGACAGGTTTGCCGGTTTCGAACGACACATAGGCCAGGCTGCCGCCGTCCGGTGCCCAGGCCGGGGAGAGCAGCGGCTCGCGGCTGCGCAGGGCGGTGCGGGCGTTTTCGCCATCGCTATCGGCCACGATCAGCGCGAAATTGTGCTGTCCGGCCTTGCTGATGTAGGCAATGCGCGTGGCAAACACGCCGCGCTGGCCCGTGAGCTTCTGGTAGATGAAGTCGGCGATGCGATGGGCGGCCAGGCGCAGGTCGCCCGTGACCACCTGGTAGATCTCGCCGCCCATGTCGGCCTGTTTTACCGCGTCCCACAAGCGGAAGCGGATCATCCAGCGGTTAGGCCC
The DNA here is from genome assembly GCA_028871675.1 of Betaproteobacteria bacterium. Classification (GTDB taxonomy): domain Bacteria; phylum Pseudomonadota; class Gammaproteobacteria; order Burkholderiales; family Burkholderiaceae_C; genus Thiomonas_A. Next base: position 34,107 of record JAGWMO010000010.1, read on the forward strand.
CTCGGGGGTGATGCTGCCGCCGGCCACGGCTTCCAGCGCCTGCGTGCGCCAAGCCGCATAGTTCGGCGGCCCCTGCTCCGTGAGCACGGCGCCGCCGAGGTTGGTGGTGCGGAACTGGCCACTGCGCGTGAGGTCGGCGCGGACGATGTCGGCAATCGGCTGCGGGCAGGAGTCCTGCCCTTTGAACGGCGCAATCCCGACGGGAATCTGCGTGGCGCCGATGCCGGAAACGTCGATTTTGAACTGGGCCTGGGCGAGCGTGGGCAGGCCCAGCGTGGCAGCCGTTGCACCAACGGAGCGCACCCAGGGGCTTGAAAAGCTATCGAGAAGGAATTGGCGTCGCTTCATCGCTTCATGTGTCGGACAGGGAGATTGGGTGTTGGCGCCAGGGACATGGGGCGGACGTGAAAGGCGCACACCGCAAATGTCGCAACAAAGGCGCACGGTGACGATTCCATTTTACGTAGGCAAGTGGCTGCGGTGCGTAATCGGATGCAACCGGAAATCCACGCAAAGCGCTGTGGTCTTGTTTGCTGTCGCCTGTCGGAGCTTCACCAAGGGATGGACCGAGCGTCGTTTTGAGGCGTACGTTCACGATGGTCTCTGCGAGTCGGCAACAGTCATGGTGTCCACCGCGGTCAATCGAGCGTTTCAGATTGCGCATGCAGATCGACAGTGTGGAGCTTTTCCTGGGTCAACTGCCAGAGCTTGAGGTGTCGGTACCAGGTTTCATGGGCGATGGCGCAAGCCAGGACAAAACCCAGGCGCCCATCGAGAAAACCCAAGCGCAGAACATAGGCGCGTAAAAAGGCCCATCGACTGTGCAACCAGGCCGAAAGCAAGCTTGCGGTTCGGCCTTTTGCGGCAGCCTTGTGAGCACCCGCTGTCGAGTAGCGGTTCATTTTTTCCAGGACGTCGTCGAATGATCGGTAACTGATGTGGATGAGGTCATGCCGCAACTTGCCAACCCTGCATGTGGTGTGCAAGGACTCATGCACGATGTCGTCGGAAAAGCGCGCTGTGCCGCGCCTGAAAAGACGCACCACCCGATCCGGGTACCAGCCGCCATGGCGCATGAACTGACCGCAATAGCTGGACAGGCGGGGTAGGGAATAGGCATTCGCGGCGTCAGGGCGGGTGATGATGGCGCGGATTTCAGCTGCCAGTTCAGGCGTCACGCGCTCGTCGGCATCAATCGAGAGGACCCACGCGCAGTGGGCAAGATCGAGCGCTCGGTTTTTTTGTGGGCCGAAGCCGGGCCAGTCTGCACGCACGACAACGCGTGCTCCCAGGCTTCGCGCACGCTCCTGTGTGTCGTCCGTACTGCCACTGTCCAGTACGATGATCTCGTTGCACCAATCGAGTCCTCTCATGCAGTCAGTGAGATTTTCGGACTCGTTGCGCGTGATGATGATGGCGGAGATGCTGACGTCTGAGGGCTGCATCAGTTGGCATCCACCGGTATTGTCGCGGGGATAAGCTCAGCACGAAGATGCTGGCCTGGCATCGCATCCCAGGCGGAAAGGTCGCCCAGCGGAAAATTGCCGGTGAGGCCGTAGACGGCGCGCTTGAGGCGTCCCGTCGGTGTCGGCTCGAGCATGGGCTGTGGAGGCACTTGTGGGATCGCACTGGGTAAAAGCGAGCGGCGCTTGAAGTCGCCCTGCGTCACGCCCCACTTGGTGACGAAGGTCCGCGCTCCGTGGTTGCGCCGCACCCGTCCCGTGCTGCGGCAGGCAAAGTGATAGATGCGGCTGTCGCCAATCACGGCATAGTGGCGGCAACCGGCAACCCAGAATTTCATCATCAAGTCGTCTTCGCTACCCATGCCTGGGCTGAATTCGATGCTGTAGCCGCCGACCATATGCCACCAGCGCTTGCTCACAACGCTGACCGGCGAAGCTTGTCCGAGTCTGTCGCCACGCGGATCGGATGCGAACTGCTCCACCATGGCGGCTTCATTGAAGGTTTCCGCGGTCGAACCGAAGTCCCGCACGATGGTGAGTGGATTGACGGTTGAGCGCGGCTCGATGATGGTGGGCGAGAGATAGACGAGATCGTGCGGTTGATGATCGATGGCGTCGATCAGTGCGGCGTCCCATCCGGGGCAACACACCATGTCGTCGTTGAGATAGACCAACCACTGGCGCGTCGCCATGCTGGCGAGTTGATTGACCGCGAGGCAGATGCCGACGTTGGCGGTCGAATGCGTGTGCGCAATGCCCTGATCCCGAACCCACTCCAATGTGCCGTCGGAGCCGTCATTGACGTGAACCAGAATGTCGTGCTCCAAGCAACTGTACCGCCGAATGCTGTCGATGCACAGTTGCAGGTAGGGAAGATTATTCCAAGTCGGAATCAGGATGCTGAACATGGAGGATTGGGGTTGGATGGCCTGGATCGAGAGACCAATGGGTTGTATGGTAGAAAGACGGCCCCGATAGCCGGGCATGGGCATATTTCATCATTGCGAGACTCTATGCAATCCAACAATCTGCCCCTGGCCAATCAGGGGGCGTGGGATCACCGAGCTGCCCTGGATCTGCTTCGCCGCCTCTTTGCAGTCAACCCTCGCAACCGTTCGGCCGCGTTGCTCATCGTGTTGTTCGCCGCCATCGTTGCGGCGACGGAACCGGTGCTGCCGGCGTTGATGAAGCATGTGCTCGATGTCGGCTTCACAGCGAAGCGCGATTTTCCGCTGTGGGCCGTGCCGGCGGTGTTGCTCGGGTTGTTCACGGTGCGTGGCTTGGCATGGCTGGCCTCACAGTTTCTCACACAGTGGCTGACGCAGAACGTGTTGGCGCGGGTTCGCACGCTGGTGTATGGGCAGATCGTGCATGCGCAGCTTGCCGGGCTGCAGCGCGAAAGCGCCAGCAGCCTCATTGGCGCGGCGGTGTACGAGGCGCAACTGGCGCTGGGGATGATCTTCCCCGGCCTGCTCACCCTGGTGCGCGACAGCCTGACCTTGCTGGCGCTGTTCGGCTACCTGATGTGGGTGAACTGGAGCCTGACGCTGCTGACGCTGGCGGTGCTGCTGCCGCTGTTGTTCGTCATGCGCCGCATCAGCCGCCGCGCGAAGCGGTTGAATGCGCAGATGCAGGGCGCCGCCGAGGAGGTGTCGTATGCGCTGGAAGAGGGCATGCTGGCGGCGCCGGTGGTACGCGTGCACAACGCGCAGGAGGGGTTCGCCGCGCGCTTCGAGACCATCAACCAGAACCTGCGCCGCACCACGGTGAAGACGTTGGTGTCGGGCTCGTCCACCACGCCGGTGTCGCAGTGGCTGTCGGCGCTGGCGGTGTCGGTGGTGATGGTCTACGCCATGTGGCAAAGCGATGTTTCGGGCCAGCACAGCGTCGGCAGTTTCGTCTCCTTCATCACCGCCATGCTGATGACGCTGTCGCCGCTGCGGCGGGTGTCCGACATCGTGCAGCCGATGATGCGCGCGCTCAGTTCGCTGCAGCGCCTGCGCGGCATCGTCGACACGCCCCAGGAACTGGACACGGGCAGCCATGCGGTGGAGCGGGTGCAGGGCGAGTTGGAGTTCGACGACGTGACCGTGCGCATCGGCGCGCTCGACCGCCCGGTGCTGGATGGCGTCAGCCTGCGGGTGCATGCAGGTGAAAGCCTCGCACTGGTCGGGCCCTCCGGCGCGGGCAAGACTACGCTCATGCGCCTGGTTCCTCGCCTGCTGGAACCCACGGCCGGCCGCCTGCTGCTCGACGGCGTGCCGCTGCGTGACTGGACCCTGCACAGCCTGCGCCAGCAAATCGCCTACGTCGGCCAGGAGGTGGTGCTGCTGAACGATTCCGTGGGCATCAACGTCAGCTTCGGCGAGCCGGTGGACGCGGCCCGCGCCTGGGCCGCGCTGGAGGCCGCCGCGCTGGCCGAGTTCGTGCGTGGCCTGCCTGGCGGGCTTCAGGCCGAAGTGGGGCATAACGGCTCGCAGCTCTCCGGCGGCCAGCGCCAGCGCCTGTCCATCGCTCGCGCACTGTACCGCGATGCGCCGCTGCTCATTCTGGACGAAGCCACCAGCGCGCTCGACGCCGAGAGCGAGCGTCTGGTGCAGCAGGCGGTCGACCGGCTGATGCAGGGCCGCACCACCATCGTCATCGCCCACCGCCTCGCCACCATTGCCCATTGCGACCGCATCGCCGTGCTTGATGAAGGGCGCCTGGTGGAGTTGGGGACGCAGGCTGAGTTGCTCGCGCACGAGGGCTTGTACGCGCAGTTGCATCGCATGCAGTTCACGGCGCAGGCGGGTCAAGCGCCAACCGTCGCGTCGCAGACTGTCGATTGATGCGGCCGATGCGTCTCGGTTGAGATTCACATGTGGGTGCAAGGCATCAACTGCCGTGACCCATCCATTGGCCGCATTGCTGTCGCACCACTTCGGGCAGGTGTTTTTCGCGGCTGAAGGTTTCGCGGATCCATTGCGCGTCATTGCCGCGGTTGCCGACGTCGGCCAGCAGTTCGCGCAAGGCGGTGTCGGACTTCAGTTCTGCGGCGTGGCCTTCGAGCTTGACGATGGTGCGGATCAGGTCTTCGCGCAGGGTGCGGTGCTCGCGCGTGGCGGGGTCGACGAAGGTGCCGTCGAAGCCGAAGCGGCAGGCCTGGAAGCGGTTGAAGGTGTAGACGAGGTAATCGTCTTCCTCCGGGGTGAAGGGGCGCTCGGTCTGGATCCAGCGGCCCAGGGTCTGGATGTAGGCGGCGATGCGCGCCGCTTTGGTGATGGTCAGCGGCGTGTCCATCACCCGCACTTCGATGGTGCCGTACTCGGGCTTGGGGCGGATGTCCCAGTAGAAATCCTTCATGCTCTTGACCACGCCGGTCGCGGTCATTTTCTCGAAGTAGCGCTCGAATGCGTCCCAGGTCAGCGCAAAGGGCGCGCGGCCCGAGAGCGGGAAGGCGAACACCGAGTTCAGCCGCGCCGAGTGAAAGCCCGTGTCCTCGCCCTGCACGTAGGGCGACGAGGCCGACAGCGCGATGAAATGCGGAATGAAACGCGAAACGCAATGCAGGGTGTAGAGGGCGGTGTCGGCGTCCGGGCAGCCCAGGTGCACATGCTGGCCGAACACGGTGAACTGCTTGCTGAGGTAGCCGTACAGCTCGGAGAGTTGCAGGAAGCGCGGCTTGTCGAAGATGCGCTGCTGCGCCCAGTGCTGGAACGGATGGGTGCCCCCGCCCGCCAGGCCCACGTCCAGCTTGTTCGCCGCGTCCACCAGTGCGCCCTGGATTTCGGTGAGCTGGGCCAGCGCGTCGTCATAGCCGGTGCAGATGCCGGTGGAGAGTTCGATCATGCTCTCGGTCATCTCCGGCGTCACCAACCCGGGCAGCTTGCGGCCTTCCAGCAGGCGCAGCAGGTCGGGCGCACAGGGCATGAGGTCGTAGTTGTGGCGGCTGACGATCTGCAACTCCAGCTCGATGCCGATGCTCAATGCCGCCGATTGCGAAAACGGGCCCAGGCTCATGCCGATCCTTGTGGTTTCTTGCGCACGGCTGCAATATCGCCCGAGCGCCCCAGCGCCCAGCGCGCCAGCAAGGTGCCGGCCAGTTCCAGCACGACGATGGCGGCGAAGGCCGCGGCAATCAGCATGTGAGGAAACTGTGGCACGGCCTGCGCCAGGTCGAGCAGCAGCACGAAGCTCACGCCGGCTGCCGGATTCAGCGTCAGCCCCAGCGCGGTCGATTGCCGCCAGCTCAGGCCCGAGGGTTTGCCCAGCGCCAGCGGCACGGCCAGCTTGGCCAGCGCACGCACGCCTGCCAGCGCCAGCCCCATGGCCATGCCGCTGGCCAGCGCCGCCCAGTTCAGGCTCAGGCCGAGAATGAGGAACAGCAGCACCACCAGCACGCCGCCGGCCGTGCCGAAATGGCGCGGCCAGACCCTTGGGCGCTGGCTGCGGGCGCGCAGCAGCAACCCGGCCAGCAGCGGCGTGAGCAGGGTGGACCAATGCAGCATGCGGGTGATGGACAGCACCAGCAGGATCAGCCCCACCAGCAGCAGCGCGGCACCCTCGTCGGCGAAGTCGAAATGGCGCTCCACCCAGTTCACTGCCCAGGCCAATACCGCCGCTGCCAGCACCGCGCCGCCGATGCCGTAAACCTGCAGCAGCAGCGCGTTCCACCATTGCACGCTGGCCTGCGCTCCCATCCACGCCGTGAGCACCCCCACGGCCAGGATGGACAGGATGGTGCCCAGGGCGGAGACGAGCAGCAGGCGCTCGGTCACCTGGCCGCGCGCGTTGAACTCGCCGCTCAGACGCAGCGCCACCGCAGGCGCGGTGCACGCCAGCGCGGCGGCGGTGGCCAGGCCGTGCAGTCCGCCCAGGCCCAGCAGCCCCAGCACTACCCACATGGCCACCAGGCTGAGCGCCCATTCGCCCAGGCTGATGAAGATCAGCCAAGGATTGGCGCGCAGCCAGCGCAGGTTGACGCGATGGCCAATTTCGAACAGCAGCACCGCCAGCGCGGCGTCGACGATGGCGCGCGCACTGGGCTGTAGCGCCAGCGCCTGCAGACCACCGCCGCCGGCGGCGATGACCAGCCCGGCGGCGGTGTAGCCGATGAGTCGCGGCCAGCGCAGGAAGCGAAAGACCGATTCGCCCATCAGCGTGGCCAGCACCAATGCCAAGCCCACCCACAGCACACCGTCGGCATGCAGCGAGAGCAGGGGCAGGGCGTGGAATTCGGGCATCGGGTGCGGGGCTCGTGAAGGGGCAGACCAAGCCGCAGATGTCGGCGCGGGGATCGGCGCAAGGTGCGTTGATGGCCGGCTCAAGCGGCTGTCTCGCGGTCGGATCACGGTCGGATCGAGGCCGTGTCGTGGTGAGCCATGCGCCATCAAGCTGTCTGCGCCATGCGAATGGCCAAACGATTATAGGAAGCCGTCATGACACATCCATTCAACATCGGAAAATTGAAAGCCCATTGAAAACAGAGAGATTGTGTGAGAGTGTCCACTCACAATTCCGGTTCTTCTGCATTTGTCAAGCCATGCCGAGAGCCCTCGACTTCCTACAATATGGCCATGTCCTACGTCCATTTGCGCACCCACACCGAGTTCTCCATCGTCGACGGTAGTTTGCGGGTCGACGCCGCTGTTGCAGCGGCCCGCGCTGACGGCCAGGGCGCGCTGGCCATCACCGATCTGAACAACCTGTTCGCCGCCGTGCGCTTGTATTCCGAGGCACGCGGCGCAGGCGTCAAGCCCATCATCGGTTGTGATGTGCGGATCGCTCCGGGCGAGCCATCACCCCAGGCGCCTAACACCGGCTTGCTGCTCCTGGCTGCGAATCGGCAGGGGTATCTCAACCTTTGCGACCTGCTCAGCCGCGCCTGGCTCGAGGGCCAGCGCAACGGTCAAGCGGAGGTGCAGTGGGCCTGGCTTGAACAGGAGGGTTTGAGCGCCGGGCTCATCGCCTTGTGCGGCGCACGCCATGGCGCCATCGGCCAGGCGCTGCTGGCGGGCGACGGGGCGCGTGCGCGCTTGCTCGCCCAGCGCCATGCCAGTGTCTTTCCCGGCCGTTTCTATCTGGAGCTGCAACGCAGCGGCCATGCGGAGTGCGCGCGCCATGTGGCTGCCGCGGTGCGGCTTGCCGCCGACCTCGGCCTGCCGGTGGTGGCGACGCATCCGGTGCAATTTCTGCAGGCCACCGACTTCGAGGCGCATGAAGCGCGGGTGTGCATCGCCGAGGGCGAAACCCTGGGCAATCCGAGGCGGCAGCGGCATTTCACCGCCGATCAATATTTCAAGACCCAGGCGGAGATGCAGGCGCTTTTCGCCGACACGCCCTCGGCGCTTGCGAACGCGGTGGAAATTGCCAAGCGCTGCAATCTCACGCTCACGCTAGGCAGGCCGCAACTGCCCGAATTCCCCACGCCGCACGGCATGCCCATGGCGGCCTATTTCCGGGCGCAGTCGTTCGACGGCCTGGAGCGCCGCCTGCAGCAGCTCTACCCCGACGCAACCAAGCGCGAGGCGCAGCGCGCGCGCTATGCAGAGCGGCTGGAATTCGAGCTCGGCACCATCGCGAAGATGGGCTTCGAGGGCTACTTCCTCATCGTCGCCGACTTCATCAACTGGGCCAAGGACAACGGCTGCCCGGTGGGGCCGGGGCGGGGTTCCGGCGCCGGTTCGCTGGTGGCCTACAGCCTGCGCATCACCGACCTCGACCCACTGGCCTACAACCTTCTTTTCGAGCGCTTCCTCAACCCGGAGCGGGTATCGATGCCCGACTTCGACATCGATTTCTGCCAGGAAAACCGTGACCGCGTGATCGACTACGTGAAGCAGAAATTCGGCGCAGGCGCGGTGTCGCAGATCGCCACCTTCGGCACCCTGGCGGCGCGCGCCGCGCTGCGCGACGTGGGCCGGGTGCAGGAGCTGGGCTACAACTTCTGCGACGCGCTGGCCAAGCTCATTCCCAACAAGCCGGGGCAGCACATCACCATCGCCCAGGCCATCGAGGTCGAGCCGCAGCTCAAGGCGCGCATGGAGCAGGAGGACGAGGTGCGCCACCTGCTGACCCTGGCGCAGCAACTCGAGGGGCTGCCGCGCAACGTGGGCATGCATGCCGGCGGCGTGCTGATCGCCCCCGGCAAGCTGACCGATTTCTGCCCGCTGTACGCCCAGCCCGGCAGCACGGACGCGGTGTCGCAGTTCGACAAGGACGACGTCGAGGCCATCGGCCTGGTGAAGTTCGACTTCCTCGGCCTGGCCACGCTCACCATCCTGGAATTGGCGGCGCAGCATATCCGTCGCAACCACCCGGACCGCGCCGGCTTCAAGCTGGATGACATCCCACTCGACGACCCGGCCACCTACAAACTCATGGCGCGCGGCGACACGGTGGCGGTGTTCCAGCTCGAATCGCGCGGCATGCAGGGCATGTTGCGCGAGGCCAAGCCGGACCGCTTCGAGGACATCATCGCCCTGGTTGCGCTGTACCGGCCGGGGCCGATGGACCTGATCCCCAGCTTCTGCCACCGCAAGGACGGCACCGAACCCATCGTCTACCCGGACCCGCGCATGGCCAGCGTGCTGGAGGAGACCTACGGCATCATGGTCTACCAGGAGCAGGTGATGCAGGTGGCGCAGGTCATCGGCGGCTACTCGCTCGGCGGCGCCGACCTGCTGCGCCGCGCGATGGGCAAGAAGAAGCCCGAGGAGATGGCCAAGCACCGCGGCATCTTCGCCGAGGGCGCGGCGAAGAACGGCATCGCGCCGGACAAGGCCAACGAAATCTTCGATTTGATGGAGAAGTTCGCCGGCTACGGTTTCAACAAGTCGCACGCCGCCGCCTACGCGCTGCTCGCGGTGCAGACGGCGTGGCTGAAGGCGCATTGCCCGGCCGAATTCATGGCCGCCAACATGAGCATCGCGCTGGACGACACCGACAAGCTCAAGGTGCTGGTGGACGATGCCCGCGCCATGGGCTTGAAGCTGCTGCCGCCCGACGTGAACCTCGGCGGCTGGCGCTTCGACCCGGTGGACGCACACACCATCCGCTACGCGCTCGGCGCCATCAAGGGGACCGGGCGTGCGGCCATCGAAGGGATTGTCGAGGCGCGTGGTGACAAACCCTTCGCGTCGCTGATGGACTTCGCCGCGCGCGTGGACCGCACCCGCATCAACCGCCGCGTGCTCGAGGCCCTGATTCGCGCTGGTGCCTTCGACGCCATCGACCCCAATCGCGCCACCCTCATGGCCGCCGTGGGCATGGCGCTGGAGCATGCCGTCCAATGCGCCGAACACGCCACTCAGGGTGGGCTGTTCGACAGTCTGCTCGACGACGCCAGCGCCGCCGCGGCCGGCGCCCCTGCGCCTGAGCCGCAGCCACCGTGGGATTTGCGCAAACGCCTGTCCGAGGAAAAGTTGGCCATTGGCTTCGTCCTCAGCGGCCATCTGTTCGACGCCCACGCCGACGAGGTGCGCCGCTTCGCCCCGCGTCCGCTGGCGGAGCTGGCCGAGGCGCGCGAGCCGCAGATCGCCGCCGGCATCGTCGCTGCCGTGCGCGTGGTACAGGGCCAGCGCGGACGGATGGCCATCGTCACGCTGGAAGACCGCTCCGGCATGCTGGAAACCGTGGTCAACGAGCGCCTGCTCGACACCGTGCGCACGTTACTGCGGGACGACGAACTGCTGGTGCTGCAGGGCCGTGCCCAGAACGACCGCTTCAGCGGTGGCCTGCGCTTCAACGTCGACGCCGTCTGGACCCTGGAGCAGACCCGTGCGCGCCTGGGTCGGCGTATTCGGCTGCGCGTCAACGGCCTGGCCGACGCCGCTCCGCTCATCGAGTTGGCTCGCACCCAGTCTGCCGGGAAGGACGACGGCCTGCCGCTGGACATCGAAGTCGAGCGCAGCGGTGCCGCCGCCCTGCTGCGCCTCGACCGTGTGCGTCTGCGCCCCGGCGACGACGTGCTCGCGGAGCTGGCCGCACTGGCGCTGGATGGACGGGTGCAGGTGGTGTATGACAGCGGCGACTCCGCCGCTGCCCAGCGCATGCAGCATTGATGCCCTGCGGCATGGGCCGGGCGCGAACGCGGGGCGGGATGGTGTTCAACCCGCGTCGCGCGGGCCGGCCTTGATCTCCATCGGCGTGTACCACCGGCCGCTGCCGTCCGCCGGGAAGCGGCCGACGCGCTGGACGGCGCGCAGCACGGCCTGATCCCAACTCGGCACACCGCTGGAGCGTTCGATTTTCGTGCCCAGAACTTCGCCCGAGTTCGGGTCGAGTGTGACGGTGATGATCACTTTCGGGTCGCCCTGGATCTGGTCGATCTGCGGATAAATCACGTTCTGCCGCACCAACGTCGCCAGGCGCGCCGCGTAGGCGCCGGAGGGGCCCGAGCTCACGGCGGCCGTGCCCGTGCTGGTGCTGGGACCGTTGCCGGCCTGGGACATGAGGTTTTTCATGTAGTCCGAACGCGCCTGCTGCTGCAGTCTGGCGAGTTGCTGCTCGCGTTGTTGCTCGGCTTTGCGCAGTTGCTCCGCCTTTTTCTCGGCCTGCAGTTTTTCGGCCTGTTGCTGTGCCAGTTGTTGCGCCTTGAGTTCCTGCTGTTTTTTCTGCTCCGCGAGCTTGCGCTGTTCCGCGGCGTTTTCCTGGGCCAGACGCTGTTGCTGCAACGCCAATTTCTCGGCCGCCAGCTTTTCAGCCTGGCGTTGCTGCGCTTGCTGCTGGGCGAGCAGGGCGGCCTGGCGCTTCTCGTCTTCCAGCTTGCGCTTGCGCGCCTTGTCCAGCGCGATCTCGGCGTTGTCCGGCGTGGGTTGCACCTTGGTCAATGGTGGTGCGGGCTGCGGTTGGGCCTGCGGCTGCGGTTTGGGTGTGGGCTGCGCCTGCTGGGGCTCGACCCTGGGCGGCCGCGGCGCGGCCAGATGCGCCGTGGGCGCCCACAACTCGGCCTCGACGGCTTCGGGAGTGTGGCTTTTCCAGTGCACGCCCAGGGCAATGACGATGATGAGCAGCAGGTGGATGAGGGCGGCGAACAACAGCGCGCGGCCCATGCCCTTTTCGGGCGGTGGGCGCAGCTTGTCGGCCGGGGGGTTGTAGGTGTTCATGTCGGAAGGTGGCAAGGCCCGTTCAGGCCCATGCGCCGGCACGGAGGCTCAGAGATTGCGGCATGCAGGACAAACGGTGTGGTCGGCTTCACGGTTGACGTGCGCTTCGCCCGGTTGCCTGCACCGCCAGGCCGACGCGCTGCACGCCGCTTTCCTTCAGGCGGTTGAGTACCTTGATGACGTCGTCGTACTTCACGTCCTTGTCGGCGGCGATCAGCACCGGCATGTCGGCCAGGGTGGAGCCGCTTTGCTGGGCAAGCCCGGCTACGGCCTTCTGCAGATCGGCCATGGTCGTGGGTTGCGGATTCAGGCCCGTGGTTCCGGGCTTGGCCTTGGGGTCGCGCAGGCGCACACTCAGCAGCTTGTCGGCCTTGATGTCCACCTCCACCACGGTGTCGGGCGCGCGCGTGGCCTGGCCCACGCTGGGCAGTTTCACGGCGCTTGGGGTGATGAGCGGCGCGGTGACCATGAAAATGATCAGCAGCACCAGCATCACGTCGATGTACGGCACGACGTTGATTTCCGCCAGCGCGCGCCGCCGGTGCCCGCTGCTGCGCTGCACGGTGGCCATTCAATGCGCTCCCGTTGCAGCCGACATGGGCCGGGTCATGGGCCCGGCGTCTTGCGCCGACGCGCCTTGCGGGTGCGGTGCCACCTGACGCTGCAGGATGTTGGAGAACTCTTCGGTGAAGGACTCGAAGCGAATGGCCAGGCGGTCGATGTCGCGGGCGAAGAAGTTGTAGGCGATGACGGCAGGAATGGCGGCGAACAGGCCGATGGCCGTGGCCACCAGGGCCTCGGCGATGCCAGGTGCCACCGTGGCCAGCGTCACCTGCTGCAGGTTGGACAGGCCGACGAAGGCGTGCATGATGCCCCAGACCGTGCCGAACAAACCCACATAGGGCGAGACCGAAGCCACCGAGGCGAGGAAGGAGAGGTTGGACTCGATCACGTCCATCTCGCGCTGAAAGGCGGCGCGCATGGCGCGGCGCGAGCCGTCCACCAGAGTGGTGGAATCCAGCCGGCGCTCGCGCAGCTTGAGGAACTCGCGCATTCCGGAGGCGAAGATGCGCTGTAGCGGGCTGCCCTGACGGGCACTGTTGATGGCCGCCTGGTACAGGTCGTTCAAGCTGGTGCCGGACCAGAACTCCTGCTCGAAATCGTCGGTCTTGAGGCGGGCGCCCTTGATGGCGAAGTATTTGCGGAAGATCACGGTCCAACTCGCCAGCGACACTGCCATGAGCAGCGCCAGGACGAACTGGACGACGGTACTGGCGCCCAGTACGAGCGAGATGATGGAAAAGTTTTGGTCCATGCAAAGTCCAGGCTGAAAGTGGCGGGAAGAGCGGCGCTAGGGATGCAAAGCCCGCAGACGGCGCCGGGTTCCCCGGAGTGCGGACAGACACCTGAAGGCCACTATTTTGCACCGCTGCACGTCAAGCCCGCGTGACGTTTTGTGTTGCAACCGTGCGCAGGCCGCTCGGCGGGCGACCCGCGATGGCTTGCAGCACCGCGGCCGGCAGCCGCCTCGGCTTGAGGCTGCCGGCTTGAACACAGGCCACGCGCACTTGCACGCGGGCCAGCAGCGTGGAAGCGATGGTCGACACATGGGACGTCGGCGCGCAGCGGTTTACGTCCTGCAACAATTCCAGGCTGGCGCCGCCCACCTCGACCACGGACACACTGACGCTGAGTTCATCGTCCAGCCGCGCCGGCGCGAGGTAGCGCACCTGTGCACTGCTGACGACGAACAGCAGTGCGTCGCGCTCGGCCAGGCGTTGCTGATCGAGGCCCAGGGAGCGCAGCCATTCGGTGCGCGCGCGCTCGCAGAACTTGAGGTAGTTGGCGTAATACACCACGCCGCCGGCATCGGTGTCTTCCCAATAGATCCGCACCGGCCAGGTGAAGGCGGGCGTGGTGGCAGGGGCGGTGGTTGGCGCTGTGCTCATGCGGGGAGTCTATTGATTTTTCAGGCTCTGACGGCTTCCTGGTTGGCCAGCGCCATCTGGCCCGCGCCGTATGTGGGCGGCTTTGCCCCGGCACAGCCGATGCCGGCTATGCTCGCCAGGGCCGCAGCCCAGTCTTGCCGGCGGCGCCAACAACCTATACCCATTCTTTCAACTCGCTCATTGCGCTCACTCACCATGTTCACAGGTCTCGTCACGGCGCTTGGCCGTCTTTCCGAAGTGGTGCCGCTGCAAGCCGGCGAAGGCAGCGGTTTGCGCGTCACGGTGCAGGTGCCGGCAGCTTGGCTCCAGGGCGTGTGCCGGGGCGACAGCATCTGCGTGAGCGGCGCCTGCATGACCGCGGTGGAACTGGGCACGGCGCAGTTTGCCTTCGACATCTCGGCCGAGAGCCTGGCGCGCACCACCGGGCTCGACGCTGTGGGGGCTGAGGTGAACCTGGAGCAATCGCTGACGCTGGCCACCAAGCTCGGCGGGCACCTGGTCACCGGCCATGTGGATGGTATCGGGCAGGTCGAGCGCTTCGAGCCGGCGGGTGAATCCTGGCATCTGGCGCTGCGGGTACCCAGTGAGCTCGCCCGTTTTTTCGCCTACAAGGGCTCGATCACCGTCAACGGCGTGAGCCTGACGGTGAACCGCGTGGTCGACGCCGCGGGTGGTTCGGCCAGTGTGCACATCAACCTCATCCCCCACACCCTGCAACACACCAATCTGCGCAGTCTCAAACCTGGCGGCACTGTGAACCTGGAGGTGGACCTGATCGCGCGCTATGTGGAACGCATGCTGATCGGGCCTCAGGCCCATGCGATCGACATGTCCTGATACAGATGTCACTTTTCCGATCCCCGAATCCCGGGGGCGCGATGCGCTGCACAGCGTCCTAGAGTTGCAAGATCCGTCAAAACCCGACACAGACAGCGGGTTCTGAAGCGACAACTTCAGGCTGGGGCGAGGAATGCTGGGACGAGACATCACCAGTGACGAGTACATGGATTTGCTGGCGCGCGGCCGAGCATCGGCCGAGCGCTGGCTGCAGCTTGAGCCGGAGGCGATGCGCCAGTTCTACAACCGCCTGCCATTTGCCATGCAACATCGGTTGACCGAACACCCGCTGATGCAATGGCCAGAGCTCAAGGCTTTGTGCCGGCGCATGCCGCCTCGCGAGGTGCGGTTCCGCTTCGGCGAGATTGCGCCCGATGCCGACTTCGACATGTCCTACAGTCAGCGCTACCGAGAAGGCTTGACGCTGGACGACGCGCTCGACAATCTCGAAGCCCGGCGCGCCTACATCTGCATCTACAACCCCGAACGAGACCCAGCCTACCGTCCCTTCTTGGAACAACTCCTGACCGAGTTTGCCGTTGCCACGCGGCACTTGGATCCCGGCATCACCTGGTTCTCCACCTATGTGTTCATTTCGGCCCAGGGCTCCATCACGCCCTACCACATGGACCGGGAGATGAACTTCCTGATGCAGGTGCGCGGCAGCAAGACAGCGTATCTGTGGAACCAGGCCGACCCCAGCGTCATGAGCGCGGCGCAGAAGGATCAGATCCTGGCCTACGCCGGGCGCAGGCCGCAGTGGTTGCCCGAGATCGAGCCCAAGGCCATGCGCTTCGAGCTCACCCCCGCCATGGGCATCCATCACCCGTTCATCGCGCCACACAGGGTACATACCGGGCCAGAACTTTCGATTTCCCTGGCCTTTACCTTCCGCACCCGCTGGTCCGACCAGCAGACTCTCGCCCACCAGCTCAACCACAAGCTGCGGCAATTGGGTTTGCGGCCTGGCGATGTGGGTCAGCATCCCTTGGTGGACGCAGCCAAGGCGGGGGTCATGGACCTTGCGCGGTGGTCACACGCGAGAGTGCGTCGCCTGCGCGGCATCGACTCTAGCGTTCCCCGGCCGAACTGAGATCTGCGCCACGCTTGCTCACGGGCGCCGGGGGGTGACCCGTGTGACCCGCCGAATTGACGCTGCGGCCATAATCGCGAATTTGTCGGGATCGATTCGACGAGCACCCCGATGCTTTTGACACCGGAATTGCCTTTGCTGCGTGCGCGCGCAGCACCAACTCACCCATGCCCTGCGAGCACGCCGCGCCAACTCTGTCTGTCAGTCCACCCGCACGGGTGTGGCCGCTTTACCGGTTGACCCTGCTGCTGGCATTGGCGGGCGGGCTGCAGCCGCATCTGGCGATCGCGGCAGGTTCAGCCCAGCCAGCAGCATCCGCATCTGCGCCGGCCACAACCGCACGGTACGACGTTCGCATCGATGCTCCGCACGCCTGGCAAGCTTTACTGAAGCAGGATCTCGACATCGAGCGTTGGCGCGTGTTTGAAGACATCACGCCGGAGCAACTGCACGCCTTGATCGATCAAGTGCCGAAGCAGGTGGCCGATCTGCTCGCCGCCGAGGGCTATTTCTCACCGCGAGTCCAAGTTGGCCTGGACACCGTGGCCAAACCGGTCGTGGTGACGATTCAGGTTCAGCCCGGCGAGGCCACACGCGTAACCGGGCTGGACTTGCAGGTGAACGGCCCCGACGGCCAGCCCGATGCGTCGCTGGCCGCCAGACTGCGCCACGACTGGTCGCTGGCCGACGGACAGGTGTTTCGCAGCGCTGCCTGGGAAACCGCCAAGAGCAATGCCCTGCTCACCCTGCTGACGCAGCGCTACCCGGCGGCGCACATCATGCAAAGCCAGGCACGGGTGGACCCGAAGCGGCACAGCGCGGCGCTGCGCCTGGTGCTCGTCACCGGCCCGGGCTACAGCTTCGGCCCGGTGCAGGTCGAGGGCCTGAAGCTCTACCCCGCAAGCATCGTGCAGCGCCTGGCTCCCTTCCGGCCGGGCCAGCCCTATGCGCAGGCCAAGCTGCTGGAGTACCAGCAACTGCTGCAGGGCAGCCGCTATTTCCGCACGGCCACGGTGGCGGCGCCGCTGACCGAGGCGCAAGGCACCATGCTGCCCGTGCAGGTGCGGGTGGTCGAATACAAACCGCAAAAACTGGGACTGGGGGTGGGTTACAGCAGCAACACCGGGGCGCGCACCCAGGTGGACTACGAGAACCTCAACATCCTCGGTCGTGCCTGGCGTTTCACCAGCGCACTGAAGCTGGAAACCCTGCTGCAGTCCTTGGGTGCGGGCCTGGCTTTTCCGCGGGCCGCAAACGGCTCGCGCTACAGCCTGAGCGCCGATGTGCAGCATGCCAACATCCAGGGCCTGACCACCCGCAGCCTGATTCTCGGCGGCCAGCGCCAGCGTCTGGACGGGCCGATCGAGACGGTGCTGTCGCTGCAGTACATCACCGAGCGGCAGGACGTGCTCGGCTACGGCAGCACCACCGCCCAGGCGCTCATGCCCAACTATTCCTGGACGCGGCGGCGCCTGGACAATCCGATCGATCCCAGCAGCGGCAGCCTGGTCAACGCCCAGATCGGCGCCGGCAGCAAGGCGGTGCTGTCGGATCAGAACTTCATTCGCCTGGTGCTTCGCGGGGTGCAGTACATCCCACTGGGCAGCCGCAACCAGCTCATCCTGCGCGGCGAGGTGGGCAGCGTGTTCAGCCCGTCGGCCAACGGGATTCCGCAGCAGGAATTGTTTCGCGCCGGCGGCATCGGCTCGGTGCGCGGCTATGCCTACCAGAGCCTGGGTGTGACCGAGGGCGGCGCCATCGTCGGTGGACGCGCCCTGCTCACCGCCAGCGCCGAGGCAGTGCACTGGCTCACGCCGCAATGGGGTGCCTCGGTGTTCTACGACCGGGGCGACGCGGCCAACAGCTTCGGCGCCTTGAAGACCGTGGCCGGCTACGGCATCGGCGCGCGCTGGCGCAGCCCGGCCGGCATCATCAGCATCGACCTGGCCTATGGCCAGGCCATCCAGTCCTACCGCCTGCAGTTCAACGCCGGGGTGAGTTTCTGAGATGGCTCTGACGCCGGATCCAAACCCAGCCGCCGCGCCCGAGGCTCCTGCGTCACGCCGGCGCAGCGTCTGGCGCAGACTGTGGACCTGGACTTGGCGCAGCCTGGTGGTGGTGCTGCTGCTCATCGTGCTGCTGTCGGCGGCGCTCGCCTGGCTGGGTTCCGGCTCGGGCCTGCGCTGGCTCAGCAGCCAGCCCTTGCAGTTCGGCGCCGTCCATCTGGAACTGCAAGGCATACGCGGCGACGTCTGGGGCGATTTGCGCATCGAGCGGCTGCAACTGCAAAGCCCTCGGGTGGACGTGCATGCGCGCGACCTGCACCTGCGCTGGAACCCTCGCGCCCTGTTGCGCCAGCCCAGGTTGGTGGATGTGCGGCTCTTGTCGGTCAGCACGCTCGACTTGAACCTTCCTCCCGGCTCACGCAGCGGCCCGCCCAAGCTGCCGCAAAGCCTGGCACTGCCACTGGAGTTGCGCGTGGCGCGGCTGCACATCGGAGCCCTGCGCCTGGGACCGCCCGGCGCGCGCAGGCCCCTGGGCCGATTTGACGCCAGCCTGCGGACCAGGGCGGGGCAGGTGCAGCTTCATGCCGAAGCCAGCACGCCCTGGGGCCAGGGCCGGGCGCGGTTGACGCTGGGCGTGGCGCGACCGTTCGTCGTGCGGGGCAGATTGCAGGCCACGCTGCACCTGCGGGGCGCGCGGGCTCCATCGTCGGTGCAGCTCGACGTGCGACCCTCCGGCAGCCTGCAAGCCTTGCGCCTGCAGGGCATGGCCAGCGCCTTGCAGACCCACGTCCGTTTCGACGCCGAACTGGCGCCGTTTGCCGCGCTGCCGCTGCGCAGCGCGACGATCGACGCCAAACATGTGGACCCGGCGCGCATCGACCCCAAGCTGCCCACGGCCCTGCTCGACCTGCAACTCGACCTGCAGCCTTCCAGCGCGCAGCGCGTGCGTGGCAGCTTGAAGCTGAGCAACGCCCGCCCTGGCGCGATCAACACCAAGCGCCTGCCCCTGCTGGGCTTGCAGGCGGTCCTGGACGTGCAGCCAGGGCAGGTGCAGGTCCAGCAGATCCTGGCCCGCCTGCCGGGTGGCGGAACCCTGTCCGGCAGCGCCAGCTACACCACGGCCAAGCGGGCGTCAGCCCCCGGCCTGGTTGCCGCTCCTGCCCTCCTGCCCGCAAGTCGGCCAGACACGCAGCCCATGGCCGCGACCGCCGCCGCTCGGGAGGATGCTCACGCCACCGATGCCGCCGCCCCAGGCGATTTCCGCCTCGACCTGCAAGCCGGCCAGATCGACATGCATGCCCTCGACTCTGCCTTGCTCGCCACGCGCCTGAGCGGCCCGCTGCACTTGCACGGCAATCTGCAGCAGCAGACCTTGCAGGCGCGGTTGACCCAGCCCGGCTGGTTGGCCGAGCTGCGTGCGAGCCGGCGTGGCGAGCACATCGACATCGCCCGCGCCGTTCTGCAAGCCCAGGGCGGGCGGCTGAACGCCAGCGGTTCGCTGGACTTGCACGCGCCGCAACGCTTCGCCATGCATGTGGTGCTCGAGCATGTCGATCCCAGCCGCTTCCACGCCGCAACCGGTGCCGCATCCGCTTCCTATCCCGCTGCTGACCTCAACCTCAAACTGCAAGCTCGGGGCGACGCCGCCACACGCAGCGCGCAGGTGGATTTGCAGGTGCAACCCAGCCGCTGGCGCGGCCATGTGTTCGACGGGTCGGCGCGTGGCCAGGTGTCACCGGCGGGGGTGCGCGGCCTCCAGGCCGACCTCAAGCTTGGCAGCAACAGCCTCAAGGCGCGTGGTGATTTCGGCCGCGCCGGCGACCTGCTGCGCTGGACGCTGGACGCGCCTGCGCTGGCCCAGATCGACCCGGCTTTCGCCGGCCTGGCGCAGGCCAGTGGCACGCTCGCTGGCACGCCCGCCGCCCCGTCGGGCCAGTTCAATTTGCGTGTCAGCCGACTGACCGCCCCGGGCAAGATTCAGGTGCAGTCGTTGGACGCCAGTGGCCAATTGCAAGCCGGAGCGCAAGGCCAGCTCAAGCTGCACCTCAAGGGCAGCGGCATCACGGCCGGCACGTTCACGTTGCAGCGGGCCGAGGTGGATGCGGCGGGCCGGCTGGACGCGCAGCGCATCGCGCTGCGCCTGCGCAATGCCGACCTCGACTTGAGCGCCGCGTTGGCCGGCGGCTACACCGCCGCGCAGGGCTGGCAGGGGAGCATCGAGCAGTTCAGCAACCGCGGGCGCTACGCCGTGGACTTGCTGGCCCCGGCGCCATTGCTTCTGGCGAAAAATCACCTGGAATTGCAGCACGCCAGGTTGCGCAGCGCCGGTGGCTCGCTCGACCTCGCCAGCGCCGCGTGGAACGCCGGGCAACTCGACACCACGGGCAGTGCGCAGGGCGTGGACCCGGCCTACTGGCTCGCTCTGTTCGGCGCCGACCTGCATGGCGTGCAGTCCACCCTGCGGTTCGACGCCGATTGGTCGCTGCATGCGGCCAACACCCTGTCGGGTCACGTCGTTGTGGCACGCAGCGCGGGCGATGTGAGCCTGCTCACCAACCCGCGCTTGAGCCTGGGCCTGTCGCAACTGCGGCTGCAACTGCAAGCGAAAGACGATGCCCTGTCCGCCCGGTTCGACGCCACCGGCGGCCTGTTCGGCAGCGTGCATGCCGAGGTGCAGACCCAGGTGAGCAAGCATGGTCGGGCCTGGGGCGTTGACGCGGCAGCGCCGCTGGCCGGCAGTCTGCACGCCGACCTGCCGAGCATCGCCTGGGCCGCGCCCTTGCTCGGCCCCACCGCCAAGCTCGGCGGCAAGCTGCTGCTGGACATGAAGGCCGCCGGCAGCGTGGCCAAACCCGAACTGCGTGGTGCGCTCACCGGCCGCGCCCTGGCCGTGACCCTACCCGCCGAAGGGCTGAACCTGCAAGGCGGTGTGCTCGACGCCGGCTTCAGCGGCGACACGCTTGAGCTCACTCGCTTCAGCATGCAGGGCGGGCAGGGCAGGCTCACGGCCAGCGGCAAAGCCAGCTTCGCCAATGCCAAGCCACAGGCCAGCCTTCAGTTCAGCGCGCAGCAACTGCAGGTGCTCAACCGGCCCGACCGCCAGGCGGTGGTCAGCGGCAGCGGCACGCTCACGCTGCAAGGCCACAGCGTGGAGCTGAACAGCAAACTGAGCGTGGACAGCGCCGACTTCGAGTTGCCTCGCGGCAGTGCGCCCAAGCTGGCCAGCGACGTGGTGGTCGAGGGCCGGCCGGTGCTGGCGCCCGCGTCGTCGCCCACGGCCGGTTACGGCATCGCGGCCGTGGTCGAGGTCGATCTCGGGCGCGACGTGCATGTCACCGGCTACGGCCTGGACGCCAAGCTCGGCGGCCAGCTCACCTTGCGCGCCGCTCCCGGCGGGCCGCTGGCCGCATTCGGCAGCATTGAGGTGCGCAAAGGCACTTACAGCGCTTACGGCCAGACCCTCACCCTGGTGAGGGGCGGAGCGGTGAATTTCTCCGGCCCGATCGACAGCCCCGGGCTGAATTTCAGTGCCCAGCGCGACGGTCTGCCGGTGCAGGTGGGGGTGCAGGTCACGGGTACCCTGCGCGCGCCCATCGTCACGCTGACCTCCACGCCAGTCATGCCCGACAGCGAAATCCTGTCCTGGCTGGTGCTGGGGCAGGATCTCACCAGTGCCAGTCCCAACAATCTAGCCTTGTTGCAAACCGCTGCCGGCGCCTTGCTGGCCTCGGGGCAGGGCGCTCCGGTCACCAGCCGCGTCGCCAGCGCGCTCGGGCTGGACCAGCTTTCGCTCAGCGGCCAGGGCGGGCTGCAAAACAGCATCGTCACGCTGGGTAAACGCATCACCTCCAAGCTCTCCGTCAGTGTCGAGCGCGGCCTGGGCACGACCGGCAGCCTGTTCAACATCCGCTACGACTTCACTCGCCGCTTCTACCTGCGTCTGCAGTCCGGCGCCGACAGTGCGCTGGATCTGTTCTACACCTTCCGTTTCGATTGAGCCGGTCTGCCGCTGCGTACGGCATGCGCCCCGGCGGGGGTTCGTTGCCATGCCGGCCGGCTGCCGGCTTCTCGTGCGTCGTCGTGACGACATCGCCGTAACCGGCCTCCTACAATGCCGTTTTGAGTTCAGCGCGCCTCCCCGGCGCCGCCTTCCATGCCTTTATCCCCCATCCCCGAAATCGTCGCCGAGATGCAGGCTGGCCGCATGGTTGTCCTCGTCGACGAAGAAGACCGCGAGAACGAAGGCGATCTGGTGCTCGCCGCCCAGCATGTCTCGCCCGAGGCCATCAATTTCATGGCGATGCACGCCCGCGGGCTCATCTGCCTCACCCTCACCCGCGCGCGCTGCGAGCAGATCGGCCTCAAGCCCATGGTGCAGCACAACGGTTCCTCGCACGGCACCGCGTTCACCGTGTCGATCGAAGCTGCGCAGGGCGTGAGCACCGGCATTTCCGCTGCCGACCGCGCCCTCACCACGCGTGTCGCGGTGGCGCCGCACGCCAAGCCCACCGACATCGTGCAGCCCGGCCATGTGTTCCCGCTGATGGCACAAGACGGGGGTGTGCTGATGCGCGCCGGCCATACCGAGGCCGGTTGCGACCTCGCCGCCCTCGCGGGCCTGGAGCCGGCGGCCGTGATCTGCGAGATCATGAACGACGACGGCACCATGGCCCGCCTGCCCGATCTGGAGCGTTTCGCCACGCAGCACGGCCTGAAGATTGGCGCCATTGCCGACCTGATCGAATACCGCAGCCGCACCGAGAGCCTGATCGAGCGCATGGATGCGCGCCCGATGCAAACCCCGTTTGGCACCTTTCAAGCCCTGCTTTACCGCGACCGCGCCGGCAGCGGTGTGCATCTCGCGCTGGTGCATGGCAAGCCCGCCGTGGCGCGCGAAGCGGTGCTGGTGCGGGTGCACGAGCCGCTGTCAGCGCTCGACCTGCTCGACGCCCAGGCCACCACCCATTCGTGGAATTTGCCCCAGGCGCTGGCGCGCATCAGCCAGGCCGAGGCCGGCGTGGCCGTGCTGCTCAACGCCGGCGAGAGCGCCGCCGGGTTGCTGCAGCATTTCGCCGCCTTGCACCAGCCGGTGCCGCCGCGCGGCGCGGCCGCCGCCTTGCGCACCTATGGCATTGGCGCGCAAATCCTGTGCGACCTCGGCGTGCGCCGCATGCGCCTGCTGGCCGCGCCGCGCAAGATGCCCAGCATGACCGGATACGGCCTGGAGGTGGAAGGCTTCGAGCCTCCTCCCGTTCCCGCCCACGCCGCCTCCACGCCAGCCGCGGTGGCCGCAGCGCCTGCAGCGCCCGACGTTGCGGCGGCACACCCGTCGCATTTCTGAGCCTCCAGCCATGCAACACGCCCAACACCGCGACAACCCCGCCCTGCTCGACGGTGCCGATCTGCGGATCGGCATCGTCCAGGCGCGCTTCAACGTCCAACTCACCGACCGCATGGCCGAGGCCTGCCTGGCTGAATTGCATCAACTCGGCGTCAGGCCCGATGCCGTTCGCCACATCACCGTTCCCGGCGCGCTGGAAGTGCCACAGGCGCTGGCCGCCATGGCTGATGGCGGGAATTTCGACGCCCTCATCGCCCTGGGCTGCGTCATCCGCGGCGACACCTACCACTTCGAGCTGGTGTGCAACACCAGTTCCCTGGGTGTGCAGCAGGTGGCGCTGGACTTCGGCCTGCCGGTGGCCAACGGCATCGTCACGGTGGACACCGAGGCGCAGGCTCTCGCGCGCATCGGCAAGGGCGGCGAATGCGCTCGGGTGGCGGTGGAAATGGCCAATCTTCTGGCGCAGGTCGGCGCCTGAGACTCAGCCGACCATGAATTCAGCCAATCCCAAGAGTGCGCGGCGCAAGTCGCGCGAACTGGCCTTGCAAGGCGTGTTCGAGTGGCTGGTGTCGGGCAGCGAGGCTGGCGCCATCGAGGCGTTTCTGCGCGAGCGCTATCCCACCATCAAGCTCGACAGCGAGCATTTCCAGGCCGTGCTGCATGGCTGCATGCGCGAGGCCGGCAGCCTCGACGCCATCATCCAGCCCTATCTGGACCGCCCTTCGCGCGAGCTGTCGCCGGTGGAGCATGCGCTGCTGCTGCTGGGCACGTACGAACTGCGCTTCCTGCTGGACGTGCCCTACAAGGTCATCATCAACGAGGCGGTGGATCTGGCCAAGATCTATGGCGGCACTGACGGGTTCAAGTATGTCAATGGCGTGCTCGACCATCTGGCCATCATTCTGCGACCGGATGAAACCGGCGATCGACTGATGCCACAGCCCTACCAGGAACACAAAGGCGGCATGCCGGCCAACCCCACGGCCAAGGTTCCGGTGAGCTTCAAGCCCCGGGAGTCCGCTCGGCGCGAGCCGGAGCGTGCGCCGCGTCGCCCTGCGGTTTCGCGCCGCGCGGTCGCCGAACAGGATGCCCCGACCGCAAGCCGGCACGCTCCCGAAGCCGACGACGTCTGGGCACGGCGCAAACCGGCCGCGAGGCGCAAACCCGAGGAGTCCTGAAGCCATGCAACTCGCCAGCCGTCTGCAACAGGTCGAGCCGTTTTATGTGATGGATGTGGTGCGCGCAGCCTGGGAGCAGCAGGCGCAATGGACCGCACAGGGCCGCAGCATGATTCACCTCAGCGTCGGCGAGCCCGATTTCACCGCGCCGCAACCGGTGGTGGACGCCGGCATCGCCGCGTTGCGCGAGGGCCGCAGCGGCTACACCCTGGCCCCGGGTCTGCCGGCACTGCGCGAAGCCATCGCCCGGCATTACGCCGACAAGCATGGCGTGGCGGTGTCGCCCGAGCGCATCTTCATCACCGCCGGTGCCTCCGGCGCGCTCACCCTGGCCTGCCTGTTGCTGGTCGAGCCGGGCAGCGAAGTGCTGATGCCCGACCCCACCTACCCCTGCAACAAGAATTTCGTGGTGGCGGCCGGCGGCAGCGCGCGCCTGCTGCCCACCAGCGCAGCCACACGCTTTCAGCCCACTGCCGCGCAGATCGACGCCGCCTGGGGCCCGGCCACGCGCGGCGTGCTGCTGGCCTCGCCGTCCAACCCCACCGGCACGTCGATTGCCCCGGACGAACTGGCACGCATCGCCGCCGTGGTGCGCAGGCATGGAGGTTTTTTGCTGGTGGACGAGATCTACCTCGAACTCGGTTTCGATCCGGCCTACGGCCGCACCGCGCTGGCGTTGGACGCAGCGATCATCAGCATCAACAGCTTCTCGAAGTATTTCCAGATGACCGGCTGGCGCCTCGGCTGGATGGTGGTGCCGCAGGAACTCGTGGAACCGCTGACCCGCCTGGCCGGCAATCTGTACATCTGCCCCAGCACCCCGGCACAACATGCCGCATTGGCCTGCTTCACGCCCGCCACCCTGGCCGAGGCTGAGCGCCGGCGCGCCGAATTCCAGCGCCGGCGCGACGTCATCGTCCCTGCGCTGCAAGCCATCGGCCTGGACGTGCCGGTACAGCCCGACGGCGCCTTCTATGTCTGGGCCGATTGCTCGCGCCACGCTGCGGACAGCTGGGACTTCTGCTTCGACGTGATGCGCGAAACCGGCGTGGTGCTGGTGCCCGGCAAGGACTTCGCCACCGCCACCATGCGACCGGAACGCTGGTTCCGCCTGAGCTACGCCAACAGCGTGGAGAATTTGCGCGAAGCTGCCGCCCGCCTGAGTGTCCACCTGGCCCGTGGCAGCCGGCGCAGTGCCAGCGCTTGAGCCAGTCACGTTCAACCCAGGCGCGCGCGCACCCGCCAGTCTTCGCCAACCGGCTCGATGTGCAGGCCGTGCAACCGCAGGCCATCGGCCACAGCCTGCAACGGCCCGAAGGGCGCGATGCCCGCGCCCTGGCCCAGCAGCCTGGGTGCGAGGTAGAGCAGCAACTCGTCCACCAGCCCGGCGTTCAGCAGCGAGGCGTTGAGCCGCGCGCCGGCCTCGACATGCAGTTCGCCAATCTCGCGCGCCGCCAGCTCGCGCAGCAGCGCATGCAGGTCGGTCTTGCCCGGCTTGGCCGCGTCCACCGGCATGGCGATGATTTGGGCGCCCAGTTCGCGCAGCACCCGGGCACGGGACTCGGCCTGCTCCAGCGGTAGCGCATGAGCGATCCACACCTTGTGCGGCTCGACTTGCAACAGGCGGGCGGTGGGTGGCAATTCCAGGCGGCTGTCCACCACCACACGCACCGGCTGGCGTGGGGTGGCGACATGGCGCACCGTGAGCTGCGGGTCGTCGTCGCGCACGGTACCGATGCCGGTGAGCACGGCGCATGCGCGTGCGCGCCAGTGGTGGCCATCGGCACGCGCCGCGGGTCCGGTGATCCACTGGCTCTGGCCGTTGGGCAGTGCGGTGATGCCATCGAGCGAAGCCGCCGCCTTCAACCGCACCCAGGGCCGGCTGCGCTCGAAGCGTGAGAAAAAACCGAGATTGAGTTCACGCGCCGCGTTCTCCAGCAGGCCGCACTCGGTGCGAATGCCGGCCGCAGCCAGACGCGCCAACCCGCCGCCGTCCACCTTCGGGTTGGGGTCGCGCGCCGCGGCCACCACCCGCGCCACGCCGGCGGCCACCAGTGCATCGACGCAGGGCGGGGTGCGGCCGAAGTGGGCGCAAGGCTCGAGCGTGACGTAGACCGTGGCGCCGCGAACCGCGTGCCCACGGTCGCGGGCATCGTCCAGCGCGACGATTTCAGCGTGGCGCAAACCCGCAGCCTCGGTGGCGCCTTCGCCCAGTACATGGCCATGGTTGACGATGACGCAGCCGACGCGCGGATTCGGACTGGTGCGATACAGCGCGCCTTCGGCAAGGCGCAGGGCATGGTGCATGCAGCCGAGATCGTCGGCGCTGAAGGCGGGATGGGGGCAGGACGATGCGGCAGTCATGACGGGTGGGTGTTGTCGTGCGGGATGGCGAGCCGGGTGGCTTGCAAAGGGCGCGACTGCAAGGACATGCGGACGGCTTCGTGAGGTGCGGCCGCCTCAGGTCTTACCCCGGCGCTTGGGGGCGCGGCTGCTGCGCGCCAGGGTCATTTCTTCCAGGATTTGCACGAACTGCGCCGGGTCTTTGAAGCTGCGGTAGACCGAAGCGAAACGCACATAGGCGACGTCGTCCAGGCGCTTGAGCTCGTCCATCACCCATTCGCCGATCTGGGCTGAATCCAGCTCGCGCGCACCGGTCTGCAGCAGGCTTTCCTCGATGCGGCCGATGGCGGCATCCACCGCGTCCGCCCCCACTGGGCGTTTGCGCAGTGCCAGGGTCAGCGAGGCGAGAAGCTTGTCGCGCGAATAGTCCACCCGCCGGCCGTCTTTTTTCACCACTGCGGGAAAACTCACCTCGGCACGTTCATAGGTGGTGAAGCGCTTGTCGCAGCCGGCGCAACGCCGCCGGCGCCGCAGGGCCGTGCCGTCTTCCACCTCACGGGTCTCCGCCACCTGGGTGTCGGGATGCTGACAGAAAGGGCATTTCATGGCGGGTTCGCAAAAGTGCGTGGCGTAGGTGCAGACGGCATTATTCCCCGGCGCCGGATCCAGCGGTGAACCGCAGGCAGACGCGGGCGCCGCACCCGGAGTGCAGTGTCGCGGAGCCATCACGAAGCCGACCGTTCGTCGGTCGACTGATACCGTTCGTCCTGAAAAGTTACTAAACGAAACAAGCGCGAGCTAGGCTCGTCTCCATGAAAACGGAATTCGGCATGACCCTGGTTGAGCTTCTGGTGACGGTGACCCTGGTGGCCATCCTGCTGGTCGTCGGCCTGCCGTCGTACCAGAGCATCACCACCACCAACCGCATGGCGGCGGAGATGAACGCCCTCGTCAGCGACCTGCAGTACGCCCGTGGTGAAGCAGTGAAACAAGGACAGCCGGTCACGATTTGTGCTTCGAGCAACGGCACCGCATGCAGCAACTCCACGAACTGGGCCAATGGGTGGTTGATTTTTTCGGATGCCAACGGCAATCGCAGCGTCAACACAGGCGAGGCGGTTTTGCGGATTCAGTCCGCCTTGGGGTCCACCGACACCCTGACCTCGTCGAGCTTGCAGGCCGTGATGTTCAATCGCAACGGGTTCAGCAGCAATGCCGGCAGTATCAAACTCGGCGATGCGGCAGGGTCGTCCGATCGTATCCAGTGCGTCAAGCTTTCGGTGGTGGGCTATGCGCAACTTCTTTCCGGGACGAACTGCCCATGAAACCTCGGCTGCCGCAGACAGGGTTCAGCCTGATCGAGGTGCTGATCGCGCTGGTCGTCATTGCCATCGGATTGCTTGGCATCGCCGGCATGCAGGCGCTTGCCCTGAGCAACACGAGCGTGGCGCGCCAGCGCAGCCTGGCCGCCATCCAGGCCGCCAGCATGGGTTCGATGATGCGCGCCAACCGGGGCTATTGGGAGTCGGCGACCTCGGTGGATGTGACGGCCACGGGCTCTCCGTCCGGAACCTCGTGGTCGTCAACCACCCTGAGCGGTTCCGTGAGCAACCAGGGAGTCGATTGCGCATCGAGTACATGCTCGGCACCGTTGCAAATGGCCGCCTACGACTTGCAGAACTGGGGCCTGTTCATCGCGCAGCAACTGCCCCAGGGCACCGGACGGGTGCAATGCGCGGCCGGCAATCCGGTGAGCTGCCGGGTCAGTGTGTCCTGGGCCGAAAAATCGGTGACGCTGAACGGGGCGCCGGGCTCTTCGGCGACACAAACTTACACCCTGCTGGTGCAGCCATGACGTCACCCCGTTGCATTCCTCAGCGCACATTGAGCCGAGCGGGACACTTCAGGCAGCGCGGCCTTGGGCTGGTCGAGATCCTCGTGGCCATGGCGATTGCCCTGTTTTTGCTCGGTGGTCTGTTCACCATTTTCTACACCACCCGGCAAACTTTCTCCGCGCAGCAAGGTCTTGCCGGCTTGCAGGACAACGAGCGCCTGGCGATGACCCTGATGAGCGAAGTCATCCACGGCGCGGGTTATTACCCCACCCCCCAGCCGCCAACGCCGATTCCCAACACTGCGACGGCGCTGCCGGCGCAGAACGCGGCGTCTGGCCCCTTGCCGGCAACATTTGCAGCCGGCCAGTCGGTTTTCGGCGGCACGATCAACGGGCAGGATGCCATCGTCGTCCGCGTGGTGGCCGCACCTGGCAGCAGCACCATGAGTTGCCTGGGTGACACCAACCCGGCAACCGCCACGGCCAACATCACCTATCTCAACACCTACGTCTTCAACGGCGGCACTTTGCAATGCAGCGTCAGCACGGCGAGCAGTGGCAGCGGGGGTTCGACCCAGCCGCTCGTTGGCAGCAATCTGGCTGGAACCACGCAGTCGGACGGGCTCACCGCCATGTCCCTCCTGTATGGCGTCGACACCAACGGCGGCGGTTCCGCCAACCAGTATCTCGCGGCAGCCAGTGTGACCAATTGGTCCCGGGTCAAAACTGTCAAGGTCAGTCTGACCTTCAACAACCCGCTTGCAGGACAACCCGGACAGCCGGCCACCGTGAACTTCACCCGCGTCATCGACATCCTGGGGCAGCTATGAACGGGTCACGAACGCCGTCACACTCCAGACCCGTACAGGCGGGACACAGTCAGATGGCAGGTTCAGGCTTCGCCTTGATCGCCAGCCTGCTCATTCTGGTGGTGCTCACCATCATCGCCGTCGCCATGTTCCGCAGCTTCGGCATGCAAGAACGCATGGCCGGCAATCTGCGCGAGAAGACCCGCGCACTGGAGGCGGCCAATAGTGCTCTCAGTTACGCCGAATGGTGGCTGAACCAAAACAACGCCAGCTCCGGGGTCGCATGCAGCGGCGCGCCTTCGCCTGTCGACACGGCGCGCGTCTGCACCAACCAGATCAGCAGCCCGGCCAACTTGTCCAATTGGACGGTGGCCACGACCTACGCTTTGCCATCGGCCGCGGTTGCCGCCTCGGGAGGCGCCGGCACCTACTACGCCAGCCCCAAGTTCCACATCCAGTATCTCGGACCGGACGCCACCAAGAATGCCACCGTCTATCTCATCACAGCGCTGGGCTATGGCGGCAACGCCAGTTCCGTGGCCGTGGTGCAGAGCACCTACGCCTTCACCTCTATCAAGGATCTGACCGGGCCATGATGCTGATTGCGGACCGGTCTGTTCATTCAACAACCCATCCAAGGGCACGCACCATGGTGTTATTCCAGGCAATTCCGAACCGCAGCCACGCGGTTCGGGCAATCGTGGCGGCGGGCATGTTGGCGCTCGTCGGCGCGGCCCGGGCCGACAGCGGCACATCCACCGCGTCGGTCAGCTTCCAGCCCGTCTCGCAATGTTTTCGCGATGCCGGCGCCAGTGGCTGGACCTATGCCGGTGCCGCAAGCCCTGGGGTGGCCTATACCGGGAAGAACTCCTCCCTGACGGCGGCAACAGGCATCGACGCGGCAGGCCAGGGTTGGCTGCGTCTGACCGACAACACCAACAACCAGAAGGGTTCGGCCTATTACAACCTGCCCATCAACGTCAGCAATCTGGGCATTCAGGTGGAATTCACCTACACCGCCTGGGGCGGTACCGGTGCCGACGGCATCAGCATGTATTTGTTCGATGGCGCGACGACCAAGTTCGTACAGGGAGACTTTGGCGGTGCGCTGGGCTATTGCGCCG
This sequence comes from Betaproteobacteria bacterium, assembly GCA_028871675.1. Taxonomy (GTDB): domain Bacteria; phylum Pseudomonadota; class Gammaproteobacteria; order Burkholderiales; family Burkholderiaceae_C; genus Thiomonas_A. The sequence continues at coordinate 64,172 of JAGWMO010000010.1, forward strand.
GCTATAACAACTCGCCTGGAGGTCTGAGCAACGCGGTCATTGGCGTGGGCATCGACGACTATGGCAATTTCGAAAATGGCTACGACCGTTGCCAGAACGGCGGTGAGCCGCAAGGCCACAGCACGGGGTATTACACGGCGCTGGGCATTCGCGGCCCCGGCAACGGCGGCGAAGGCTACAAATGGCTAGCCGATGTCAACCAGAACAACGTGCCGAGTTCGATCGGCCCATTCTCGACCTTTTACACGCCGTCCACTTCCACACGCCCGAGCGATACGCAGTTCTACCGCCGCGTGCGCCTCAATATTTCGCCCACCGATCCAGCCAATCCGCAAAACGGCTACACCGTCACGCTCTATTGGGCGACCACGCCGAATGGTGCTTTCACACAGATGATGAGTGCGCCTTACCCAGCGGGCAATACGCCCCCCACCGCAGGCAACAAGGCGCCGAACTTCACCATCCCATCGAACTGGACCCCATTGCCACCCACTGTGAAGTTCGGCTTCGCCGGCTCCACAGGCGGAGCGACGAATTACCACGAAGTCCGGGACGTGTATTTCACCGAGGGCCTACCGGATTTGAGCGTGACCCAAACCGGCCCCGGTACGATTGCCGCAGGCAGCACGGTCACCTATATCGTCACCGCCGCCAACATCGGTTCCACCCCGGCGAACAACGCCACGCTCACGAACGTCCTGCCCAGTGCCCTGACCAATGTGACCTGGTCTTGCACCGCGAGCGCCGGCTCGACGTGCCCGGCGGCGGCAAGCGCCGGTACGATCGCCGGCAGCAGCTTCAGCGTGAGCGGCATCAAGCTCGCCCTCGTGGGCAATGCCACCTTCACCATCCAGGGCAAGGTTCCGGCGGGCACCACCAGTGCGCTCAGCAATGTGGCCAGCATCAGCACGACGGAATTCACGGATGCCTATGCGAGCAACAACAGCACGAGCCTGGTGTCAACCATCGACACCAATCCGGCCATGGCCAGCCTGAAGCTTGCCCAGGTGCCACAGACCCTCAACTCCATCGGGGTGAACGCGGTGAAGGGGGCCGTGGTTCAAACCTCCACCCAGATCTACCTCGGCCAGTACCACCCGGCGAACTGGTGGGGGCAGTTGTTCGCCTACCCGCTCGGACCCAACAGCAGCAACAGGCTCGCCGCCAGCTCGACCCCCAACTGGGATGCAGCATGCGAACTGACCGGGTCTCCCTGCCTCTCGCCGCCGACGCCGGCAGCGGGCTATCTGTCGTCAGGAGCACAAACCGCGACCAGCCGCACGATGTTGACCTGGAACGGCAGCCAAGGCGTTGCTTTCGCCTACGGCAGCTTGAGCAGTGCGCAGCAGGCGGCTCTGAACAATGATCCGGTGTTGAGCGGAACGTCGCTCACCGGCACCGACGTGGTGAATTTTCTGCGTGGAGACCGTAGCAAGGAACAAAGCCAGGGCGGCCCATTTCGCACCCGCACCAGCGTGCTCGGCGATATCGTCGGCTCCAGCCCGGTCTGGGTCGGACCGCCGGGTCTGAGCTATCCGACATCCTGGGGTGATGCGCTCTATGCCTCGCTCACGCCGCCAGAAAATGGATCGACCAACAGCTACGGCAGCTACACAACCAACAACAAGACACGCCAGCATGTCGTCTACGCCGGCAGCAACGATGGCTTCGTCCATGGTTTCGCTGCCGGCAACTACAGCACGACGGGGACGTTCAACACCACGACGAATAACGGCAAGGAGTTGATCGCCTACATGCCGAGCACCGTGCTCAGCCAGATTGCGAGCAACCCCTCCAGCGCACCGATCAACAGCAACTTCAACTTCACCGCCCCGGGTTACACGCACCGCTATTTCGTCGATGCCACGCCCGGTACCGGCGATTTGTATTACAACGGCGCCTGGCACACCTGGCTGGCGGGTGGGCTGGGCGGGGGCGGGCAGGGACTCTATGCCCTCGACATCACGAATCCAGCCAACTTCAGCCAGGGCGGTGCGTCAGCGCTCGTGGTGAAGGAACTCAATCTGAGCAACCTCACCTGTGCCAACAATGCCAACTGCAAGAACGACCTGGGCTACAGCTACGGCACGCCCATCATTCGCCGCATGCACAACGGCGACTGGGCGGTGATTTTCGGCAACGGCTACAACAGCAGCACCGGGACTGCCGCCGTGTTCATCGCCACCGTGAAGAACGGCGCCTCGGGCACCAACCCGAGCGGCCAGACCGGGGCCATTTACGAGTTGGATACGGGCGCGGGCCCCAGCTCCGACCCGACCGGCCAGCATCGTGCCAACGGCATCAACTATGTCGCCTCGGCCGATCTGGACGGCGACCACGTGATTGATTATCTGTACGCCGGCGACCTGTTCGGTAACCTCTGGCGATTCGACGTGAGCGGCTGCACCCCCCCTGGCGTGACCACCACCGGCTGCGCCGCTTCGGGCGGATGGACGGTCTCGAAGTTCGGCGGCACGGCGGCAAAACCGCTGTTCTCCGCCAAGAACGCGTCGTCCACGGCCCAGCCCATCACCACGCAAGTGCAGGTGCTCTCGGTGCCTTCACGCGTGGGGCAGCCGCGCATCGCAGTCATGTTCGGCACGGGCAAGAATATTGAAACCGCCGACCAGCTGCCGAACAATTCGCCCACGGGCGTGCAGAGCATCTACGGCGTCTGGGACTGGGACATGAATGGCTGGAATGCGCAGTCCCAGGCACAGTACGCATCCTTGAGCGGCACCCAGAGCATGGACCGCAGCGTGATGCAGCAACAAACGGTGCAGGGTGCTTATGACACCACCGGCCAGGCGTTTGCCGGCACGGGAACCGGATACCGGACCCTGACCACCAACCCCGTGTGCTGGAAAAATTCATCGTCCTGCCCCAGCAACAACAATCAGTTGGGCTTTTATCTCGACTTGCCCAGTTCCGGTGAAAGCATCATCTACAACCCGACGCTCGCGTTCGGGACCTTCATCGTCAACAGCACCATTCCTTCGCCCAATTCGCAAGGACTGAGCTGCTATGCGCCTGCGCCGCCCGGGGGCTGGACCATGGCGATCAATCCGCTCAATGGCGGCGCCTTGCCCAACTCCTTCTTCGCCGACAGCATCGGGAACTTCGTCACCATCGGCGGCCAGATCGTCAGTGGTACATACCTGAACGCTGTAGGCTCCCCGAGCCTCGTCACCTATCAAGGCAAGCCTTACATGATCAACCAGGACAACAGCGGCAATCCCAATGTGCAGCAGGTCAACCCGGCGCCCAACGGTACCGGCCAGCGCCTGACATGGACTGAGCTGCGCTGATCCGGAGGCAAGATGAATCACCGTCAGACCCCGAGAGGCTTCACCCTCATCGAACTCATGATCGTGGTGGTGGTGGTCGCCATTCTGAGCGCCATCGCCCTGCCGGCCTACCAGGACTCGGTGCGCAAGTCGCGCCGCACCGCGGCCAAGACGGCGGTGCTGGATCTGGCCAGCCGCGAGGAGCGCTTCTATACCACCAACAACACCTACTCGGCCACCGCGTCGGACCTCGGCTACAGCGCCCTGCCGGCGGCCGTGCCCGACGCCACGACCAACTTCTACCAACTCAGCGTGACGGTGGACAACACTGCCGCGCCGCCGACTTTCACGGCCACCGCCACGGCGCAGGGCGACCAGCAGAGCGATGGTTGCGGTAATTTTTCGGTCACAGCCCTGGGGGTGAAGGCCGTCAGCGGCAGTCTGCCGGTGAGCACCTGCTGGTGAAGACCGAGCAGTGAAGGCCGGCTGACGCCAGCAGCGTGGTTGCGGGCAGAGCCGCGGCTACACTGCCGGCCATGCAAACGGTACCCGCTTCCATCGTCATCCTCATGTCCGGTCGCGGCACGAATATGGAGGCCATCGTGCGGGCCTGCGCGGCCGAGGCCTGGCCGGCGCGGGTGGCGGCCGTCATCAGCAACCGGCCCGATGCCGCCGGCCTCGCGTTCGCCCAGGCGCAGGGCATCGCGACCGATGTGGTCGATCACCGCCAGTGGTCAAGCCGTGAGGCGTTCGACGCCGAACTCGCTGCACGCATCGACCTGCACGCGCCCGCCGTCGTCGCCCTTGCCGGTTTCATGCGCGTGCTCACACCCGGCTTCGTGCGCCGCTATGCCGGACACCTGATCAACATCCATCCTTCGCTGCTGCCGTCGTTTGCCGGCCTGGGCACGCATCGGCGCGCGCTCGACGCCGGGGTGAAGTGGCACGGCGCCACGGTGCATCTGGTCACTGCGGACGTGGACCATGGGCCCATCGTCGCGCAGGCCGCCGTCCCGGTGCAGGATCACGACACCGAGGAAACACTGGCCGCGCGCGTGCTGGAGCAGGAACACCGCATCTACCCCGCAGCCGTGCGCGCGTTGCTGGAGGGGCGGCTGCAGGTCGATGGCTCGTGGGTGCGCACGCTGCCGGCAAGTTGCGTGCCGTCGGGGCGGAGCGCGCCATGAAGTCGCGCGCCCTCGTCGGCACGGCGCGCGAATTGCTGCGCGCCGTGTTGCGTTTCGATTTGCCGACCGACGTCGTCCTCTCGCGCTACTTTCATGCCCATCCCCGACTTGGCCAGCGCGATCGGCATGTGCTGGCGGAGAGCATCTACCAGATCGTGCGCCATCTGCGGCTGTATCGCCAACTGTCCCAAGGCGCCAAGGGTGCGCAAGACCTGCACTTGCTGGCGCTGGGCTGGCAGGGTGATGCGCATGGCCCGCTGGACGAAGCCTTTGCCCCGGAGTTGCTGGCCTGGCGCGAGCAGATCCTGCAGTTCGACCTCTCCACACTGCCGGCCGCGGTGCGCTACAGCCAGCCCGACTGGATGGCGCAGGCGCTGCTGGAGCGCGACGACATGAACGCTGCCGCGTTCCAGTCGCTGGCGCAAAGCCTGCTGCAGGCGGCGCCGCTGGACCTGCGCGTGAACCTGCTCAAGACCACGCGCGAAGCCGCCGCTGGCGAGCTGCGCAGCCTGGGCATCGCCGCCGAGCCCATGCGTTATTCGCCCTGGGGGTTGCGCGTGCGGGGCAAACCGGCGCTCAATCGCTCGGCATTGTTCAGCGAAGGCGCCATCGAGGTGCAGGATGAAGGCAGCCAGTTGCTCGCCTTGCTGCTGGCGCCGCGGCGCGGCGAAATGGTTGCCGACTTCTGTGCTGGCGCCGGTGGCAAGACCCTGGCGCTGGGGGCGATGATGCGCAACACCGGCCGTCTCTATGCTTTCGACGTGGCCGAGCACCGTCTAGACAAGCTGCGCCCGCGCTTGGCCCGCAGCGGCCTGTCCAACGTCTATCCGGTGGTCATCGCCCACGAGCGCGACGACCGCATCCAGCGGCTCGCGGGCAAGCTCGACCGTGTGCTTGTCGATGCGCCGTGCACAGGAACCGGCACCCTGCGCCGCAATCCCGACCTGAAGTGGCGCCTGGGCGAAGCCGACGTACTCAAGCTCGCAGCCCAGCAGGCTTCGATCCTGAAGTCAGCCGCCACCCTGCTCAAACCCGGTGGCCGCCTGGTCTATGCCACCTGCAGCCTGCTGCTGGCCGAGAACCGTCTGGTCGTCGAGAGTTTTTTGCGCGAACGGGCCGACTTCGCCCTGCACGACGCCGCCGAAACCCTGGCGCAGCAGCAGGTGGGTTTCGAGTCCCAGCCGGGGCAGGCCATGCTGGAACTGTTCCCCGATCGCCATGGCACCGATGGATTTTTCGCTGCAGTGATGCAGCGGTCGTGAAGCGGTCGTGCGTGCCGGCAAGCCGGCGGCGGGATGGCCGCCCATGGCCAGGGTGGCGGCAGGCAGGCCCTGGTCGAGGAGAGGGGAGGGCTTCGCAGTTCCTTGGCGGTCGCAAGGTTTCTGTTCCAGGCGGACTCGTGCGGCTCTCTAAAATAGACAAATCGGCATGTCAACCCGGGCCGCGGAGTTGGTGCCAACATGCTGGTCGGCCAACATCATCAATGTTTTACGGAATGCAAAAACCATGTTGAATCATGTGCTGGATTGGGCGGGCCACGGCTTGCTGCACGCAAGCGCTTGGCAACTCGCGCTCTACACCCTGGCGGTGACGCACATCACCATCGTCGCCGTCACGGTGTTCCTGCACCGCTCGCAGGCCCATCGCGCCTTGGAACTGCATCCGGCGGTGATGCATTTCTTCCGCCTGTGGCTCTGGCTCACCACCGGAATGGTGACCAAGGAATGGGTGGCCATCCACCGCAAGCACCATGCCAAATGCGAAACGGCGGACGATCCACACAGCCCTGTCACACGCGGCATATCCACCGTCATGCTGCGCGGTTCGGAGTTGTATCGGGCCGAGTCGAAAAATCAGGAAACCCTGGTCAAATTCGGTCATGGCACGCCTGACGACTGGCTGGAGCGCAACGTCTATTCGCGCCTGGCCTGGCAAGGCGTGGGCATCACCCTCGTCTTGAATGTGGTCATGTTCGGCGCCATCGGCGGCACCATCTGGGCGGTGCAGATGCTGTGGATTCCGATCTGGGCGGCGGGTGTCATCAACGGTCTGGGCCACTGGTGGGGCTATCGCAATTACGCCAGCCGTGACAACAGTCGCAACGTCTTCCCCTTGGGCATCCTCATCGGCGGCGAAGAACTGCACAACAACCATCACACCTATCCGACTTCGGCCAAGCTTTCGCTCAAATGGTGGGAGTTCGATATCGGCTGGGCCTACATCCTCCTGCTCACCTGGTGCGGCCTGGCCAAGGCGCGCAAGCTGCCGCCCCAGTCGAAAATGGGCGCGTTGCGCTCACACGTCGATCTGGCGCTGGTGCAGACCGTCATCACGAATCGGTATGACTTGATGGCGCGTTACGCCCGCGAAATCAAGCGCGCGATGCACGTTGAACTGCTGCGTGCCCAGGCCGGTATCCGCTCGTCGCAGGGCGCAGGTTCGCGCGGGCAGTGGGCGGCCTTGCGCGCCGCGCGCAAACTCATCACGCGCGAACGCGAGACCCTGGACGCGAAAGCGCTCGCCGTGGTCGACGCCGCCGCACAGAACAGCCCGGTGATCGGCAAGCTGCTGCACATGCGCGAAGACCTCAAGGCCGTTTGGGAACAGTCCTCGGCCTCGGCCGAGCAAGTCCGACTGCATCTGCAGGACTGGTGCCAGCGGGCCGAGCAAAGCGGCATTGCGGCGCTGCAGAACATGTCGCTGCGCCTACGCAGTTACCAGACTTGATCGTGCTCCGGATGTGACGCAGCGGCGGCCATACCGTATGCAATGCCCCATCAAAAAAGCCGCGGAAGCGGTTTTTTTGATGGGGCATTTTGTCGCGCGTCAGGCGCCATGAACAGCGCGCTGTTCATGGCGCCGCTTACTGCAATTGTTGCTGCAGCACCTTGAGTATGTTCTGCGCGGACTGTTGGCTGACAGCGCTGGCCTTCACCGCCTGCACGCTGACCTGTGACACCGAGCCCGCGGGCTGTACCAGGATGCGGAAGTCTTCCGGTTTGACGACGGTCTTGTCGCCGCCGAAGAGCTTGCCGAAGAAGCCGCCCTTGTTCTCCTCGGCCTTCAAGGCCTCCGCCGGATTCACGTAGCGGATGTCATAGGCGCCCGCCGAGCGATTACGGTCGGTCACGGTGAAGCCCGCTGTATTGATGGCCAGTCCGACCTTGCGCCAGGCTTCGTCAAAGCCGTCCTGCACCTGCAGGGCGCGTCCGTTGTCGATCAAGCTGGCATGCACGGCTGTGGCGGGCGTCACCGCATCGGCCACGGCGGCCTTGGCCTGGGTCTCATTCATCCCCAGTCGCACCATGAGTTTGCGCAGGAACACGGTGTCCAGTGTCGGATCGGGCGTGCCCGGCTGCCAGGTGGTCTGCGTCTTGTCCTGGTTGGTGTAGACCTCCACCATGGTCTGGTGGGTGATGAAAATCTCCGTGCCCTTGCCATCCGGGGTGCGCTCGAACACCGTGCGGAAGCGGTCGCGTTCACCGGTGTCGTACATGCTGTCGAACACCTTGCCGAGGTACTTGCGGATGAAGTCTTGCGGCAGCTTGGCGCGGTTCTCGGCCCAATCGGTTTCCATATCGCCGGTGGTCGCGTCGGCTTTGGTGAGGTAGAAGCCGTTTTGCTGCCAGAACTCCTTCACCGTATCCCACAGCTTGTCGGGCGGTGTATCCACCACCAGCCAGCGCTGGCCGCCAGCCTGCTCGATACGCATGCCAGGGTACTGCGGCAGCACGGCATTGCTTTGCACGGCTTGCGCTTGCTGCGTGGTGACATTCTGGTAAGCCAGGGCGCTCACCGGTCCGGTCTTGGTGCCGCCCTCGGACATGGTGTAGCGTTGCTCGCGTGCCAGTTGTGTCAGGTCCGGCGGCACCACAAGGTCGGGGCCGGCTTTGGCGCCTTCGTAATCGACGCTCTTGCCCGTGACGACGGTGTTGAGCGAGGAGCAACCTCCTAACGAGGCCAGGGCCAGGGCGAGAGCGGACAAATGCAGGACGGGGGTGCGGCGCATGGTGGATGTTTCAGTGGTGGACGGGGATGCCCAAGTCGGCCAAGGCGGCGCGAAGGGCATCTTGATGGCTCGACAGCGGCGTGAGCGGCAGGCGCAAACTACCACCTATTTTCCCCATGGCGGAGAGCGCCCACTTCACGGGAATGGGGTTGGGTTCGATGAACAGCAAACGGTTGAGCTCCATCAGCTTGAAGTGCAGTTGCGCCGCATCGCCGGCATGGCCGGCGATGGCGGCCATGCACAGCGCGTGCATCAACCTCGGGGCGACGTTGGCCGTCACGCTGACGTTGCCCTGGCCGCCCAGCAGCATGAGCGCCACGGCGGTGGGGTCGTCGCCGGAGTACACGGCAAACCCCTGGGGGCGCTGGCGCAGGATTTGCAGCGCGCGGTCGATATTGCCAGTGGCCTCCTTGATGCCGACGATGTTCGGCACTTCGGCCAGGCGCAGCACGGTCTCGGCCAGCATGTCGGCGACAGTGCGGCCGGGCACGTTGTACAGCACGATGGGGATGTCGACGGCTTCGGCGATGGCACGGAAGTGGCGGTAGATGCCCTCCTGCGTGGGCTTGTTGTAGTAGGGGACGACCTGCAGCGTGCAGTCGGCGCCGACTTCCTTGCAGAAGCGCGTCAGCTCGATCGCTTCGGCCGTGGAGTTGGCGCCGGCACCGGCCATGATGGGGACGCGCCCCGCGGCGTGTTCGACCGCCACGCGAATGATGTCGCGCTGCTCGTTCACGCTCACTGTGGGCGATTCGCCGGTGGTGCCGACCACGCCGATGCAATCGGTGCCTTCGGCGATGTGCCAGTCGATGAGCTTGCGCAGGGCGTCGACATCGACGCTGCCGTCAGCACCCATGGGTGTGACCAGGGCCACGATACTGCCGGTGATTGGGTTCATGCGGGGTTCATGCCACGCTGGGATAAAGCCTACAGATTGTACTTTGCGGGACGCGCCGCAGTGCCTGCCTCGGCATGGTGCGCGGGCATCGGCTCGCGCACCGCGCACACCCGCTGGACAAAGGCGGATTTGGGCGCCTCCACATAACCGTCCTCATAGGCCACCACACGCAGCTCGGGGCGCACCAGGTCGAGCAACTCGCCGGGGCGCAGCAAAAAATCCGGGTTGCCAGGCTTGCCGACGCTGGCATTGCCGAGTGCGAACGTTTCGTAGATGAGCACCCCGCCCGGAGCCACCGCCGCCACGATCCGTGGCAAGAGCGCACGCCAGAGATAGTTGGCGACGATCACGCCGCCGAAGGTCTGTGTGGCGTAGGGCCAGTCACCCGCTTCCAGATCCGCCACACGAACCTGGGCGATGGCCTGCAGCGGCGCCACGGCCTCGGCATCGCGATCCACCGCGTGCACCGCATGGCCACGCTCGGCCAGCAGACGCACGTGGCGGCCACTGCCGCAGGCCACGTCGAGCACCGAGGCGGCGGGTGCGATGAGTGGTGCAAAGCGCAGCACCCAGTGCGAAGGCGCGAGTTGCGCATGCCGTGCATCGGTTGCGTCGAGGCCAGGATGGTGCGAGGGCAGGGTCATAGGTGTGTTGCGCGTGAACGGCGTCGCGACATTCAAGCAGAATCGGTCCGGCCTGGCTTGCCGCCAACCGATCTCCACTCGACCCAAGCCGGGCAGGCCGCCGGGCATGGCTCTTAAAATCCGGCCGCTTGAACTCGTCGAGATAGGCCCGGTGCGGTCTTGTGTCTTGTCAAGTCTTGTCAACGTCTTTTCAGCCAGCCGCCTCGCTGCTGAATTTTTGGGCAGACCCGAGCCGGGCCGCATGAAATCAGGGTTTTCGGCTTTCGGCCTGGTGTCCTATCCCCATCCCGTGGGGATAAGTTTTCGCACCAGCGCAACGGCAGGGGGCAAACGGACACCCCCTGGCCTTCGTCCACAATGTCTTTGTCTGATCCACGATTCCCATGGCAACCCGAACTCCTCCGTCCTACAGCGAAGCCTCCATCCGCGTGCTCAAGGGCCTGGAGCCCGTGCAGCAGCGCCCGGGCATGTACACCTCCACGGCTAACCCGCTGCATGTCCTCCAGGAGGTCATCGACAACAGTGCCGACGAAGCACTGGCGGGCCATGCCCGACGCATCACCCTGACGCAGCATGTGGACGGCAGCACCAGCGTGCAGGACGACGGCCGCGGCATTCCCATTGGCCTGCATCCCGAGGAGAGGGTGCCGGTGGTGGAGCTGGTCTTCACCCGGCTGCATGCCGGCGGCAAGTTCGACAAACTCGACGCCGGTGCCGCCTATCGCTTCTCAGGCGGTCTGCACGGCGTGGGCGTGAGCGTGACCAATGCGCTGGCCACGCGTCTCGAAGTCGAAGTCCATCGCGATGGCCAGGCGGCCACACTTGCCTTTGCCCACGGTGCCCCGGCCGAACCCCTGCGCACACGGTCACTGGCGCGCGGTGAGTGGAAAACCGGCACCCGCGTGCGTGTGTGGCCGGACGCCAAGTATTTCGACACGGTGTTGTTGCCGCAGGCCGATTTGCTGCACCTCTTGCGCAGCAAGGCCGTCCTGTTGCCGGGCCTGGAGGTGAGTCTGGTGCGGGAGAAGACCAGCGAGACACAGACCTGGCGTTTTGATGAAGGCCTGCGCGGCTATCTGCACGAGGCGCTGGGAGACACGCCGGTGCTGGTCGAATTCGAGGGCGAAGGCCAGGCCGGCAGCCAGACCGACGGCTTCGCGGCGGGCGAGGGCGCGGCATGGTGCGTCGCGTTCAGCAGCGAAGGCAATGTGCTGCGCGAGTCCTACGTCAACCTCATTCCCACACCGGCCGGCGGCACGCACGAAGCCGGCCTGCGCGAAGGGCTGTTCCAGGCGGTGAAGGGCTTCATCGAGCTGCACGCGCTCTGCCCCAAGGGCGTGAAGCTGCTGCCGGAGGACGTGTTCTCGCGCGCCTCTTTCGTGCTCTCGGCCAAGGTGCTCGACCCGCAGTTCCAGGGCCAGATGAAAGAGCGCCTGAACAGTCGCGACGCGGTGCGCCTGGTGTCCGGCTTCGTGCGCCCGGCGCTGGAGCTGTGGATGAGCCAGCATGTCGAGCAGGGCAAGGCGCTGGCGGAGCTTGTGATCGCCCAGGCGCAAAGCCGTCAGCGCGCAGCGCAGAAGGTGGAGAAACGCCGGGGCTCGGGCATGGCCGTGCTGCCGGGCAAACTGACCGATTGCGAAAGCCGCGACGTGGCGCGCAACGAGGTGTTCCTGGTGGAGGGCGACTCTGCCGGAGGTTCGGCCAAGTTGGGGCGCGACAAGGAATTCCAGGCGGTGCTGCCACTGCGCGGCAAGGTGCTCAATGCCTGGGAGGTGGAGCGTGACCGGCTGTTCGCCAACCAGGAAATTCACGACATCGCCGTGGCCATCGGGCTCGATCCGCATGGATCGAACGACGCGGTCGACTTCGCTCAGCTGCGCTACGGCAAGGTCTGCATCCTGAGCGATGCCGATGTGGACGGCTCGCACATCCAGGTGCTGCTGCTCACGCTGTTCTTCCGCCACTTCCCGCAGCTCGTCGCCCGTGGCCACGTGCATGTGGCACGGCCGCCGCTGTTCCGCGTGGATGCACCGGCGCGCGGCAAAAAGCCGGCTGCCAAGGTGTACGCCCTGGACGAAGGCGAGCTCACCGCCGTCCTCGACCGCTTGCGCAAGGACGGCGTGCGCGAAGGCGCCTGGAGCGTGTCGCGCTTCAAGGGCCTGGGCGAGATGAGCGCCGAACAGCTTTGGGAGACTACCCTGAACCCGGACACACGCCGCCTCATGCCGGTCCACCTCGGCCGAGTTGGCGAGACCGCCACCACCGAACTGTTCGTGCAGCTCATGGGCAAAGGCGAAGCCCAGGCACGCCGCAACCTGATGGAGGCCTATGGCGATCAGATCGAGGTGGATGTTTAGGGCGGGCGCCGCGCGCCAGAGTGCTCGGCGCCCGCTGCTCGATCGTCGACGCGCTTGGTGTGTTTTTCTTCGCTCCCCTCGCGTCCCCATGCTTGCTGTTTTCATCATCGCCTCATGACCACACCTGCCGACCCGACACCCGACCTGTTCTCGAACCCGTCCGCATCCCTGGACGCGGCCGATGCCGACAATCCCTCACTGGCCGACTACGCGCGCCAGGCCTATCTCGACTACGCCATCTCCGTGGTCAAGGGCCGCGCCCTGCCGGACGTGTGCGACGGCTTGAAGCCCGTGCAGCGCCGCTTGCTCTATGCGATGGACCGCATGGGCCTGGCCTCGGGCGCCAAGCCGGTGAAGTCCGCGCGCGTGGTGGGTGACGTGCTCGGCAAGTTCCACCCGCACAGCGACCAGGCCGCCTACGACGCCCTGGTGCGCCTGGCGCAGGACTTCGCCCAGCGCTATCCGCTGATCGACGGCCAGGGCAATTTCGGCAGCCGCGACGGCGACGGCGCCGCCGCCATGCGCTACACCGAGGCGCGGCTCACGTCCATCGCCCGGCTGCTGCTCGACGAAATCGACATGGGCACGGCGGACTTCATCGCCAACTACGACGGCTCCACCCTCGAACCCCGCCTGCTTCCGGCGCGTCTGCCCTTCGTGCTGCTCAACGGCGCCAGTGGCATTGCCGTGGGCCTCGCCACGGAAATTCCGGCACACAACCTGCGCGAAGTCGCCGCGGCCTGCGTCGCGTTGCTGCGCAAGCCGGGCCTCACGCTCGACGACGTGCTCGCCCTCATGCCGGGGCCGGACTTTGCCACCGCCGGGCAGATCATCAGCAGCCCGCAAGACATCCGCGATGCCTATGCCAGCGGGCGCGGCAGCCTCAAGGTGCGCGCGCGCTGGAGTGTGGAAGAACTGGCACGCGGGCAATGGCAGCTCATCGTCACCGAGCTGCCGCCCGGCGCCAGCGCCCAGCGTGTGCTGCAGGACATCGAGGAACTCACCGACCCCAAGCCCAAGGCCGGCAAGAAGGCCATCAGCGCGGAGCAGCAGCAACTCAAGCAGACCGTGCTGGCCGTGCTCGACGGCGTGCGTGACGAGTCCGGACGCGACGCTGCCGTGCGCCTGGTGTTCGAGCCGAAGAGCTCGCGCGTGCCGGTGGACGAACTGGTCAGCGTGCTGCTCTCCACCACCAGCCTGGAGCAGAGCGTGCCGCTCAATCTGGTGGTGGTGGGGGCGGACGGCAAGCCGCGGCAAAAAAGCCTGCTCGACATCCTGCGCGAATGGACCGCTTTCCGCCAGGCCACGGTGCGCCGCCGCAGTCGCCACCGGCTGGAGCAGGTGCAGGAGCGCCTGCACATTCTCGAAGGCCGGCGCATCGTCCTGCTGAACATCGACGAGGTCATTCGCATCATCCGCGAAAGCGACGAGCCCAAGGCCGCACTGATGCAGCGCTTCGACTTGAGCGAGCGCCAGGCCGACGACATTCTCGACATCCGCCTGCGCCAGCTCGCGCGGCTCGAGGCCATCAAGATCGAGCAGGAGATCGACAAACTCACGGCGGAACAGGGCGAGTTGCAAACCCTGCTGGCCGACGACCGGGCGCTGACACGCAAGGTCATCAAGGAGATCGAGGCCGATGCCAGGCAGTTCGGCGATGCCCGCCGCACCTTGATTCAGGCCGAGAGCCGGGCCACGCTGGACGTGCGCGTGCCGGATGAACCCGTCACCGCCATCGTCTCGCAAATGGGCTGGCTGCGCACGCAAAAGGGCCACGGCCTGGAGCTTGCCAACCTCGGTTTCAAGCCGGGCGACGCCTTGCTCGCCACGTTCGAGTGTCGCAGCACCGGCACCCTCTGGGTGCTGGGCAGCGATGGCCGCGCCTACAGCATCGGCATCGCGCAATTGCCTGGCGGCCGTGGCGATGGCCAACCCGTCACCAGCTGCATCGACCTGGCTTCGGGCACCACGCCCGCGCACTACTGGGCCGGCGCCGCCGACACGCCGCTGCTGCTCGCCAGCAGCGCCGGCTACGGCTTGATCGCCCCGGCCGAAAGCCTGAACAGCCGGCAGAAGGCCGGCAAAACCTTCCTCGCCATCGAAGCCGGCGAAACCCTGTTGCCGCCGCAAGCCCTGCGCATGGCCCGTGGCGAAGCGGGCGTCGTGGTGGCGGCCGAGCGCATCGCCGTGCTCGCAAGCAGCGGGCGTTTGTTGATCTTCGGCGTGGACGAATTGCGCCAACTGCCGCGCGGCGGTCGCGGCGTCACGTTGATGGCGCTGGAGTCGAAGGAAACCGTGCTGGCCGCCGTCGCCCTGCTGCCCGGCGCCGCGTTGGACATCCTGGGAACCGGCCGTGGCGGCACGCCCAAAACCCAGACCCTGCAGGCGCGCGCGCAGCAGGATTACGCCGGCAAGCGCGCCCGCAAGGGCAAGTCCGTTGCGGGGCCGGGCTTCAAACCCGCCGGCCTGCGGGTGGTGTGAACACCGCGCAGCGCGAAACGGAGCGTGAGGCCGGCGGGCATCAATCCACTTCGGCAATCAACTCGATTTCCACCGCAGCGCCCAGCGGAATCTGCGCCACGCCGAAGGCGCTGCGCGCATGCTGGCCCTTGGCGCCGAACACCCGGCCGAGCAGTTCCGACGCGCCGTTGATGACCAGATGCTGCTCGGTGAAGCCGGGCACCGAGTTCACCAGGCCCATGAGCTTGACGATGCGGCGTATGCGCCCCAGATCGCCGGTGGCGGCCTGCAGCGTGCCCATCAGGTCGATGGCCACCAGCCGCGCCGCCTCGCGTCCCTGCGCTGTGGTGAGCTCCCGCCCGAGCTGGCCAGCCCAGACGCTCCCGTTTTGCTTGCTGATGTGGCCCGAGAGAAACAGCAGATTGCCGGTTTGCACGAAAGGCACATAGGCGGCCGCCGGGGTTACGGCTTGCGGCAGGGTGATGCCGAGTTGTTGCAGCGTGGCGGAGATGGAGTCGGACATGATGGCGGGGTTCCGGATGTGAAAGGAGTGGAATTTGCAAGCTGGTGAAAGCTGATTCAGGCACTGCTCAAGGCCAGAAACACGGGCGATGGCGCCAAGCCGTAAGCATAAGCAGGGAGCAGGCGGCAAGGCTGCGCATGGGCCGCGCCAAGTCGTGCTGGTGTGATGCCAAGCATGCGGTGCGCCAGTGCAGACGCAGTTCTTGCTTTGCTCTGATGCGACCCATTCTGTCGCACCTCTGCCGAACAATTGCTCCAATCGCAAATGGAGACGGTTCATGTCCGACGTCCTCGACGAAAACCACGAGTTTTTCGAAACGGCACGCTTGGTGCCGCCCATCGTCAAGCTCTGGATGCTGCGCCATGTCATACACAAGCATGTGCTACGGGAGTTGATCCGTCGTGGCTACGACGCAGATCTCGTCCTGGAAACGCTGATCGACTCCTGGAGCGGGGACGTGGGCGAGGATGATGACGTCCTCATGTATGTGCAGGGCCAACTCCGCAATGCACTGCGGGTTCTCGAAAACGCACCGCATTTGCTGGTGATTCCCAGCCCCCTTGCCGAGAACATCGAGCGCCTGGCTCGGCTGCTCGATCTTGATCCAGCCGAGTGCCGCATCCTCGCATGCGTGGTTCTCATGAAAACCCACGCACCCTTTGAGATGACCATGGCTTGCCTTGGGCATCAAACAGCGCCTTCGGTGGGCCGCGTGATCGTACGCACACTCGGTTTGCCCGAGACGAAAGTCCAGTTTGCTTTGTCGAACATGGGCATGCTCGCCCGATCCGGCATTCTCCGCATCATTCAAGGCGGCTTTGGCCCTTTGGAGAGCATGATCGAACTGCTCTCCACGGATTTCTCGGTGGCGATCCTGGGGGATCATGTCGATCCCTTGAAACTGCTGGCTGGCAAGATTTGCAAGAGCCCGGCACCCAGACTCGACATGGATGCATTTGCACATCTCGATCCACGCCGGCAGATCATCCGGCGCTATCTGGACGTTGCCATTCAATCTCGCCAAGTTGGAGTCAATGTCTTGCTGTATGGACCTCCAGGGACAGGCAAGACCGAACTGAGTCGGGCTGTTGCGCTCGCACTTCAATGTGTGCTCTACGAGGTCACGACGCAGGACAGCGAAGGTCAGGCCATCAAGGCCGATCTCCGACTGCGCGCTTACACCGCAGCCCAACGTTTTCTCAAGGACCAGCGCACGCTGCTGCTCTTCGACGAGATTGAAGACGTCTTTCAACAAACCACGTCGGCACCCGCCAATGGATCAGCGCCTGTCTCGAAAGGCGCCATGAACAAGTTGCTGGAAGAGAACCCGGTTCCCACCGTATGGATCTCCAACAGCATCCAGGGCATCGATGCCGCCTACATCCGCCGCTTCGATGTGGTGCTGGAGGTGCCGGTGCCGCCGCGTGAGGTCCGCGAGCGCATTACGCGCGAAGCTCTTGGCTGCACGGTCGAACCCGCCACCATCTTGAGGATTGCCGAATCCAGTGCGGTGGCTCCGGCCGTGCTGACACGTGCGGCTTGCGTGCTGCAGGCCGTCGAAGATCAGGTGGACAGCCATCGGCGAGGTGATGCCCTGCTGGACTTGATCAACGGCACGTTGCAAGCTCAGGGACATGCACGACTTGCGACACAAGGCGCCGAGCCTCTTGGGCCTGTGTACGACCCGACCTTTGTCCACGCCGACTGCGACCTGCGGGCGCTCGCCGAAGGCATTCGCGAGGCAGGGAGCGCACGCCTGTGCCTCTTCGGCCCACCGGGAACGGGCAAGACGGCTTATGCGCGGTGGCTGGCGCAGCAGATGGAGCGGCATCTCGTGGTTCAGCGCGCATCCGATCTCCTGAGCATGTGGCTGGGGGAGAGCGAGCAGAACATCGCCCGCGCGTTCCAGGACGCCCAGCGGCAGGACTGCGTGCTGCTGATCGACGAGATCGACAGCTTTCTGCAGGATCGTCGCGGTGCGGCCAGGTCGTGGGAGATCACCCAGGTCAACGAAATGCTGACCCGGATGGAGACCTTCTCCGGCGTGTTCATCGCGACGACCAATCTCATGGGCCATCTCGACCCGGCGGCGCTGAGGCGATTCGATCTGAAAGCCCGGTTCGATTATTTGCTGCCGGATCAGGCCTGGCGCATGCTGCAGCGGGTTTGCGAAACACTGGGTTTGCCTCGACCCGGGCACGGTGAGAGCGATCGGCTAAACCGCCTTGTCAACCTGACGCCTGGCGACTTTGCCGCAGTGGCCAGGCGCCACCGCTTCCGTCCACTGCGCCATGCCGCGGGCTTCGTCTCCGCGCTGGAGTCCGAATGCATGCTGAAAGAAGGCCCGAGGGCGAGCATCGGCTTTGTCTGAGCATCAGGAGCATCGCATGTCCTACGGCCTTTCGAAGTCCCGCATCCTGAGCCACCGCCAATGCCCCAAGCGCCTGTGGCTGCAGGTCTATCGTCCGGAACTTGCCGACGAGACCATGTCCCAATCGGTCATGGCGACCGGCGGCTCGGTCGGTGCCATTGCCCGCCAGTTGCACCCCGACGGCGTGTTGATCGATGTCCAGGATTTGCGGCAGGCCCTGCACCAGACCCGCCTGGCCCTCAAGTCGAGGCCGCGCCGCCCTCTGTTCGAGGGCACCTTCGAGCACGACGGCGTGCTGGTCCGTGCCGACTTGCTGATTCCACAAGCACGGGGCTGGCGCATGGTGGAAGTGAAATCGTCCACCAGCGTGAAGGACGATCAGGTGGAGGACGCCGCCATCCAGAGTTGGGTTCTGCGTCAGGCAGGCGAGCCCTTGCGCGCCGAGGCCATTGCCCATGTCGACCGGGATTTCGTTGGCCCCGGAGATGGTAACTATGAAGGGCTGCTGACGGCCGAAAACGTGGGAAAAACCATCGCCGAACGCCTGCCCGAAGTGCCGCAGTGGATTCAGGCCGCGCGCAGCACGCTCGATGCTGGGCGGGAGCCGGAGATCGAGCCTGGGCCGCAGTGCAACGATCCCTTCGCCTGCCCCTTCCAGAGTCATTGCATTCCAGAGCCTCAGGGTTATCCGGTGGACATCTTGTCGTATGGCGCGAAAGTGGCAGCGCAACTGCGCGCCGAAGGCTATGCCGACCTGCGCGACGTGCCATCAGGCCGCCTGACCCACCACCGGCATCTGCGGATCTGGGAGGCCAGTTGCACGGGCAAGGCTTACGTCGCCCCTGAATTGCGCGACATCTTGCAGCGGCTGCCCTACCCCCGTTATTACATCGACTTCGAGACGATCAACCCAGCCATCCCGCTTTGGGCGGGTACGCGGCCTTATCAGCAAATTCCCTTTCAATGGTCGTGCCATGCGCAGCATGCCGATGCAAGCCTGCGCCACACGGCTTTCCTGGCCGATGGTCCGAATGACCCGAGACGCGCTTTCGCCACGTCCCTTCTCCAGGTGGTCGGCACCTCAGGCCCGGTGCTGGTCTGGAGCCAGAGCTTCGAGCAGGGCCGCTTGGTGGAACTGGCCGATGCCTTTCCCAACCTTGCTCCCGCGTTGCACAAGCTCATAGGTCGCCTGGTCGATTTACTGCCGCTGGCACGCGAGCATTACTACCACCCGGACATGATGGGCTCGTGGTCGATCAAGGCCGTGTTGCCAACCATCGCACCGGAACTGGCCTACGACAATTTGGAAGTGGCCGACGGCGGCATGGCGCAAGAGGCATTCACCAACATTTTGTTGCAGCAAATGCCGCCCGAACAGCGAGAATCGACCCGGCAAGCGTTGTTGGTCTATTGCGAGCGGGATACGTTGGCGATGGTGAAGATTGTCCAATTTTTATGTGACAAGGCACCAAAAAAATGAGATTATTTGATAATTTTGTTGGCGCAATGGAGGTGGCTTATGGATAAGCAGATAGAGTTGAATAATTTGTATGCCAATTTAAAGCATAAAAATTTATTTAACGATGACCTATGTGAGCGTCTTTCCGCGCCGCTTTTACTTAAAATTCCTGATAAATGGTATGCCTCCAAGAAAAGGGTATTGGTAGTCGGGCAAGAAACGCTCGGATGGGAATTTAAAAAAAATGATGACGAATACTGCTACTATGCGTGGCCTTACGATGATATTTCTAATTTCAGTCAATTTAAAATGATTGATAATAGCATACAGGCTTTGGTTGAAGGTTATCAGAAATTTGAATTCGCCAAATATCAACCCAAAAATCATCGAAGCCCCTTTTGGCGTGCATATCGACAAATTCGGACATACACGGGAGAGGACAGTGATGGGTTTAATACCTCAGTTCTTTGGACAAATCTTTTCAGGATGTCGATAGACGGTGGTAGCGTGTACAAAAATGGCAATCCTCAAGAGATTGAATCAATGGTGACTCTGAGTGGCAGCGTCTTGCGCAACGAGATTCAAATATTAAATCCATCGGCTATTATATTTTTCATTGGCCCAAATTATGATGAATATTTGCAGTCGATGCTGCCTGGATCGGATCTTATAACGGTCAAAAACCATGACTCGCGCGCTTTAGCAAAAATCAAAGCAGCAGAGCTTCCACAAGAATCATTTCGAACCTATCATCCAGCATACCTGCAAAGGAAAACGAACGATGGCTATTGGAGATTTATTGATGAAATGTGTGGTGAATTTTAATTTCAATCCTTATTTAAATTTTTATTTGAGTATTTAATTCGTATGCCGACAGCGGGTACTGCCAAAACCCTTGCCCGCCAATGGGAACTGCTCAAGCAGTTACCTTCGCGTACCCCTGGAATAACTGCACGAGAATTGACGGATCGCCTGGCTGGCCTGGGGTATTCGGTGACGAAACGCACGGTGGAGCGCGACCTGAACGATCTCGCCCCGCTGTTCGGCTTCACCTGCAATGACAAGGGCATGCCGTATGGCTGGCATTGGATGGAGGGGGCGTCGCTCAACCTTCCCGGTCTGAGCTTGACCGAAGCCCTGTCGCTGCGCATCGTCGAAGAGTCGCTGCGCCCGCTGCTGCCCGCCGCTGTGCTCCAGGCGCTCGAACCCCGCTTGCGACAAGCGCAGGACAAACTTGCCGAACAGTCGGCGACCAATGCACAAGCGCGCTGGGCGAACAAGGTGCGCGCCGTGTCCGCAAGCCTGCCTTTGCTGCCGCCGCAAGTCATGCCGGGTGTACTCGAAGCCGTGCAAGACGCCTTGCTGCACGACTTGCAAGTCCAAGTGCATTACACCCGTGCCGCAGAGCGTGACCCGGTGACGTACACCCTGCACCCGCTGGCCCTGGTGCAACGCGGGCCGGTGAGCTATCTGGTGGCGACGGCATTTGACTACCCCGACATCCGCACCTACGCCGTGCACCGCATGCGCAGCGCCGAGGTGCTGGAGCAGGCCGTGCAAGTTCCTGCCGGGTTTGATCTGGACGCCTACATCGCCTCCGGCGCCTTGCAGTTCGGTGCTGGCCAAACCATTCGCCTCAAGGCGCGGGTCGATGTGGTCCTGGCGCAAATCCTGCGCGAAACGCCATTGTCGGAAGACCAAACGCTGGGGCAAGCACGCAAAAGTTTTTGCGCCCTGACGGCCACGGTGCAAGACACCTGGCAACTGCGCTGGTGGCTGTTGAGCCATGCCAATCAGGTCGTTGTGCTCAGCCCCGCCGCACTGCGCGCCGATCTGACGCTGCGCATTGCCGAGGCGGTGGAGTTGTACGGGGTTTGAGCCGAGCGCAGGGCGCCTGTCGAAGGCCGCTGTGGCCTGCGCCGCCGAGGCCGCTTTGGCTGCATGCGATGCTGAAGGTGTGAGTGGTCTTGGCGCGTCCTTCGGCCTGTGCGAAACGTCCGGTTCCTGATGCTCGCATGAGGGGACGTGCCCTGGAGCTTTTTGTGCTTCCCGTCCATTGGGCGTGCGTTGAGGTTGTGTCGGGAATCAACCCGCGCCGTGCCCGAGGAGTCGTCAGCCGCTGATTGAATGGGCGTGATACGGAACTGCCACATTCGCTTCGGTCCCAGTGGCTTCAGCGTCGCGCCAGAGCGTCGGCTGCCGTGCGGTGAGTGTCCTGCGCTGCTATAGTCTGTGGCTGCGGTGTGTTGCCCAGTTCTGCACACCCTGTCAATCTGACATCCTGCCGGAACTCTCCGGCTTCGTCTTGCAACAAGCTGGTGTTCAGCCTCCCGGTTGAGCGGTTGCGAGACACTTGCCGCACAAGGCTTGCGCCACGCGGCTTCGAAAGCTTCCATGAACTTTGATCAACTCGGACTTGCCGAGCCCATCCTGCGCGCCGTGCTCGAGCAGGGCTACACCACGCCCACGCCCATCCAGGCCCAGGCCATTCCTGCGGTGCTCAAGGGCGGCGATTTGCTGGCCGCCGCGCAAACCGGCACCGGCAAGACGGCCGCCTTCACCCTGCCCATCCTGCATCGCCTGAGCCAGACCGAGCAGGCGCACGATGCCCAGGGCCGCGTCATTCCCCGCGTGCTGGTGCTGGTGCCCACGCGCGAGCTTGCCGCGCAAGTGGCCGAAAGCGTGCGCGACTATGGCAAGAACCTCAAGCTGCGCAGCATGGTGATGTACGGCGGCGTGGGCATGCAGCCGCAGCTCGACGCGCTCAAGCGCGGCGTGGATATCGTCGTCGCCACGCCGGGCCGCATGCTTGACCATCATGGTCAGCGCACGCTGAATCTCTCCGGCATCGACACCCTGGTACTGGATGAGGCCGATCGCATGCTCGACATGGGCTTCATCCACGACATCAAGCGCGTCCTCGCCCTGCTGCCCAAGCAGCGTCAGAACCTTCTGTTCTCGGCCACGTTCTCCGACGAGATCAAGGGCCTGGCCAACGGGCTGCTGAACAAGCCGGCGGTGATCGAAGTGGCGCGCCGCAATGCCACCGCTGCCACGGTGCAGCAGACCGTGCACCCGGTGGGCCGCGAGCGCAAACGCGAACTGCTCTCCCACCTCATCCGCGAAAGCAACTGGTACCAGGTGCTGGTGTTCATGCGCACCAAGCATGGCGCCAACCGCCTGGCCGAGCAGCTCAACACCGACGGCATCGGCGCCGACGCCATTCACGGCAACAAGAGCCAGGGCGCACGCACGCGCGCGCTGGCCTCGTTCAAGAGCGGCAAGCTGCAGGTGCTGGTGGCCACCGACATCGCTGCCCGCGGCATCGACATCGACCAGTTGCCCATGGTGGTGAACTACGAACTGCCCAACGTTCCCGAGGACTACGTTCACCGCATCGGCCGCACCGGCCGCGCCGGCGCTGATGGCCAGGCCATCTCGCTGGTCTGCGTGGACGAGTTGCGCTTCCTGCGCGACATCGAGAATCTCATCGGCAAGCCGATCGACCGCAAGCTCATCACCGGCTTTGAGCCCGATCCGAAAGAGCGTGCGCAACCCATTCGCATTGGCCGCACCACCATTGGTGGCGGTGGCAAACCTGCCAGCGGTGGTGGCCAGCGCCGTGGCGAAGGCGCATCGCGCGGCGCAGCCGCGGGCCATGGTCATGGCCGTAGCGATGCCGCCGGCCACGCCCATGGCAGCGGTCGTCGTGATGGTGCCGGCGCAGGTTCCGGCGCACCGCGCCGCGATGCTGGCCGGCGTGGCCCGTCGGGTGTTCCTCGGCGCGACGGCGGGCGCTGAGGCGAGGTTGAACCTGTTCCCGTGAAGCCACGCGCGCAAGGCGTGGGTTTCGTGTTGTCTTGAGGTTGTACGTTCTCGCGCCAGCGGAGCCAAAATCCGCGTGAGGTCGACCAACAAGAACGAAGGGCGAGTGCCACGACTGCGGCACTCGCCCTTCGTTCTTTGGCATGGCCTACCAGCACGATGTGCGGGGCAAGTTGCATCGAATCACCAACGTTCCTGTCCAAGCGAAGGTCCGCGATGAAGATCTACGGCGCCCGCATCAACCCACGCAACCGCGCCCAGGCCTGCTCGGGCGTGATGCCGCGCAGGCAGTTCAGGTGGCCCAGCGGGCAGGTGCGCTGGAAGCAGGGGCTGCAGTCGAGTTGCAGCCAGATGGTGACACTGCGGTGCGCAGCGGGCGGGGTATGGCGCGGGTCGGTCGAGCCGTAGAGGCCGACGGTGGCACAGCCCAGCGCGGCGGCGACATGCATCAAGCCGGAGTCGTTGCTGACCGTGCCCTGGCTGCTGGCGAGCAAGGCGATGACTTGCTCCACACGGGTCTTGCCGCAGAGATTGACGCTGGTCGCTGCCTGCGTGGCGATAGCCTCACCCATAGCCGCATCACGCGGCGCGCCAAGCACGGCAACGGTGTAACCCTGCTGCTGCGCCAGCCGCGCCAGTGCCGCGTAGTGCTCCACCGGCCATTGTTTGGCGGGGCCGAATTCGGCCCCGGGACAGAGCGCGATCCAGCGTTCGGGCAGGCCGAATTGCTGCCGGGTGGCTGCAGCCATCTTGGCTGCAATGTGCAACCGGGGTTCCAGCGTCGGTGCGGGGTTCGTTGCTGCATCCGAGCGCCCCGGCGGTGGCCCGCCGACCCCCCCCCCGTGGGAGTCAAGACAACTCGGCAGCGGTCCGGCGTTTTCTTCGGAGGTCATCATGGCTGCAGCAGCCCCAGGCTGAGCCCAGGCGGCAAGTGCCACGTAGTGGAGCCGCATGTCGCTGCGCGAAGCGCTGCCTGATCGGGCTTCGACCCGCTCGCTGGTTGCGGCTGCGCGAGAACTGCGGTCTGCCAAGGTCGAAGCGGCAAGCGCTTCGAGCGGGCGCGAGGCGCCGGATGCATGGGCAGGTCTTGGCGCATGCATGACGTGGGTCAGCAGCAGCCCGTGTGCTTCGCCCCGATAACCGATGCGCTGCGGAATGCGCGCCAGCCATGGCACCAGCCGCGACTTGAGGTTGTTGCCGAGGATGTAGGCGCGCTCATAGCCTTGCGCGCGCAACCGCGCGGCGAGGCGCTGACGGGCGGTGAGGTCAAGCTTGCCATGTGCGAAGGGCGCCTCGATCACGTCGACCACACCCGGCATGGCACGCAGCACCGGTGCAACACCTGGCAAGCCCAGCGCGGTGACCTGCTCGCCGCGCGCCGCGAGCAGAGCCACCAGCGGCTGCGCCATCACCGCGTCGCCGATCCACTGCGGGGCGATCAGCAGGACGCGGGTCATGCGGGGCGCCGCCTCAATGCCCGTGCGCCACTTCGCCCTCGGCCAGACGGTAACGCGTGCCGCAGTAGGGGCATGCGGCTTCGCCGTGGTTGATGTCGATGAACACCCGCGGATGGCTGCTCCAGATCGGCATGTTCGGGTTGGGGCAGTAGGCAGGCAGATCCCTGGCCTTGAGTTCGACCACGGGCATGTCGGGCTTGGGAATGGCGCTCATGGGTAAGACCTCGGTCGGTGAAGGTTGTGTGCCTGTCAAACCGCCGACAGCCAGCCCGCGTACTTCGGGTTGCGGCCGCCGACGATGTCGAAGAAGGCATTCTGGATACGCTCAGTGATCGGGCCGCGATGACCGGGGCCGAGGGTGATGCCGTCGAGTTCACGAATCGGCGTGACTTCCGCAGCGGTCCCGGTGAAGAAGGCTTCGTCACAGATGTACACCTCGTCGCGGGTGATGCGCTTTTCCTTCACCGCCAGGCCCAGGTCTTCGCAAATGGCGAACACCGTCTTGCGGGTGATGCCGTTGAGCGCTCCGGACGACAGGTCCGGGGTGTAGAGCACGCCCTCGCGCACCACGAAAATGTTCTCGCCCGCGCCTTCGCTCACGAACCCCTGCGGGTCGAGCAGCAACGCTTCGTCGTAGCCATCGGCGGTCACTTCCATGTTCGCCATGATGGAGTTGGTGTAGTTGCTCACCGCCTTGGCGTTGCACATGGTGATGTTGACGTGGTGGCGGGTGTAGCTGGAGGTCTTGACGCGGATGCCCTTCTTCAGCCCTTCCTCGCCCAGGTAAGCGCCCCAGGGCCAGGCAGCGACCATCAGGTGGATGGTGTTGCCGCGCGGCGAGACGCCCAGCTTCTTGTCGCCGATCCAGGTGAGGGGGCGGATGTAGCAGGAGTCGAAGCCGTTGAGCCGCACCACGTCGAGCTGCGCCTGCATCGCCTGCTCGAGGGTGAAGGGGATCTCCATGCGCAAGATCTTCGCGCTGTTGAACAGGCGCTCGGTGTGATCGCGCAGGCGGAAGATGGCCGTGCCCTTGTCGGTCTTGTAGGCGCGCACGCCTTCGAAAGCACCGCAGCCGTAATGCAAGGTGTGGGTCAGCACGTGAATCTTGGCGTCGCGCCATTCGACGAGCTGGCCGTCCATCCAGATTTTGCCGTCGCGGTCGGACATGGATGTGGGCAGGGCCATGATGCAAAGTCTCCAGGGGTGGTCGGGTGGAACGAATCATTCTAGGAGCCTGCTGGCGCCCTGACGGGCAACTCCGCGTTGGCGTTCGGGCTCGCGCAGCAGCAGCCCCCAGCCCAGACCCGGATTCAGACAGGCTTCAGCACCTGTGGCTATGCTGTGGGCAATTTTTCTGCCCGTGCGACGCGCCGGGACATTTGCGGCTTTTCCCCCGCTGCTCTCCATTCCTTGCCGCCATGGCCACCATGTCCGACACCCAACCCAAGCCCTACCGTTTCGCGTTTCGTGACTTCATCCAGCTCGCCAAGCCCTACTGGGTCTCCGATGACAAGAAAAAGGGCTGGGCGCTGTTGCTCGTCATTCTGACGATGAACCTGGCCCTCGTCTGGGTGAATGTGCGGCTCAATTTCTGGAATGCGGCGTTCTACAACTCGCTTCAAGCCAAGAATTTTGCGGACTTCAAGCACCTGCTGTTTGTTTTCAGCGGTTATGCGCTGCTCTACATCGTGCTGGCGGTGTATTCGCAATATTTCCTGCAAATGCTGCAGATTCGCTGGCGGCGCTGGGTTACCGAGGTGTTCCTGAAAGACTGGCTGGTGGGCGGTGCGCATTACCGCATGTCGCTGCGCCAGGGCAACTCCGACAACCCCGACCAGCGGATTGCCGATGACATTCGCAGCTTCGTCAACGATTCGCTCAGCCTGTTCTTTGGCTTCATCTCGTCCCTGGTCACGCTGCTGTCCTTCCTCACCATCTTGTGGACCCTGTCGGGCGCCTTCACGCTTCTGGGCTACAGCATTCCCGGCTACATGGTGTGGGTCGCCATCGCCTACGCCGGCATCGGCAGCTACTTCGCGCACAAGGTGGGCAAGCCGCTCATCAAACTGAACTTCAACCAGCAGCGCTACGAGGCCGACTTCCGCTTCGGCCTTGCGCGCACGCGCGAACACAACGAGGGCATCGCCCTCTACCGTGGCGAAGACCGCGAGATGGAAGGCCACAACAGCCGCTTCGCCAATGTGTGGAGCAACTGGTGGGGCATCATGAAGCGGCAGAAGTTGTTCACCTGGTACAGCTCGTTCTATGGCCAGCTCGCCATCATCTTCCCCATTCTGGTGGCTGCTCCGCGTTACTTTGCCGGGCAGATCCAGCTTGGCGGACTGACGCAAACCGCCAGTGCCTTCGGCCAGGTGCAGGGGGCCTTGTCATGGTTCATCGACGCGTATGGCCGCATCGTCGACTGGCGCGCCACGGTCGAGCGACTCTACACCTTCGTGCAGTCGGTCGAGGCGGTGCGCCATGTGCCGATTGCAGACCTGATGGATGGGCAGTTGCCCGCTGCACCGGCGCCCAGTGGGCTGCTGCCGCAAGGCCCCGGCGATGGCAGCAGCAGCGGTGGCGCAGCGCTTGCCATCGAACTCGGCGATCTGCGCGTCGCCACGCCCGACGGCCGGGCTTTGCTCCAGGCCGACGGTCAGCGTATCCAGCCCATGCAGCACACCCTGTTCGTCGGCCCTTCCGGCCTGGGCAAGAGCACCCTGGTGCGTTGGCTCGCCGGCATCTGGCCGTATGCCGAAGGCACGCATTACCGCCTGCCGGTGGGGCGCAGCCTGTTCCTGCCACAAAAGCCGTATTTGCCCATCGGCACGCTGCGCCAGGCGCTCACTTATCCCATGCCGGCGGAGCAGTTTGACGACGCCCGCTTGCAAGCGGTGCTGACCCAGGCCCGCGTGCCCTATCTGTTCGCGTCCATCGATCAATCCGACACCTGGATGCAGCGCCTCTCACCCGGTGAGCAACAACGCCTGGCGATTGCCCGCGCCTTGCTGGCCGCGCCGGACTGGCTGTTCCTGGACGAAGCCACCAGCGCACTCGACCCACCCACCGAGGCTGCCATGTACGAGTTGCTGCAGCGCGAATTGCCGAAGACCACCTTGGTGAGCGTGGCGCACCGGCCCGGCGTGGTGCGTTTTCACCGGCAGATTTTGTTGGTCAAGGCTGGCGGCGAAAGCGAGCCGGCCCGCCTGATGTCACACACGCCGCAGTGGACCGAAACCCAGGCCGCGGGTGAATCGAGCGATTGGGTGCTGGCCGGGGCCTGACACGGCCGGGGCTTCACACGACCGGGGCCAGTGAACAGGCCCGGCGGCTGCACCCGCAAGTCGAGCCGGGAGCCGCCCGCATCGGATGCAAAATGCGGGCCCTCCGAGTTTTCTGCATGCGTATCTTGCGAGGGCACGCACACACGGTGCCTGCCCTCAGTTTCCGAAACCGCTCGAACGCCGTCTTTTCCGGGTCTGTCGCAGTTGGTCGATGCTCAGCCCGCCGCCGCCGCGCACCGCATAATGAATCAGCCCGCCGACCATGGCGATTTCGGCGTACATCACGATCACCCCCATGGGCCCGGCCGGCGGCAGCACGAAGATCAGGATGGCCGCGATGGAAAACAACGCCAGCGCCGCCGCCATGAAACGGGTGAACAGGCCGAGCGCCAGGGCGATGCCGCCGCCCAGTTCCAGCAGGATGACCAGCGGCAACAGCCCGCCTGGCACCCCATGCGACTGCATGAAGCCGGCGGTCTGGGCGTAGCCGTCGATTTTCGACAAGCCGGCGTGGATGAAAACAGCGGCCATCAACACGCGGCCAATGGCAATCAACAGGGCTCCTAGTGCGTCTTGCATCCGAATCTCCTGGGTGTTGGCTGGCGGTTTGCGGTCGTGGCCGTGCCGGCTGCGTGGATGAAGGCTCGCCATGCGCCGTGCGAGCTTGGCGACATGCGCCGCGGTTGCCGAAGTGTAGGCAGATTCGCACCCGGCGTCACAACCCGCTACATCCGTTCGGGTCGGCTGTCCGCAAAATTTGTCCTGGTTCGTTGAAGACGACAACCAACACTCAGGAAGGAGAACTGCGATGCGTGTCCGTTCATTGGCCCTGACCATCATGCTGCCGGCTTTCGCCGCTCTGGCCGGCTGCGCTCAATACCCCACTCAGCCTGGCTATGGCTACGCCCCGCAGCCCGCTTACGCCCCCCCGCCGGTCTATGGGCAGCAGCCGAGCTATGCGCAGCAACCCGCTTACGCGGCACAGCCGGCACCGGCTTACGGCTACAACAACCGGGCGCCCATCTATGCGCCCGCACCCAGTTACGCGCCGGCTCCGAGCTACGCCGCCCCGCCCATCAACCCCGCGCTGGGGGCCGTGGCCGGCGGCTTGGCCGGTTCGGCCATCGGCAATGGCAACGGACGGGTCGCAGCCGCCGCAGCCGGTGCCGGCATCGGCGCCATCGCCACGCAAAACTGCCCGGGCGGCCCCAGCGTCAACCAGGCGCTGGGGGCCGTGGCTGGTGGCCTGATCGGCTCCATGGTCGGCCACGGCAACGGCCGCGTCGCGGCAGCGGCGGTGGGCTCCGGGTTGGGTGCGATGGCAACAGGCTGCAATTGAGGCAACGCGGGCTGGACGGGGCACTGCGGGCGGGGCATGAAACGTCTTCGGATTGCCCGCGTCGTTACGCCGGCAACCCCCGCACCACCTCCAGCGCCTCATCGATGCGCGACACCGGGTGCAATTCCAGCCCCTCGAACAGCCTGCTCGCGCCCTTGGGTGCATTCGCTGCCGGGATGATGGCGATGGAGAAGCCGAGCTTGGCGGCTTCGCGCAGGCGTTCCTGGCCGCGGGGGGCGGGGCGGATTTCGCCGGCCAGGCCGACTTCGCCGAAGGCGAGCAGGCCGCGGGGCAGAGGGCGGTTGCGTAGCGAACTCTGGATGGCGAGCAGCACGGCGAGGTCGGCGGCGGGTTCGGTGATGCGCACGCCCCCCACGGCGTTGACGAACACGTCCTGATCGCCGCTGGCCACCCCGGCGTGGCGGTGCAGCACGGCGAGCAGCATGGCCAGGCGCGCAGCGTCCAGGCCGACGGACAGGCGCCTCGGGCTGGGCGCGGCGGCGCTGTCCACCAGGGCCTGCACCTCCACCAGCAGTGGGCGCGTGCCTTCCAGCGTGGCGAGCACACAGGTGCCAGGCACGGGTTCGGCATGGGTGGACAGAAATATGGCCGAGGGGTTGGACACGCCTTTGAGACCATGCTCGGTCATGGCGAACACGCCGAGTTCGTTCACCGCGCCGAAGCGGTTCTTGATGGCGCGGATGAGGCGGAAGCGCGACTGCGTGTCGCCTTCGAAATACAGCACGGTATCGACCATATGCTCCAGCACGCGCGGCCCAGCGAGCGCGCCCTCCTTGGTGACGTGGCCGACGAGCACCAGGGTGATGCCGCTGGTTTTGGCGGCGCGGGTGAGCTGCGCCGCGCATTCACGCACCTGCGAGACGGAGCCGGGGGCGGATGACAAGGCCTCGGTGTAGACGGTCTGGATGGAGTCGATCACCGCCACGGCGGGGCGTGCATTCGCCAGGGTGTCGAGCATGACCTCCAACTGTGTTTCGGCCATCAGTCGCACCGGGGCGTCTTTCAGCCCCAGGCGCTGCGCCCGCAGCGCGATTTGCGCGGCCGATTCCTCGCCGCTGATGTAGAGCATCGGTAAATCCGCAGCCAGCCCGGCCAGGACTTGCAGCAGCAGCGTGGACTTGCCGATGCCCGGGTCGCCGCCCAGCAGCAGCACGCCGCCGGGCACGAGGCCGCCGCCGAGCACGCGGTCGAGTTCATCGATGCCGCTGGGCTGGTGGCGATGGCGCTCGGCCTGCACCTCGGTGAGCAGAATGGGCCCGCTGGGGACGGCCAGCCCGCCGCGCCCAGCGAATTGCGCCGCCGCCGCACCATGCCGCGCGCCGGGACGGGGGCCGGATGCCGTGCTCTCCACCGTTTCCACCAGCGTGTTCCAGGCCTCGCAATGCGGGCAGCGTCCTTGCCACTTGGCGCTCTTGCCGCCGCATTCGGAGCAGACGTAGACGGTCTGGGGCTTAGCCATGATGCGGCGTGACCATGCCCCTCACTCCACCTGCACGGGGACACGCAGGGCCAGGGCGCACATCAATTCGTAACCCAGGGTGCCGGCGGCAGTGGCGACTTCATCGATGGGCAATTCGATGCCGCTGTGACGACCCCAGCACAGCACCGCGCTGCCGACGTCGGCAGCGCGTCCGGCGGCGCGCACGGGGTCGAGGTCCACTGTGACCATGTCCATCGACACGCGGCCGACGATGCGGGTGCGAATGCCATCGACCACGATGGGGGTGCCGGTGGGGGCATGGCGCGGATAACCGTCGGCATAGCCCACGGCGGCCACGCCGATGCGCATCGGCTGCTTCGCGGTGAAGACGGCGCCGTACCCCACGCTGGCGCCGGCGGGAATCTGCTGCACACCGACGATGCGCGTGACAAGGCTCATGGCCGGGCGCAGATCCCAGGCCTTCACATCGGACGCCAAGCCGGTGGGCGAGCCGCCGTAGAGCATGATGCCGGGACGCACCCAATCGCCCAGAATGGCGGCTTGGGGCGCTTCGTGTACGGTGGTTTGTGCGGGGGTTGCGCTGTGAGTGGCATGCGCAGCCAACTTGAGCGCCCCATCCGCCGGACGGTGCCCATGGCCATGGCGCAACAACGCTGCCGAATTGCACAGGCTGCGCTCGCCTGGCAGGTCGCCCATGGCGCGCTCGAACAGGCCGAATGCATCGGCCGTTCCCTGCGGGCCGTCGGCGGTGGCGAAATGGGTCATGTGGGTGATCTCGCCCACGGCCGGGCATTGCTGCAGCCGCTCCCACGCGGCGCGGTACTGCGTGGGCGTGAAGCCCAGCCGGTTCATGCCCGTGTTCATCTTGAGGTAGACGCGGTGCGCGCGGGGTTTGCGCCGCGCCGCAAGCCAGTTGAGCTGGGCGGCGTCGTGCACCACATGCCACAGATTGAGGCGTTCGCAAAGCTGCAGGTCATCGGCGCCGAAGCAACCTTCCAGCAGCAGGATGGGCCCGCCCCAGCCCAGGGCGCGCAGGGCTTCGGCTTCGGCGAGGTCGAGCAGGGCAAAGCCGTCGGCGGCGCGCAGGGCCGCGAACG
Organism: Betaproteobacteria bacterium; assembly: GCA_028871675.1. Lineage (GTDB taxonomy): Bacteria > Pseudomonadota > Gammaproteobacteria > Burkholderiales > Burkholderiaceae_C > Thiomonas_A. The sequence goes on from JAGWMO010000010.1 coordinate 95,831, forward strand.
CGCGCTCGATGCCATGTCCATAGGCATTGGCCTTCACCACCGCCCACACCTTCGCCTGCGGCGCCGCCAGCCGCGCACGCGCCAGGTTATGGGTCAGGGCCTCGGGATGGATGGCGGCTTGAATGGGGCGTGGCATGGGGGTGCAGGGCGTTGCCGTGCTTGCGACGGGTTCGTGCAGGGGGTCGGCGGGAGGCGTGTGGGAGGTCCAAGTGCAGTGTAGTTGGACGGAAATCCTGGCTCGACCGCTGTGCTATAAACCGCCCCCAGACCTGTCACTTCAGCGCGACCGCCCCGTGGGGATCGAGACCATTTCGGGCCACGCCGTTTTCTCGAAAGCCGCAGTCCGGCTGCGGCGAACAACGGGCTGGGTGAGACAAGCAGGGCCGCCAGCGCGACCGGCGATACCCGTGATGCAACTGCGATCGAGACAATGAAAAAAGGCTTTTACTGGATCATGGCCGCGCAGTTCTTTTCGTCACTGGCCGACAACGCGTTGCTCATCGCCTCCATCGCCCTGCTGCTGCAACTGCAGGCTCCGGGCTGGATGACGCCGCTGCTGAAGTTTTTTTTCACCGTGTCCTATGTGGTGCTGGCACCCTTCGTCGGCGCTTTCGCCGACTCGATGATGAAGGGCAGGGTCATGTTCATCACCAATCTGGTGAAGGTGGTCGGACTCATGCTCATGCTCGCCAGCGTCCACCCGTTGCTGGCTTATGGCGTGGTCGGCCTCGGCGCCGCAGCCTACTCACCGGCCAAATATGGCATCCTCACCGAGCTGCTGCCACCGCAACAACTGGTGGCGGCCAACGGCTGGATCGAGGGCACCACGGTGGGTTCCATCATTCTCGGCACCGTGTTCGGCGGTTTTCTGGTGAGCCAGATGGCCAGCCGTTACCTGCTGGGTCTGCCGGGTCTTGCGCACATGGGCATCAACACCGCGGCCGAGGCGGCGCTGGGGGTCATCGTTTTTGTCTACATCATCGCCGCCTTGTGCAATCTGAAAATTCCCGATACCGGCGCCCGCTACCCGCACCAGACCGCCAACCCGGCGAAGCAACTGGTCGAGTTCATCCACTGCACCAAGGTGTTGTGGACCGACAAGCTGGGGCAGATTTCCATGGCCGTGACCACGCTGTTCTGGGGCGCTGGCGCCACGCTGCAATTCATCGTCATCAAGTGGGCCGAGTACGCCTTGGGGCTGGACCTGAGCAAAGCCGCCACGCTGCAAGCCACCGTGGCATTCGGCGTGGCGGCAGGCGCCATGCTGGCCGCCACCCGCGTGCCGCTGAAAAGGAGCCTGACCGTGTTGCCCATGGGTATGGGCATGGGCATTTTGTGCATGGTGCTGTCGCTGTACAGCCGCAGCCTGGTCCCCGATTTGCAGATCAGCATCGGCAACCTGCATATGCCGCTCTATCTGGTACTGGCCGGCATGTTCATGATCGCCATCGGCGCCATGGCCGGTTACTTCGTGGTGCCGATGAACGCGTTGCTGCAGCACCGCGGCTACGTGCTGCTGTCGGCCGGGCATTCCATCGCGGTGCAGAACTTCAACGAAAACGTCAGCGTGCTCGTCATGCTGTCGGTGTATGCGCTGCTCATCAAACTGAACCTGCATATCCAGTGGATCATCGGTTTGTTCGGCGTGTTCGTGGTCGGCATCATGTGGCTGGTGATGCAATGGAACAAGCGCAATATGCGCGAGCGCGACTGGACCCAGATCATCGGCGAGCCGCGCCACGAGTCCGCGCATTGAGCGCCCCGTCCGCACGGCTGGCTCCAACGGCTGTCACCTGATGGACGCGCTGCGCATCGGACCCCTGGTGCTGCCCTGGGGGCCGCTCATCCTGGCTTTGGGCTATGCCGTCGCGGTGTTTGTGGCTGGTGCTGCGCAGCGCAAAGGCCAGGGCCATGCGGAGCCGGCTTTGCTGCCCTTGCTGGTCCTGGCTCTGGTGGTGGCGCGCGCGGTCTTCGTCGCCCAGCACCTGGCGAGCTACCCCACGATGCTGTCCATGCTGGATATCCGCGATCGCGGCTTCGCGCCTGTGGCGGGCTGGGTGGCTGCCGTGCTCGGCGTGGCGTTCTGGGCCTGGCGCCGGCCCGCGCTACGTCGCAGCCTGCCGATGAGCGCGGCAATCGGTGCGGCCGCCGTCCTGGCAGCCGGTGCCTTGTTGCAGGCGGTGCAGCCACCCCGGCCGCCACTGCCGCAACTCAGCCTGCAGCGCTTGGGCGGCGAGGAGGGGAATGCGCCTGAGGGGGCTGCTCTCGCCCTGTCGCGCCCCGGCGGCGAGGTCGCGTTGCGAAGCCTGAAAGGCAAGCCGCTGGTGCTCAACCTATGGGCCACCTGGTGCCCTCCCTGCAGACGCGAACTGCCCACCCTGGTGCAGGCCGCGCGGCAGGAACACAAGGTGCGCATCGTGCTGGTGAACGAGGGTGAATCCGCGCAGCGCGTCGCCGACTTCCTGCGCCGCGAAAAACTCGCACCTCCCGAGGTACTGCTCGACCCCGGCAGCCGCCTCCTGTCCGACTATCAGTCGCCTGGCCTGCCCACCACCCTATTCATCGCCGCAGACGGCAAGGTCAGGCGCATGCATCTCGGCGAACTGTCGGCCGCGACGCTGCAGCAGGGCATCGCGGAACTCGGCGGGAGTTGAGTCGGCGCTGAATCGGTTCCCGCGAGGCCATGCACTTGCGCGGCGATGGCCATGCGACCATGAGACGTCTTTCGCCTAAGCTTGCTGCTGGGGTGCGATCTTGCTGGACCTTGGCGGCAGGCTGGCGAGGCAAGAGGTTCACCCCCTACCGATCGCCTTAGTCCATCGTCGTGTCTTCCGTTCACGGAACGGATTCCACAGTTCTGCATGCACATGTCCCGCCAAACCCTTGCCGCCATTGGCGGCCTGATGCTCAACGCTTTCGTTTGGGGTGTGTCATGGTGGCCGTTCCGCAACCTGCATGCGCGGGGCTTGAATCCCTTGTGGGCAACGGCAGCGATCTATGGGCTGAGCACGGTGATCATCGTGCTGGCGCGGCCTCGGGCTTTGGGGGCGTTGCTGCGCAACCCAGCGCTGTGGCTGATCCTGGTGTCTTCGGGTGCGACCAACGCGGCGTTCAACTGGGGCGTGACCGAAGGGGATGTGGTGCGGGTGGTGCTGCTGTTCTACCTCATGCCGGTGTGGGCGACGCTGCTGGCGCGCTGGCTGCTGCACGAGCGGCTCACGCCGCTGGTGGGGTTGCGTCTGGTGCTGGCCTTGGCCGGGGCGATGGTGGTGCTGTGGCCGCCGGGCGGTGGCTTGCCACTGCCGCAACGTCCGGCCGACTGGCTGGGCGTGCTGGGCGGCATGGCCTTCGCCCTCAACAACGTGCTGTTGCGCAAGTACGCGCACACGCCGCCGGAGGCGCGCGGCCTGGCGATGTTTGCCGGCGGCATGTTGGTGGCCGGTGGCCTGGCGTCGGCGCTGGCGGCATCCGGCGTGACCAGCGGCCTGCCCGCGCCGACGCTGCCGCTGGTGTTGGCCGTAGCCTTGTTGGCACTGGCCTTTCTCGCCGCCAACCTCGGCCTGCAATATGGCGCGGAGCGCCTGCCGTCGAGCCTCACGGCGGTGGTGATGACGGTGGAGATCGTCTTCGCCAGTGGCAGCGCGGTGCTGCTGGGGGCCGAACGACTCAGTGTGCAGGCGTTGATCGGTGGTAGCCTCATTTTGCTGGCCATCCTGCTCGCGGCCTGGCGCCAACCGGCGTTGCCGCCGCAGCCCCATGCGCCACGGGAGACTCCGATATGAGCGCCGCCGATACCGATACCACGACGAAACCCGCGATCCCCAGCGTGTTCGATTTCAGTGCCGCCGACATCCACGGCCAGGCGCAGTCGCTGGCGCATTGGCGCGGCAAGGTGCTGCTCATCGTCAACACCGCCAGCGCCTGCGGTTTCACGCCGCAGTACGCGGGGCTGCAGGCGCTGCATCATGCCTATCACGACCGGGGTTTCGAGGTGCTGGCCTTTCCCTGCAACCAGTTCGGCGCGCAGGAGCCGGGCACGTCGGAGCAGATCGCCCAGTTTTGCAGCATCAACTACGGCATCGAATTTCCGTTGTTCGACAAGATCGATGTCAACGGCGCCCATACCCACCCGTTGTGGCGCTGGCTCAAGGACCAGGCCAGTGGCGTGCTCGGCACCGAAGTCATCAAATGGAATTTCACCAAATTCCTGGTGGGCCGCGATGGCCAGGTGATCCGCCGCTACGCGCCGCAGACCCAGCCGGATGCGCTGCGGGCTGACATCGAGATCGCGCTGGACAACCCCATGTCGTCGCCCGTGGCGAGCGGTTGACCCTGCCAGGGCTGTCCGAGCTTCGCCCGCGAATTAATCGGGGTCAGACCCCGTTTGACCGCCGTTTGACGCGTTTGACGTTTTCCCGTTTGACGTTTGACCGTTCTTGGCCCGATCTCAGTTCCGCAAGGCTTCGTCCAGGAACTCCAGCCAGTGCTGCACCGGCATGGTGGTGCCGGCTTGCAAGTGCTGGATACAGCCGATGTTGGCGCTGAGGATGCGCTGCGGTGCCACATAGGCCAGGTGCTTGAGCTTGCGCTCGCGCAACTGCTTCGACAAATCCGCCTGCAGCACGGAGTAGGTGCCGGCCGAGCCGCAGCACAGGTGGCTCTCGGCGGGCAGGCTGACGCTGAAACCCAGGCCGCGCAGCAGCGACTCCACCTGCCCGCCCAGGCGTTGGCCATGCTGCAAGGTGCAGGGTGGGTGCCAGGCCAGGTTCTCAGCTGGCTTGCGCTTCAGTTTGGCGGCGATCTGCTGGCTGTGCGCGGCGAGGAATTCGATCGGGTCGCGCGCAAGCGCAGAGACGCGCGCGGCTTTGTCGGCATAGGCCGGATCGTGCTGCAGTTCACGGCCGTAGTCCTTCACCAGCACGCCGCAGCCGGAGGCGTTGACGACGATGGCCTCGACCATGCCGCGCTGCACCAGCGGCCACCAGGCATCGATATTGCGGCGCATGTCGGCCAGTGCGCCGTCGTGGTCGCTCAGGTGCTGGCGGATGGCGCCGCAGCAGCCGGCACCTTCAGCCACCAGCGCCTGCACCCCCAGGGCGTCGAGCACGCGTGCCGTGGCGGCGTTGATGTTCGGCGCCATCGCCGGTTGCACGCAGCCGGCCAGCATCAGCACCTTGCGCGCGTGTTCGCGCGTCGGCCAGGGGCTGGCTGGTGTCGCCGGCGGCACCTTCTCTTGCAGCGATTTCGGCACCAGCGGCTTGAGCGTCTGACCGAGCTTCATCGCCGTGCCGAACAGCGGCGAGGTGAGGCCTTCCTTCAACGCCCAGCGTTTGGCGCGTTCGGCCAGAGGGCGCTGTACCTTGGCATCCACCACACGGCGGCCGATGTCCACCAACTGGCCGTAGGCCACGCCCGAGGGGCAGGTGGTTTCGCAGTTGCGGCAGGTGAGGCAGCGGTCCAGATGCTGCTGGGTGCTGCGCGTGGGCACGGCGCCCTCGAGCACCTGCTTGATGAGGTAGATGCGTCCGCGCGGGCCATCCAGCTCGTCGCCGAGCAACTGGTAGGTGGGGCAGGTGGCGGTGCAAAAACCGCAATGCACGCAAGCGCGCAGGATGCTCTCGGCTTGCTGGCCGTCGGGCGTGCCGGCGAATTCGGGGGAGAGGCGGGTTTCCATGAAGGCAGACGCAAGGGGGCGTGAGAAGGCGGCGTTGAGGCTCGAAGGGCGGAATGACGTCGGTGCCGGGTTCAGTCCGACATCACCGTCGGAAAGAGGCCGTGAGGATCAAAGGCGCGCTTGATCTCGCGGTGGATGCGGTCTAGCGGCGGCACCGGCGGGGTGAACACCGGCGTGTCCGGGTCGCCGCCGCGAAAGCGCGTGGCGTGGCCTCCGGCCCGTGCGGCGGCTTCGCGCATCACGGCGGCGGGCAGTGCGGTTTTGAGCCAGCGCTGGGCACCGCCCCATTCAATGAGCAGATCGCCCTGCAGGCGCAGGGGCGGCGTGGTAGGCGGCACCGCCAGGCGCCATAGGGCTTCGCCGGCAGCCCCGGGTTGCGCCCAGGTGGTGGCGAACCAAGGCAGGGTTTGCTCACGCAGGCCGTGCCATAACTCGGTGGCCGCGACGTCGTCCACTTGCTCTCCACCCAGGCGGGAGCAGGCGGCAGCCACCGCAGCCTGGGCGCCGCGCAGGTGCAGGTGGAGGAGGTGTTCGGCGCCATTGCCGCCGCAGCACCAGGCACTGGCGGCAATGGGCAGCGGCTGGCTGCCCCAGATGTTGACTTGCTCGATCGCGCGCTCCTTGCTCATCTCGAACACCAGCGTCGCATGAGCCGGGGCGCGTGGCAGCACCTTGAGCGAGACTTCCAGAATGGCGCCGAGCGAGCCCATCGACCCCACCAGCAGGCGCGAGACGTCGAAGCCGGCGACGTTCTTCATCACCTGGCCGCCGAAATGCAGCACCTCGGCGCGGCCGTTCAGCAGCACGGCGCCCAGCACATAGTCGCGCACCGCGCCGGCGCCCTGGCGGGCGGGACCGGCAAGTCCCGCCGCCACCATGCCGCCCACGGTGGCGCGGGCGCCGGTGTGGGCGAAATGCGGTGGGTCGAACGGCAGGCATTGGCCTTGGGCCGCAAGCAGGGCTTCCAGCTCGGCCAGCGGTGTGCCGGCGCGGGCGGTGACGACGAGTTCGGTGGGCTCGTAGCTGACGATGCCGGCGTACGCGTTCAGATCCAGCGTGGCGCCAGCGCGCGCCTGGCGCGAGGCGGGATGCAGCCAGGACTTGCTGCCGCCGCCGCGCACGGTCAGCGGGGTGTGCTGGGTTGCTGCCTGCCGCACCTGCTCCTGCAGTGTGGCGAGTGTGTCGGATGGGTTCACGGGTTCAGTCGATGAAAGGGTGGGCAAAAGGGGGAGGGTTGTTGCGCTTTCCCCTCCCGGCCTCTCCCACCCGTGGGGGAGGTGAAAGCCGCGCTGCGCGAAGACTCCGGATGTCCCTCCCGGCGTCTCCCAGGGATAGGAAAGGTGAAAGCTGCGCCAGGCGAGGTGCGTGTGCGGCTCAAAAGCGAGGCAACTCTGGAAACGCCACACGCCCACCACGCACGTGCAGCTTGCCGTACTCGGCGCAACGCGCATGGCTGGGGATGTTCTTGCCTGGGTTGAGGTGCTCCGCGGGGTCGAAGGCGCGACGCATGGCCAGGAACTGTTCGAGTTCCTCGGGGCTGAACTGCACGCACATGGAGTTGATTTTCTCCAGTCCCACACCGTGTTCGCCGGTGATGGAGCCGCCCATCTCGACGCAGGCCTCGAGGATTTTCGCGCCGAAGGCCTCGGCGCGTTCCAGTTCGCCAGTCTGATTGGCGTCGAACAGGATCAGTGGATGCAGATTGCCATCGCCGGCATGGAACACATTGACGCAGCGCAGACTGAACTCGCGCTCCATGTCCTGGATCGCCAGCAGCATGTCGGCCACACGCTTGCGCGGGATGGTGCCGTCCATGCAGTAGTAGTCGGGGGAGATGCGGCCCGAGGCGGGGAAGGCGTTCTTGCGTCCGCTCCACAAGCGCAGGCGCTCGGCTTCGTCGCGGCTGATGGTCAGGGCTGTGGCGCCGCAGCCTTGCAGCACCGCGAGCATGCGGCCGATTTCCTCCTCCACCTCTTCCGGCGTGCCGTCGGACTCGCACAGCAGGATGGCCTCGGCGTTCAGGTCATAGCCGGCGTGGACGAAGGACTCGACCGCCGCCGTCATGGGCTTGTCCATCATTTCCAGTCCGGCGGGGATGATGCCATCGGCAATCAGGCTGGCGACGGCGTCGCCGGCCTTGCGCAGATCGTCGAAGCTGGCCATGATGCAGCGCGCCAGCACCGGCTTCGGAATGAGCTTGACGGTCACTTCGGTGACGACCATCAGCATGCCTTCGCTGCCGATGACCACGGCCAGCAGATCCGGCCCCGCGGAGTCGCCGGCCAGGTTGCCCACCGTGATGGGCTCGCCCTCCACGGTGTAGCCGCGCACTTGCAGCACGTTGTGCACGGTGAGGCCGTATTTCAGGCAATGCACGCCGCCGGAGTTTTCCGCCACGTTGCCGCCGATGGTGCAGGCAATCTGGCTGGAGGGGTCGGGCGCGTAGTACAGGCCGTGGGGCGCGGCGGCCTCGGAAATCGCCAGGTTGCGGACGCCGCACTCCACCGTGGCCGTGCGTGCCAGCTTGTCGATGGACTTGATGTGGTTGAAGCGCGAGAGCGCCAGCAGCACGCCGTCCACATGCGGTAACGCTCCGCCCGACAGCCCGGTGCCGGCACCACGCGCCACCACTGGCACCTTCAGGTGATGACAGACGCGCAGCACCGCGGCCACCTGTGCCTCGGTCTCGGGCAGCGCCACCACCAGTGGTTGCTGGCGGTAGGCGGCCAGGCCGTCGCATTCGTAAGGGGCCACGTCCTCGCGCTGCCACAGCAGGCAGGACGCAGGCAGCACGTCGGACAGTGCGGCCACGACCTCGGCCTGGCGCTGGGCGCGGGCGACGAGGTTCTGGGGGATGGGAGCATTCATGGTGACAGGCTTGTGAACGGACTGTTTTTGTGATTGTTGCAAACAATAGCGCAGCTTATGTTGCGGTGCATCAGGGTCTATCCCGACGCCTGCCGCGCATGGGGGCAAAACAGTGCTGACGGTTTTGCAGGCTATGGCCGTTTCCGCTGGGAGACAGCATGCTCCGGTGCTGCAGGCCGCCGTCGAGGCTCGGAGCGCAGCCTGCGCACCTCACCCGCATTGGCAAGCTGCGGGGCCATCTGCCGGTCCCTCATAAGCTGTATATAAAAAAGGGGTATCCTGTTAGCTCCAGCAACGCCGGAACAACTGGATGAATGCCCAGCATATTGCAGCGCCCGAAGCGGGTCAAGACTACCCACGCAACTGGAGCGAATTCCTCGACTGGTTCAGCAGCGAGGACGCCTGCCTGAGCTACCTGGAGCGACTGCGCTGGCCGCAGGGTTTCGTGTGTCCAAGTTGCGGCGCCGCAGGCG
>JAGWMO010000034.1:0-36025 GCA_028871675.1 Betaproteobacteria bacterium
GGCGCCGCCGGCAGCAGCATCACCTGCTCCGGCTCATAGGGGCGGTCACTCGTGGGCATGCATGCATATCGCAACACGCCCACCTTCGCCGACATCAAAGCCTTCTGCCGCCCAGGCTCCTAGGGGCGCTCACCCGATCGATGCGCCCCAGTCGGCGTGGGCCGCGGGGCGCTGCGGCAGCCGGCACTGCGGGTTTGCAGGGCTGGGCCGGCTGGCTGCAAGCTGCAGCAGTTGCGCTGCCGCCGCCAGGGCGATGATCTCGGGCTGCTTGCCGGGGATGCCGCCCACGCCGATGGGGCAGACCAGGCCGGCGAGCGATGCCGCTGACAGGCCGCGCGCCTGCAAGCGGTGCACGAAGCGCGCGCGCTTGCTGTTCGAGCCGATCAGCCCGAGCCAGCCGGCATCGCCACGCCGCAGCACGGCTTCACAGATCTGCTGGTCCAGCGCGTGGCTGTGGGTCATCACCAGGTAGAAGGCGCCGGGCGGGGCCAGTGCCGCTTCGGCTTCGGGACTGTCCACGGCGAGGCGCGTGATGCGCGCCGGGCCGTCGTGCTCGGCTGGATCGGCCGTGGGAAACGCTGCGTCGCGCACGTCCACCCATTGCACCGTGCAGGGCAGCGTGACCAGCAGTTTGACGAGTGCCCGGCCGACATGTCCGGCACCATGCAATTGCAGATGGAACAGCGGGGCCGGCCTGGGCAGATCGGGCGCATCCCAGGGCAGGTAGCGCAGCGTCACCACGCCGCCGCAGCACTGGCCCAGGCTGGGGCCGAGGGGGTGGGTTTCCTGCTGCTCGCCGGCCTGCGCTGGTGCAAGCCGCCACTGCGCCAGCAGCTTGCGCGCGCGCTGCAGCGCCAGCCATTCCAGATGCCCGCCGCCGATGCTTCCTTGCGCGTCGTGCGCGCGTACCAGCATGCGCGCGCCGATTTCGCGTGGCGCCGAACCCCGCACCTGTGCGACTTCGACACAGACGGCGAGCGGCGGGACTTGCGGGTTCGGTGTCATGCAGGTGCTCCGGGCTTCAGACGGCGTCGGTGCTGGCGCAGGCTCCGGCGATCGGCACGACGAGCTGCGTCGCCGGCTGTGCGGCGCGCACCGCCTCGATGGCGTCGAGAATGGCTTCGGGCGTGGCCGGCGCGCGCAGCGGCGGGTCGTGGCGATGGTCGCCGACGGCGGCGATGGCGTCACGCAGCGCCAGCAGCACCGAGAACGGCAGCAGCAGCGGCGGCTCGCCCACGGCCTTGGAGCGGTGGATGGTGGGTTGCGCGTTGGGGTTGTCGAACAGCGTCGTGTGCAAGGCGGCCGGGCAATCGTTGGCGGTGGGAATCTTGTAGGTGCTGGGGGCGTGGGTGAGCAGCAGTCCGGTTTTCGGGTGCCACACCAGCTCCTCCATGGTGAGCCAGCCCATGCCCTGGATGAAGGCGCCTTCGACCTGACCGATGTCGATGGCCGGGTTGAGCGAGCGGCCGGCGTCATGCAGGATGTCGGCGCGCAGCAGCCGCCATTCGCCGGTGAGCGTATCCACCAGCACCTCGCTCGCCGCCGCACCGTAGGCGAAGTAGTAGAACGGGTGGCCCGTCAGGGTTTTGGGGTCCCAGCGCACGTCGGGGGTGACGTAAAAGCCGTCGCTCCACAGTTGCACGCGCGCTTCGTAGGCCTTGCGCACGAGGCTGGCAAAGGGCAGGGTGGTGGTGCCGATCCGCACCTGGCCGGAACGAAAATGCACCGCTTCAGCGCGGCCGCCGTAGCGCTCGGCGGCGAAGGTGGCCAGGCGCTGACGCAGCGTGGAGGCAGCGTCCAGCGCCGCCATGCCGTTGAGATCGGCCCCGGTGGAGGCAGCGGTGGCCGAGGTATTGGCCACCTTGTGAGTGTCGGTGGCGCTGCAGCGCACGCTGCCGAAGTCCAGCCCGAGTTCCTGTGCCACCACCTGCGCCACTTTGGTGTTCAGGCCCTGGCCCATTTCGGTGCCACCGTGGTTCACCAGCACGCTGCCGTCGGCGTAGATATGGACCAGCGCGCCCGCCTGGTTGAGGTGGGGGACATTGAACGAGATGCCGAATTTCACAGGGGTCAGCGCCAGGCCCTTTTTCAGCACGGGACTGCCGGCGTTGAAGCGGGCCACGGCGGCACGGCGTGCGTCGTAGTCCGCGCTCGCGGCAAGCTGATCGACCAGGGCGGCGATGACGTTGTCGGTCACGCCCTGACCGTAGGGTGTGTGGTTGTTCCGGCCGATGCCGTAGACATTGGCGCGTCGCACCTGCAGTGGATCACGTCCCAGCTTGCGGGCGATGGAGTCGAGCACGCACTCGGTGACCAGCGCCCCCTGCGGCCCGCCGAAGCCGCGAAACGCGGTGTTGCTCTGGGTGTTGGTGCGCGTGGCGTAACCGTGGATGGCGACGTTGGGCAGCCAGTAGGCGTTGTCCACGTGGCAGATGGCGCGCGTGACCACGGCACCGGACAGGTCTGCCGAGTGTCCGGCGTCGGCGAGCAGCGTCACCTCGTAGGCGAGGATGCGGCCGTCGTCGTCGAAACCCACGGCGTAGTCGTACTCGAAGCCGTGGCGCCGACCGGTGATGAGAAAGTCGTCGTCGCGGTCCAGGCGCAGCTTCACGGGACGCTGCAGCTTGTGCGCCGCCAGTGCCGCGCAACAGGCGAACTGCGCCGACTGCGACTCCTTGCCGCCGAAGCCGCCGCCCATGCGGCGGCATTCCACCTGCACCTGATGCTGCAACCAGCCCAACATGTGGGCCACCACATGCTGCATTTCGCTCGGGTGCTGGGTGGAGCAGAGCACGCGCATGCCGGCGTTCTCGGTCGGCATGGCGTAGGCCACCTGGCCTTCCAGGTAGAACTGTTCCTGCCCGCCCACGCTCAGGCTGCCCTGCAGGCGGTGGGGCGCTGCGGCCATGGCCTGCTCCAGCGCGCCGGGCGCGGCTTCGCGCCGCAGGTGCATGGGCGGCAGCACATAGCGGCCTTGCGCATGCGCCTCGCGCGCGGTGAGCAGCGCGGGCAGGGCTTCGGCGCGGATGACGTCGCGGGCCAGCGCGGCGGCGCGCCGCGCCAGCACCTGGGTGGTGGCCACCACCAGGAACACCGGCTGGCCGACGAAGCGCAGCTCCCCGGCGGCGAGGATGGGATCGTCGTGCACCACCGGGCCGCAGTCGTTCACCGCTGGGATGTCGGCTGCGGTGAACACCGCCACCACGCCGGGCTGGGCGCGGACGCGCTCCAGATCGACGCCGAGCAGCGTGCCGTGCGCCAGCGGCGAGAGGCCGAGCGCGGCGTGCAGCGTGCCGTGCAGCTCGGGTGTGTCGTCGGTGTAGGCGGCCTGGCCGCTGACGTGCAGATGGGCCGACTCATGCGGCGGGCTCACGCCCACGCGGGCGCCGTCGCGCAGCGCGGGCCATTCGGCTTCGGCCCAGGCAGGGGCGCCATGGCGGGCGAAACCCGACATCGCGGGAACCGTGTGCAGGGGTTCGACAGGTTTGTTCATGGGGATTCCTCAAACCGTGTGCAGCGTCGGATTCAGCCCCGCCCAGACATGGGTTTGCGCCCTGCTCAAGGGCGTATCGACGCGGGTTTCGAGCCAGAAGCGCCACAGCAGGTTGCGTGCCACGCGCTGGCGGTGCGTGCTGCTTGCGCGCAGGTCGGTGAGGGGTTGGAAGTCGGCGTCGAGCGCCCGCATCGCGGCGCGCACGCTGGCCTCGGTCCAGGGCTGGCCGAGCAGCGCGGCTTCGGCCTGCGCGGCACGCTTCACCACCGCGGCCATGCCGCCGAAGGCGAGGCGGACGTGGTCGATGCGGCCTTGCGCATCAAGCCGCACGGCCAGCCCGCAGCTCACCGCCGAAATGTCGCAGTCGTAGCGCTTGGACAGCTTGTAGGCGCGCAGCCGCAGCAGCGCATCCGCTGCAGCCGGCAGTGGCAGTTCGATGGCGCGCAGGAACTCGCCGGGCCGCAGCGCGTTGTTCATGTAGTCGAGATAGAACGCGGCAAGCTGCAGGCGGCGTATGGCATTTCCGTGTTGCAGCACCAGCACAGCATCGAGCGCCAGCAGCACGGGGGCACTGTCGCCGATCGGTGAGCCGTTGGCCACGTTGCCGCCCAGGGTGCCGGCATGGCGAACCGGGGGGCCGGCGAAGCGCAGCGCCATTTCACGCAGCTCGGACCAGGTCTGCACCAGCGCAGTCCAGGCGTCTTCCAGCGGGACGGCGGCGCCGATGCGAAGCAGGGTGTCCTCACGTTCGATGGCGGCGAGTTCGCGCACATTGCCGAGGTACAACAGATCGCCGACATCGCGGAACTGCTTGTTGGTCCAGAGGCCGATGTCGGTGGCACCCGCCAGGATGGTGCGCCCCTGCCCGCCTTCGGCGTGCGCCCCCCGAGGGGGCGGCGGCGTCGCCTTGAGGCGGCTCGGCGCCGACGCCGCGATGGTGCGCCCCTGCCCGCCTTCGGCGTGCGCCCCCCCGGGGGGCTGTGGCGTCGCTGCCGCCTCGGGCTTCGCGGCATCGCTGGCCTGGGCCAGCGCGGCGCCGAACGCCGCCACGGTGCGGGGGGCGATGAAGCGGTCGATGCGTGGCCGGCCTTGCGCATCGGGGTAGGCCGGGTTGGGCGCGGCGTGCACGAACGGCTCGGGCGTTTCGGCAGCGATGGTGCGCAGCAGCGCGGCGATGGGCTCGGGGTCGAGGCGGGCGGGGGAGGCGTCGAACATGGCCTGGCCGGCGTCGAGAATGGGTCGGTAGCCGGTGCAGCGACACAGGTTGCCCGCCAGATCGTCGGCCAGTTGCTGCCGCGTGGGCCGGGTGCCCGCGCCCTGGTGGCGCTCATAGCTGGCATACAGCGACATGACGAACCCTGGGGTGCAGAAGCCGCATTGCGAGCTGTGGCAATCGACCATGGCCTGTTGCACCGGATGCAATGGACGGCCGGGGGCGAGGGCTGGCAGATCTTCGACAGTCAGCAGCGCCTTGCCGTGCAGCGTGGGCAGGTAGCGGATACAGGCGTTGATCGGGCGCAGGTGCAGCGGGCCGACGGCGACGCCGCCACTCGCGATCGCTCCGGGCCCGGTGCTTCCTCGAGTCTCGCCACGCGCGACGCGGTCCGTCAACTCCGCCACCACCACGGTGCAGGCGCCGCAGTCGCCTTCGGCGCAGCCTTCCTTGGTGCCGCAGCAACGGGCATGCTCGCGCAGCCATTGCAGCACGGTGGTGGTGATGGGCAGGCCGTCCACCTCGGCGATGCGGCCGCGGTGGACGAAGCGGATGGGTAAGGAGTTCATGAAGGATTCCGGGTCCTCGGACGGTTGGACTTGCGAAGCCGCGTTGTGCGACATCCAGCAAGGATTGGGCCACGATCGGGCGCCATTGACATATGCTGAACTGTATACAAAACATGCATCCCGGCTGATGCCGCAAGGAACTGCACCATGAACAATGCGCTGGACTCCATTGACCTGCATCTCATCCGGGTACTGCATACCGTGCTGACCGAATCGAACGTTTCCCGCGCTGCCATGCGACTGGGATCGACCCAACCCGCCGTGAGCGGGGCCTTGCGACGGCTGCGCGGCCTTACCGGCGATGAACTGCTGGTGCGCAGCGGTAATGCCATGGTTCCCACCGCGTTCGGCGCCAGCTTGATCGAGCCCACCGCCTGCATCCTGCGTGAGGCCCAGCGTCTGCTCGAGGGTGCTGGGCGTTTCGATGCGATGCGCAGCACGCGCCAGTTCCGCCTGGCCGCGGCCGATTACATGGACCCGGCGTTCCTGCCCCAACTGATCGCCACGCTCAAGCGCGAGGCGCCGCTGTGTGGCGTGGACGTGCTGCCGCTGTCGGCCACGCTGGATTACCGCCACGCCCTGGCCGATGGCGCCGTCGACGCCGTGCTGGGCAACTGGCTGGAGCCGCCGCAGGATCTGCATCTCGCTCCGCTGCTGGAGGATGAGATCGTCTGCCTGGTCGCGGCCGATCATCCGGCGCTGCGCCGCGGCCTCGATCTGGCGCAGTACCTGCAGGCCGAGCATGTGGCGCCGTCGCCGCTGCGCATCGCCGGCGAGGGCGTGATCGACCAGCATCTGCACCATCTCGGACTGCAACGACACGTCACGGTGCACTGCGCTTTTTTCAACCTCATCCCCGGCCTGGTGGCGCGCAGCCTGCTGGTGCTGACTACCGGCCGGCGTTTCTGCCAGCGCTATGTGGACGCGGGCCTGGCGGTTCGCATCCTGCCCTGTCCAGTGCCGTTTCCGCCGCTCACCTACTACCTGCTTTGGCATGCTCGTGTTCACCACGACGCTGCGCACCGCTGGCTGCGCGAGCATATTCGCGCATCTGCCGGCCAGGCGCCGGACCTCGCCTGAGTCCAGCGCCCCTCATCCAAAACCCGAGCCGACCCGGCACGCGCCACAACCGACTTCGCCACAACGAACGAAGCGCCCACACCCGAGGAGACTGTTCATGAATCTGCAAACCTTGTTCAAGCTCGATGCGCATGGCACCGATGTGCGCACCGAAATTCTGGCGGGGGTGACGACGTTTCTCACCATGTCGTACATCATCTTCGTCAACCCGTCGATTCTGTCGACCACCGGCATGAACGCGAGCGCCGTGTTCGTCGCCACCTGCCTGGCGGCGGCGCTCGGCACCTTCATCATGGCCTTCGTCGCCAACTGGCCCATCGGCCTGGCCCCGGGCATGGGGCTGAACGCCTTCTTCGCCTTCACCGTGGTCAAGGGCATGGGCTTCACCTGGGAGCAGGCGCTGGGCGCGGTGTTCATCTCCGGCTGCATCTTCATCCTGCTGACCATCACCGGCGTGCGCTCCTGGCTGGTGGCCGGCATCCCGAAGTCGCTGCGCAGCGCCATCGCGGCCGGCATCGGCATGTTCCTCGCCATCATCGCGCTGTCCAACGCGGGCATCGTCGTGGCCAACCCGGCGACCAAGGTCGGCCTGGGCAACCTGGCCTCGCTGCCGGTGGTGCTGGCCGCCGGCGGCTTTCTGCTCATCGCCCTGCTGGACTACTGGCGGGTGCGCGGGGCGATCCTCATCGGCATCGTCGCCGTCACGCTCGCCAGCATCGCACTCGGCCTGACCAAGTACCAGGGGCTGATCGCGCTGCCGCCGAGCATTGCGCCCACCTTCCTCAAGCTCGATATCCTGGGCGCGCTGCACACCGGGTTTTTCCACATCATCCTGGTGTTCGTGCTGGTGGAGATCTTCGACGCCACAGGGACTCTCACCGGCATCGCCCGCAAGGCCGGCCTGCTGAAGGAAGGCGCGCAGGACGGCCAGAGCGGCCTGGGACGCGCGCTGTTCGCCGACAGCCTGGCCATCTTCTCCGGCTCGCTGCTGGGCACCAGCAGCACCACCGCCTACATCGAAAGCGCGTCGGGCGTGCAGGCAGGAGGACGCACCGGCCTGACCGCCCTCACGGTCGGGCTGCTGTTTCTCGCCGCGCTGTTCATCGCGCCGCTGGCCGCCGTGGTGCCGGCCTACGCCACCGCCCCGGCCCTGCTCTACGTGGCCGGACTGATGATGCGCGAGCTGCTGGCTATCGACTGGGACGACATCACCGAATCCGTGCCGTCGGCCCTGGCGGCGCTGATCATGCCGTTCACCTACTCCATCGCCAACGGCCTGGCCTTCGGCTTCATCACGTACGCCGCGCTCAAGCTGCTCACCGGGCGGGCGCGCGACGTGCATCCGGCGCTGTGGGTGGTTGCCGGGCTGTTCCTGCTGCGCTATGCGCTGTTTCCGGCAGACTGAATTTCACGCCAACGCCGACACGCACGACGGCCGCCCGGCACGATGCCTCCGATAGAACCTTACGATGACCACGCCCACTGCACGCTCCACTGATCGTCCGCCCAACCTTGCGCCTGCGTCGGGCGCGGCGCACCCGCGCCTGGCCTTGTGCGGCGACATCTTGTACTTTCTGCGCGACCCCGGCTGGAGCGAGGATGCCACCGGCGCGGTGCGCTTCGAGCCCGACGGCTGGCTGCTCATCGAGCATGGTCGGGTGCATGCGGTGCGGCCTGCCGACGATCCGCCCGATGCGAGCTGGGCGCAGCAGGACTGGCGCGGCCATCTCGTGCTGCCCGGGTTCATCGATCCGCATGTGCACGCGCCGCAGCTCGACGTCATCGCCTCGTTTGGCGCTGCACTGCTCGACTGGCTGGAACGCTACACCTTTCCAGCCGAGGCACGCTATGCCGACGCCGAGCAAAGCCGGCTCGGTGCCGAGCGGTTCCTGCACGCCCTGCTCGCACATGGCACCACCGCGGCGCTGGTCTTCGCCACGGTGCACAAGACGAGCAGCGACGCGCTGTTCAAGGCCGGTCGGCGCCTGGGTATGCGCCTCATCACCGGCAAGGTGCTGATGGACCGCAACTGTCCTGCCGACCTGTGTGACGACGTGGCGCAGGCCGAGCGCGATTGCGTCGAGCTCATCGAACGCTGGCATGGTGTCGATCGCCTCGCCTACGCCGTCACTCCGCGTTTCGCCGCCACCAGCAGCGCCGAGCAACTGGCCATGGCCGGGGGGTTGCTGCAGCGCTATGCGCAGCGCGCCGGTGGGCTCTACATGCAGACGCACGTTGCCGAGAACCGCGACGAGGTGCGCTGGATCGCCGAGCTGTTCCCCGACAGCCGCAGCTATCTCGACGTGTACGACCGCCACGGCCTGCTCACCCGCCGCAGCATGCTGGCGCACGGCATCTGGCTCGACGACACCGATCGCGACCGCATGGCGCAGGCCGGCTGCAGCATTGCCTTTTCGCCCTCCTCCAACCTGTTCCTCGGCAGCGGCCTGCTCGACTGGGCCCGGGCCGAGCGCGCCGGCGTGGGCGTCGCCCCCGCCAGTGATGTCGGCGGCGGCACCAGCCTGTGCCAGTTGCGCACCCTGGCCGACGGCTACAAGGTGCTGGCGCTTCAAGGTCAGCGCCTCACCGCCTGGCAGGGCTTGTACGCCGCCACGCGCGGCGCGGCGCGCGCGCTGGAGCTGGAGCACGAGATCGGCCATTTCGCCCCTGGCACCGCCGCCGACGTGGTGGTGTGGCGCTGGGCGGATGGAGCCGTGCAGCAGCGCCGGCAGGACATGGCACGCAGCTTGCACGAGCGTTTGTTCGCGTGGATGACCCTGGCGGATGAGCGCAACGTTGCGGCCGTGTATGTGGGCGGATGCAAAATCGCACTGGCAGAGCGGGACAACGCCAACTGGAGCCGTGAGGCAGCGGGCCATCTCGGCCCGGCGGTGGCCAGGCCCGGCTAGCGCGACGCGGGACCAATGGCAGGCAAGGGGGATGTGGATGGCGTGGCGGCTTGAACTCGAGAACATCGGCAAACGCTACCCCGGCGTGGTGGCGAACGACGGCGTGGGCCTGCGTGTCGCGCCGGGGCAGATCCACGCCGTGCTGGGCGAGAACGGTGCGGGCAAGTCCACACTGATGAAAATCATCTTTGGCGCGGTGCAGCCTGACTGCGGCAGCATCCGCTTCGACGGCGTGCAGGTGCAGGTGCGCACCCCGCATGTGGCGCGCAGTCTAGGCGTGGCCATGGTGTTCCAGCATTTCTCGCTGTTCGACACCCTGAGCGTGGCCGAAAATGTCTGGCTCGGGCTGGACCGCAAACCCGGCTTGGTCGAGGTGGCACGCCGCATCCGCGGGGTGGCCGCCGGTTATGGCCTCGACATCGCCCCTGAACGCCCGGTGCATACCCTGTCGGTGGGCGAACGCCAGCGGGTGGAAATCATCCGCGCCCTGCTCACCGACCCCAAGCTGCTCATCCTTGATGAGCCCACCTCGGTGCTGGCGCCGCAGGCGGTGCACAAGCTGTTCGGCACCCTGCGCAAGTTGGCGGCGACCGGCTGCAGCATTCTCTACATCAGCCACAAGCTCGACGAGATTCGCACCCTGTGCCACCACTGCACGGTGATGCGCGCCGGCAAGGTGGTGGCCGAGGTTGACCCGGCGCGGGAGAGCAACGCCAGCCTGTCGCGCCTGATGGTCGGTGCCGACATCGCCCGGCCCAAGCGCCGGCCGGCGCAACCGGGTGTGGTGGCGCTGCAGCTCTCAGGCTTGAGCCAGCCGGCTGCCGACCCTTACGGCGTCGACTTGCAGGACATCAGCCTGCAACTGCGCACGGGGGAGATGCTGGGCATCGCCGGTGTTTCGGGTAACGGCCAGCGGGAACTGCTGGCGGTGCTCTCGGGCGAGGACGCTCGCGCGCCGCGCGGCTCTGATGACGCTGGCAATCTGCGCGTGGCGCCGGGTTCCTTGCAGTTGTTCGGCACATCGCTTGCCGGCAGCAGTCCTGAGCAGCGCCGCCACGCCGGCCTGCGCGTGGTGCCGGAGGAGCGTCTGGGGCGCGGCGCCGTGCCGGCCATGGATCTTGCCGCCAACACCCTGCTCACCCATACCGGCGCCGAGAGCGTGCGCCACGGCTGGCTGCGCTGGGGCGCGGTGGCTGCGCGGACGCAGGCCATCATCGCGCGCTTCGGCGTGCGCGCCACGGGACCGCAGGCAGCGGCGCAAAGCCTTTCGGGCGGCAATTTGCAGAAGTTCATCGTCGGCCGTGAAATCAGCGGCGCCCCCAAGGTTCTGGTGGTCGCGCAGCCGACCTGGGGTGTGGACGTGGGCGCAGCCGCGCACATTCGCGCCGAACTGCTGGCGCTGCGCGACGCCGGATGCGCGCTGCTGGTCATTTCCGAGGAGCTGGACGAATTGTTCGAGATCGCCGACCGCATCGTGGTCATCGCGCGCGGGCGCCTGTCGCCGGCGCTGCCCATCGCCGAGGCCACGGTCGAGCGCATCGGCCAATGGATGAGCGGACTGTGGGACGCGGCAGTTCCCCCTCACGGTCTCCCCCTCAGGGTGGGGGAGGAGGAAACCGGGCGGTCTGAAATCGGACGCACGGACGCCGCATTGGCGGCCATGCCTGTTGCCATCGCCGCGCCTGACTTCCTGCTTGCGGGCGGGGAGGACCATGGTGAGGAGCGCGCAGCAGCGAGCCCGAGGAGCCAGCATGCTCAGGCTTGAACCCCGCGCCGCGCCGTCGCGCGCCATGTTGTTGCTGTCGCCGCTCATCGCCCTGGCGGTCACGGTGCTGTTCGGCGCCGCGTTGTTCGCCGTGCTGGGCAAAAATCCGCTGGCCGGCCTGGCGCTGTTTTTCGTCGAGCCGGTGAAAAACCTCGATGGCCTGGCCGAGTTGGGGATGAAGGCCACGCCGCTGATCCTCTGCGGCCTCGGCCTGGCGGCCTGCTACCGTGCCAACGTCTGGAACATCGGCGCCGAGGGGCAGTTCGTGCTCGGCGCCATTGCCGCCGGCGGGTTGGCGCTTCATGCGGGCGACGGCACCACGCGCTGGGTGCTGGTCCCCATCCTGTTCGCCGGGATGCTGGGCGGCATGGCGTGGGCGGGCATCGTCGCGTTTTTGCGCGACCGATTCAACGCCAACGAGATCCTCACCAGCCTGATGCTGGTGTACGTGGCGCAATACCTGCTCGACGATCTGGTGTACGGGCCGTGGAAAGACCCGCACGGCTACAACTTTCCGCAGACCGCGCTGTTCGCCGCCTCGACGATCTTGCCCAAGCTCATTCCGGACACCCGGCTGAACATCGGCTTCGCCATCGCCATGGTCGCGGTGGTGATGATGAGCCTGTTCATGCGCCGCACGCTGCAGGGCTTTCGCCTCATCGTCGGCGGGCAGGCGCCGGAGGCGGCGCGCTACGCCGGCTTCTCGGCGCGCAAGTCGCTGTGGACGGTGCTGCTGCTGTCGGGCGGCATGAGCGGCCTGGCCGGCGCGCTCGAGGCCGTGGGGCCGCTCGGCCAGCTCACGCCGCACGTGTCGCAGGGCTATGGTTTCGCCGCCATCATCGTCGCCTTCGTCGGCCGGCTCCATGCGGTGGGCATCGTGTTCTCGGGCCTGCTCATGGCCATGTTCTACATCGGCGGCGAGCTGGCGCAGTCGCGCCTGGGCCTGCCCAATGCCATGACCGGGGTGTTCCAGGGCCTGCTGCTGTTCTGCCTGCTGGCGGCCGATACCCTGGTGACGCATCGCGTGCGCCTGGCGCGCGCCGGAGTGCGCCATGCATGAGTTCGCCTTGCTGCTGGCGTCGGCGCTGTCCGCCGGCACACCGCTGGCACTGGCCTCGCTGGGCCTGCTGGTCAACGAGAAGTCGGGCGTGGTCAACCTCGGCGCCGAGGGCATGATGCTGATGGCGGCCATCGCCGGGTTCGCCGTGGCCGTGACCACCGGCAACCAGTGGCTGGCGTTCGGCGCCGGTGCCGTGGTCGGCGGCCTGCTGGCGGCGCTGGTCGGCCTGCTGGTGCTGTGGCTGGGCACCAACCAGTACGCCACCGGGCTGGCGCTGAGCCTGTTCGGCGCCGGCTTGTCGGCCTTCGTCGGGCTGGACTACGTGGGGCGCAACCTGCCGCCGTTCGGCCCTGTGCACATTCCGCTGCTGTCCGGCCTGCCTTTCGTCGGCCCCGCGCTGTTCTCGCACCACCTCATGGTCTATCTCACCATGCTGCTGGCGCTGGGCATCCACCTGTTCCTGCACCGCACCCGCGCCGGGCTGGTGCTGCGCGCGGTGGGCGAGTCGCCGCAATCGGCGCATGCGCTGGGCTATCCGGTGCGGCGCATCCGTCTGCTGGCGCTGATGTTCGGCGGCGCGCTGTGCGGCGTGGCAGGCGCCTACCTGTCGGTGATCTACACGCCGATGTGGGTGCAGGGCATGACGGCGGGGCGCGGCTGGATCGCGCTGGCGCTGACCACCTTCGCCACCTGGCGGCCGGGCCGCGTGCTGCTCGGCGCCTATCTGTTCGGCGGCGTGACCATGCTGCAGTTCTACTTCCAGGGCGCGGGCGTGCAGGTGCCGTCGCAACTGCTGTCGATGCTGCCCTATGTCGCCACCATCGTCGTGCTGGCGCTGATGTCGCGCAACCCAGTGTGGATCCGCGTCAACATGCCGGCCTCGCTGGGCAAGGTGTTCCGGCCGATGGAATGAACAGGCTGGCCCGCCCGCGCCGTGTTGTCACGCCTCGGCCTCAAAATTGTATACAGTTGAATCTCACACCATCACTCGGAGCACGCAGATGCAGAACAGGGATCGAGTTCGTTTATTGGGGGCTTCATTGGCTCTGGGCGTTGCTGGCCTGCCGCGCCTGGCGCAGGCTGCGGCGCCGCTGAAAGTGGGTTTCATCTATGTCGGCCCGGTGGGCGACGCCGGCTGGAGTTATGCCCACGACCAGGCGCGCAAGGCGCTGCAAGCGCATTTTGGTGCGCGCATCACCACCCAGTTCGTGGAAAACGTGCCCGAGGGCCCCGATGCCGTGCGCGTGCTGCGCGACCTGTGCCAGCAGGGCGACGGCCTGATCTACGCCACCAGCTTCGGCTTCATGGAGCCGGTACTGCGCGTGGCGCGCGATTATCCCAAGGTGAAATTCGAGCATGCCACCGGCTACAAGACTGCCACCAACGTCGGCACCTACGACGCCCGCACCTATGAGGGCGCCTATATGGCGGGCATCATCGCCGGGGGTATGACCAAGAGCAACGTGCTGGGCGTGGTGGGCTCGGTGCCCATTCCCGAAGTGCTGCGCAACATCAACGCGTTCACGCTGGGGGCGCAGTCGGTCAACCCCAAGGTGACGACCAAGGTGGTGTGGGTCAACAAGTGGTTCGATCCGCCGAAGGAAACAGAGGCCGCCACCTCGCTCGTCAACCAGGGGGCGGACGTGCTGTTCCAGAACACCGACTCCCCGGCCGTGCTGCAAACTGCCGAGAAGCTCGGCAAATACGCCTTCGGCTGGGACAGCGACATGGCGAAGTTCGGTCCCAAGGCACATCTGGCCTCGGCCATCATCGACTGGGCGCCGATCTACATCGTCGAGACCGGCAAGGTGCTGGACAACAGCTGGAAGCCGGCGCAGATCTGGTGGGGCGTGGAGCATGGCGCCATCGACCTGGTGTCGATTGCCAGCGTGGTGCCGGCGAAGATCCGCAGCCGCGTGGCCCAGGTCAAGGCGGGACTCAAGGACGGCAGCTTCAGCATCTGGAGCGGCCCCATCCTCGGCCAGAACGGCGCCACCGTGCTGGCGGCCGGGGCCAGGGCGGACGACAAGTTCCTCCATGGCATCGACTTCTACGTCAAGGGCGTGGAAGGCCAGGTTCCGGGCAAGTAAGCGCGCATGAACGCCGCGCAGCAGCCAGCAGAGGGCCAGCGCCAGGCGCTGCTGCGGGCGGTGTGCGCTGCGCCCAAGGCCGAGTTGCATGTGCATATCGAGGGCACGCTCGAGCCCGAACTGGCCTTCGAGCTGGCGCGGCGCAACGGCGTGGCCCTGCGCTGGGCCAGCAGTGAGCAGTTGCGCGCTGCCTATGCCTTCGACGGCCTGCAATCCTTCCTCGACCTGTACTACGCCGGCTGCGACGTGTTGCGCACGACGCAGGATTTCGACGATCTCGCCTGGGCCTATTTCCAGCGCGCCGCGGCCGATGGCGTGGTGCGCGCCGAAGTGTTTTTCGACCCGCAGAGCCACACGGCGCGCGGCATCGGCTTCGAGGTGTTCATGCCCGGGCTGGTGCGCGCCGCCTCGCGGGCCGAAGCAGAGCTGGGCCTGAGCGTGGCCTACATCCTTTCGGTGCTGCGGCACCTGAGCGAGGACGACGGCATCGCCACCTTGCAAGCGGCGCGGCCGTGGCGTGAACACTTCATCGGCCTTGGACTCGACTCGTCCGAGCGCGGCAACCCGCCCGCCAAATTCGCACGCTTGTATGCGCTGGCGCGGGCGCAGGGCCTGCGGCGGGTGGCGCATGCCGGCGAGGAGGGCCCGGCCGCCTATGTGCGCGATGCGCTCGACCTGCTGGGCGCCGAGCGCATCGACCACGGCGTGCGTGCCGACGACGACCCGGCCCTGGTGCAGCGCCTGGCGCGCGATGGCGTGGCGCTCACCGTCTGCCCGCTGTCGAACGTCAAGCTCTGCGTTGTTCCCGACATGGCCGCGCACAATCTGCCCAGCTTGCTGCATGCCGGCGTGAAGGTCATGGTGAATTCCGACGATCCGGCGTATTTCGGCGGCTATGTCAACGCCAATTACACCGCCGTGCTGCAAGCCGTGCCGGGGCTGAGCACGGCCGACGCCTACCGCTTGCTGCGCAACAGCCTGCAGGCCAGTTTCGCAAGCGCCGAGCAGATCGCCACCTGGACTGCGCAACTCGACGCGCATTGGCGCGCCCGTGGCCTGGACGCCGGCAAGGCTTGACGGCCAGCACCGCTGCAGGGGTCGACGGGAGGGAGCCGGGGCTTGAGGCCGAAAGCCGCTCAGTCCCGCGTGGCACGCCGGCGCACGCAATCCACGTAGGCATCGCCGTCAGGCGGCAGGCCGCTGCGCTGCGCGGTCCACAGCATCGCGCCGAGGCATTCCATCACCGCATGCTGCGCCTCGTGTTCGCCCAGCTTGGCCGCAAGCAGCGCAAAGGCCTGCTTGATGCCCGGCGGCTGGTCAATCGACGCCTGTTCGGTGATCGACAGATGCATCGACAAATGCAGGAAGGGGTTGGTTTGGCTTTGCTCCACCGCGTAGTCGCGTTCCAGCGCGTTGGCCGCGACCAGGTCGTCGTGGTATTCGGGGTGCTGCGCCATCCACTGTACGGCGATGAGTTCCAGCGGCGTGAGCACGCTGCCCTCGCGGTGGCGGCGCCAGGCATCGGTGAAAAACAGGCGGACTTCATCCTTGCTGGGGTTGAACATGGCAGGGTGGGGCTTGATGGTGTGCGCTGCAAAAATGCGGCTGTTGTTGCAACATAGCAGCGTGTTCATACCAACGAGGACAACCGATGCAGACCCTGAACGATGAAGCCCGACGCCTGCTGTTCACCGAGGCTCGCACCCACAACCGCTTCACCCCCGAGCCCGTACCTGACGCCCTGCTGCGCCAGCTCTACGACCTCATGAAATGGGGTCCGACTTCCGCCAACTGCAGCCCGGCGCGGCTGGTGTTCGTCAAGTCGCCCGAGGCCAAGGCCAAGCTTGCGCCCTGCATGAGCGAAGGCAACCGCGACAAAACCTTGCAGGCGCCGGTCAACGCCATCGTCGGCATGGACATGGCGTTCTACGACAAGCTGCCCGAGTTGTTTCCGCACAACCTCACGGCCAAGAGCTGGTTCGAAGGGAACCCCGAGTTCAGCGCCAGCACCGCCATGCGCAACAGCAGCCTGCAGGGGGCGTATTTCATGTTGGCCGCACGCGGCCTGGGGCTGGACTGTGGGCCGATGAGCGGTTTCAATGCCGACGCTGTGAACGCCGCCTTTTTCGCAGGCACCTCCGTGAAGGCCAACTTCATCTGCAACCTGGGCCACGGCGACCCGACCGGCCTGTTTCCACGCAGCCCGCGCCTGGCTTTCGAGCAGGCTTGCCGCATCGCCTGACATCCCGATCGGGGATCGAGCTCGACATGGGCCCGTGCATCTGCCCGGCGGTGCTCGGCGCGGCGGGTGTGTGATCCTCGATGCGGTGCCGTGTCGTGCTGAAACCTGGCGCTTGCCATGCGGCCGGGCCCGCAGCCCGAAGGCCCGGCTTTCACGCCAGGACGGGCATGGCTTAAGCTGCTGGCTGCCTGTAGTTTGGAGTTTTTGGGGGAAAAACATGCCGGTCGTCGTCGTTGCCAATCCCAAAGGAGGCGTGGGCAAGTCCACGCTGTCGACCCAGCTCGCGGGGTATTGGGCCACTCAGGGCCACAAGACCATGCTGGGCGATGCCGACCGGCAGCAATCGTCGAAGCTGTGGTTGTCGCTGCGGCCGCAACAGGCCGCGCCTATTGGCACCTGGAAGCTGGGGCCGGACTACATCGCTCGTCCGCCGGAGGGCACCAGCCATGTGGTGATCGACACCCCGGCCGGTCTGCATGGCTGGCGCTTCAACGATGTGCTGCGCATGGCCGACAAGCTCATCGTGCCGGTGCAGGCGTCGATTTTCGACATCTATGCCGCACAGGACTTTCTCGCCAAGCTGCAGGAAGACCGCAGGCTGAAAGATTTGAACGTGGGTCTCGTGGGGGTGCGGGTGGACGAGCGCACCCGGGCATCCGAGCAACTGCGCGAGTTTTTTGCCCGCTTGCCCTATCCCTTGCTGGGCATGCTTCGGCCCACCACGACCTATGCCCACATGGCCGCTCACGGCCTGACGCTATGGGACGTCAACCCCCATCAGGTCGAGAAAGACCTGAACCAGTGGGCCAGCATCGTGCGCTGGGTGGACGCGCGCTGAATCGCGCTGGCTGACACGTTCTCAAACTGCCGCGTTGCCCGGTCTGATCAGGTCCTGCATGGCCGCGCGGTTGATGCGGAACAGGCGAGGACCGACATGCTCCAGCATGCCGTCCCGCTCGAACTGCGCGATCACGCGGCTGGCCGTTTCCAGCGCCACGCCGAGCATGGCGCCCAAGTCGCCGCGTCTCGGCAAGGTAAAGGTGTCATTGAGTTCCGGCTCAGCCAGTTTGAGCAGCAGGCGCGCCATACGCGACGGGATGGTGCCCGAGCCCAGCAACAGCGCCCATTCGTCGGTTTCGCGCAGCGCGTGGTGCCAGCGTTCCAGGAACTCCTGGCGCAAATTGGGCACATGCTCTTCCAGCCTGCGAATCACATCCACCGGAATGCGGCAAACGCGCACCGCGCCAATGGCCGAGGCGTGGTGCATGTAAGGCTGCTGGATGAAGCACTCCAGACCCACCAGGTCGCCGCGTTTGGCCACGCGGGTGATGCGCCGGGTGCCGTCCGGCAGCACGCGCTCGAGTTTCACGAAGCCGGTCTTGATGGTGTAGAGCCACTCGCCGCGCGTGCCTTCGCTGAACAGCAATTGACCGGCGGAGAACTGCATGTCGTCGATGACCTGGTGAATCTCGTCGAAATCCTCCACCTGCAGGGCGCCGAACAGGGCGATGCGTCGCACGCCGCAATTGCGGCAGTCGGCGGCACCGCGCCAGGCCGTCACCACTTCGCTGCGTGCGATGCGCTTGCCTGGCGGCATGGCCGAGTTGCCCTTGCGCAAGGCAGCAACGGAAATTCGGGCGAAATCGACAGCAGTATCCATGGCATTTCCTTGAGGGTGCGCAATATTAGCGTTCGCTGATATATGCTTGTCAATACGGGTTCTTCGTGGAAATGATCCGTATAAACCCGAATATTTGTGGCTGAGAAAGGCTCCTTGTCGCCATAGAGTCTGAATTGAGATCGAGTCGGATGTCATTGGCCCTGAACTATGGCACCCAATGTCGCAAGGATGGTGCCGCTCCCATGCCGTGTTCGGAGCTGTCCAGCCGAGTGCATGCGTCGGCCCCACGCCCTACACTGACCCTCTGTTCTCCACGTTCACAACCCATGAATGTCTTGCCTGCCTCGGGAATGCAGCTCCAGCAACTTGCGGGGCGTGATGCGCAGCGCGCCTTGAGTGAGGACGTGGGTACGGGCGATCTCACCGCCGCGCTCATCGCCCCGCGTGCCCGCGCCACCGCCCGCGTCATCGCGCGCGAGCGCGCCATGCTCTGCGGTCAACCCTGGGCCGAGGCCGCCGCGCGTCAGGTCAACGCCGCGATGCAGTTGCGCTGGCTGGTGGCCGAAGGCGGGACGATGGAGCCTGATCAGACCATTCTCGAACTGCAGGGGCCGGCCCGCGCTCTGCTCACGGCCGAGCGCACCCTGCTCAACTTCCTGCAATTGCTCTCGGGCGTGGCCAGCCGCACCGCCGACTATGTGCGCGCCGTCGCCGGCACGCGGGCGAAAATCGTGGACACCCGCAAAACCCTGCCGGGTCTGCGCGAGGCGCAGAAATACGCGGTGCGTGTCGGCGGCGGCCACAACCATCGCATAGGGCTGTACGACGGCATCCTCATCAAGGAAAACCACATCGCCGCAGCCGGCGGCATCACACCCGCGCTGCAGCAGGCGTACCAACTGGCGCCGCCCGGGGTGTTCGTGCAGGTGGAGGTGGAGACCTTGGAGCAGTTGCGCGAAGCCCTGACCGCGGATGCGCGCATGGTGCTGCTCGACAACATGAGCCTGCAGCAACTCCGCGAGGCGGTGGCCGTCAACGCCGGACGTGCCGAACTGGAAGTGTCCGGCGGGGTCGAACTCTCCACGGTGCGCGCGCTGGCAGAAACCGGGGTGGACCGCATCTCCATCGGCAAGCTGACCAAAGATGTCTCGGCGGTGGACTTCTCCATGCGCTTCACCGGCGCCTGAAGGGCGTGGTGTTCGTCATGCCGCCCGGATCAACCCCGACAGCCCCGACAGCATGTCGTGTTCAGTCCGCCAGGGCTCGCACTTGGCATCTCAACGACGGTATTGTTCATGTCAGCCACATTCCCCATCACTGTTGAAAGCTCGGTCTGCGGCACTCAGCCCGCATGGGCTCGTGTGCCGCAAGAGCCAAGCCTGGAGCGCCGCTCGGCGCTGCAAGCTCTGTGCCGCGAACGGCTTGCGCGCGAAAACGCCGTGCTCGTGGCGCACTACTACGTACACCCCGACTTGCAGGATCTGGCGCTGGATACCGGCGGCTGCGTGTCCGATTCGCTGGAAATGGCGCGATTCGGCCGTGATCACCCGGCAAGAACGCTCGTCGTTGCGGGTGTGCGCTTCATGGGCGAGACGGCCAAGATGCTGTCGATGGACAAGCGTGTGCTCATGCCGGAGCTCGACGCCACCTGCTCGCTCGACATCGGCTGTCCGGCCGACGCCTTCACGGCCTGGTGCGATGCCCACCCCGACCGCACCGCGGTGGTCTACGCCAACACCAGCGCTGCCGTGAAGGCACGCGCCGACTGGGTGGTGACTTCCAGTTGCGCCGTGGACATCGTGCGGCACCTGAACGCGCGCGGCGAAAAAATCCTCTGGGCACCCGACCGTCACCTGGGCAGCTACATCCAGCGCGAAACCGGCGCCGACATGTTGTTGTGGCAGGGTTCGTGCATCGTGCACGACGAATTCAAGGCCTTGGAACTGGAACTGCTCAAGCGCGAACATCCCGAGGCCAAGGTGCTGGTGCATCCCGAATCCCCGGCCTCCGTCATCGCCCTGGCGGACGCCGTCGGTTCCACCTCCCAAATTCTCCAGGCAGCGCGTGAGATGCCGGCGTCCACCTACATCGTGGCCACCGACAACGGCATGTTCCACGCCTTGCGCCAACAAAACCCTGGCAAGCTCTTTCTCGAAGCCCCCACCGCCGGCAACAGCGCCACTTGCAAAAGCTGCGCCCATTGCCCCTGGATGGCGATGAACGGCCTGGAAGGCCTGGCCCATACGCTGCAAACCGGCAGCGGCGAAATCCTGCTCGATGCCGACCTGGCCGCCAGGGCGCGTCGCAGCGTCGCCAGGATGCTGGATTTCACTGCGGCCCAGAAACGCGCCATGTCAGCGCCCGGAGCCTTGGTGCCGGGCCTGGGTGCTGCCTGATGTCAGCTAGGTTCGACGGTTTTCCGCGCATGGAGCGCGGACACCCGGAACGCCGCACGGGCCGAGCCTGGAAGCCGGACGCGTTGCACGCCCATCGCCGAAGGGGATTCAAGCTCTTTCCCGCGTTATCCATGCCGCCCATTGCTCGAACAGCGCAGCATCGCCCGCGCACAGCGCAGAGCGCTTGTCCAGGGAGTTGTTGAACACCGCCTCGCCAGCCAGCGTGCGGCTGTGACCGCCAGCCTCGGACAGGATGAGGCTGCCCGCGGCGTAGTCCCACAGCCCCTGGCTGCCGTGCAGGTAGAGGTGGAAGCGGCCGGCGGCGGCCCAGCACCAATCCAGCGCGACGGAGCCGATGGAGCGTTGCGAGCTGTAGGGCGGGTGCGTGGCCAGTCGGGCAGCGAGCGCCGCAGGCAGGCGTTTGAAGTCGACGCAGGCGATCGTCTTGGCCAGGGGAATCGGCGTGGCTGGCCGAGGCAAAGGCTGGCCGTTGAGCTGCGCGCCTCGGCC
This sequence comes from Betaproteobacteria bacterium, assembly GCA_028871675.1. Taxonomy (GTDB): domain Bacteria; phylum Pseudomonadota; class Gammaproteobacteria; order Burkholderiales; family Burkholderiaceae_C; genus Thiomonas_A. Next base: position 20,949 of record JAGWMO010000034.1, read on the forward strand.
TTCGGTGGCGCTGAAGGTTTCGTCGCGCATCACGTCCACCACCACGCCCAGGCGCACGCGCGCGCCCTGCACCCAGGCGAGCGAGGGACCGAAGCAGGGCAGGCCGGCGGCGAAGTTGCTGGTGCCGTCGAGCGGGTCGAGCACCCAGAGACCAGGGCCGTTGGGTGATGCCGCCTCCTCGGACATCAGGCGCTGCTGCTCTTCGACGGTCATCTCTTCGCCCAGCAGGGGAATGTGCGGCCACAGCGCTGCCAATTCACGCTGCAGGCGGCGCTGCATGGCGAGGTCGGCGTCGGTGACCCAGGTACCGTCGGCCTTGAGGCGGGCGGCGGGATTCCGGGCACGGGGCACAATTTCGCTGCGCGCCGCAGCGCGGACCAATGCGGCGACGCCGGCGATGTCGGGGGGATGGGCTGGTGCAGGCATCGGCATGCGGGAAACCGGGTTCAAGGCACGAGGATGGTGGGCGCAGCCGGGGCGGCGGTTTGTGGCCAGTCGAGGCTGTAATGCAGGCCGCGGCTTTCGTGGCGCAACTGGGCCGAGCGAACGATGAGCTCGGCGACTTGCAGCAGGTTGCGCAATTCCAGCAAGTCGCGGGTGACGCGAAAATTGGCGTAGAACTCGTCCACCTCGGATTGCAGCAGGTGAATGCGATGGGCGGCGCGCTCCAGCCGTTTGTCGGTGCGGACGATGCCGACGTAGTTCCACATGAGTCGGCGCAGTTCGTCCCAATTGTGGGCGATGACAACCAGTTCGTCGGCGTCGCTCACGCGGCTTTCGTCCCACGGACGCGGGGCCAGCAGGGCCGGCTGCTCGGCCTCGCCAATGGCCTGCGCCGCCGCGGTGCCGAACACCACGCATTCCAGCAGCGAGTTGCTGGCGAGTCGGTTGGCGCCGTGCAGGCCGGTATAAGCCACTTCGCCCACGGCGTAGAGGCCCGGAAGGTCGGCGCGGCCAGCCAGATCGGTGAGCACGCCGCCGCAGGTGAAGTGCACCGCCGGCACCACGGGAATGGGTTCGCGTGCGATGTCGATGCCCAGGTCCAGGCAGCGTTGATGGATGGTGGGGAAGTGCTGGCGAATGAAGGCTTCGCCCTTGTGGGTGATGTCGAGATCGACACAGTCGAGCCCGTGCTTTTTCATCTCGAAGTCGATGGCGCGCGCCACCACGTCGCGCGGCGCAAGCTCGGCGCGTGCATCGTGCGCCGGCATGAAGCGGGTACCGTCGGGGAGTTTGAGCAGCCCGCCTTCGCCGCGCAGCGCCTCGGAGATGAGGAAGCTCTTGGCCTTGGGGTGGTAGAGGCAGGTGGGGTGGAATTGGATGAACTCCATGTTCGCCACGCGGCAGCCGGCGCGCCAGGCCATGGCCAGGCCGTCGCCGCTGGCGGTGTCGGGGTTGGTGGTGTAGCGGTAGACCTTGCCCGCGCCGCCCGTGGCCAGGACGGTATGCGCGGCGGGGTAGGTTTCCACGCGGTTGCTGGTGGTGTTGAGGGCGTAGGCGCCCCAGCAGCGGCGCGGGCCGACCACGTCCATGTGGCGGTTGGTGATGAGGTCCACGGCGACGTGGTTTTCCAGCAGAGTGATGCGCGGATGCGCCCGCGCCCGCGCCAGCAGGGTGCGCTGGATGGCGGCGCCGGTGGCATCGGCCACATGGGCAATGCGGCGCTGGCTGTGGCCGCCCTCGCGTGTGAGGTGCAGGTCGCCATGCTCGGTGTCGAAGGGCACGCCTTGCCCGCGCAGCCAGGCGATGGCGGCGGGGCCGTGCTCCACCACGAAGCGCGTGGCCGGCAGGTCATTCAGCAAGGCGCCGGCCACCAGGGTGTCGTGCACATGGGCGTCGAAGCTGTCGCCATCGGCCAGCACCGCGGCAATGCCGCCTTGTGCCCATTGGCTGGACGAGACTTCCAGCTCGCGTTTGGCCAGGATCGTGACCTGGAAACGCTCGGCCAAGTGCAGGGCGGTGCTCAGGCCAGCCAGGCCGCCGCCCAAAATGAGAACGTCGCAATGTTGCATGGACATGGGAATCACAGGGAAGAAAGGCCGTGCGGGCCACGACCAAGCCACGATTGTCCACGGGAATGGCCAAGCGCCGGCATCCTCGGCACGTGACCCGCCGCGCGATGGGGTGGCCCGGGCGCGGTCGAGCAACACCGCCACCCGACTGACAAAGCCGCGCAAGGCATGGAAAATAGGCGTCGCACCACAACCCCCAGGAGACAAGCCATGAACATCCCATCGCTGCAACAAGTCGTGAGCGCCGAGGAATGGGCGCTGCGCTGCGACCTGGCAGCCTGCTACCGCCTCGTGGCGCTGCACGGCTGGAGCGACCTCGTCTTCACCCACATCAGCGCCAAGCTGCCGGCGTCGGTTGCGGGCGGCGAGCATCACTTTCTCATCAATCCCTATGGCCTCATGTTCGAGGAGATCACCGCATCCAGCCTGGTGAAGGTGGACATGCAATGCAACAAGCTGCATGACAGTCCCTTCCCGGTGAATCCGGCCGGGTTCGTCATCCACAGCGCGGTGCACGAGGCACGTCCCGAGGCCGGTTGCGTGCTGCACACCCACACCCGCGCGGGCGTGGCGGTCAGCGCGCAAAAGCAGGGCGTACTGGCCATCAGCCAGCAAAGCACGTTCGTGCTGGCGTCGCTGGCCTACCACGACTACGAAGGCGTGGCGTTCCGCCCGGACGAAAAACCGCGCCTGCAGGCCGACTTGGGGCATGCCCATTTCCTCGTGCTGCGCAACCATGGCCTGCTCACGGTGGGGCCGACCATCGCCGACGCTTTTCTGAACATGTACGTTCTGGAGAGCACCTGCCAGATTCAGGTGGCGGCGCTCGCCGGGCAGAACGGTGCCGAAGGATTGACGGCCGTGCATCCACAAATCGTCGCCGGGGTGGCCGAAGCCATGCGGGTGCAAACGGGTGGAATGGGCGGCGCATTCGTCTGGCCGGCAATGCTGCGCAAGCTCGAACGCATCGACCCGGGCTACAAGCTCTGAGCTTTGCCGCGCCGGCCACCCCGAAGACTCGGGGCGCTGCGCCTCAAACTTCCAGGTTGTCGATCAAGCGCGTGCCGCCCAGGCGTGCGGCGCCGAGAACGACCAGTGGGGCGCGGTTTGGCGCCTCGCCGCTGCCGACCGCTGACAGATCGCTGCGGCGGCGGATGGTGAGGTAGTCGGGTGCCCAGCCCTGCGCGGCCAAGGTCCGCATGGCCTGGGCTTCGAGGGCCTGTAGGGCCGCGGGCGTCGGGACGGCGGGCAGTTGCCCGGCCAGCCAGTGCAACGCGGCCTGCAGTTGCGGCGCCTGCGCGCGTTGCTCGGGCGTGAGATAACCGTTGCGCGAGGACAGCGCGAGGCCGTCGGTGTCGCGCACCGTGTCGAGCCCGATGATGGCAACGGGCAGGGCGAACTGGTCCACCATGCGACGGATGATGAGCAGTTGCTGGTAATCCTTCTTGCCGAACACGGCGTGGGCCGGCTGCACCATCTGGAACAGCTTCATCACCACCGTGGCCACCCCTTCGAAATGCCCGGGGCGCGAGGCCCCGTCGAGGATGTCGGCGAGAGCCGGGTCCGGCTGCACGCGAAAGGTTTGCGGCTGCGGGTACATCGCCGCCTCGTGCGGCGCAAACAGCAGATCGCAGCCGGCTTCGGCCAGCAGTCGCGCGTCGCGCTGCAGTGTGCGCGGATAGCGGTCGAAGTCTTCGTGCGGCGCGAACTGCAGGCGGTTGACGAAGATGCTGGCCACCACCGGCACCTGCAATTCACGCGCCCGCGCCACCAGGGCGAGATGGCCGACGTGCAGATTGCCCATGGTGGGCACCAGGGCCCGGTCGGGCAGATCGCGCAGGGCGGCACGCAGTTCAGCGAGGGTATGGACGGTTTGCATGGCATGAAGCGTTGCCGCACTCACGTTGGCGGGAGGCAGGCGCGGACTGCGACAACGGGTGGATCAGGGGATCAGGGGTTCAGACGTAGCCGTGTTGCGCTTCGTCGGGAAAGCGGCCGGCCTTGACCTCGCGGACATAGCCGCGGATGGCGTCGGCAATGCTGCTGGCGCCCAGCATGAAGTTGCGCACGAAACGGGGCTTGGGACCGGCGGTGATGTCGAGCATGTCGTGCAGCACCAGCACCTGGCCGTGGGTGCGGGCTCCGGCGCCGATGCCGATGGTCATGCCCGGGTAATCGGCGCTGATTTGCGCGGCCAGATCGGAGGGCACGAGTTCGAGCACCAGCATGGCGGCGCCCGCGGCGCCGAGTTCCGCGGCATGCTGGCGCAAGGTGTCGGCCGCTTGCGCATCGCGGCCCTGGATGCGGTAGCCGCCCAGCGCATGCACGCTTTGCGGTGTGAGGCCCAGATGCGCGCACACCGGAATGCCGCGCGCCACCAGCGCGGCGACCACGGGTGCGGTCCAGCCGCCGCCTTCGAGCTTGATCATCTGCGCGCCGGCCTGCATCAGCGCCACGCTGCTGGCCACGGCCTGCTCGACACTGCCCTGGTAGCTGCCGAAGGGCAGGTCGGCAATGAGCCAGGCGCCGCGGTTGCCGCGCGCCACGCAGGCGGTGTGATACGCCACGTGCTCCAGCGTCACCGGCAGGGTGGAGGCGTGGCCCTGCATCACCATGCCGAGCGAGTCGCCCACCAGCAGGCAGTCGACGCCGGCGGCGTCGAGCAGGCTGGCGCTGGCTGCGTCGTAAGCGGTGAGCATGGACACTTTTTCACCGGCTTCACGCATGGCGCGCAAGCGGTGCAGGGTGATGGGTTTGCGCGGCGTCGTTGTGGCGGGACTGCCACCATAGACAGACGTGTCAGCGATCATGAGGTGAGGTTCTCCGGGCTGCCCGTGACATGGTGCCGTCGGGACGGAGAACCATTATGCCGATGTTGGCGCACCGCAGCAAAGCATCACGCCCCAGTCTGGTGCCCGCACAAACGCCTCCTTGCACCAGGCCGCACTCAACTCGGCGCATAGGCCAGGCGTACATAGAGCGGCGCATAGGCCTCGGCCTGGGTCATCTGCACGAGGCCTTCGCGCGCGAGCTCCAGCAGGGCGATGAAGCTGACCACGGCGTAGGCCAGGCCGCGCGCGGGCTCGAACAGGTCCTGGAATTCGAGAAAGCGGCGGTCCTGCAGCCGGCGCAACACATGGCTCATCACCTCGCGCACCGAAATCTGCTCGCGGCTGATGGTGTGATGCGCGTTCAGCCGGGCGCGCTTGAGCACCTCGGCCCAGGCGGTGCGCAACTCGTCGGCGCTGACTTCGGGCAGCAGCAGCCGGGCCGATTTTTCCACCACCACCTGCACGCGCCAGAAGTCGCGCCCGGCTTGAGGCAGAGCTTCGATCTGTTGCGCGGCCAGTTTCATGCGTTCGTACTCGAGCAGGCGGCGCACCAGTTCGGCACGAGGGTCTTCCGGCTCCTGGCCCTCGGCCGCGGGCGGACGCGGCAGCAGCATGCGTGATTTGATCTCGATGAGCATGGCAGCCATCAGCAGATACTCGGCGGCCAGCTCGAGGTTGTGCTGGCGGATCTGCTCGACATAGTCGAGATACTGGCGCGTGACTTGCGCCATCGGAATGTCGAGGATGTTGAAATTCTGGCGCCGGATCATGTACAGCAACAGATCCAGCGGCCCCTCGAAGGCTTCGAGAAACACCTCCAGCGCATCGGGCGGGATGTAGAGGTCTTGCGGCAGCTCGAACAAGGGCTGGCCGTACAGCCGCGCCACCGCCAGGCCGTCGACGACGGCTGGCGTGGAATCGGTGGTCGGCAAGGTCAGCTCGACGGCGTCCAGGCGCGACATGGGCTGCGGGGATGCACAGGGGCGGGGGAGCGGTGGGCGCGCGGACCGGCGTCTGCGTCACCACCCTGGGTTCACTCGCTGCCGTAGACGTAGGGCTTTTGCGGCACCTCTGCGGCGTCGAAAGCTTCGCGTAGTTGGGAGTCTTGCGGCCTGTCCCACAGCAAGGCGCGGCCGTGCTTCTGCTTGGCTTCGAGTTCGGGGTTCTGCACCTTCAGGCTCTGGATGAAACGGGTGGCTTCGGAGACATAGGGTTTGACGGCGAAGGGCATGGCGCAATCCGGCTACACGAAAAGTGCCGATTTTAGGCGCGCCCCGTTGCGCCATGTCCACGTGGTTTGCGCGCATGGCCGGAGCATGGTCACGTACGCTTATCATTGGACACAAATGCATACAAAGCTTGCGCGGCCAAGGTACGCGTGGGCAAGCTGAATCTCCGCAAGGGGGCAGCGTCTCGGGGTGAGCCACCATTCAGCAGCAGGGAGCCCCCATGCAAACATCACATGCAGCGCCGCATCTGGCGGTACAGGATTTTGGGCACGATGCGCCCCAGATACCGGGGGTGCTCGCCCAGGCGCACGGTGCCGCATCCATCCCACCCACCCTCCATCTGCCGTCGGCCAACTTGTTGGCGACCACCGTCGCCGCCGGTTCCCTGCTTACGGCTTGCGGCGGCGGTGGCGGTGGTGGCAGCACGGCTTCGGGCGGTGGCCCCGTGGCCAAGCTGCCGCCTCCGACCCAGCCGCAGGCGGCGCGCTTCCTGGGCCAGGCCGGCTTCGCCGCCGGCAGCGCCGACACCGCCATGCTCACCGGCCAGGGCTACGAGGCCTGGCTGGAAGCGCAATTCGCCATGTCGCCCAGCAGCGGCCATTTCGACTGGCTGTTGGCCAAGGGCTATGGCACGGCCGCCTACAAATACAACACGGGCATAGCCGATCAGACGCTCTGGCGCAAACTGCTGAGCGCGCCCGATGTGCTGCGCCAGCGCGTGGTGTTGGCGTTATCGGAAATCTTCGTCATTTCGCTGCCCGGACTGTCGATCGCCTGGCCGGCTTTTGCGGCGGCAGCCTACATGGACACGCTGGAGGCCCATGCCTTTGGCAGTTACAGGCAGTTGTTGCAGGCCGTCACACTGTCGTGCGGCATGGGCGCTTACCTCAACCTGCGCGGCAACCAGAAGGGCGACACCAAGACCGGCCGCCAACCGGACGAGAACTACGCGCGCGAGGTGATGCAACTCTTCACCATCGGCCTGGTGCAGCTCAACCCCGACGGCAGCCCCAAGCTGCTTGCCGATGGCCGGGCGCAGTACACCTACAACCAGGAGCATGTCACGGCCTTGGCGCAGGTGTTCACCGGCTGGGACTTCAACACCGCCGACGCCAATGCCGACCCGGGCTTCATGCGCCTGCCTATGCGCCACATCGCCACGCGCTTCGCCACCGGCGACAAGAGCGTGCTGGGTACGGCGATCCCCGCCTCGGCCGACGGCCCGACGGCGATGAACATCGCGCTGGACACGTTGGCCAACCATCCCAACGTCGGCCCCTTTATCGGCCGCCAGATCGTTCAGCGCCTGGTCTGTTCCAACCCCAGCCCGGCCTATGTCGCGCGCGTGGCGGCGGCTTTTGCCAACAACGGCCAGGGCCAGCGCGGCGACATGAAGGCCGTCATCCGCGCCGTGCTGCTCGACCCCGAAGCCATGGCGCCATCAATCGGCGTGGCCAGCGGCAAGCTGCGCGAGCCGGTGCTGCGTTTCGTGCAATGGGCGCGCACCTTCGGGGTGACGTCTCCCACCGACTTGTGGAATGTCGGAGATACCTCCAACCCCGGTTCGCGCCTGGGGCAAAGCCCGCTGCGTTCGCCTTCGGTGTTCAATTTTTTCCGCCCCGGCTATGTGCCGCCGGACTCGGCCCTGGGGGCCAGTGGCGTGACCGCGCCCGAGTTTCAGCTTTGCAACGAAACCACCGTGGCCGGCTACCTCAATTTCATGCAGGGCGTGATCCAGAACGGCATCGGTGAACTCAAGCCCGACTACACCGCCGAGCTGCCGCAGGCCAACGACGCCACGGCGCTGGTGGCGCGCTACAGCCTGCTGCTCGCCGGCGGCCGCCTGGGTGCCGACACCCTGGGCACCATCACCACGGCAGTGGGCAGCATCGCCGCCACCACCGACACCGCGCGGCTCAACCGTGTGCGCGCGGCCATCCTGCTGGTGATGGCCGCGCCCGACTACCAAATTCAACAGTGAGGCGGCCATGCACATCGGCAACTTGAAGAACCTGCAGCGCCGCGAGTTCCTGCGCCGCGCCTCGGCCCTGGGCCTCGTCGGCACGGCAGCGCCGTGGGCGCTGCACCTGGCCGCCATCGGCGAGGCCGCCGCGGCCGACGCCAGCGGCTACAAGGCGCTGGTCTGCGTGTTTCTGAACGGCGGCAACGACCACGGCAACACCGTTGTGCCTTACGACCAGCCCAGCCATGACGCTTACGCCGCCATTCGCCAGACTCTGGCGACACCGCGCGACCAGCTCGCCGCCACGGCGCTCACGCCCAGCGTCGCGCTCGACGGCGGTCGGCAATGGGCGCTGGCACCCACCCTGGCACCGCTCAAGCCCGCGTTCGACGCCGGGCGGCTGGGCGTGCTGCTCAACGTCGGCACGCTGGTGCAGCCCACCAGCGTGGCGCAGTACAGGGCGCGCAGCGTGCCGCTGCCACCCAAGCTGTTCTCGCACAACGACCAGCAGAGTGTGTGGCAGGCCGCCATGCCCGAGGGCGCCACCAGCGGCTGGGGCGGGCGCATCGGCGACTTGTTCCTCTCCAGCAACGGCAGCAGCACCTTCACCTGCATCAACGTGGCGGGCAACGCCGTCTACCTCAGCGGCCAGCAGGCGGTGCAATATCAAATCTCCACCGGCGGGGCGATTGCGGTGAATGGCATCACCCGCCCCCTGTACGGCTCGCAGGCCTGTGCCGATGCCTTGCGCAACCTCACCACCAGCCCGCGCGGCAACAACTGGCTGGAGCAGGAGCTCAACCGCGTCACCGCCCGCTCCGTCGGGGCGCAGGCCACGGTGGCCGCGGCGCTGAGCGCGGCGCCGGCCAACTTCGCCACGCCGTTCGACACCACCAATCCGCTGGCCAGCCAACTCCTCATGGTGGCGCGGCTCATCGCCTCGCGCGCGGCACTGGGCGCGAAGCGGCAGGTGTTCTTCGTGTCGCTGGGCGGCTTCGATCTGCACGACAACCTCAACGCCCAGCATCCGGCGCTGCTGGGCCGCGTCGGCGGCGCCCTGGCCAGTTTCGACGCAGCGATGGCGGAGCTGGGCGTGGCCAGTCAGGTGACGGCGTTCACCGCCTCCGACTTCGGCCGCACCCTCAGCTCCAACGGCGACGGCTCCGACCACGGCTGGGGCGCGCATCACGTCGTGCTGGGCGGCGCGGTGCGCGGCGGGCGCTTCTGGGGCGCGCAGCCCGAGGTCAGTGTCAACGGCACCGACGACGTCGGCCAGGGCCGCCTGCTGCCCACCACCGGCGTCGACCAGCTCGCTGCAACGCTCGCCGGCTGGATGGGTGTGGCCGACAGCGAGATGCCGCTGGTCGTGCCGCAGATCGGCAACTACACCCAGCGCAATCTGGGGCTGCTGGCCTGAGGCATGCTCAGCCTCAGGCGCACCACTTTCAGCTTCGCCATTCAGGCAAGCAATTCCCGAGCGGCCAGCCAGGCCGCCTCGACGCTGGGCACGAGCCCGCCACCGCCCAAGGTGCGGGCGAGCGCGGGGGACGCGGGGGTGAACAACTCAGAGCCGGTGCTGACGAACAGCCCCACCACGGGGCGGCGCAGGGCGGCGGCCATGTGGGTGAAGCCGGTGTCGACGCCGATGACCAGATTGCATTGGGCGATCACCGCCAGCATGTCCATCAGGCTGCGGCGGTCGAGCAGGTCGGCGCTGTGCGACGGCAGGCCCTGCGCGATGGCGCGCGCGCGCGCCTGCTCCTCGGCATTGCCCCAGGTCAGTTGCAGCCGTGCGCCGTGTTGCACCAGGCGGCGAGCGAGTTGCTGCCAGTGATCGAGCGGCCAGAGCTTGTCCGGCTTGGACGCGCCGTGGGCCAGGAACACCATCGACGTGGCGCCGGGCTCGGGCCGATGGGCAAAGCGTGCGTCGATGGCATAGTCGATCTCACGCTGGGGGTCGGTGTCGAGCACGGCCTGAGCGAACACGCGCCGACCCCATGTGCCGTGCACGCCTGCGGGCCGGGCGAAGTGCAGGTGGTAGGCATGCGCCGCCAGCGGCTCGCCGCCGCAGTCCTGCGCGCGGTAGCCCACGCGCAGCGGGCTGCGGGCGAGGCGCGAGACGATGGCGCTCTTGAGCACGCTGTGCGGATCCCACACCAGGTCGTAGTGCTCGGCGCGCAGCTCGCGCACGACGACGTGCAAGGCGCGCAGCGCGGCGAGGCTGCGCTGCTGCTGCAGCGCCTTCAGCGGCAGCGCGAAGACCCGGCGCACGGCGGGATGCAGGCGCGGGATGTCGGCGAAACGCGCGTCCACCGCCCAGTCGATGGCGATGGCGGGCCAGCGCGCGGCGATGTCGGACACCGCCGGCAGCGTCTGCACCTGGTCGCCCATGGCCGAAAGCTGCACCAGCAGGATGCGGCGCGGAACTTCGGGCAAACCGTCCTTGCCCCAACGCAAGGGCAGAGTGGGGCGGGTCATGCTGACCGTGGCACCAGAATTCGACCGAACTGGCGTTCCAGCACTGCAAGTGGCGCAGTGCCCGGCACGAGTTGGTCGGCGGGCTGCAGATAGAAGGTTTGTTCCATCATGTGTTGGCCGCCCATCACGGCGTGCAGCACCTGGTCGGAGAACACCAGCCAGGTGGTGCCGGGGGCGAAGTCCACCGCAGCCTGCGGCGCGCTGGCCTGGTAGTCGAGGTCGGACTTGGCCAGATCGTGGAGTTGCAGCATGGCATGGTCATAAGCCGTGCGGCGCGATTTGGTGATGTGCAGCTTGTGCAGCATCCAGGCGGCGCCCGGCGCGGCCTGGCGCAGGCGCGGGGCAAAGTGCGCGGCGAAATCGGCGAAGGGCTCGCCCACGCGCCAGGCTCGCGGCTGGCCAGCGGGGTTGAGGTTGGTGAACACGCGCAGCAGGCGCACGCCATGCATGGGGTTGGACGGGAAGGCATCGACATGCAGCCGGGTGTCGTTTTGCCGCCAGGACTGCACGCGACCTGCCACCGGATGCGGCCGCAGCGAGGCATTGCCGGCGCGCAGCTTGCCGCGGTATTGCGGGAACAGCCGGTCCACCAGGCTTTGCGCCTGCGTGGCGAAGCGCCGGATCATGGCTTGCAGCGCGGCCAGGTCGGCTGCAGTGCCCTGCGCACCCCTGAGTTCCGAAGTCCCGCGCAGGCTGATGTTCTTGGCCTTGCCGTTGCTCCAGGCAGGGTCGAGGAAGCGCTCCTCGCCGGGCACCAGGACGAAGGGCAGTTGCGGGAACTGCAGCACATGCCCACCTTCCACCAGATGTTCGACATGGCTGCTCGGCCCCTGCTCCCAACGGGTGTCGGGCAGGGTGCGCAGAACGTCAGCCGGGGCAGGTGTGCTCATGGCGTCATTTCTGGGTGCCGTGGCTGGTTTCAGCGCACGCGCATGCCGGGTTGCGCGCCCGCATGGGGCTCCAGCAGGTAGAGCCCGGGTTCGGCCCGTTCGTCCGCTGCGCTGGCGGCCAGCACCATGCCTTCGCTCAGGCCGAATTTCATTTTGCGTGGCGCTAGATTGGCCACCATCAGCGTGAGCCTGCCGCGAAGGTCTTCGGGTTTGTAGGCGCTGGCAATGCCGGAGAACACGGTGCGGGTGCGCGGTTGGCCGTCGTCGCCGGTTTCGCCCGCGTCGAGAGTGAGGCGCAACAACTTGGTGGAACCCTCCACCGCCTCGGCATGCACGATGCGGGCGATGCGCAAGTCGACCTTGCCGAAGTCGTCGATGCTGATGGCGGCATCCTGTGCCGCGGCGGCCGGGGGCATGGCCTTGCCGTTGGTGGCGGCGGCCGCTGGCGCTGCTGCCGGCGCGTCGGCTTCGAACAGCTTGTCGAGCAGCTTGGGGTCGATGCGCTGCATCAGGTGCTGGTAGGGGGCGACGCGCTGGGGCAGCACGGCGGCGTCGGCCCAGACGAAGTCGCGCTCCAGGCCGAAGAGTTCGCGCGCCACGCGTGCGGTGAGCGCCGGCAGCACCGGGCTGAGCACCACCGACAGCAACCAGAACCCTGCCAGCGCGCGCGAGCAGGCGTCCTGCAGTTCGGCGCGGCGGGTCTCATCCTTGGCCAGCAGCCAGGGCTGGGCGGCGTCGAAGGCGGCGTTGATGCGGTCGGCGTAAGCCATGACCTCGCGCAGGGCGCGGGCGTATTCGCGCGCCTCGAAGGCAGCGGCGACGTCGCCGGCCAGTGCTTGCGCGGCATCGGTGATCTCTTGCGTGGTGCCGAAGTAACCCAGCCGGCCGTCGAACTGCTGGCTGATGAATTTGGCGGCGCGGCTGGCGATGTTGACGTATTTGCCGATCAGATCGCTGTTCACCCGGGCGATGAAGTCTTCCGGCGTGAAGTCCACGTCCTCCACCCGCGACGACAGCTTGGCCACCAGGTAGTAGCGCAGCCATTCGGGGTTGAGGCCGATGTCCAGGTACTTCAGCGGCGAGATGCCGGTGCCGCGGCTCTTGCTCATCTTCTCGCCGCCCACCGTGACGAAGCCGTGCACGTTGATCTGGCTCGGCGTCTTGCGGCCCGAGAACTTGAGCATCGCCGGCCAGAACAGGGTGTGGAAGTAGACGATGTCCTTGCCGATGAAGTGCACCTGTTCCACCGTGGGGTCGGCCATGAACGCCTCGTAGCTTTGCGCCGTGCGCGAGGCGGCATGCCAGTGCGCGGCGGCCTGGCCCTTGTCGAAGTGGTTCTTCAGGCTGGCGAGGTAGCCAACCGGCGCGTCCAGCCAGACATAGAAGTACTTGCCGGGGGCGTCGGGAATCTCGATGCCGAAATAGGGCGCGTCGCGTGAAATGTCCCAATCGGCCAGGCCGCCGTGGCCGTTCTCGTCGACTGCGAACCATTCGCGCACCTTGTTCAGCACCTCGGTCTGCAAATGCGGCTGGCCGCAGGCGTTGCTGGCTTGCGTCCACTCGCGCAGAAAGTCGGCGCAACGGTCGGACGAGAGCTGGAAGAAGTAATGCTCGCTCTTGCGCAACTCGGGCGTGGCGCCCGACAACGTGGAATACGGGTTCTTGAGTTCGGTGGGGGCATACACCGCGCCGCACACCTCGCAGGCGTCGCCATACTGGTCGGCCGCCCCGCATTTGGGGCATTGGCCCTTGATGTAGCGGTCGGGCAGGAACATGCCCTTGACCGGATCGTAGAACTGCTCGATATCGCGCATCGCGATCAGCCCGCTCTTGCGCAGCGCGCGGTAGACGTCCTGCGCCAGCTGGTGGTTCTCGGCGCCATCGGTGTTGTGCCAGTTGTCGAAGCGGATGTGGAAGCCGTCGAGATATTGCTGGCGCCCGGCGGCGATGTCGGCGACGAACTGCTGCGGCGTCTTGCCCGCCTTTTCGGCGGCGATCATGATGGGCGCGCCGTGGGCGTCGTCGGCGCCGACGAAGTGCACCTCGTTGCCGCCCATGCGCTGAAAGCGCACCCAGGTGTCGGCCTGGATGTATTCCATGATGTGGCCGATGTGGAACGGCCCGTTGGCGTAGGGCAGGGCGGTGGTGACGAACAGGCGGCGCTTGATGCTGGAATTCATCGGCGGTGTGGCGCTAGGGCGGTGGGGCGCTCCGGAAGGCGGCGCGGGGTGAAATTCGGGGGCCGGATTCGTGTCGCGGGCAGGGCTGGCCGCTCGGCTGGCAGGCTGGAATTGTAGGCAGCCGCCGGCCGAGCTGTGTGGGCGGTTTGCGGGAGAACTAGACTGCGCCCATTCTTCGTTTCGATCCCCAGCCGCCCACCATGCCCACGGAACAGCAGATTCTCGACGCCCTCGCCAGCATCCCCGATCCCAACACCGCGCAGAGCCTGGTGGCGGCCAAGGCCATCAAAAATCTGCGCGTCGAAGGCGGCGAGGTGTCGCTGGACGTGCAACTCGGCTATCCCGCCCAAAGCCAGCATGCCGAACTGCGGCGCCAGGTGATTGCCGCCGTGCGCAGCGTGGCCGGCGTGGCCAACGTCTCGGTGCAGGTGAGTATGAAGGTTGCCGCCCATGCGGTGCAGCGTGGCGTCAAAACCTTGCCGGGGGTGAAGAACATCATCGCCGTGGCCTCGGGCAAGGGCGGCGTGGGCAAGAGCACCACGGCCGCCAACCTGGCGCTGGCGCTGGCCGCCGAGGGCGCCCGGGTGGGCCTGCTGGACGCCGACATCTACGGTCCCTCGCAGCAGATGATGATGGGTCTGTCGGGCCGCCCGGAGAGCAGCGACGGCCAGACTATGGAGCCGCTGGAAAACTACGGCCTGCAGGTGATGTCCATCGGTCTGCTGATGGACGCCGACAGCCCCATGATCTGGCGCGGCCCGATGGCCACCCAGGCCCTGGAGCAATTGCTGCGCCAGACCCATTGGCAGGACCTGGACTACCTCATCGTCGACATGCCGCCCGGCACCGGCGACATCCAGCTCACCCTCAGCCAGCGCGTGCCGCTGACCGGGGCGGTCATCGTCACCACGCCGCAGGACATCGCCCTGCTCGATGCGCGCAAGGGCCTGAAGATGTTCGAGAAGGTGCAGGTTCCAGTGCTGGGCATCGTGGAGAACATGGCGGTGTACGTCTGCCCCAACTGCGGCCACAGTTCGCACATTTTCGGCGCGGGCGGCGGCGCGAAGATGGCGGGCGACTACGACGTGGAGCTGCTCGGCAGCCTGCCGCTGGACCTGCGCATCCGCGAACAGGCCGACAGTGGTCGCCCCAGCGTGGTGGCCGACCCCGAAGGCGCGGCGGCCCTGGAATACAAGGCCATTGCCCGCAAGGTGGCGGTGAAGGTGGCACAACGGGCGAAAGACTACTCCACCAAGTTTCCCACCATCACGATTTCCGACACCTGAGCGGCCCCGACCCAGCGACTTCCCGCGGGTTCGGCCTTCCGGCCCGAGGCCGGTCCGCACCACGTTGGCGGGCGGACGCGGACAGTCTTTTCCAAATCAGGTATGAGCCTGGGGCGGTCTGAGATCGGTGGCGCGAAGCAAGTCGATTTGTTGTTGATGTTTTGCAGTGTATTGGTGTGATTTTTGGGTTGGTGGGCGCGCAGCGCCC
>JAGWMO010000035.1:0-33634 GCA_028871675.1 Betaproteobacteria bacterium
CCCCCAGACGGGGCGTCTGCGGCGTTGTCAGGCTTGGCAAGGGTTCACCCTTGCCGGCGCCCTCCGCCTTGCAGCCATCCCCGTCTGGGGGCAACGCACGTGGAGAAATAGCGTGAACAGGCCCTAGTCAACCCCTACAGCATCAGCCAGATGGACAGCGCCATCGACCGCGCCCTGGATATGCCGCGCGACGAACAACGCGCCCGCATGCAACGCATGGACGCGCTGGTGGAGCGCTACGACATCGGCCACTGGACCAGGCATGTGCTGGGACTGTTCGCGCAGTTGCGCGCCGAGCGCCCTGCGGCGCGCGTTCCCGATGGACAGGCCTTGCGCGCCTGACCCCGCCCACGATGCCCCGACGTCACAGCCCCGCTACAGCCCCGCCGAAGGCATTGCGCTAGATATCCACCATGCACAACCAACTCGTGACCGATGCCTGGCTGTGGTCACAAGCCCATCACCCGGAAACACTGGCCATCGGCCTGAGCGCGCTGGCCTTACCGCTGTTCGCGCTGGCGACCCGACTGGCGTTGCGGCTGAAGCCGACAGGGGGCGTGTGGCAGTTGCTGCTGCTGCGCACACGCCGTGCGTTGCGCGCGATGTGGCTGCTGCTGGTGCTGCGGCTGGACCTGTTTTTGCTGCAGCAGCATCTCTCGCACTGGGTCTGGTCGACCACGGTGCTGCGCCTGATGTTCATCACCGCGGTCACCTGGCTGGCGCTGCGGTTGGCGCAGGCCGGTGGCGAGATCGTGATGCTGCGCCGTGGCGGCTTGAGCCTGCCGGACGACCCCAAGCTGCTCGACACCAACTTGCAGGTGCGCGGCGTCCTCACCCGCGCCCGGGTCCTGGCGCGGGTGGCCAGCCTGCTCATCGTGCTGGTGGGCTTGTCGCTGGCGCTGATGAGCATTCCCGGCGTGCGCCAACTCGGCACCAGCCTGCTGGCCTCGGCCGGCATTGCCGGCGTGGTCGTGGGCTTCGCTGCGCGGCCGGTGCTGTCGAATCTGCTGGCCGGATTGCAGATCGCTCTGGCCGAGCCCATCCGCATCAACGACGTGCTGATCGTGCAGGGTGAATGGGGCCGCGTGGAGGAAATCACCGGCACCTATGTGGTGTTCCGCATCTGGGACGAGCGCCGCATGATCCTGCCGCTGCAGTGGTTCATCGAGCACCCGTTCGAGAACTGGACGCGAACCAGCGCCAGCCTGTTGGGCACGGTCTTTCTGTGGGTGGACTACGCCATGCCGATCGATGCTCTGCGCGCCGAACTCAAGCGGGTGTGCGCCGATGACTCTGACTGGGATGGCCGCCTGGCCATCATCCATGTCACCGATGCCGACGCCACCGCTCTGCAGGTACGCTTCCTCGTCAGTGCCGCCAACTCGGCTCGCGCCTGGGAACTGAGATGCCGGGTGCGCGAGGCCATGGTGGCTTACCTTCAGCGCGACTGGCCCCACCATCTGCCGCGCCGCCGCCTGTCGTGGCGGGCCGATGGCACTGCCGATGCCGAGCAGCACGCTCGTGTCACCAACTGAGGACTTGCACGATGCCCACTTGGCTGCTCACCCCGATCGACCACAACCCCCTGCTGGCCTGGCTCATGGCGCTGGCCTTGATCGTGCTCGCCATGCTGCTGGTTCGCGTCATCAAGCCACTACTCATGGCACGACTGAGTGCCATGCATCACCTGGGCAGGGCGCGCTGGAATGAAGCCCTGGCGCATGCCGTCGGCGGCACCCGCGTGCTGCTGGTCGGCGCCATGGCGTTGTACCCGGCGCTGGACAATCTCGCGCTGTCCGCCACCACCGAGCGCTGGGCCTCGGGAATCGCTGCGGTCGGCCTGTTCGTGCAACTCGGGTTGTGGGCGGGGCGTTTTCTCGACAGTTGGATCAAGTCCTCACGCGCCCGCGCCATGGAGCACGACCCGGAAACCGCCACCGGCCTCGCCGCCATGAGCTTCCTGGCGCGGCTGGTGCTGTGGTCGCTGGTGGTCCTGCTGCTGCTCGACAACCTCGGCTTCAACGTCACCACCCTGCTTGCCGGGCTGGGTGTCGGCGGCATCGCCGTCGGCCTGGCCTTGCAGAACATCCTCGGCGACCTGTTCTCCAGCCTGTCCATCGTGCTCGACAAGCCCTTCCAGATCGGCCATTCCATCGTGGTCGACGGCTTTTCCGGCACGGTGGAGAACATCGGCCTCAAGACCACCCGCATCCGCTCCATCAGCGGCGAAATCGTGGTGTTCTCCAATACCGATCTGACCAAGGCCCGGCTGCGCAACTACAAGTTCATGCAACAGCGGCGCATCGTCTTCGCCTTCGGACTCACCTACGACACCCCGGCCGACTCCCTGGAGCGCATCCCTGCACTGGTGAAGTCCCTCATCGAAGAGCACGAACAAGCCCGTTTCGACCGTGCCCACTTCAAGGACTTCGGCGACTCCAGCCTGAACTTCGAAGTCGTGTACTGGATGAAAACGGCCGACTACACCGCCTACATGGACACCCAGCAGGCCATCAATCTGGGCCTGATGCGCGCCTGCGCCAAACTCGGCGTGGAGTTCGCCTTTCCCACCCGGACCGTGCAACTGCAATGCAGCGAACCGGTGCCCGTGGTGGTGCAAGACAGTCGTGTCGCGTCGCCACGCGCGGTGCAAGGCACCACTTGATGACCGCACCATCGCCCGCAAGCGCCCCATCGATCTCGCCGCCGTCGCCGCACTCCGCACCGACACCGGTACCGCCATCAGCGCCTCACAGGCTTGGGGACTCCACGAGTGGTGCAATCTCCTGACAGCTCTGGAAGCGTTCGACAAGACAAATGGCGCTTGCCGCGATGCAGCAGGACGCTCGCGTGGCTGCTGCCTAAAATCGTTGCAATGCCGCCGATGCGAGGGGCTAGGACGATGAGGAGACCCTGATGCGCATTCTGATTGCCGAGGACGATCAAGTCCTGGCTGATGGCCTGACACGCTCCCTGCGCGCCAGTCACTACGCCGTCGATCAGGTCGGCGACGGCGCGGCGACCGACTCGGCGCTGCAGACCAGCGAGTTCGATCTGCTCATCCTCGACCTCGGCCTGCCGCGGCTGTCGGGTTTCGAGGTGCTGCGGCGGTTGCGCAGCCGCGGCAACACCCTGCCCGTGCTCATCCTCACCGCTGCGGACAACGTGGAAGACAAGGTGCGCGGCCTTGACCTGGGGGCCGACGACTACATGGCCAAACCGTTCGAGTTGGCCGAGCTGGAGGCGCGGGTGCGCGCGCTGACGCGTCGCGGCATGGGCGGCGCCAGCCCCACCATTCGCCACGGCCCGCTGAGCGTCGACCTGCCCGGGCGCGTGGTGATGCTCGACGACAAGGTGGTCGACCTCTCCGCGCGTGAACTCGCCCTGCTCGAAGTGCTGCTCAAACGCACCGGCCGGCTGGTGAGCAAGGACCAGCTGGTCGATCACCTGTGCGTCTGGGGCGAGGAGGTGAGCACCAACGCCATCGAGGTCTACATCCACCGCCTGCGCAAGAAAATCGAGGTCGGTCCCGTGCACATCGCCACCGTCAGGGGCTTGGGGTATTGTCTGGAAAAAATCCCCGGCGCGCCTCAACAAATCGCCTGATCGAGACCGGGCTCCGTCATCCTTCATGGCCAGTCTTCCCCAGTTGGACGAAGTCGCCAGGACCGAGTCCACACCACCCGGGCGCCGGCCACGCCAGCGCTCGCTGTTCGGAGAAATTCTGGACTGGATGCTGGTGCCGCTGCTGCTGGTCTGGCCGCTGTCCATCGGCATCACCTATCTGGTGGCGCAGGCCATCGCCACCCAGCCCTTCGACCAGGGCCTGGAGCGGCGTGTCGCCGTGCTGGCCGAACTGGTGCAACGCAGCCCCCATGCGGTCCGGCCGTTGCTGCGACAGCCGGGAACCGACACCCTGGCCGGCGGCGACCCCGTGCTGATGCAAGTGCGCGGCGCCCACGGCCAGTTGCTGGGTGGCGACGCCAACCTGCCGCTGCCGCCCGACGCCGCCGCGCCCTGGCCCGATGGTGTGCATCTGCGCGACGCCGAAGTGGGTGGCCAGGAGCTGCGCATCGCCTGGCGCTGGCTGGCCGCACCCGCCTTGCCCGCGACCGCGGCACCGACCGTTTCGTCCACACACGCGACGGATCGGCCGGCACTGCTGCTGGTCCAGGTGGCCGAGGGCTTGAAAAGCCGCACGCTGCTGGCGCGTGACATCGTGCGCGGGGTCATCCTGCCGCAGTTCGTCATCGTGCCCATCTCCATCCTGCTGGTGTGGTTCGGGTTGGGCCAGGGCATCATTCCGCTGAACGAATTGCAAGCGCGCATTCGCCGTCGCCGGCCGGACGACCTGAGCCCGATCGACCAGCGCGAGGCACCCGAGGAAATCACCCCGCTGGTGGACTCGATCAACGGCTTGCTCGGCCGACTGGAACAATCCATCCTCACGCAAAAACGCTTCATCGCCGACGCCGCGCATCAGTTGAAAACACCGCTGGCCGGCTTGCGCATGCAGGCCGAGCTGGCGGCACGCCAGACCGACCCGCAGGAGTTGCGTGCCAGCCTGCGGCAGATCAGTCTTTCCGTCGTGCGCACCACGCGCTTGGTGAACCAATTGCTGTTGCTGGCACGCGCCGAGAACCAGGGCGTGGCCGCGCATGGCGCGCTCAGCAGCGTGGACCTGCGCAGGCCGGTACGCGACGCCGTGCAAGAACTCGCGCCGATGGCGCTCGGCAAGGGGCTGGATCTGGAGTTCGACGCGCCCGATACGCCGCTATGGGTGCGTGGCCACGCCCTGCTGCTGCACGAATTGACGAAAAACCTGGTGGACAACGCCATCGCCTACACCCCACGTGGCGGCAGCGTGACCGTCCGTCTGCAAGCCGATGCCACCAACTGGCGCATGCTGTTGAGCGTCGAAGACAGCGGTCTGGGCATCGCCCCGGCTGAGCGTGAACTGGTGTTCCGTCCCTTTTACCGCGTGCTGGGCACGGGCCATGACGGCAGCGGCCTCGGCTTGTCCATCGTGCAGGAAATCGCGCGCCAGCACAGCGCCATCATCGAACTCGCCGATAACCCGGTCTGCACCGGCCGCGACACGCCGGGGCTGGTGGTACGCCTGCACCTTGCGGCAGCGGAACCCCCGGGCTGAAGTGAAGAGTGCTTTGCGGGACCGGCCGACTCCAAGCTCCTTGCGCGTCGGCCTGGCGCTCAGCGCGCCGCCTTGCGTGCCGGGGCTTTCTGCGCTGCCGTCTTGGCTGGCGCCCCCGGCTTGGCGGCGCCCCCGGGGCGAGGAGCGAACTCGAACCCGACCTTGCCATCCGGCTGGCGCACGAGGAAGGCCTTGAACTTGCGCTTGGTGCGCGCGGAGACAAAGCCGTCGAGCAGATCGGTACGTCCATCACGCAGCAACTTTTGCATCTGCGTGGGTTCGACGGGTTGCTGCAGGATGATCTTGCCGCTGCGGAAGTCGCATGTCGGCGCCGGGCCCACGCTGTGTTCGCAGACATAGGCATTGCCGGCATCGAAGACCGCGCCGCTGCACTTGGGACAGGCGCCCAGCGGCTCCTGACCGGTGAAATCCGGGGCCTCGGCGCCTTCGCCGCTGATGGGCTGGCCGAAGTCGAATTCGAGCTTCCACTGCCCCGCCTCGCCTTCGCGGGCGAGCTTGAGCTCGGCGGCGAAGGGCCGGCCCATCTTGCTGCGAAAGCCGGTGAGCGGGCCCAGGCGCTTGTGCGTCAGCAGATGCTCGACTTCGGCGATCTCGAAACTGCGCCCGGCAGGGTGTTTGCCGATGGAAAAATCGCATTGGGTGCAGGCGAAGCGGTGGTAGTTTTCCTTCACCACGCCACCGCAGTTCGGACAAGGCGTCTTGAGCGTGGCGTAGTCGCCCGGCACGCTGTCGCGGCTGTATTCCTTGGCACGCTTAACGATGGCCTCGGTCATCGACGCGATTTCCCGCATGAAGGCGTCGCGCTGCATCTGGCCACGTTCCATCTGCGCCAGCTTGTGCTCCCACTCGCCAGTGAGTTCAGGCTTGGTGAGTTCTTCCACGCCCAGCCCGCGCAGCAAGGTCATGAGCTGGAAGGACTTGGCCGTGGGCACCAGCTCGCGGCCTTCGCGCAACATGTATTGCTCGGCCAGCAGGCCTTCAATGATGCTCGATCGCGTGGCCGGCGTGCCCAGCCCCTTGCCGGCCATGGCTTCGGCGTAGTCCTCGTCATCGACCATCTTGCCGGCGTTTTCCATCGCGCTCAGCAGCGTAGCCTCGGTGTAGCGCGCCGGCGGTTTGGTTTTGTGTTCGAGCAGCTCGACGGTTTCGGCGGCGACCTTCTCGCCGGGCTCGACCGCGACGAGATTGGCGTCGTCGCCCTGCTGCGCGCGGCCATAGATTTCGAGCCAGCCGGGCACCACCAGCACACGGCCCTCGGTACGGAACTGGTGCGCGTCGATGCGGCTGATGCGGGTGGTGACGTGGAACTCGGCAGCCGGGAAAAACACCGCGAGGAAGCGCCGCGCCACCATGTCGTACAGCTTGGCCTCGGCCTCGCTCAGCGCCTTGGGCACTTGCGGCGTGGGAATGATGGCGAAGTGGTCCGACACCTTGGCGTTGTCGAACACGCGCTTGGTCGGCTTGACGTAGCCCTTGTCCAGCGCGCTGCGGGCGAAGCCGGCCAAGGGCGCAGCGGCGCCCTCGCCTTCCCCCAGCACCTTGAGGGTGTCACGGGCGACGGCCACATAGTCTTCGGGCAGGTGTCGCGAATCGGTTCGCGGATAGGTCAGCGCCTTGTGCTTTTCGTACAGCGACTGCGCCAGCGACAGCGTCATCTTGGCGGAAAACCCGAAACGCGAATTGGCCTCGCGCTGCAGGGTGGTGAGGTCGAACAGGGCCGGCGAGATCTGCGTTGCCGGTTTGGATTCGTCGGTGACATCGGCCGTCTTGCCGGCGCAGGCGGCCACGACGGCCTCGGCCCGGGCGCGGTCCCACAAGCGGTCGGCGCGGCGATCGCCGTCGTCCGCATCTTTCTTGAACGCCGGGTCGAACCACTTGCCACTGTAGTTGCCGGCGGCGGCGGCGAAACCGGCCTGCACTTCGTAGTAGGGCCGCGCCACATGGCGCCGGATCTGTTCCTCGCGCGCCACCACCACCGACAGCGTCGGCGTCTGCACCCGGCCCACCGGGGTGAGGAAAAAACCGCCATCGCGCGAGTTGAACGCGGTCATCGCCCGCGTGCCGTTGATGCCCACCAGCCAGTCGGCCTCGCTGCGGCAGCGCGCGGCCGAAGCCAAAGGCTGCATCTCGGCGTCGCTGCGCAAATGCGCGAAACCATCGCGGATGGCTTGCGGCGTCATCGACTGCAGCCACAGACGCTGCACCGGCTGCTTGGCACTGGCGTATTGCTGGATCAGGCGGAAAATCAGCTCGCCTTCGCGCCCCGCGTCGCAGGCGTTGACCACGGCCGTGACGTCCTTGCGCTTGAGCAGTTTGGCGATGGCCGAGAGTCGCGACTTGGTCTTCTCGATCGGCTTGAGGTCGAAGTGGGTGGGCACCACCGGCAGGTGCGCAAAACTCCATTTGCCGCGCTTGACCTCGAAGGCCTCGGGGGCGCCGATTTCCACCAGATGGCCGACGGCCGAGGTGACGAGGTACGACTCGCTCTCGAAATACTCATCATGCTTGTCGAACTTGCCGGCGGTTGGCGTGAGGGCGCGCACGATGTCTTGCGCGACGCTGGGTTTTTCGGCGATGACGAGGGTTTTGCTCATGGATGCTTGCGTTGAATTCAGAGATCTTTGGCGATGCCGGCGATGTCTTCCGGGAACAGCTCGCCGGATTCGGCCAGTTTCACCCGGCCGTCACGCCCGACGACGATGGTCACCGGCAGTCCGACAGGTTTGGGCAGGACCTTGGCCAGTTCGGGCGACATCCAGGCCACCGGAAAGCTCATGCCGCGCTGCCGGACATAAGGGAGCACGTCGGCGGCCTTCTTGTCGATCGACAGACCGAGCACGATCAGCCCCTTGTGACCGTGGTCCTTGTAGAGTTGTTCCATGTGGGGCATTTGTCTGGCACAGAACGGACACCAGGTCGCCCAGTATTCCAGCACCACCAGACGCCCCTTCAGATCTTGCGTTTGGAGCTTACGGCCATCGATCAGTTCGATGCTGGCTGGCAAGGGAAAGGCGCTGCCCACGGCGGGCAGCGGCACCGCCTTCATGTCCGTCTTGTTCAGCCCGATTGCCTGCTGCGCCACGGACTGCGCCAGCACCGCGGGCGCAAGCGCCGCTGCGGCAACGCCGCCGGCGAACAATCTGAGATGCAAACGACGCTGCTGGCTCATGCTCAGTCTCCTTACAATTTCATCGCAAGCTGCGATACAAAGTACGGGGGCGTGCGGTGACTCGGCGGTCGCCGCGACTCGGCTCGACACTGCGCTTGCACCCACTGCGCGCCCGTCTATCGGCAAGTTTGCAGATGCAGTTGGTCATGCCCACTCCTTTTTCTACTTTAACCAGTTTCCCGCGAACGGTGAAACCGCGGGTCCGAGTCCATACCCATGCCCAAAACCCAGCCAGCCCCCTTCACGGCGAAGTCCGGCCGTGGCCCGCGCACCGAAGTGCGCTCCTCCCCAGTGCATGGCAAGGGTGTGTTTGCACGCAGGCCCGTTGCGGCCGGCGAACGCGTGATCGAGTATGTCGGCGAGCGCATCTCCTGGGATGAAGCCCTGCGCCGCCACCCGCACGACCCGGCGCAGCCCCATCACACCTTCTACTTCTCACTGGATGATGGCCGCGTCATCGACGCGAGCGTCGGCGGCAACAGCGCGCGCTGGATCAACCACGCCTGCGCGCCCAACTGTGAAGCGCGGCAAGAGGGGCTGCGGGTGTTCATTCACGCCCTGCGCGACCTGGCCGTGGGCGAGGAGTTGTTCTACGACTACCGTCTCGTGCTGGACGCGCGCTACACCGCCAAACTCAAGCGCGAATACGCCTGCCACTGCGGGACGCCCGGTTGCCGCGGCACACTGCTTGCACCCAAGCGCTAAGCCTATCCCGAGTCCATGTCCAAGCCCGATCCAGCCGCGTCCAGCGCAAGGGCAGAACCTGTGACGCAGGGCCCTCCCGGCAGCGCCGACGCAAGCCAGGCGCTGGCGCTGCAGACCCTGCTCGAGGCGCAGCAGCAGGCTTGCACGGTGCATTGGTGCGACCAGATCGACTCGACCAATGCCGAACTGCTGGCACGCGTGCGCGCCGCCGACAGCCAGCCTCCTAAGAATCATGCCGGACCGCCCCAAGCCATGCTCGCCCCCGCGGACGGCCGGAGGCGAAGCTGCGGGCCTGGGGGCGCCGGCCCGCAGCTTCTGGTTGCCGGCCACCAGACCGCCGGCCGGGGCCGTCAGGGCCGGCCGTGGGTGGACGGCGCCCACACCAGCCTGCTGGCCTCGCTGGCCTGGCCGTTCGCGCCGGGCACACCCATCGCCGGTCTGAGTGTGGCGGTGGGCGTTTGGCTGGCGCAATGCCTGCACGGACTGGGGGCCACCGCAGTGCGTTTGAAGTGGCCCAACGATGTGCTGCTGCACGAGCGCAAGCTCGCCGGTGTGCTGGTGGAACTGGCCGATACGCAACTCGCCCGCTGGGCCGTGATCGGCATGGGCCTGAACCTGCGCAGCCCGCCGGGTCTGCCCGATGCCATTGGCCTGGATGCCTGTCATCCGCACCAGGGCGCCCTCGACAGCTCGTCAACCGGCTCTCCCCCAAGAGGGCAAGCAAACTGGGGGGCGGCCTGTCCGCTTCGTTTGAGCCGCTGGGACGTTTTGCAGCGACTCATGCCGGCCATGCTCGCTGGCCTGCCGATCTACGCGCAGGCCGGCTTCGCTCCCTGGTCCGATGCCTGGAATCAGTTGCACGCCTGGACCGGTGAGCCGGTGGCGGTGCTCGACCATGGCACACTGCGCCAGACAGGCCTGGCGCTGGGGGTGGACGACAGCGGCCACCTGCTGTTGCAGACGGCCCAAGGCACGAGCCGTGTGGCCAGTGGAGACGTGTCGCTGCGGCGCGCCGCAGCGCCGACCGGCCACCAGCCCATGCCCTGAACCATCCGGTAGTGCGCCCCTGCCCTCCATCCGAAAACCCGTTCTCCTCGCACCCATCCACCATGCTGCGCGCTTTCGTTTTGCTCCTCGTCCTCGGCAATCTGGGCTTTTACGCCTGGTCGCATGGCTATCTGCGGGCTGCCGGCCTGGGGCCGGCCGACGTGACCGAGCCGCAGCGTCTGACGCAGCAAATCCATCCGGAGCGCCTGAGCGTGTCGGTCGTGCAAGCGCCCACATCCGCGGCTGCACCCGCGTCGGCACCTGCTGCATCGGCGCCGTCAGCCCAGCCCGGCGCGGCGGCTTCGGCTGCCTCTGCCGCGCAAGCTGCCGTCGCGGCGGCCGCGTCAAGCCTTGCCGGCAACGCCTCCAAGCTTTGCCTGCAAGTCGGCCCCTACATCACGGTCGGCCCGGCCGTGGGTGTCGCGTTGCGTGCCGCCGGGCTGGCACCTGTGGAAAAAAAGCAGGAGCTCAACCCGCAGTGGATGGTGTTGATGGGCCCCTTCCCCGACACCGCCACGCTCAACCGCAAACTCGGCGAACTGCAGCGCCTGGGTCTGAAGGATGGCACCTACACACCCGTGACCGATCGGCCGGACTACATGCCCGGCATCTCCCTGGGCGTGCTGGCCACTGAAGCTGCAGCGAAACAGGAACTGGCGCAGATGCAAGCCAAAGGCGTGAACAGCGCGCATGTGGTGCAGCGCAATGCCGGCATGAAATCCACCTTCTGGGTGCTGGACGACATGACACCAGCCCAGGCCGCCACCCTGCGCAAACTCAGTGCGAGTGCGCTGAAGGACAAGAAGCCCGAAGCCTGCGCCGGTTGAGCCTGGTGACTGCCGGAACCCCGGGGCGCCGCAGCAGCCCGGCCATGGCTCGCGCCCGGCGCAGCGCCAATCCCGCAAGGTCGCTCAAACCTGGGCCAGCCAGTTGCGTGAGAGCTGCACCCAGAAGCTGGCACCCAGCGGAATGATGTCGTCGTTGAAGTCGTAGCTGGCGTTGTGCAGGGTGCAGGGACCGGCACCGTGGCCTGGGCTGCGGTGGTCGCCGCCGCCGTTGCCAATGATGACATAGGCGCCGGGCCGCGCCTGCAGCATATAGGCGAAATCCTCCGCCCCCATCGACGGTTCGAAATCGTGGACGGCTTCCTCGCCAACCAGCTCGCGCATGACGTGGCGGGCAAACTCGGCCTCGGCGGCGTGATTGATGGTGGGCGGGTAGTTGCGATGGAAGGTGAAGTCGCACTGCATGCCGAACGCCTGCGCGGTGTGCTGCGCCATCTCGCGCATGCGCGACTCGATCAGGTCCAGCAGTTCGGTGGTGAAGGTGCGCGCCGTGCCCTGAATTTCCACCGAGTCGGGCACCACGTTGGTGGCCTCGCCGGCATGGATCATGGTGACGGAAATGACCCCGGCTTCCTGCGGATTCTTGTTGCGGCTGATGATGGTCTGGAAGCCAAGCGCCATCTGGCAGGCGGCCGGCAGCGGATCGAGCCCGAGATGGGGCATGGCGGCGTGTGAGCCTTTGCCGCGCACGACGATGCGAAACTCGTTGCTCGACGCCATCACCGGCCCGGCCCTCACCGCGAAGTGCCCGGCAGGCAGCCCCGGCCAGTTGTGCATGCCGAACACGGCGTCCACCGGGAACTTGTCGAACAGACCGTCCTTGATCATCTCGCGCGCGCCGCCGCCGCCTTCTTCGGCGGGCTGGAAGATGCACACCACGCGACCGGCGAAATCGCGGTTGCGGCTGAGGTGATGCGCCGCCGCCAGCAACATGGCGGTATGGCCGTCGTGGCCGCAGGCATGCATCTTGCCGGGATGGGTGCTGACGTGAGCGAAGGTGTTCTTCTCCGTGACCGGCAGGGCGTCGATGTCGGCGCGCAGGCCGATGCCGCGCCCCGGTCCCTTGCTGCCCTCGATCACCGCCACCACGCCAGTCTTGCCCAGGCCGCGGTGCACCGGCAAACCCCATTCGGCGAGCAGCGTGGCGATGGTGTCGCTCGTGCGGTCTTCGTGGAAGCACAACTCGGGGTGGGCATGAATGTCGCGGCGGATGGCGCGAAAGCGCGCCGCCTCGGTCACGATGGAATCGATGATCTGCATGGAAAGCTCCTGCTCGTGCGTTCGGGGATGGCAAGTTCATTTTCGCGCAATTGGCCGAAGGTTGCCGATGACTTGCATCGTCCCTATGGAAACGACCTGGGCAGGCGCGTCCTGGACCGTCCTACACTTGCCTGCCACCGCGTGCGTCATCCCCCTCGCCCCTGTGCCCTGCCATGACGACCCTTGCCACTATGGATGCCCCCCCAGACGCCACCTCGGGCTCGGTCGTGCGCGCCGCCTGTCCGCACGATTGCCCCGACACCTGCGCACTGCTTGTCACCGTGCGCGACGGCGTCGCCGTGAGCGTGCGTGGTGACCCCAGTCACCCCACCACCCACGGTGCGTTGTGCACCAAAGTCTCGCGCTACACCGAGCGCACCTACCACCCGGACCGCGTGCTGCAACCCATGCGGCGCATCGGTCCGAAGGGCAGCGGGAAGTTCGCCCCGGCGAGCTGGGACGACGCCCTTGCCGACATCGCCACGCGGCTGCAGGCCATTGCCGCGCGCGACCCGCAAGCCATCCTGCCCTATTCCTACGGCGGCACGCTGGGTTTCGTGCAGGGCGAGAGCATGGCGGCGCGCTTTTTCCACAAGCTCGGCGCCAGCCTGCTCGACCGCACCATCTGCGCCACCGCGGGCGAGGCCGGGCTCAAAGCCGTGATCGGCGGCAAGCTCGGGATGGACGTGGAACAGTTCGAGAACAGCCAGCTCATCCTCATCTGGGGCAGCAACAGCATCACCAGCAATCTGCATTTCTGGACCTATGCGCAACGCGCCAAGCGCAACGGCGCCAAGTTGGTGTGCATCGATCCCTGGCGCAACGACACGGCCGACAAGTGCCACGAGCACATCCAGTTGCGCCCCGGCACCGACGCGGCGCTGGCCTATGCGCTGATGCACGAGCTGATCGTGAACGACTGGCTCGACCACGGCTACATCGCGTCATACACCGTGGGCTTCGAGCCCCTGCGCAGGCGCGCGCTGGAGTGGCCGCCCGAGCGTGCGGCCGAGGTGTGCGGCGTGCCGGTGGCACAGATTCGCCAATTGGCGCGCGACTACGGCACGCTCTCGCCTGCTGCCATCCGCATGAACTACGGTCTGCAGCGCGTGCGTGGCGGCGCCAACGCGGTGCGCGCCATCGCCTGCCTGCCGGCGCTGGTGGGTGCATGGCGGCACGACGCCGGCGGGCTGCTGTTGTCCAGCTCGAACCATTTCGCTGCGAACGGCGCAGCGCTGGAGCGTCCGGATTTGCTGGCGGGACGCAAGCCGCGCACGATCAATATGGTGACCATCGGCGACGATCTGCTGCGCGAAGGGGACAGCGATTTCGGCCCGAAAATCGAGGCCGTCATCGTCTACAACAGCAATCCTCTGGCCGTCGCTCCCGAAGGCGACAAGGTCCGTCAGGGCTTTTCCCGCGACGATCTGTTCACCGTGGTGCTGGAGCACTTCCAGACCGACACCGCCGACATCGCCGACTACCTGCTGCCCGCCACCACGCAGCTCGAACATGTCGACGTGCACAAGGCCTACGGCCACCGCTACTGGATGGCGAACAACGCCGCCATCGCCCCGCTCGGCGATGCCAAACCCAACACCGAGATTTTCCGCCTGCTGGCCGCGCGCATGGGGTTCACCGAGCCGTGCTTTGCCGAGACCGACGAGCAGATCGCCGCGCAGGCCATCGCCCCCGATGCGCGCAACGGCGGCATCGATTGGGAACAGTTGAAATCCAGCGGCTGGGCCAAGCTGCCCGGCGCCGCCGCGCCCTTCGCGCAAGGCGGCTTCCCCACGCCTTCAGGCCAGTGCGAGTTCTGGTCGCGGCGCGAGCAGGACGCCGGGCGCGACCCGCTGCCCGAAGTGCTCCTGCCCTACGAGTGCGCCGAGACCACGCCCAAGCTGGCGGCGCGCTACCCGCTGACCATGATCTCGCCGCCCGCGCGCAACTTCCTCAACTCCAGCTTCGTGAACGTGGACAGCCTGCGTCGGCTCGAAGCGGAGCCGCTGCTGCTGCTCCATCCTGACGACGCCGCGGTGCGTGGCATTGCCGACGGCGCCATGGTGCGCGCCTTCAACGACCGTGGCACCACCCTCAGCCGCGCCCGGCTCAGCACCCGCACCCGCCCCGGTCAGGTCGTTGCCCTGGGCATCTGGTGGCGCAAACTCAGCCCCGGCGGCACCAACATCAACCAACTCACCCACCAGCGCCTGACCGATCTGGGGGCGGGGCCTTGTTTTTATGACTGTCTGATCGAGGTGGCGGCGAACTGAAGTGGTTCGTGCTCAAACCCCCGCCCGTCGCATCGACGCCAGGAAGGTCTTGGCGTCCTCGAAGCCGACCACGCGGCCGACTTCCTTGCCGTCCTTGAAAAAGATGATGCCGGGCGGACCGAAGAGCTGGAAGCGCTTGAGCAGAGCCTTGTCGTCGGCATTGTTGCTCGTCACGTCGGCCTGGAGCAGCGTCATGCCGGCCATCTGCCGCGCCACGGCGGGGTCGGTGAAAGTGAAATGCTCCATCTCCTTGCACGACACGCACCATGCGGCATAGAAGTCGAGCATCACGGGCTTGGTGCTCGAAGCCACCGCCTGATCGAGTGCGGCCAGGGTCTTGACGCGCTGGAACTGCGCGGCAGGGACGCTGGCGGCGCCGGCGCTGCCCGCCACACCGCCGCCAGCGACACCGGCCAGGGGCTGCAGGATGTCGCGCTTGCCTGCCGCCAGACCGACGACCAGCGCCGCCCCGGCCAGGGCCAGCACCAGGCCCAGGCCCTTGAACAGCCGCGTCCAGCCTGAAGCGTTGTCGGGCAGGCGGTCGAACACGCGCAGGAAGGTGGCGCTCACCAGCAGCAGCGCGGCCCAAGCCAGCATCAACAGCCAGTCCGGCAACACCGGGGTGATCATGTACAGCGCGGTGGCGATGAGCAGCACGCCGAAGAAATATTTCACCCCGTCCATCCAGCCCCCGGCTTTGGGCAGCAGGGTACCGGCGCCGAAGCCAACGATGAGCAGCGGCACGCTCATGCCTGCAGCCAGCGCGAACAGGGCGACGCCGCCGATGAAGGCGTTGCCGGTCTGGCTGATGTAGAGCAGGGCGCCGGCCAGTGGTGCGGCCACGCAGGGACCGACGATGAGGGCGGACAGTCCGCCCATGACGAACACGCCGATGAAATGCCCGCCCTGCAATTTGCCCGAGGTGTTGGACAACTTGCTTTGCAGGCTGCTGGGCAATTGCAGCTCATAAAAGCCGAACATCGACAGCGACAGTACCACCAGCAGCAGGGCGAAGACCGAGAGCACCCAGGGGTTTTGCAGCGACGCCGCCAACCCTTGCCCGAGCAAGCCGGCCGCGACGCCGAAGGCGGTGTAGACCAGCGCCATGCCCAGCGAGTAGACAACCGCCAGCGCCAGGCCGCGTCCGCGCGACACCCGCTCGCCCTGGCCGACGATGATGCTCGACAGAATGGGAATCATCGGCAGCACGCAGGGCGTGAACGCCAGTAGCAGGCCGAACAGCACAAACATGGGAATGATGCTGAGCAGGCTGCCCGAGGCCAGGGCTGAACCGATGCGCGAGGATTCGCCACCCGCGGCTGCGGCCGCACCGGCGCCGGCCGTTGCGGGCCCCGGCAAGGATGTCGGGGAGGCGAACGCGGAGGCAGCGACGCTGGCTGATGCCGTCGCCGCAGGTGCCGAGGCCGCGGCGGCAGCCGCGCCCGACGCGGCACCGCTCTTGCCGCCCAGCAGGCTGCCGAGCAGACCGGTGACGCTGCTGCCTGTTGCCGCATTGGTTGCCGCACCGGTGGCCGCGCCGCCGCCCTCGTCGGCATCGGCAATGCTGACCGTGCCCGTGCCACCGAAACCCTTCAGGCTGACGGTGGCGATCTTGTCGATGGGCGGATAGCACAACCCCTCGTCCGAACAACCCTGGTAGGTGAGCTGCAGCTTGAAGCTGGCCGGAGCGGCCAGCACCGGCAGCGGCACAATGACCTGATTGCGGTAGTGATACACCTCGTGGCCGAGGTTGACGTCGAACTTTTTGTGCGCCGGCGGGTAGTCGGGCTTTCCCAGGGTCACGCCCGGCGTTTGTGCTTCGAAATGAAAGCGCTCCTGGTAGAGGTAGTAGCCCTTGGCGATGTCGAAGGTCAGCAGCAGGGTCTTCGGGCCCTGCACCGCGGCGATGGCATGGAAGGCTTCGTCGGGCGGCAGGAATTTACCTTGCTGAGCCTGCGCCAGCGGCAGCAGGCCCAGCAGCAGTCCGGCGACCAACAGCAGCAAAGCGACGCAGCGGCGCAGTCCTTGCGCATCGTGGCGGCGAGGCGCGCAAGCCTGCAGGCGCTGCAGGCGGAGAGCGGACGAAACTTGAGGCATCGAAAAAATCTCCTGGCTGAGCCGCATCTGGGCACGAGCATTGCGGGCGGGCATGTGCCAGCCGGCATAGCCCTGGAAATATAAGCCCAAAGTGATATTCCGCGCATCGGGTCGGACCATCAGGCCCGGGATGTGGCCCTGGCTTCAGGCGGCAAAGCGGCGCTGCGTCAGCCAGCGCGCAAGCAGCCAGCCCAGCAGCAGATAGGCGAGCAAGATGACCAGGTGCTTCCCGGCATGCGCATCCCAGTGGCCAAAGAACAGCGGTCGCACCAGTTGCACGGCCGCCTGCAGCGGCAGCACCTCGGCCAGGCTCTGCAACCACACAGGCATGGCGCTCAAGGGAAAGAAAATGCCGGAGAGGAAGGTCATGGGGGTGAGCACCAGCGTGAAGTAATACGTGAAAAAGTCGTAGGACTTCGCCAGCGCATTGACGATCAATCCGAGCGCCGAAAACACCATGCCCACCAGCGCCAGCAAGGGCAGCGCAAGCAGCAGGCTGGGCTGGCGGCTGATGCCGAGCAGCGCGACGACGACGACCAGGGCGACGCCGCTCATCAGGGCCTTGGTCGCGGCCCAGAGCAATTCGCCGAACAGCACGTCGTCCAAGGTGGTGGGGGTCAGCAGGATGGCATCCCAGGTTTTTTGCACATGCATGCGTGAAAACGCGGAATACAGCGCCTCGAAACTCGCGGAGTTCATCACGCTCATGCTCACCGTGCCGGAGGCGAGGAAGAGGATGTAGGGCACGCCGTCGACCGTGCCGACCAGCGAACCCACACCCCAGCCGAATGCGGCGAGCGTGAGCAGCGGCTCGGCGATGTTGCCGAGCAGGCTGGGCAGAGCCAGTTTGCGCCACACCAGGGCGTTGCGCCGCCATACGGGCCAAAAACGCCAGCGCGGCATGACCGGCTCGACGCCGGCACCGTGCGCCGGCTTGGTACCGGCCTTGGTGCTGGTCAGTGAAGTGGATGGGCGGGACATGACGGTGGTTGGGTGATGATGCCGCGTCGGCAATGCCGAGCTCAGTCGCGCAGTTGCCGGCCGGTGAGCTTGAGGAACACGTCTTCCAGATTGGCCGAGCGATGCAGCACACGCAAGCCATGGCTCAAGCCCTGCACGGCGGCCAGAACAGGAAGGGCGTCGTGCGTGTAGGCAAACAAGGTATCACCGCTGCGCTCCAGGCGTTGGACCTGATGTGCCAGCACATCCTGGGCTTCATCCACGCGAGGGCCATACATCTCAATTACCTCGGGCTCGACATGGCGGGCAATGAGCGTGAGTGGAGCATCCTCGTCCAGCTTGCGGCCATGGTCGAGCACCAACAGACGCTGGCACAGTCGCTCGGCCTCGTCCATGAAGTGTGTGGTGAGCAGAATGGACTTGCCCTGCGCCACAAGCCGCTTGAGCCGGTCCCAGATGAGGTGGCGGGCCTGCGGATCCAGCCCGGTCGTGGGCTCGTCGAGAAAAATGATGTCGGGATCGTGGATGAGCGCGCGCGCCAGGCTCAGACGGCGCTTCATGCCACCGGACAGTTCGGCGATCCTGGCATCGGCCTTGCCTTCCAGTGCAGCAAATTCCAGCAAGTCGTTGATCCGCAGGCGCATGGCGACCTCGCTCAGGCCAAAGTAGCGGCCATAAATGCGCAGGTTTTCAGCCACCGTGAAATCCGGATCGAGACTGTCGTACTGCGTCACCACACCAACGCGCATGCGTGCCAAGCGGGCTGCTTGCGGAACGACGTGACCCATGAGCCGCACACTGCCAGCATTGGGCGTGGCCAAGCCCAGACAAAGCCGGATGGTGGTGGTCTTACCGGCGCCGTTGGGGCCGATGATGCCGTAGCACTCGCCAGGGAGGATCTGAAAGCTGACATGGTGCACCACGGCTTCGTCCCCGTAACGCTTGTCCAGGTCTTGCACCACGAGCCGGGCGGTGTCGGTAACCGGTGGGACGACCGGGAGCGGTGCTGCGTGCGCGTGCATGGCGATCGGTTCACTGACGTCGAGACAGGGTGCCCCATAAACGACACACCCGGCTGGGCCTTGAAAAGACCGAAGCCGGGTGTGTGTGCCCAAGATCGCGCCGCTTCAGCGCCAATAGGCAGGGAGCGAGTCGATTACTCGGCCGCCTTGGCGTCGGCAGCCACATCGACGTCGGGGCGGTCCACCAGTTCGACATAAGCCATGGGGGCGTTATCGCCCACACGATTGCCGAACTTCAGGATGCGGGTGTAGCCGCCCGGACGGGTCTTGTAGCGCTCGCCGAGTTCGCCGAACAGCTTGACCACGGAATCGCGGTCGCGCAGACGGTCGAACGCCAGGCGGCGATTCGCAAGCGTCGGCTTTTTGCCCAGGGTGATGAGGGGCTCGACGACGCGGCGCAATTCCTTGGCCTTGGGCAGCGTGGTTTTGATGGCTTCGTGGGCGATGAGCGAATTCGCCATATTGCGCAGCATGGCCAGCCGATGGCTGGAGGTGCGGTTGAGTTTGCGCAGGCCGTGTCCGTGACGCATGGTGCTTTCCTTTCGTTATGTTGATGAGCCAGCCGGATCAGGTACTGGCCTTGCACAGTGCAGTTGCGTACCCGATGGTTGGGCGAAACTGCGGTAAGAAGCGAACGGGATCGGCCCGCGAAGCCCGTCCCGGTGGCAATTGCGCCGAATCAGTTGGCGCGATTTTCCAGCTCTGCGGGCGGCCAGCTCTCCAGCTTCATACCGAGGGTGAGTCCGCGTGCAGCCAGCACTTCCTTGATTTCATTGAGCGACTTGCGGCCCAGATTAGGCGTTTTGAGCAGCTCGGTTTCACTACGCTGGATCAGGTCGCCGATGTAATAGATGTTCTCGGCCTTGAGACAGTTGGCCGAACGCACCGTGAGCTCCAGGTCGTCGACCGGACGCAACAGGATGGGATCGAACTGCTGGGCGCTGGCGGAACCACCGGACTCCAGTGACTTCTCGGCGCCCTCCAGGCTGGCAAACACCGACAACTGCTCAACCAAAATGCGAGCCGAGGTACGAATGGCCTCTTCTGCACTGGTCGAACCGTTGGTTTCGATTTCCATCACCAGCTTGTCCAGATCGGTGCGCTGTTCGACACGCGCGTTTTCCACCGCGTAGCTCACGCGCCGCACCGGCGAGAACGATGCATCGAGCACGATACGGCCAATGGTCTTGCCACCCTCATCGGCATAGCGACGCAGGTTGCCCGGCACATAGCCACGCCCCTTCTCGACCTTGATCTGCATGTCCAGCTTTCCTTGATGCGACAAGTGCGCAATCACATGCTCCGGGTTGACAATTTCGACGTCGTGCGGCGTCTGGATATCGGCTGCGGTCACCACGCCCTCGCCTTCCTTGCGCAATGACAGCGTGACCTCGTCGCGGTTGTGCAACTTGAACACCACGCCCTTGAGGTTGAGCAGTACGCCGATCACATCTTCCTGCAGGCCATCGACCACGGAATACTCATGCAGCACGCCGTTGATACTCACCTCTGTCGGCGCATAACCGACCAGAGACGATAGCAGCACACGCCGCAGGGCGTTCCCAAGGGTATGGCCGTAACCACGCTCGAATGGCTCGAGCGTGACCTTGGCACGCAGAGGGCCCAAAGCCTCGACTTGGATGGATTTGGGGCGAAGCAAAGCGGTTTGCATGAATGTCCTTTCAAGACCCTCCGCTCGTTACGCGGATAAGGCTGATGACTGAGGGATGGGCAAAAAAGCGAAGGGGCATCAACGGCCCCGTTTGACTTTGGTTGATGCCAGGCCACTGTGCAGCCTGGCATCAACCAAACGATTGCACCTCAACGTGAATACAGCTCGACGATTAGCGACTCGTTGATGTCACTGGCGAATTCGTCACGGTCCGGCATTTTCTTGAACACCGCTTCCATCTTGCTGGTGTCGACCGAAACCCAGGCGGGGAAACCGTTGCCTTCGGCCAGCTTCAATGCATCCATGACACGTAGCTGCTTCTTGGCCTTTTCGCGCAAGGCCACTGTCTGGCCAGGCATGACACGCGCCGAAGGGATGTCCAGCAATTGGCCGTCAACCATGATGCTGCGATGACCCACCAGTTGGCGCGCCTCAGCGCGCGTGGACGCAAAACCCATGCGATAGACAACCGTGTCCAGTCGTGACTCCAACAGTGTCAGCAGGTTGACACCCGTGTTGCCACGCATGCCCAGCGCCTTCTCGTAGGTACGGTGAAATTGCTTTTCCAGCATGCCATACATGCGCTTGACTTTTTGCTTCTCACGCAGTTGAGTGGCATAGTCAGACTGACGCGCGCCCGAGGTACGGCCATGCTGGCCGGGCTTGGTATCGAACTTGGCTTTGGATTCGATACCGCGACGCGCGCTCTTCAGAAAGAGGTCTGAGCCTTCACGGCGGGAGAGTTTGGCCTTGGGGCCGAGATAACGTGCCACTTGCTATTCCTTTCGATTGACTGCCGCAACACGCAGCTGCGGGAGCTTGAACCCTGAGGGCTCAAGCAGTGGGCTTTGCAGCTGGGCGCCGCGTGGAGATCCGAATGTATCGGTTGCGATCCGGCGAGGATTGTCAAATAGGTGTTCTTCGCCTTGCAGAACTGCAATCAGATGCGGCGACGCTTCGGCGGGCGGCATCCGTTATGCGGCACCGGGGTCACGTCGGCAATCTGAATGACCTTGATGCCAAGGCCATTGAGCGCACGCACGGCTGATTCGCGACCGGGACCTGGGCCCTTGATGCGAACCTCGAGTTGCTTGATGCCGCACTCGATGGCCTGGCGGCCGGCGTTCTCTGCAGCGACCTGCGCGGCAAACGGTGTGGATTTGCGTGAACCCTTGAAACCCTGTCCGCCGGAGGATGCCCATGACAAGGCATTGCCCATACGGTCAGTGATCGTGATGATGGTGTTGTTGAACGAAGCATGCACATGCGCAATGCCGTCCGCAACATTCTTGCGAACCTTCTTCCGTGCGCGCTGTGCGGAAGCCTGGTTGGGAGCTTTAGCCATGACAGAGTCCTTGTGTCTTTATTTCTTCAGTGCGACGCCACCCTTGCGCGGGCCCTTGCGGGTGCGCGCATTGGTGCGGGTACGCTGACCACGGACCGGCAAGCCACGACGGTGACGCATGCCACGGTAGCAGCCCAAGTCCATCAGGCGCTTGATGTTGATCGACATTTCGCGACGCAAATCGCCTTCGATGACGTATTGACCGACTTGCTCGCGAACCTTCTCGAGCTCAGCGTCGGTGATGTCCTTCACCTTGGTTGAATAAGCGAGACCAGCCGCTTCACAGATTTTGCGAGCCGTGGTGCGGCCAATGCCGTAGATTGCAGTCAAGCCGATTTCGGCGTGCTGATGCGGTGGAATGTTGATACCAGCAATAC
The DNA here is from genome assembly GCA_028871675.1 of Betaproteobacteria bacterium. Classification (GTDB taxonomy): domain Bacteria; phylum Pseudomonadota; class Gammaproteobacteria; order Burkholderiales; family Burkholderiaceae_C; genus Thiomonas_A. The sequence goes on from JAGWMO010000035.1 coordinate 21,946, forward strand.
GAGCCATTTGATTCCTCGATTCAGATTCCGCCGATCAACCCTGGCGCTGCTTGTGGCGTGGATCAGTACAAATCACGCGCACCACACCCTTGCGGCGAATGATTTTGCAATTTCTGCACATTTTTTTAATAGACGCACCAACTTTCATGATTTACCTCTTTTATTTTGCCCGGAATACGATCCGTGCCCGCGTCAAATCGTAAGGCGTTAGTTCAACAGTTACTTTATCGCCCGGCAAAATACGAATATAGTGCATACGCATTTTACCGGATATATGACCCAATACTACATGCCCATTCTCTAGTTTAACCCTAAAAGTGGCGTTGGGGAGATTTTCGAGAATCTCGCCCTGCATCTGAATTGCATCGTCCTTGGACATAGATTCGTGTTGGCTCAACGCAGGGTCATGCCGCTTTTGAAATTGGCACGCTTGAGCAAGGCATCGTATTGATGCGACATCGCATAAGCCTGCACTTGCGCCATGAAATCCATGGTCACAACCACAATAATCAGCAAGGACGTACCGCCAAAGTTAAAAGGCACATTGTATTTCAAAACCAGAAATTCAGGCAGCAAACAAACCAATGTGATGTAGAGCGCGCCAGCCAGAGTTAGGCGCATCAGAATCTTGTCGATATGGCGAGCCGTTTGCTCCCCAGGCCGAATACCAGGAATGAAGGCACCACTCTTTTTCAAATTGTCTGCAGTCTCGCGGCTATTAAATACCAAGGCGGTATAAAAGAAGCAGAAAAAAATGATTGCGCCCGCGTACAGTGCAACATAAATAGGTTGACCGGGCGAGAGCAAAGCAGCCGCGTCCTTGAGCCAACTCATGCCACGGCCCGAGCCGAACCAACTAACGATCGTGGCAGGCAGCAAGATGATCGATGAAGCGAAAATTGGGGGAATCACGCCAGACATGTTTAACTTCAAAGGTAGATGAGAGGATTGCCCACCATACACCTTATTTCCGACTTGACGGCGCGCGTAATTAACAAGAATTTTTCGCTGGCCACGCTCGACAAAGACCACGAAATAAGTCACGGCGATTACGATGGCCAGCACGAAAATGGAAACCAGAATACTCATGGCTCCAGTACGCACCAACTCCAATAGACCGCCAAGAGCTGTTGGCAAACCGGACGCAATACCGGCAAATATAATTATGGATATACCATTACCGAGACCGCGCTCAGTGATTTGCTCACCAAGCCACATCAAAAACATTGTGCCAGCAGTCAAACTAACAACAGCCGTCAACTTGAATCCGAGCCCTGGATCTAGAACCAGGCCTTGTGTTGCGCTGAGCGCAACAGAAATTCCAAGAGACTGGAAAATGGCCAAAAATAGCGTGAAATAGCGCGTGTATTGCGTAATTTTCCGCCGCCCCGCCTCACCTTCCTTTTTCAGGGCCTCCATCGACGGAACCACATAGGTGAGCAACTGCATGATGATCGACGCCGAAATGTACGGCATGATCCCCAGCGCAAAAACCGTGAAGCGCGAAAGTGCCCCGCCGGAAAACATATTGAACAAACCGAGAATGCCGCCGGAGTTGTTGTTGAACAACTGCTGCAATTGCTGCGGATTGATGCCGGGGACGGGAATATGAGCCCCGATGCGGAACACAACCAGGGCGCCGAGCAAAAACATCAGGCGCTTGGTCAGATCGCCGTATCTTCCGCCACCGAGTGCGCTGGATTGCGTTGCCATGATGGGATTAGTTTGCGTCTGCCTGCGGGGCGACCTTGCCGCCCGCCGCTTCAATGGCAAGCTTGGCGCCGCGACTCACCAGGACACCACTGACGATGAACGCACGCGCCACCTCTCCGGAGGCGAAAATCTTGGCCGAAAGCGCCTGATCCGAGATAAGACCGGCCGCCTTGAGACTGAGCAGATCCACCTGGCTCCCTTGGATCAGAGCAAGCTCGGAGAGTCGGACTTCAGCCTTGAACCTCGCCGTCGGCGATTTGAAACCACGCTTAGGCAGACGACGCTGCAGCGGCATCTGACCACCTTCAAAGCCAACCTTGTGGTAGCCGCCGGAGCGTGATTTCTGGCCTTTGTGCCCGCGACCCGAGGTTTTGCCCAGCCCGGAGCCAATACCGCGGCCGACGCGCTTGCTGCTGTGCGTGGCGCCTGCTGCGGGTTGAATTGTGTTGAGTTGCATGCTGCTTGATCCCATGTGGATGCTGCGCGGCGACAGTAGACCAAGTTCCGGCGTCGGCGCGTGTTGAGCCTTCAGGCAATGATCTTGACGAGATAGTCGACCTTGCGAATCATGCCTCGAACGGCTGGCGTGTCTTCAAGGGCGCGCTCGTCATTGACGCGGCGCAGGCCAAGACCGCGGACCGTGTCGCGATGATCGGAGCGGGTGCCGATGACGCTACGCACCAGCTTGACTTTCACTTCTTTCTTCGCTTGCATGGCGGCGCTCAGTTGAGGATTTCTTCAAGACTCTTGCCGCGCTTCATAGCGATCTCCGAAGGCGTGTTCGCCTTGGTCAGACCGTCCAGCGTGGCACGAACCATGTTGTAGGGATTGGTCGAACCATGGCTCTTGGCAACGACGTCAGTAATCCCGACCACCTCGAAAATGGCGCGCATGGGCCCACCGGCGATGATGCCCGTACCCTGCGGGGCTGGGGCCATCATGACATCGGAGGCGGCGTGGCTGCCGAAAACCTGGTGGTGCAAGGTGCCATTCTTCAACTTGATCTTGATCATGTTGCGGCGCGCCTGGTCCATGGCCTTTTGCACGGCGACCGGCACTTCACGCGCCTTGCCTTTGCCCATGCCGATACGGCCGTCCCCGTCACCCACGACGGCCAGAGCGGCGAAACCCAGGATACGGCCACCCTTGACCACCTTGGTCACGCGGTTCACGGCAATCATTTTTTCCCGCAGACCGTCATCACGGGCTTCGGTGTTCATCTTTGCTTGGACTTTGGCCATGTCAACCTCAGAATTTCAAACCAGCTTCGCGCGCAGCTTCAGCCAGGGCCTTGACACGGCCGTGATACTGAAACCCCGAGCGGTCAAAGGCAACCTGCTCGATGCCTGCAGAGCGCGCCTTTTCCGCAATACGGCGTCCGACTATTTGTGCTGCACCCACATTCCCACCCGAACCCTGGAGTTGCTGGCGGACTTCAGGCTCAACTGTCGAAGCGGTCATCAGCACACGCCCACCATCCTCGGAAATGATGCTGGCGTAAATGTGCGCGTTCGAGCGATGCACCGCGAGGCGTGTCACACGAAGCCGTGCAATCTGGGCGCGCGTGGACTTGGCACGGCGCAAACGGGCTAGTTTTTTATTTAGCATGGCACAGCCCCTTATTTCTTCTTGGTTTCCTTGATCACCACGACCTCATTGGCGTAGCGAACACCCTTGCCTTTGTATGGCTCAGGCGGACGGATTGCACGGATATCTGCAGCCATTTGGCCGACCAACTGCTTGTCGACACCCTTGAGCACGATTTCCGTCGGAGTCGGCGCCTCGATTTTGATGCCATCAGGCATATCACGCACCACAGGATGCGAGAAACCGAGAGATAAATTCAGTTTGGCCCCCTGAATCTGCGCCTTGTAACCGACACCGACAAGGGTCAGCCTTTTCTCAAAGCCCTTGTCGACGCCTGCGACCATACCGGCAACTAGAGCGCGAAAAGTACCAGAAAGCGCATGCGACTCTCGGCTTGCGTCGGTTGGAGCAAACGTCAAGTGACCTTCTTGCAATTCGACCTTGACCAGCGGATTCAGTGCGCGCTGCAGACGGCCCAAACCTCCCTTGACTGCAATTTGCTCTGCAGTCAAGAGGATCTCAACTCCTTTGGGGACGACGATAGGATTTTTGGCGACTCGAGACATGGCCGACCCTCAATTAAGCAACATAGCAAAGAACCTCACCACCGACGCCAACCTGGCGCGCTTTACGGTCGGTCATCACACCCTGCGGCGTGGAAACAATTGCAACTCCAAGCCCATTCAGAACCTGGGGAATGGCGTGCTGCCCGCGGTAGATTCTCAGACCAGGACGACTGACGCGTTCGATGCGCTCGATCACAGGGCGCCCCGCGTAGTACTTGAGCGCGATTTGCAAATCAGCCTTGACACCATCGCGCAGCAATTCGAAGCCATCGATATAGCCCTCGTCCTGTAGCACCTGCGCAATAGCCGTCTTGAGTTTCGACGCCGGCATCTTGACTGTAGCCTTTTCCACCATCTGCGCATTACGGATGCGCGTCAGCATGTCGGCAATAGGATCACTCATGCTCATTGAATATTCTCCAGAGAGTTCCGTTAGCCGCCTTACCAGCTGGACTTGGTGATGCCGGGGATCTCCCCGCGAAACGCCAATTCGCGAATCTTGTTACGCCCCAGCCCGAACTTGCGGAACGTGCCGCGCGAGCGCCCTGTCAACGCGCACCGATTGCGCAAGCGTGTCGGATTTGCATTGCGCGGCAGCTGCTGCAAGGCATGGCGAGCCTGCAAATGTTCGTCGTGCGACTTGCTCATATCAGCGATGACAGCTTGCAGGGCAGCTCGCTTGCCCGCAAATTTTTCGACGAGTTTTTCTCGCTTTTCCTGGCGATTGATCAATGAAAGCTTAGCCATGACATCTCAGTTCTTGAAAGGAAAACGAAAAGCGGAAAGCAGAGCCTTGCACTCGTCATCCGATTTTGCTGACGTTGTGATGCTGATATTGAGGCCGCGCAAGGCATCGACTTTGTCATACTCGACCTCGGGAAAAATGATTTGCTCTTTGACGCCGATGTTGTAGTTACCGCGCCCGTCGAAGGCGCGCGATGAGACACCGCGGAAATCACGCACGCGCGGGAGCGCCACGGTCACCAGGCGATCCAGGAATTCATACATCCGACGACCACGCAGTGTCACGGAACATCCAATTGGCATGCCCTCGCGCACTTTGAAGGCAGCAATAGCCTTGCGAGCCTTAGTCACCACGGGGCGCTGTCCAGCGATCTTGGTCATGTCGCTGACTGCATGCTCAATAACCTTCTTGTCTGCGACAGCCTCGGATACGCCCATATTCAGCGTGATCTTCGTGATGCGAGGAACCTCCATCACGGACTTGTAGCCGTACCGCTCCAACAAACCTGGAACCACTTGACCCGTATAGAACTCTTGTAAGCGCGTCATAACGCCCCCGTTTAGACCTTGATTTCCTCGCCGCTCGAACGGAACACACGAACCTTCTTTCCGTCAGAGAGCAAACGAATGCCGACACGATCAGCTTTGCCGGACGCGGGATTGAAAATGGCCACATTGCTTTGATGGATGGGCATCTCTTTCGAGATCACTCCGCCCGGCTGGTTTTGCATCGGATTGGGGCGGGTGTGGCGCTTAACCAGGTTCACCCCCTCGACCAAAAGATGGCCCTCGCCCTGGCGAGAAATCACCTTGGCGCGACGCCCCTTGTCCGAGCCCGCAATGACGATCACTTCATCGCCCTTGTGTATCTTGTTCACGATGGACCTCTTAAAGCACTTCTGGTGCGAGGGAAACAATTTTCATGAAACGCTCTGTGCGCAACTCGCGCGTGACTGGCCCGAAAATTCGGGTTCCGATCGGCTCAAGTTTGGCATTGAGCAAAACGGCAGCGTTGGCGTCAAACTTGATCAGCGAACCGTCGGCGCGACGCACGCCCTTGGCCGTGCGCACGACTACAGCGTTGAATACTTCACCCTTTTTGACGCGACCGCGCGGCGCAGCCTCTTTGATGCTGACTTTGATGACATCGCCAATACCGGCGTAGCGACGCTTGGAGCCACCGAGCACCTTGATGCACATTACGGTTTTAGCGCCGGTGTTGTCAGCAACATCCAGCCTTGATTGCATCTGAATCATGTGGAATCCTTTTCCCAACTTGCAAGCGAACGCCGCCAGCAGTCTTGGGCCCAGCTTGTGGGTCGATGAAGCGTTTAAGAAGTCAAACGCAGAACTGTGTATTCTCGCCTGTTACGGCATGCTTGTCAATTCACACGCACATCTTTTGCTGATGCAGCAAGCCGAGGCACTCGAGTTCGATCGGAATAGTGAACTCAAACTGACCACGATCAGGTTGCGCGCACCAATCTGACCGCAGTTCCTTCGTCAATCACACCAGCCTGGATTTTTCGATCAAGCGCGTCACGACCCAAGCCTTGGTCTTGGAGATAGGGCGCGTTTCAGAGATTTCGACCAAATCGCCCATCTGAAACTGGCCTTGTTCATCGTGTGCGCTGTATTTCTTCGAGCGCACCATGTACTTGCCGTACAACTCATGCTGCACGCGGCGTTCAACCAAAACTGTAACTGTCTTCGCGCGTTTGTCGCTCACCACTCGACCCGAGAGAACGCGGGTTAATCCTTCCGTAGCAGACATCATGACTCCTGCGTTGCTTGTTGGCGGATGAGGGTACGCACGCGGGCGATGTCGCGACGCACTTTCATCAATTGACTGGTGTTCTGCAACTGCTGTGTTGCTTTTTGCATACGAAGACCCATGTGGGCCTTCAGCAGTGCATTCAGTTCGTTCCGCAGACCGGAAACATCCAGTTTGCGCAGTTCTTCCAGATTCATCTTCTCACCTCAAAGGCCAAAGCGCCGACCAACGAACACCGTGCGAAACGGTAGCTTAGCTGCTGCGAGCTCGAAAGCTTCACGAGCTTGTTGTTCAGTCACCCCATCGATTTCATAGAGCACCTTGCCAGGCGTGATTTCAGAGACGTAGTACTCGGGATTGCCCTTGCCGTTGCCCATTCGAACTTCGGCAGGCTTGATCGAAATAGGCTTGTCAGGAAACACACGGATCCAGATGCGACCGCCACGCTTGACATGGCGGGAAATAGCGCGTCGAGCCGATTCGATCTGGCGTGCGGTCAGACGACCACGCGTCGTGGCTTTGAGACCGTACTCGCCGAAAGCCACAGAGGCTCCACGAGTCGCCACGCCCTTGTTGCGACCCTTTTGCTCCTTGCGGTACTTGCGCCGCGCGGGTTGCATCATGACGATTCTCCTTGCTTGCTTGGCGCTGCGGTGGAAGCCTCAGGTTTGCTGACTTTGCGCACACGCTTCTCTGGTGCCGCAGCCGGTGCGCCAGCGGGGGCAGCATGCATCTCGCCACGGGCTGAGTCAGGTCGGCGGTTACGGCGGGGACCATTCTTGTCATCACGGCGCGGGCGGCGATCCGTTTCGGCAGGTTCGACAGCTTTTTGCGCTGGTGCGCCGCGTCCCAGAGTATCGCCCTTATATACCCAGACTTTGACGCCAATGACGCCATAGGTCGTTTTGGCTTCAGAAAAACCGTAGTCAATATCTGCTCGCAAAGTCTGAAGCGGCACGCGCCCCTCACGGTACCACTCGGTGCGGGCAATCTCGATACCGTTCAAGCGACCAGATGACATGATCTTGATGCCTTGGGCGCCAAGGCGCATCGCGTTCTGCATGGCGCGCTTCATGGCGCGCCGGAACATGATGCGCTTTTCCAACTGCTGCGTAATGGAGTCAGCGATGAGCTTGGCATCGATCTCAGGCTTTCTCACTTCCTCGATATCAACGGCGACGGGCACACCAAGCCTTTTGGTCAACTCCAGCTTCAAGGCTTCGATATCCTCACCCTTCTTGCCGATCACAACGCCGGGACGTGCGCTAAAAATCGTGATGCGAGCGTTTTTCGCCGGGCGCTCGATGACGATGCGAGAAACAGAGGCCGCCTTGAGTTTTTTGACCAGGAACTCGCGCACGGCGAGATCTTCATTCAGCATTTTCGCAAACTGTCTACCGCTGGCATACCAGCGGGAGGTCCAGTCATGCGTGACCGCCAGCCTAAAGCCGGTTGGGTTGATTTTCTGTCCCATCTGGAGTCCTTAATTTCCAACCGTGATGTAGATGTGGCAGGTCGGCTTGACGATCCGATTGCCTCGCCCCTTGGCGCGCGCAGAAAAACGCTTCAGCGAAGCGCCCCGCTCGACCATGATGGACTTGACTTTCAACTCGTCGATATCGGCGCCGTCGTTGTGCTCCGCGTTGGCGATTGCCGACTCGAGCACCTTCTTGATGATCTGGGCTGCCTTCTTGGGCGTGAAGGCCAGCGTGTTCAAGGCGTAATCGACTTTCTTGCCACGAATGAGGTCAGCGACCAGGCGGCCTTTTTGCTCTGACAGCCGCACGCCCCGCAGAATTGCTTGTGTTTCCATAGTCCTTACCTCTTCGCGGCTTTCTTGTCGGCAGGATGACCCTTGAATGTGCGGGTCAGCGCAAACTCACCGAGCTTATGGCCCACCATTTGGTCGGTGATGTAGACGGGCATGTGCTGACGGCCGTTGTGGACAGCGACGGTCACGCCAATGAACTCGGGAAGCACCGTGGAGCGCCGCGACCAAGTCTTGATCGGCTTCTTGTCTTTCGTTGCAACTGCGTTTTCAATCTTCCGAATTAGATGAAGATCGCAAAACGGGCCTTTTTTAAGAGAACGTGTCATAACTGTGCCTCTGACTTACTTTTTGCGACGCGAGACGATCATGCCCTGCGTGCGCTTGTTCTGGCGTGTGCGATAGCCCTTGGTCGGAGTACCCCATGGGCTGACGGGGGTTCGGCCTTCACCAGTCTTACCCTCACCACCACCGTGCGGGTGATCGACTGGATTCATGGCGACGCCACGTACGGTCGGGCGTATGCCCTTCCAGCGCTTGGCACCAGCCTTACCGTACTGGCGCAGACTATTTTCTTCGTTGCTGACCTCGCCGATGGTGGCGCGGCATTCGACGTGGATCTTGCGCACCTCACCGGAACGCAGTCGCACTTGAGCATAGACACCTTCACGCGCCATCAGCACAGCCGATGATCCAGCCGAACGGATCATTTGCGCGCCCTTACCCGCTGTCAGCTCAACGCAATGAATAGTGGAGCCCACGGGGATACTGCGAATGGGAAGGCAATTGCCAGCCTTGATCGGCGCCTCGACACCACTGAGAACCGTGCTGCCAACCTCGATGCCACGCGGAGCGATAATGTAGCGACGCTCACCATCGGCATAGCACAGCAAAGCAATATGTGCCGTGCGATTGGGGTCGTATTCAATGCGCTCGACCTTTGCCGGGATGCCATCTTTATCGCGGCGGAAATCAACAACGCGGTAATGCTGCTTGCTGCCACCACCGCGATGGCGCACCGTGATATGGCCATTGTTGTTACGGCCAGCATTTTGCTTCTGCGGCTCGAGCAAGCTCTTTTCGGGTGCGCCTTTGTGCAGATGCTTGTGGACAACCTTCACGACGGCGCGACGGCCGGCGGAAGTTGGTTTCACCTTGACGACTGCCATGTTAGACACCCTCCTGGGCAAAGTTCAGTTCCTGACCTGCAGCCAGGCTGACATAGGCTTTGCGAACATTGCTGCGGTGGCCAACACCACGTGACGTGCGCTTGACCTTACCCTTCTGATTCAAAACCTGGACGCCAGTGACCTGAACCTTGAAAAAGGCCTCGACTGCAGCCTTGATTTCATCCTTGCTCGCATCTTGTCGCACACGGAAAGCAACTTGGTTGCGCTTATCCGCCAGCATCGTAGCCTTCTCGGAAATAATCGGCGCGAGCAGAACTTGCATCAGACGTTGTTCTATTGCTTGTTGCTGACTCATGACAGCATCTCCTGCAGCTTGGCCACAGCGCCCTTGGCAATCAGGACCTTCTTGTAATAAATCAAGGACAGTGGATCCATGTAACGAGGCTCGACCAACAACACATTAGGCAGATTACGCGCTGCGAGCATCAGTTTTTCATCGATTGAATCGGCGATATACAGAACCGAATCCAGGCCCATGGCACGCAACTTGGTGGCGAGCAGTTTGGTCTTGGGGGCATCGAGAACCAACTCCTCGGTCACCATGACACGACCTTCGCGCGCCAACTGCGAAAGAATGGAACGCATGCCGGCGCGGTACATCTTTTTGTTGATTTTCTGGGTGAAATTCTCATCACCAGAATTCGGAAAAATTCGACCGCCTCCGCGCCACAACGGGGAACTTGTCATGCCTGCGCGAGCGCGACCGGTACCCTTTTGACGCCACGGCTTGCGGGTAGAGTGCTTCACCTCAGCGCGGTCTTTTTGCGCGCGGGTGCCCATACGTGCATTGGCCTGATAGGCAATCACAATCTGGTGAATCAGCGCTTCGTTGTATTCACGGCCAAAAATCGTGTCCGGCGCGTCGAACGCGGCGCCTTGCGCGCCATCGGCGGCAACAAAATTCAGTTGAGTCATGATTGAACTCCCGCCTTCTTCACTGCGGGCCGCAGCGTGACGCAACCGGAGTCGGCCCCGGGGATCGAGCCCTTCACCATGATCAGGTCTCGCGCCTCATCAATACGCACGACCTCAAGATTCTGAATCGTGACATTGGTACCGCCCAGTCGTCCAGACATGCGCTTACCAGGGAATACACGGCCTGGATCCTGCGCCATACCGATTGAGCCCGGAGCGCGCGTTGTGACCGAGTTGCCATGTGAGGCACGATTGGAGGAAAAATGGTGACGCTTGATCGCGCCTGCGTAGCCTTTGCCAATGGTGACACCACGGACGTCTAGCATTTGCCCAACCGCAAAAAGCGTTGCGGAAAGTTTGCTGCCAGGCCGGTAAGTCGCAGCCACATCCGCAGCCACTCTAAATTCACAAAGAAGCTTTGCAGGTTCGACCGACGCATTGGCCAGGTGCCCTGCCTCTGCCTTGGTCAGCGATGAGGGCTTGGTAGCGCCAAAGGCAACCTGGACGGCACTGTAACCATCCTTATCAGACCTGCGAATTTGCGCCACGGCGTTGCGAGAAACGTCCAAAACGGTGACGGGAATGGACACCCCGTCGTCCGTGAACACTCGCATCATGCCGACCTTGCGCGCAACAAGGCCGAGTGCTTGCGTACTCATTCTTTTCTCCATGCCAGCTGCGATTGGCTGGCGTCATATGCTGATTTGCAAAACTCACAGCTTCGAGCCGCTGCCCGGAGATGCCGTTTGCGCCAAACGATTCACCTGAACCAAAGTCCGCTCAATCAAGGACTCGAGCGAGGGCGTTGGAAAACACTCTAGTATAGTCAGACGCCTGTCTTTTGTGTAGGGGGTTCTGATTTTTTACTGCAACTTGATTTCGACATCGACACCAGCAGGCAAGTCAAGCTTCATCAATGCGTCGACCGTCTTGTCCGTTGGATCAACGATGTCCATCAGGCGTTGGTGCGTGCGAATCTCGAACTGATCGCGTGAGCTTTTGTTCACATGGGGCGAGCGCAGGATGTCAAATCGCTGCAGGCGCGTCGGTAGCGGCACCGGGCCCCTGACGATGGCCCCAGTGCGTTTGGCCGTGTCGACGATCTCAAGGGCGGATTGGTCGATGAGGCGGTAGTCGAAGGCCTTCAAGCGAATACGAATTTTTTGGCTTTGCATTGCGGTTCCAAAGAGCGGAAAGACGAGGAGTACCTCTCAACTACTCGATAATTTTTGCCACGACGCCGGCGCCGACGGTGCGGCCGCCTTCGCGGATGGCGAAGCGCAGGCCTTCTTCCATGGCGATCGGATGGATGAGTTTGACGGTGATGCTCACATTATCGCCCGGCATGACCATCTCCTTGTCCTTGGGCAGCTCGATGGCGCCGGTGACGTCGGTGGTGCGGAAGTAGAACTGCGGGCGGTAGTTGTTGAAG
>JAGWMO010000048.1:0-6473 GCA_028871675.1 Betaproteobacteria bacterium
ACACGCCTCGTTCCTTGACCAGCCTCACGGCCTCAAGCTTGAACTCCCGGCTGAACTGCCGTCTCGTTCGCATACCCCACCTCCGGTTTCAGATCCCACCTTAACAAGGTGTCCTCGAAACCGGCAGCAGCCCAATACACGCGCGCCACGCTTGGGCGTCTGGTGCACCCTGAAACGATCGCGTAGTAGCCGCCTGGATCACGTGCAGGAGCAGCTTCGCCTCATTGGACGTGGCGTAGCCAAAACGTAGCTGGCTATTGCAAGTAGCGGCTGCTTGGGACTAACGGAGGCTGACTCTAAAGCTTGGCATGCAATGCAAGGCATTGATTAATAAATGATTGATTAAAGTCAGCTCGTCTGTTAATCCGTAGGTCCCTGGTTCGAGCCCAGGTCGGGGAGCCACGAACTTCCAGGACTTAGCGCAGAAATGCCCAAGTCCTTTTTCATGCCAACGGCACGCCCCGAGACAGGGGGGTTCTTGGCCTGGCTTCGGCCAGCTCCCTTCAGGGCGCAGAACGGATGGCACGGCTGGGTTAGCGTTGCTCGAGTGTCGAAGAAGCGGTTCGTTTGCGGGTGGGTGCTGGCCAGGGCGGCTCAAGCGCCGAAGGTCTGCTCCATCTCCTTGCGTACCCGCCAGGCGTGGGTACCGGTGTCCACCGCCACGTCGGCCCAGCAAAGGCACTGGCCCTTGCGCACTGGCCGCAGCACCCGCACGCCGTGCGCCAGGCCCAAGGGGAGCCCGCCCATGGCGAGTGAGGCCCGGGCAGGCTGCAGCTTGCCCCAGACGGTGAAGCCACCCTCGCCGTCGAGCATGTCGCCGGGTTGGAGAGCGCGCTTGGCGGTGGCCACGACATCGGCATTCCAGGCCGTCGCCACGCCAGTGGGTTCGCCGCGCAAAGCCACGCTGGCGACCGACACGCCCACTTCCAGCCCGATGAGGTGCCACCGCTTGTAGAGCGTGAAGTAGCGCCCGCTGGGGTCGGTGTGGGCGTTGTATTCCTCGAAGCAGTTCTTGATGTAGTCGGTTTCGGCCTCGACCGTGACCCACACGCCCATGCGGATGTCGTAGGGGATCGCGCGGCCGTCGGTCTCCAGCGACGAGATCACTTCCACCATGCCCTTGTGCTCGAGCACGCCGCCTTCGCTCTTGGGGCGCGTGACGAAGGGGATGTCCTCCACGCTCGCCGGCGGGTACGTCAGTCCGGTGCCAGGCACCGCCAGGCCGGTGGCGTTGGACACCGCCGCGCATTCGATGGACGGCTTGCTGCCGTCGAGAAAGCTGTTGAACATTTTCGGATTGAGCCCGCCGCGGGTGGCCTGCTCCGGTGTTAGGCCGTAGTGGCCCCACACCGTCTGCGGCGTCGATTCGCAGAAGTGCGGCAGCCACTTGTGCCCGCGGCCGGCGGCCACCACTGGGAAGCCGCAGGTGCGTGCCCAGTCGACCAGGTCGCAGATCAGGGCCGGCTGGTCGCCGAAGGCCATCGAGTAGACGACGCCCGCCTGCGCCGCCTTGCGGGCCAACAGCGGGCCACAGAAGGCGTCGGCCTCGACGGTGACGTTGACGACATGTTTGCCGTGCGCGAAGGCGCCCAGACAGTGGTCCACCGCCGCGATGGGATGGCCGGTGCATTCGACGATGACGTCGATGGCCGGATGCGACACCAGCGCCTGCCAATCGTCGCCGACATGGGTGCTGCCGGCCTTGACCGCAGCATCCAGCGTTGCGGCCTGCACCCGCTGCGGCTCCCAGCCCACCCGCGCCAGGTTGCGGCAAGCGCCTTCGGGTGAGAGGTCGGCGACGCCCACCAGGTGCACACCAGGCGTGCGCGGAATCTGGGCCAGGTACATCGAGCCGAACTTGCCCGCACCGATGAGGCCGATGCGCACCGGCCGGCCCTCGGCCTGGCGTTGCTGCAGCTTGCTGTAGAGGCTCATGGAACGGTGACTCCTGCAGGGCGGCGGTGAGCCGTGCGTGTGCAGGGTACCCGAAATGGATCTCCCGGCGTTTCGAGATTGACCCGAGCGTCAGTGAAGCGGCCGTTTCACCGCCTGGTCGCGTGCACTGAACAAGCCACCGCACCGGCCGGAGGGGCGCCCGAGGCTGGCACAAGCGCGAAGAACTGCAACGGCAAGGTGACGGGCGGTAGCATCGACCTCGCTGATGCCGGTCTCGCGGCAAAGGCGGATGCACACCGGAACCCGACGGACCGATTTCCCCCCCATGTCGGGGCAAAACTGCCAAACCGGGTGGACGAGTTGAACCTCGTGCAGGGGCTCATCCGCCGATCGGGATCATGTGCAGATGGGTCAACGCCCCCTGTTGCTGCCGTAAAGTTGCCGGATGAATACTCGCCGACGCCTTGACTTGAGCTGGGCAATGGATCGAGGACGCGTCACATTGCTCCACTTTGCAGCACCGCCGCTCTACCGCCCAGTTTCCTAGCCCTGCCCATGCCGGTTATCTCCGAACATCGATTCCGTTCCTTGTCCCTGGGACTGTATGCCTGCATTCTGGGCCTGCTCCTTGCGGGCCTGGGCTGGTATCTGGTCAGCAGTTGGCGCGAGCAATTGCATCAGATGCGCAACCAACTGCATGCGCTGACACAGCTGACCCATCAGACGGTCGAACTCCAATTCGATCAATACGCCCGAAGCCTGGGCTTGCTTGCCTCGCAGCTTCAAGATGGGCGCGCGCTGGCTCCCGGGTCGGCGCGCCGAAGACTGATGCAGTTCGCACAGTCCGATCCTGGCATCGCCGTCTTGAACCTGGTTGACGCCGACGGCCGGATCGTCGCCAGCACTGCGCCGGCCACCGCCGCGGTCGCCACTAACCTGAAAGCCTACCCCGCGCTGCGCGGTTTTCTGGATCAGGCACAAGCCCATCCTGGTTCCCTGCAGTTGTTGCATCCCATCGTCAGTCCCCTGGTTCACCGCGTGGTGATTCATTTCGCCCTCGCTGAGCCGGGCGACAACGGCTCCCCGTTCTACCTGGTCGGCGGGATCGACATGGCCCAGCAGCTTCAGCTCTACCACGCCCTGTTGACACCCCGCCAGCGCGCAGCCGGCGAGGTGATCGGTGTGCTGGGGCAAGGTGGTTATCTGTTCGGGGCGTGGCCCATCCCGGGCCAAGGCGCAGAGCCGGGCGGGGCACAGGGCAAGCTCGACAATTTCCTGCTGCAACCGCGTAACGGCGCCTTGCAGCAATACCTGGGCAAACATCCACAAGCACTGCGGGGTGATGTCGACGGACTGATCAACATCGGTCTTGCCAAGACCGAGTACCTGGGAGCGTTTCAACGCTTGACCCATTTCCCGTTGTACGCATTTGTCTTTGCGCCCAAACCCCTGGTCTGGCGCCAATGGTGGAACTTGATCCGGGCGCCTCTCATCGGCGGGGCCATGGCCATCGCGATACTGACGCTGATCATGGGTTTGAGCCTGCGCCTTCAGCGGCAGTGGTTCTTGGACGCACAGCGCAAGAACCACCAGTTGCGCCTGGCCTACCAGGCCGAAACGCGTCAGAGCACCGCACTCGGCCTGCTGGGCCAGACCCTGGCCATGACGATGCGCGCCCCGGATGCGCATGCCATCTTGCAGGGTTTGTGCTCTCTGGCAACCGAGCAACTGGGTTGTGCGTTGGTCTGGGTGGGCCGTGCCGCAGACACGGCGCCGCGCCGCGTGAATGTTCTGGCCTCAGCGGGGCATACGGCTTATCTCGAGGGAATCGACATTGCACTCGATGACCCAAAGACCGGTCAGGGTCCATTTGGCCTTTGCATCAACAGCGAACAGCCCGTTTTTTTGGGCATCGACACACCGGCCTTTGAGCCTTGGCGCCACCACGCGCGCGCCTATGGCATTCAGGACATCCTGGCCCTGCCTGTGCCCATGGGCACGCGTCGGATTGACCATGCGGTGTTGTTCTACGGAACTCGCCCCGGATTCTTCACCGACTCGCATGTGGTGGACACCTTGCAGCAAATGGTGCAGGAAGTGGCACTGGCCTTGCAGTCATTTCTGGCCGGGCAAGCGCTTGAGCGCTCGCGTCAGGAAGAATCCATGGCCAATGCCCGCTACCACCAGCTTTTCAGCAATCTTCCTGCCGGCGTGATCGTCTTCAATTCAGAAGGACGGGTGCAATACTGCAGCGCGGCGTTCATCGGGCTATACAACCTGGAGGTTGATCCGAAGGCCTTCGTCGGCCGCCCCTGGCGCGATATCTGGGCGCAAATTGCCGAATTGCACATCGACCCCGAGCAGACCACCCGAAGGGTCAAGGAGCAGATGGTCCACAATCAGGCCGCCGAGGATGAGATTCGGCTTCGCGACGGCCGCGTGCTTCTCGGCAGCTATGTGCCACTGCATGACCAGGGCCAGCCGCAAGGGGCCTTGTGGAGCTTGCAAGACATCACCGCGATCAAAACCCAGGAAGCCCAGATCAAACAGCTCATCAATCAGGATCCGCTGACCGGCCTGGCCAACCGTCGCGCGTTTGACACCCGCCTTGCGCAATGCCTCTACGCGCTCTCATCCAGCCAGCGACTCGTCGTCGGCATTCTCGATCTGGATTATTTCAAGAGCATCAATGATCGGCTCGGCCACCAGGTGGGCGATGAACTGCTGATCGAGGTGGGTCGTCGGCTCAGCCAAGTCTTGCGAGATGCCGATCTGCTGGCCCGGCTGGGGGGCGATGAATTCGGCCTGATCCTGCCGGACTGCCCAAGCCCGGACGATCTGGGGGACATTGCCCAGCGTTTGCTGAGCGCCGTGGAATCTCCCATGCAACTTCAAGGCCAGATCGAGAGCATCAGTCTGTCCCTGGGCTTTGCCGTGCAACTGGATGGCGCCATCGACGGCCCGACCCTGTTGCGCCAAGCGGATATGGCCATGTATGCCGCCAAAGCCGGCGGGCGGCGGCAATATCGCATCTTCGGCGAGGCCATGGAGGCCGAGGTGGCGCGGCACGAGTCACTGCTGCAATGGGTCGGGCGTGCCTTGCGCGAGCACCGGCTCGAACTGCACTACCAGCCGATTCTGTCCTTCACGAAGGATGCGCGCGGTCAGTTGGTGGCCGGCGTGTTCAAAGCCGAAGCCCTGCTGCGGTTGCGCGACGAACTGGGCACGCTGCATGCAGCCGGGGCATTCGAAGATGTTTTGGATGATCCGCAATTGACCGTGCAGATTGGCCGCCACGTCCTGCGTGAAGCCATTTCCCAGGCCCTGCAATGGCGCGCCGAGGGCAAGCGGCTCCAGGTTTGCGTCAACATCAGCCCCCGGCATTTCCTCGACCGTGGATTTCTCGACGACATCGAGCAAGCCCTGCATGCCATACCCAGTGGTGTGCGCGACTTGATCGAACTGGAGTTGACCGAACACGGCTCACAGCTCAATGAACAACAGGCGCGCGATGTCGTCAAGGCATGTCGAGCCCTGGGCGTTTGCGTCAGCCTCGATGACTTCGGCACGGGCAGTGCAAGCCTGACGCATTTGCAACTTCTCGATGTATCAACCGTCAAAATCGATCGTCGGTTCACCCGAGATCTGTTCAGCAGTGACGCGGACCTGAGCATCACCTATGGCATGTTGCGCACCTCCCAGATGATGGGCTTGCATGTAGTCGCGGAGGGCGTCGAATCGCCACGCCAAGCCCTGGCCCTGTGCATCATGGGGTGCCTGCACTTGCAGGGCTACGTCGTTGCACGACCGATGTCGGCGCAACAGCTCCAGACGTGGCTGGGCCAATGGCGAGAAACCATACCCTGGATCGACCAGATCGAAGGTGATTTGCAGGTGGATGACATGGCCATTCAAGCCATCGTGACCCACAGCATCGGCATTCGCAATCTGATGCAGCAGACCATCGGCGATCAGGATCGTGATTTTTTCCTTCAGCCTAATGCGCATGCCATCTGCATGCTTGGATCCTGGTGTGCCCGGCAAGCTCCGCGACATCTGGGAAATCCCGACTTTGCTGCGCTGTTGAGCAGTCATGAAGCGTTTCATGACCACGCACGCCAGTCCATGGTTACACCGGGTCTGGTAAATCCTGCTGTCCTGGAGGCTGCCAGCCAATCCGTGCGCCGGGCATTCTGGGATGTCCTGTTGAGCAACGACGCAACCTCAGCAGACCAGCAAGCCTGAGACCCTGAGTTCAAACCACGGACTTAGAACCTATCCGTCAATAATGTTGACGGTCCACTTGACCTTGCGGAGCGCGATGATGGCGGCGGCAATGTGGTTGAGTGCCACGAAGCTTCGCTCAAGCTTCTCGTATCGCACGAGCAACTTGCGGAAGCGGTTGAACCAACTGTGACAAACCTCAACCACCCTGGGCTGCTGCCGGTTCAATGGACACCGACCTAAGCTTCTTGAGCTTTCTCGAACTGTATCGGGCTGACGTAGCCGAGCGTCGAGTGCCTGCGCGTCGGGTTGTAGAAGCGCTCGATGTAGTCGAACACGTCTGACCTGGCCTG
>JAGWMO010000011.1:0-94885 GCA_028871675.1 Betaproteobacteria bacterium
CTGCGCAACACCTACACCTTGCTGGCCATTTCGCTCGTTCCCACGGTGTTCGGCGCCTGGGCCGGCCTGAAGCTGGGCCTGGCCGCCTGGATGGTGACCAACCCGGGCATGGGCATGCTGCTGTTCCTCGGTGGGGCCTTCGGCTTAATGTTCGCCATCGAGCGCAACAAGAACTCGCATCTCGGCGTTGGTTTGCTGCTGGGCTTCACCTTCTTCATGGGGCTGATGCTCTCGCAAATGCTCAGCTTCATTCTGGGCATGTCCAACGGCGTGCAACTCATCGGCATGGCCTTCGGCGGCACGGCCATCATTTTTGCGGTCATGGCGTCGCTGGCCACGGTGGTCAAGCGCGACCTGAGCGGGCTTTCCAAGTTCCTGTTCGTCGGCGTGATCATGCTGATGATCGCCGGCATCGCCAACATCTGGCTGCAAATGCCGGCGCTGATGATCATGTTCTCGGTGGTCGCCATCGGCATCTTCTCGGCTTTCATGCTGATCGACGTCAAGCGCGTGCTCGACGGTGGCGAGACGAACTACATCTCGGCCACCCTGGCCATTTATCTCGACCTGTACAACGTGTTCGCCAACCTGCTGGCGCTGTTGGGCATCTTCGGCGGCCGCCGCTGAAACCTGCCTCAGATCGTGTTGTGAACAGCCCGGCATTGCCGGGCTTTTTGTTCCTTGCGCCCCCTGGAATGTCGGGCGTACTGCGGGGCTCGGGCCGGCGCGTGGTGTGGGTCGGCGAGCCCGCTCAAACCGCGGCGCGCCGGAACACTTTGTCGGCGCGGGCCTGGTCGGTGGGGCGGATGACGATCTGGTCGATGTTCACATGCGCCGGGCGGGTGGCGGCCCAGACCACGGCGTCGGCTACGTCACCGGCCGACAGCGGGCGGGTGTCGGCGTACACCTTGGCGGCGCGGGTGGCGTCGCCGTCGAAGCGCACCAGGGAGAAGTCGGTTTCCACCAGGCCGGGGTCGACCTCGGTGACGCGCATCGGCTGGCCCAGCCATTCCAGCCGCAGGGTGTCGCTGATGGCGCGCACCGCGTGTTTGGCCGCAGCGTAGCCGGCACCGCCGATGTAGGTCTCGAACCCGGTGACGGAGCCGATGTTGATGACATGGCCGTCGCCACTGGCCTGCAGTTGGCCATGCAGCGCGCGGGTCATGCGCGCCAGGCCCAGCACATTGCTCTGGTACATGGCCAGCCACTGGTCTTCGTCGAACGTGGCCACCGGCCCCAGGCCGACGGCACCCCCGGCGTTGTTCACCAGGACATGCACCTGCCTGGGCAGGGCGGCGGCGAAGGTCTCCACGCTGGCCTTGTCGGTCACGTCCAGCGGCAAGGCGTGGCCTTGGATGTCGGCCGCAATGGCGCGCAGGCGGTCGAGCCGGCGGGCGCCGAGGTAGACGCTGAAACCGGCGGCGGCAAGCGCGCGCGCGGTGGCTTCACCAATGCCGGAGGAGGCGCCGGTGACGATGGCGATTTTTGCTGAGGTCATGGTTGGTTGCGGGTGGAGTGCTGCGAACGCGGCATCGGCCGCAGGCCTGTGCTGCGGGATGCCTCTGGAATGCGGCGGAAAAAGAATGCGGCATCCTAGGGCCATCCAGCCGTTGTTGCATGCGACCGACCGATGGGCGTCCAGGTCAGATGTGACCGGGGCGTCGCGTCGGGGAGGGACTGGCGGCCCTATCGGGCTTGGGCAGCATGTTCCTGTTCCCACTGCATGGCCGCCGGCACTTTGTTGTGGGCGAGTTTTTCGATGCCGGCAGCGTCCTTGCTGTGCCGGGCACTGCCGGCGGGGGCCAGCGCATCGTCGGCAATGAGCTTGTTGGCCTCGGCTTCTTCCTTCTGTTTCACCGCCAGGTGGTGCCCCAGCATGCAGCCGCCGATGGCGCCGATGACAGCGTGATGACCGGCCACATGACCGGCGACGGCGCCACCCGCCGCGCCGGACAGGCAGCCTATGGCCTGCGCCGGCGTTGCGGTAAAGCCGAGCATGGCCATGCCGAAGATAAGGGCGATGAGGGACTTGAGGTGTTGCCGCATGCTTGGAACTCCCTGGATGTGGTTGGTGGTGTTGCGCCGCAGGGCGCAGCGTACAGCGGCCATCGTCAAACTGTGAGGGCGGGTGGTCCGGCATGGGGTAGGCCATGCGGTCTGGTTCCGGGCACCAACGGATAATCCAGCCATGCACACCATCCTGATCGACACCGAGCCCGCCACGGGAGGCGCCTGGCAAGGGGTACTGGCAGCCGGCACCCTGCCGCGCTTGAGCCGCCGCCTGCGCCTGGCCGAAGTGGCCACGCGGGAAGTGCCGCGCGAAGATGCCGAAGCCGCCTGGCTGACTCCAGCCGAGCGCTGGATGCGGGCCGTCCTGGGCCTGGCACCAGCCCGGGCGGACGCGGTCGCTCAACCCGCCACGGCAAGCGCTGCCACAGACCATGCCGCTGCCGTTGCTGCCACGTCCACCGCGACCGGCGCCACGACACCCGAGCGCATGCCGTGGGGTGCGCTCGCGGCCCTGGCCGCAGGGCATGACCTGGGTGGCCGAGCCTGGGGCCTGGCCCTGCCTGCCCACTTGGAGTTGGGTCGCGAGAGCCTGAGCCTCGCCGATCCCGCCGCGCTGCAACTCGGCGCGGATGAGGCCCAGGCCCTGCTCGATGCGGTCCAGCCCTTGCTGGGCGAAGCCGGCTGGTTGATCGACGCATCCAGCCCGGCCAATTGGTTGGTGGCTCACGAGAGTCTGGCCGAGGTGGTGACGGCCGACCCGGCCCGCGCCATTGCCCGCAACGTTGCGACCTGGATGCCGGCCGGCACGCCGGCGCGTCCCTGGCGCCAGTTGCTCACCGAAATCCAGATGGTGTGGCAACACCACCCGGTGAACGAGGCGCGGCTGCGCGCCGGCCGGCCCGAGGTCAACACCCTTTGGCTGCACGGCTGCGGCCGGCTGCCGCCCGGCCTGCACAACCCTTTTGTGCTGCAGCCCCAGGCCGAGCCTGGCGCCACGGCCTGGTGGCGTGCCGCGCATGGCGGCCTGCCCAGGCTGCCCGCCAGCCGCCACCCGCACCCGCTGCAGGTGCTGCAGCCGCAGGCCGCGCGCGAGGCCGACGCCGTGGCGCTGGGCGCCGCACTCACGGCGCTGGATGCGGCGGCAGCCGAGGCCATCGACCAGGCGCTGCGCGACCATGCCAGCGCCCAGGTGGTGCTGGCCGGCGCCAGCCGCTGGCTCGGCTTCGAGCTGCGCAAGTCGCGCGGCTGGCAATTCTGGCGCCGTGCCGACGCGCATGTGCTGCTGGGCATGGTGTAGGGGCAGGGCGGGCGATGCGATTCATCGCACGTGACGCGCCGCCGCGCGTCGTCCACAGCCTGCAGAGCGTCGGCGTTCATCCCCTGCTGGCGCAGTTGCTGGCGGCGCGCGGCGTGCGCGCCGCCGCCGAAGTCGAGCCCGAGATGTCGGCGCTGTTGCCGCCGAGACTGCTGCTCGGCGCCGAGGCCGCGGCGCGCCTGCTGGCCGACGCCATCGCTCGCGGCGAGCGCCTGTGCATCGTGGCCGACTACGACTGCGACGGCGCCACCGCCTGCGCCGTGGGCCTGCGGGGCTTGCGCATGCTGGGGGCGCAGGTGGGCTACGTGGTGCCCAACCGCTTCACCACCGGTTATGGCCTGTCGCCCGCGGTGGCCGAGCTGGTGGCGCGGCAGCCGGGCGGGAGACCCGACTGGATCGTCACCGTGGACAACGGCATTGCCAGCGTGGACGGTGTGGCGCGCGCCATGGAACTGGGCATGCGCGTGCTCGTCACCGACCATCATCTGCCGGGCGAGCGTCTGCCCGACGCCGCCGCCATCGTCAACCCCAACCAGCCGGGCTGCGGCTTCCCCAGCAAAAACCTGGCCGGCGTGGGCGTGATGTTCTACGTCTTGCTGGCTTTGCGCGCTGAACTGCGCGCGCGCGGCAGCTTCACGGCCGCCAACCAGCCGCGCCTGGACGGGCTGCTCGATCTGGTGGCGCTGGGCACCGTGGCTGACGTGGTGAAGCTGGACGCCAACAACCGCCTGCTGGTGGCGCACGGCCTCAAGCGCATGCGCGAGGGCCGTATGCAGCCGGGGGTGCGGGCCCTGTTCGCCGCTGCCGCGCGCGACCCGGCGCAGGCCAGCAGCTTCGATCTGGGCTTCGCCCTGGGTCCGCGCATCAACGCGGCGGGGCGGCTGGCCGACATGACCGTGGGCATCGAGTGCCTGTTCACCGACGACGGTGCGCGCGCCATGCACCTGGCGCAGACGCTCGACGCCATCAATCGCGAGCGTCGTGGCATCGAAGCCGGCATGCGCGAGCAGGCGCAGCAAGCCCTGGCGAGGCTGCAGGCCCAGGGCGACGCGGTTGCAAACGCCTCCATCAGCCTGTTCTCGCCGGACTGGCACGAGGGCGTGGTGGGCATCGTCGCCGGGCGGCTGAAAGAACTGCACCACCGTCCCACCTTTGTGTTCGCGCCGGGCGCCGACGGCCTGCTGCGCGGCTCGGGGCGTTCCATTCCCGGCTTTCATCTGCGCGACGCGCTGGACCTTGTCTCCAAGCGCGAGCCCGGGCTGCTGGTGCGTTTCGGCGGGCACGCCGCCGCCTCGGG
The DNA here is from genome assembly GCA_028871675.1 of Betaproteobacteria bacterium. Taxonomy (GTDB): domain Bacteria; phylum Pseudomonadota; class Gammaproteobacteria; order Burkholderiales; family Burkholderiaceae_C; genus Thiomonas_A. The sequence continues at coordinate 4,623 of JAGWMO010000011.1, forward strand.
TTGCAGCATCGCCGCCGACGGCTTCGAGCGCTTCGCCGCTGCGTTCGAAGCCGTTGCCAACGCGTGGCTGTCACCCGAGCTGCTGGCGCGCAAGCTGGAGGTGGACGGGGAACTGGGCGCTGCATGGTTCAACGCAGACGTGGCGCAATTGCTGCAGGCCCAGGTGTGGGGCCAGGGCTTCGCCGCGCCGGTGTTCGCCAGCCGCGTGGAGGTGCTGCAGCAAGGCCAGCTTGGCGAGCGCCACATGAAGGCCCGCGTGCGCCTGCTCGACGCCCCGGCCGGCGCCGGCGCCACGCGGGAACTCATCGCCTGGAACCGCAGCGATTTTCTTCCTGCCCAGGCCCGCGTCGCCTGGCGCCTGGACACCAACATCTGGCAGGGCCGCACCCAGACGCGCATGGTGCTCGAGGCGGTGGAGGATTCGGGCTGAATTTGTCTTTCAGCAGGGTGGATTCCCGACAAAAGACGCGGCGTCAACGCGATTGCCGGTATGCTTTGAAGCCATGCAAGAACCCGAATCTGACGCCGGCCTGACGGCTGAAGGCAGGAAATCCACATCGCAGAATGATGCGACCTTGCAGGCGCTTGCCCACGCCAATGTGGCCACCGAGCTGGATTTGCTGCTGTTGTCGTCCGATCAGGAATCGGTTCTGTACCCTGAGTTGCTGGAATTTTTGCTGCATCGCGCAGGGCTGGACGCCGTGTGGCTGGGGCATCGCGGCTTCGAGAGTGAACTGGTGTTCGACGCGATCGACGGTGTCGGCATGGAAGCCTATCTGGCGGATGTCACCATCGGTTTCGATCGCGATGAGCAAGGTCCGGTGGTGCTGGCATGGAACAGCGGCATGCCGCAAATCGTGACCGACTGGGCGACCGACCCGCGCACCGTGGCGTGGCGCGAGGCTGCGGCGCGGGCCGGTTGGCGCGGAGGCGCGGTCTTGCCGGTGCAGGGGGCGGACGGCCGGCGCGACCTGGTGGCGATGTACAGCCGCAAGCCGGATTTTTTCGATCAGGTCCACAACCAGCGCCTGGTCTGGCATCTGCACGCCGTGCTGGGGCTGAAACTCGGGCGCATGCGGCTGATGAACCAGTTGCGCGAGCAGGGGCGGTCGCTGCAAATGCTCAAGGCCGCGATCGAAGCCAGCGAGTTCGGCGTGTGCGTGGCCGATGCCCAAACGCCCGACTATCCGCTGGTGTACGTGAACCCAGGTTTCGAGCGCATTTCCGGCTATACGGCGGCCCAGGCGCTGGGGCGCAATCCCCGCTTTCTGCAAGGTGGCGAGAACAAGCAACCCGCCTTGGAGGAGTTGCGCGCGGCGCTGCGCGAAGGCCGCAGTTGCAGCGTGCAATTGCGCAATGTCCGGGCCGATGGCCGCGTGTTCTGGAATGAGATGAGCCTGGCCCCGGTGCGTGACGAGGGCGGCACGATCACCCATGTCGTCGGCCTGATCAACGACGTAAGCGCCCGCCACGCGCTGGAGGCGGAGAACGCCAGCACGCAGGGCCTGTACCGTGCCTTGCTGGCCGAGGAAGAGCTGGTGCTGAGCGCCACCGATCTGCCCGAAATGTTGCAGCAAGCTTGCGAGCGGTTGAGCGCAAGCGACCTGTTCAGCGCGGCCCTGGTGGGGCGCGCCGGGCCCCAGGGCGACATCGATCTGCTGGCCCAGGCCGGCCGGATCAGGATCAGCGAAACCTGGTACCGCCCCAAGGTGGATGGCGAGCAGGCCGACCAGAGCCTGTCGGCGCGGGTCTGGAACAGCAAGCGCCTGCAGTTCAGCAACGACTACCTGAATGAGCCCGCATTCAGCCTCTACCGCGACGAGTTGCGCGAAGTCGGGGGCCGCTCGGTGGCCATTGCCCCGATCCTGCGCGGCGGGCATCGCTGGGCCCTGCTCGGCGTCGTCTCCGATCGGGTGGGTGTGTTCACCCCGCAGGTGGTGGAGTTGCTCGAGCGGGTTGCCGTGCTCATTGGCCATGGGCTCGACGCCTTCGACCTGCGCCGGCGGCTGCAACAGGAGCACCGGCATATTTCCTGGCTGGCCGAGCATGATCCGCTCACGGGTCTGCTCAATCGCCGCGGCCTGCGTCTGCGGCTGGAAGAGGCGCTGTCGCAGGTGGACGCGCAGGGCGGATTTGTTGCGGTCGGCATTCTGGACTTCGACGATTTCAAGCAGATCAACGACAACTACGGCCATGCCGCCGGCGACGGCCTGCTGCGCACCGTGGCGGCACGCCTGGTGGAGGCGGTGCGCTCCAGCGACACCGTCGCCCGCCTGGGTGGCGACGAGATCGCGCTGGTGCTGCAGGGCATGGCCGCGCGCGATGACCTGGAGCCGATGCTGAGCCGCATTCGCCGCGCGGTGGACCTGCCCGTGGCGCTGCCCGGTGGCGAGCGTGTGGTGCATGTGCGTGCCAGCCTGGGTTTCACCATCTATCCCGACGACGCCAGCGAACCCGACGACCTGCTGCGCCATGCCGACCAGGCGCTTTACGCCATCAAGCAGCAGTCGCGCAGCGCCAGTGCTCCATTCTGGCGCGTCTACCAGCCGGCCACCGACCGCGACCACTTCAACCACCTGCGCCTGGTGCGAGACCGCTTCGCCGAGGGTGGCCTGCGCGTGCATTACCAGCCCGTGGTCGATCTGTCGAGCGGGCGCGTGACCGAGATGGAAGCGCTGGCGCGGCTCGACGACGGCAGCGGCAAGCTCATTGCGCCGCTGGACTTCATTCATCAGCTCGGCCGCGAGGGCCTCGTCGCCCTGACCGGCCAGGTGTTGCGCCAGGCCGTGGCCGACGCCCAGCAATGGCAGCGCGACTGGGGCGTGGAGCTGAACGTTGCGGTGAACATGGACCCCGCCATGCTGGCCTCGGGCGAGGCGCTGGCCCTGGTGAACGATGTCGTCGCCACCGCGCCTTTCTCGGCCAAGCGCATCGTGCTCGAGATTCTGGAACACAGCGACTTTCTCTCGCTCACTTCGGCGCAGCAGGCGTTGTCGGAACTGCGCGCCGTGGGCTGCCGCATCGCGCTGGACGACATCGGCAGCGCCTACTCGTCGCTGTTGCGCATGAAAGAGCTGCCGATCGACATCATCAAGCTCGACCAGGGCTTCATTCGTGGTCTGGCCGAGCGGCCGCAGGATCTGCGCTTCGTGCAGAGCCTGACGCAGCTCGCGCGCGGGCTGGGGGTGGATTTCGTCGCCGAAGGCGCGGAGACCGAAGACATCGTCGAGGCGCTGCGCGCCCTGCGCGTGCAGCAGGCGCAGGGCTACGGCATTGCCCGGCCGATGCCCGCCGAGGATTTCGGCCCGTGGCTGCAGGACTGGTCGCAGCGCATGCGGCCGAGCGAGCCGGGCTTGCTCACGCGCATTGCCGACATGCTGGTGGGCCTGGACGTGGACCTGCTGCTGGCGTCGCGCCAATCGGTACAGACTCCGGACCTGTTCATCAGCCATCCGCAGGAACAGTGCTCGATCTGCCAGTGGCTGCGGCAAAGCGGCTTGCCGCACGACAGCCCGCTCGTCCTTGCCCACCAGGAGCTTCACGCCATGTTCCGTGACTGGCTGGAGGCCGGCAGGCATGCCGACAGCAGCATGATCCAGTCGGCCCTCGACCATTTCCTGCGCACCGCGGGCGACTATCTCCGCAGCCTGCGCGCCTGAGGGGCAGGGGCCGCGAGCGGGTCCGGCCCGAGGCGCAGCAAAACCCTCAAACCACCGGCACTGGCTCCCGCCTCAGTTCCGGCGCCCGCAAAGCCCCTTTGCTCAGGTGCAGCACGCTGTCGCAGCGCTTGGCCAGTTCCGGGTCGTGGGTCACCAGCACCATGGCGGTGCCGTGTTCGCGGGTGATGTGCGCCAGCAGGTCGAAAATCACCTGGGCCGCGTCGGTGTCGAGGTTGCCGGTGGGCTCGTCGGCCAGCAGCAGGGCAGGGCGGGTGACCAGGGCGCGCGCCACGGCCACGCGCTGGCGCTCGCCTCCCGACAGCTCCCCCGGCTTGTGGTGCATGCGCGATCCCAGGCCCACATGCTCGAGCATCTCGCCGGCCTTGGCCCGCGCCGATGCGGCGGCTTCGCGGCGGATGCGCAGGGGCATCATGACGTTGTCCAGCGCGGTGAACTCCGGCAGCAGATGGTGGAACTGGTAGACGAAGCCGACGCAGCGGTTGCGCCAGGCGCCTTGCTCGGCGGCGCTCATCGCCGCCCAGTCGCGGCCACACACCTGGACGCTGCCGGTGTCGGCCCGGTCCAGCCCGCCGAGCACATGCAGCAGCGTGCTTTTGCCGGAACCCGAGGCGCCGGTGATGGCGAGCGATTGGCCAGCCTGCACCTGCAGGCTGGCGCCGGCCAGAACTTCGACCGTCTGCGGTCCGCCCTGGAAGCGTTTGTCGATGTCGCGGGCGATCAGGACGGGTGGATTCATGGCATGGGCCCGGCGGGGCTGGTGGAGGTCTGGAGTGATGGATGGGCTTGGGCTTGGGCCGGGGCCGGGGCCTGCGCCAGAATCGGGGATTGGCCCTGCACGTCGACTTGGGCCCGATACTCGGGCACCAGCGCAGCCAGCAGAGCCTTGACCTGAGCGGCATCGGGTTCCGGGCTGGGTGTGGCGATGCAGGCGGTCAGCGCGTTCAGGTCGAGGCTGCGGTCATCGGCGTCGCCATGCCGCGCCACGCGCAGTTTGGGGTGGGGCGTGGGCAAGGTGGTTTCGTCGTCGGCGAGCAGTTCCTCGAACAGTTTTTCGCCGGGGCGCAGGCCGGTGAACACCACCGGCACTTCGTCTTCGCTCTTGCCGGAGAGACGGATCATGAGCCGTGCGAGTTCGGCGATCTTCACCGGCTCGCCCATGTCGAGCACATAGATCTGGCCGCTCTCGCCCATCAGCCCGGCCTGCAGCACGAGCTGGGCGGCTTCGGGGATGGTCATGAAAAAACGCACGATGTCCGGGTGCGTCACCGTGACCGGCCCGCCGGCGGCGATCTGCTGCGTGAAGCGCGGCACCACGCTGCCGCTGGAGCCCAGCACATTGCCGAAGCGCACGGCCACCATGCGTGTGCCCGTGTGCTGCCGGGCCACGGCCTGCAAGGCGCGCTCGGCCAGGCGCTTGCTCGCACCCATCACATTGGTGGGGTTCACGGCCTTGTCGGTGGAGATGAGCACGAAACGCTGCGCCCCGCAGGCAGCCGCGGCGCGCGCGGCATGCAGCGTGCCCAGCACATTGGTGCGTACCGCCTCGATCGCGTTGTCGCCCTCCATCAGCGGCACATGCTTGTAGGCCGCGGCGTGGAACACCACGGCCGGCCGGTGGGCAGCGAACTGCAGGCGCAAGCGCTCGGCCTCGCGCACGTTGGCGGTGAGGTAGACCACAGGCAGTTCCGGGTGACGGGCCTTGAGTTCCTGCTCCAGTTGGTAGATGGCGAACTCGGACACATCGACGCACACCAGCTTGCCCACGCCGAAGCGCGCAAGCTGGCGGCACAACTCCGAGCCGATGGAGCCGCCCGCACCCGTGACCAGGGCGCAGCGCCCGGCCAGCAACTCCGACAGGCCGCGCACGTCGAGCTGCACGGCTTCGCGCCCCAGAAGATCGTCGAGCTCCAGGGTGCGCGGGCCGGCTCCGGCTTGCAACCAGTCGTCGGCGCGAGGCAGGGTGAGCAGGGCGAGGCGCGCGTCGCTGGCCTGCTCCAGCAGCAAGCGGCGGGCGGATGAACCCGCGGCGCCAGCCACCAGGGCGTGGCTCACGCCCAGTTGCCGCGCGGCGGTGCCCAGCTTCAGCGGCGGGCCGAGCACGTCCATGCCCTGCAGGCTGCGGCCGGCTTCCGAGGGCGTCGGACTGTAGATGGCCACGGCGCGCCATTGCTGGCTGGCGCGCAGGGTTTGCAGCACGGTGGCGGCGTCATCCAGGCTGCCCAGCACCAGCAGCGGCTGGGCACTCTCGCGCAGCGCGCCCAGGCTGCTGCGCTCGGCGCGCATGCGCGCCAGCAGACGCAGGGCGAGCAAGCCGGCGCCCGCCAGCAGCGGATGGATGAAGACGATGGAACGCGGGAAATTGGGCAGGCGGATGACCAGCAGCGCCGCCGCCAGCGCCAGCGCGGCAACCCCCGAGGCCGTGGCCAGGCGGCGCACGTCCGGCAGGCTGGCGTGGCGCCACGGTGTGCGATAGGCGCCGAAGGCCAGCAGGCAGCCTCCCCACACCACCACCGCCAGCGGCAGGCTGATGGCGACGATGTGCACGATATTGGCGGGCGCGTTGTTGCTGAACAGACTGAAGCGAAAGACGAAGGACGCGAGCCAGGCCAGTGCCACCACGGCCGCGTCGTTCAAGGGAGGAAGCCAGCCGATGCGGCTGGTGGTGCGGCGCTTGAACTTCATGCCGTTTGTGCCATCAGCTCCAGGCCACGCGCCACCAGTGCGCACACCCGCTCGCGCTGGGTCGCGCTCATGTTGGAGCCCGAAGGCAGGCAAACGCCCCCTTCGAACAGGGCGCGGCTCACGTCATGCGTAGGCCCGCGTGGCGATCCAGCCGAGGGTGGGGATGACGCCAGGGACGGCACGGCGCCTGCCGGAGCCGGCGCATGCGGAACGTAGTGGCAGCCGCCGTACAACGGCTGCAAGTGCATGGGTTTCCACACCGGGCGGGCTTCGACGTTGTGGCGCTCGAGAAAGTCGAGCAGGGCATCGCGGCGCGCCTGCGCGCCTTCGCCTTCGAGCACGAAGGCCGAGAGCCAACGGGTGGAACGGTGGCCTGCGGGCTCGGCCATCCAGCGCAGGCCCGGCACGCCAGCCAGCGCCTGCCGGTATTGCGCGAACACGGCGCGGCGGCTTTGCACCCGCTGCTCCAGCACCCGCAACTGGCCGCGGCCGATGCCGGCCAGCACATTGCTCAAGCGGTAGTTGTAGCCGTCTTCGACATGTTCGTAGTGCCGTGCCGGCTCGCGCGCCTGGGTGGAGAGGGCGCGGGCGTGCGCGATGAGCGCGGCGTCGTTGCCCACCAGCATGCCGCCGCCCGAGGTGGTGATGATCTTGTTGCCGTTGAAGGAGAACACCGCAAGCCGGCCGAAGCTGCCGCTGGGCCGGCCGTGGTAGGTCGCGCCCAGCGATTCGGCGGCGTCTTCCAGCATGGGCACACCGTATTGCTCCAGCAGCGGGACGATGGTGTTCATCTCGGCGCTCTGGCCGTAGAGGTTGACGACCACGGCTGCTTTCGGTGTGATGCCTTGCACGCGCAGCGCCGCCAGTGCCGCCGCCAGCGCCTGCGACGACATGTTCCAGCTCTCGGGCTCCGAGTCGATGAACATCGGTGTGGCGCCGAGTTGTTTGATGGGATTGGCGCTGGCCACGAAGGTCAAGCTGGAGCACAGCACCACGTCGCCGGGGCCAACGCCCAGCAGACGCAGGCCCAGGTGCAGCGCCGCGGTGCCCGAACTGGTGGCCGCCGCGTGTTGCACGCCCACCAGCGCGGCGAGTTCCCGCTCGAAGGCGTCCACATGGGGGCCGAGCGGCGCGATCCAGTTGCTGCTGAAAGCCTCTTGCACCAGCGCCACTTCGTCCTCACCCAGATGCGGCGAGGACAGATAGACGCGCTGCGACAGCTCGCGCCGCGTCACCAGATCGACCGCACGCCCGGCCGCGTCGATCACCGGGACATGGTCGATGTGCTGCGCGTCCATCAGCGCCAGCACGTCGCGCTGGCTGGCTTGCAGGCTCACCGTGTGCGGCGCGTGCGCCGTGGGCAGGGCCGACAGCGGCGCCGTGGACGGAGTACCGGCCAGCGCGGCACGGCGCAGGTCGCCGTCGGTGACGGTGCGCAGCAGACGGCCCTGGTCGTCGGTCACCAGCAGAATGCCCTGCGCCGTGGCGTCGAGCCGCGCCAGCGCCTCGTGCAGGGTGGTTCCGGGAGCGAGATGCAGGGCGTGAAAGGTGTCAGGTTGCATGGGGATGAAGTGCGTGGTCAAACAGTGACGACCCGCAAGCCGAGGGCGCGCGCGGCGCTGCATTGCCGAAGGTCGGCAGAAATGAAGACCTCCGCTTCGCAAGCGATGGCGGCGCCCAGGTGGATGGCATCCATCCCGCGCAGCGGATGGTTCTCCAGGGCATGCACCGCGCGGCTGACGACCAGCGGCGAGGTGTCGCAGATCAGCGCATCTGCAATGTCGGCCAGCAGATCGGACTTGAGGGAGCGGTACTGAGCCGCGCTGAGCAGACCTTCGCGTTGAAGTCTGCAGAACGCCGAGACGAGCTCCGGCACGGCGATGACCGACAGCGCAAGCTCGCTGGCCTGATCGCACCAATGCAGCACGTCGGCAGAGCCCTGTTCGTCGACATAGCGCTTGGCGAACGCCGAGGAATCGAAATAGACGCGCATGGCCAATGCGGTGCCCTGCGTCTTCAGCGTTGTTCGAGAATCAGGCGGCCGATCTGTGCGCCCGGAATGGCCAATGGACGTGCCGGGCGCCGCTTCCACGAGGGCATCTGCGTTGCCACGGGGTGAATTTCCGCAATCGGCTTGCCTTTGCGCAGCACACGCACGGTTTCGCCGGCTTCGACCAGGTCGAAAAACGCACGCGCGTGGTTGCGCAGTTCGGTGAAGGTGGTGTCGCGCATCGCAGTCTTACAGCGTGGTGAATGTACATGGAAGTGTACATTCGCAGGGCGGTGCGGCGGGCTGATGGTTGTGGCGCTGCATCAGGCGCACGCGCGTTCCAAGGGCCGTGCAGGCACACCCGCCCAGGCCTCGCCGTCGGGCAGGTCTTGCAACAGCACCGCACCGGCGCCCAGCGTGGCACCTGTGCCCACACGCAGATTCCGCAGCACCGTGCTGCCGGCGCCCACAAGGGCAGCTTCGCCCACCTGCACCGCGCCGCCGAGGCGCGCGCCGGGGGCCACATGCGCCCAGGCGCCGATGCGGCAGTCGTGATCGACCACCGCGCCGTGATTGACGATGGCGCCTTCGCCCAGCTCGGCCATGGGGCCGACGACGCACTGTGCCGTGATCAGGCAGCCGGGCTGGATGCGCGCCGAGGCCGCCACGCTGGCGCTGGGGTGGACGATGGTGGCCAGCGGGCCGACGGACGCCAGCCGCGCCGCTTCGTCGCGCCGCACCGGGTTGTCGCCGATGGCGACGTGGACGGCACGTGGCCCGGGCAGCGCGGCGGCATCTTGCGGCGACAGCACCGGGACACCGGGCAGCAGTTCGCCGCCCCAGGTGGCCGCGTTGCGGTCCGAGGCGACCACGCGCGAAAAGGCGCCACTCGCCATGGCCGCATCGGCCGCCACGCGGCCGTGGCCACCGGCGCCAAAGACGATCAGCAAAGGTTGTTCGGGGGAGGCAGACATGATGGATTCAATAGCGATTGACCTTGTGCAGCAGATCGGCCGACAAGGCAAGCGTGGCCAGCAGATGCGCGATGCGCGCGGCGCTCTGGCCGTCACCATAGACGTTACCGGCATGGTGTGGCCAAGGCCCGTGGGCAACAGCCTGCCGGATGGCGGCCTCGATGGCCCCGGCCTGCGGCGTCACGTCCACGGTGTTGGCGTTGCGCTCGCGAAAGTTTTGGCGGCTGCCGACGTTGACCACCGGCGTGCCCAGACTGGCCGCCTCGATGATGCCCGACGACGAATTGCCGGCCAGCACCGCGGCGTGGCGCAGCGCGGCCAGATAGTCGGCCCGCGGCAGGTGGGTGATGCGGTGAAACCCGGGCCACTGCTGCGAGCGCAGCAAGGCTTCGATGTGTCCCGAGCCCGCGTCGGCATTGGGCGCCAGCCAGATCACGCTGAAGGCCGGGCCCGCCCCGGCGGCACGCAGTCCGTCGAGCAGGGCCTGGGTCTGCGCAGCCGCGTCGCCCGCCTGCTGCACCACGGGGTGGAACAGGACGAGGGCGTAGGGGCGTTCGGCAAGGCTCCCCCTCCCGGCTTGAAGCAGGCCGCCCTCTCCCCACGCGTGGGGAGGGTTGGGGTGGGGAGATTGCCGTGCCAGCGCCGTCTGCAAAGCCCGCAGTGCCGCCTCTCGCGGAAGGTGCAGCGCATCAGACAGATCGTCCAGCCCCGGCGCGCCCACCACATGCACGCGCTGCGGCTCTTCGCCCATGGCGATGAGCCGCTCGCGCGATTCGGCGGTGGCGCAGAAATGCAGCGCCGCGAGCTTGCTGATGGCATGGCGCACCGGCTCGTCCACCGTGCCCGAGCGCTCGCCGCCGTGCAGGTGGATGGACGGCACGCCCAGGTGCAGCGCGGCAATGGCCCCCGCGAGCATCTCGCCCCGGTCGCCCAGCAGCAGCAGCGCGTCGGGCCGCTCGGCCTGCAGCACCGGCACCAGCCCCGCCAGCGTCTGGCTGATCGCCCGCGCCATGCCCGCACCGTCCCGCGCGCCCACATCGCTGGGAATGCGCGCGGCGATTCGCACCCCGCTGGCCACGATGTCGTCCACCGTGTGGCCATAGTCGGGGTGCAGATGCATGCCCGTGACCGCCACCGCAACCTCCAGCCCCGCATGCGCAGCGGCCGTGCGCAAGGTCTGGCGCATCAGCCCGAAGTCGGCGCGGGTGCCGGAGAGATAGAGGATGCGGCGGGGCATGAAGGTAGGCATTTTGATGAATGCAAAATGCAGCTCGAGACAGCCGTAGCTTGCATGGAAGACGCAATGAACCGCCCCGGGTATGAACTGACCCCAGAAGTTGGTCAGTCGCGAACCCGCCAATCAGGCGGTGTTTCTCAGCCGGTATTCCACCGGGCTAAGCCCTTCCAATCCGAGCTTAATGCGCTCGTGGTTGTAGTGGCGGATGTAATCGTGCACGCCCGTTTCGAGCGCCTCAATGTCGCCAAACGTTGCAAGATGGTAATACTCGGCCTTGAGGGTGCCGAAGAAGCTCTCGATCGCCGCGTTGTCAAAGCAATTGCCCTTGCGGCTCATGCTTTGCGTGACTCCGAGACGCGCAAGCAGAGCCCTATAGGGCTGCATCTTGTACTGGGTGAATTCACCCTGCCAGCCCTGGTCCGAGTGCACGGTAAGTTCGGCGGTGCACTCGGACCGCGAAAGCGCTGCCTCAAGCGTGCCAGAAACCAGTTCAAAAACGGGGCGCCTCGCCATGCGATGCGCGATGATCTCCCCGTTGTAGAGGTCCATGCAGGCTGACAGACAGAGCTTTTGGCGGCGCTGGGCAGCGACGTTCTGGCTTCATACATATTGGGACGCCCTTGCTTCCTGTTCCCGATACGCAACCCGTCGATGCCGTGCAGGCGGTAGTGGCTCACCCAGGTGCGGATCTTCTCCTCGGGCACTGACCACTTCCGTGCCAGCAGCTTCGCTCCACCTTCGTCAGCCTAGAAGCTCATGACGACCTCGAGCTTGAGCTCTGTTTGATACTTCTTCATGAAACCCCTCGAAGTTCGTCCAACTTCTGGGGGTCAGTTCAAACCCGGGGCGGTTCACAGCGCTTTTCGCCTGAACGCACGATGCGTACCCCGTCGACCGTCATACCCTGGTCACCTTTGCTGACAAGGGTGACCTCCGGTTTGGCGCTGGCCGGTCTCTCCATGTGTTCCAGGGTTCAGCCAGCGAGTGCCCATCCCAGGGGGCTCCCGGCATCGTGCGCATGCTCCCCAACAGTTGCTTCCGAAGAGCGGTGGCGCTTGTGGTCACCATGCCAGGACTCTTGGGATAGCGCCCCACTGGGACGCGGTGCGGAACTCCGGCAGCCCTTTAGCACTCTATTGGCCTGAGTGCTAAAATCACGTCTTGAATAGACAGAGGAGTATGCATATGGCTCGCACCCATGCACTAGCCCTACAACCCACACTGGGGACAACCGCTGTGGCGGGGGGCTCTTTCGCTGTCGGATTTCCCGCCCAGGTGCCGAGCCTGGGCAATCTGGAGTCCTACATCGCCGCTGCCAACCGCATGCCCATGCTGAGTCCTGAAGAGGAGCGCGCGCTGGCGCTGGCCTGGCGTGAGCGCGAAGACCGCGACGCCGCCGGTAAGCTGGTGATGTCGCATCTGCGGGTGGTGGTTTCGGTCGCCCGCCACTATCTCGGCTACGGCCTGCCCCATGCCGACCTGATCCAGGAAGGCAATATCGGCCTGATGAAGGCGGTGCGCCGCTTCGACCCATCGCAAGGCGTGCGTCTGGTGAGCTATGCGCTGCACTGGATCAAGGCGGAAATCCACGAATACATCCTGCGCAACTGGCGTCTGGTGAAGGTGGCCACGACCAAGGCGCAGCGCAAGTTGTTTTTCAACCTGCGCTCGATGAAGCAGGGCTTCGACAGTTTTCACGACGCCGAGATCGATGCCGTGGCGAAGACCTTGCAGGTCAAACGCTCCGACGTCATCGAGATGGAACAGCGCATGGGCGGCAGCGAAGTTGCGCTGCAACCCGTGGGGGACGACGGGGAAGAGGCGTTCGGTCCCAACGCCTACCTTTCGGACCGCAGCCACGAACCCGATGCCGTGCTGGAAGCTCGCAGCCGCGAGCGTCTGCAGGTGCAAGGTCTTGAGCAGGCGCTGGAAACCCTGGATCCGCGCAGCCGCCGCATCGTCGAGCAACGCTGGCTGGCGGTGAACGACGACGGCACCGGGGGCAAAACCCTGCACGACCTGGCCGCCGAGTTCAGCGTGTCGGCCGAGCGCATTCGCCAGATCGAAGTTCAGGCCATGAAAAAGATGCGCCTGACTCTCGCGCAGTACGCCTGACGCCTGGGGCAAACCCCCAAGGCGATACCCCCGGGTCGGCGTTCCCGACGGGGGCGACACCAGCGCCTTGCGGCGCCGTTCTGCCGCAGGCGTCATGCCCCCTCTCCACCCTCGTCATGTCTTGCGCTGCTGCATGCGGCGAGCCAGCCATGCGCGCAGGCGGGGTCCGGGTGTCGACAGCCGCGGTTTCACGGTCGTTCCCGGCTTATTCTGGAAAGTCCCCAGTGGCAGGATGAGCCGACAGTTGGATACTCCCGGAACTACATCTAGTCCTGGGAGAAGTCAGCGCGGGAGTGGACATCGACCTGCCGTTTCGCATCGACGCGGCAGTCGTTGCGGTGATGGGCATGGACTTGCTCACCGATGAAAAGAGCCGCCGATTTTCAGCGCAGGGCTGAATCTTTGGCTGAATCATTCATTCTGGCTGATGCTCAGGCTGATCCGGTCTTGCGCTGAATCGAGCCGCCTGCGTAGCCATTTTTTTGCCCGGGCCACTGCGCCCGTTTCACGACCGAGGAGACAACACCCATGCATCGCATTGCTGCAAACCGCCGTCAAACCCTGGTGCGCCTGGCCCTGGCCGCACTGTTCACGACCGCCACTGTGACGGCCCAGGCAGGGGCCCCCGTGCTCATGTCCCCGCAATGGACGGCCAACTTTTGCCAGGCCTGGAACCAGACCACACCATTGACCGAGGGCCTGGCCGGCGAATGGCTGCGCGATGACAAGGGCCGTGGCTACAAGGTGGTGGAGTTGTACCGGACCGATTGCGGCAAGGGCTCGATGGTGGAACTCAAGATCGTGCCGAAGGACGGCAAGGCCTTCTGCACCTACGGCGGCGTCCCCAACACACCGGCCAACTTCGACGTGGACTTCCTCATGCACGCCAGCACCAAGAACTGGGAAGCCATGGGCCAAGGCGACCCGGGGCCGATGTGGGCCATGATGAGCGGCAAGCTCGAATTCCAGGGCCCCAAGCTCGTGGCCATGCGCGCCATCAAACCCTTCGAGAGCTTCCTGCTCAATGTCGGCAAGGTCGCTGGTGACGCGGCGACCTGCCCGGCCGGAGCCACGAAGACCAGCCTGGCACCGTAGTGGGTTCCGGGGCCCCAGATCCGGAAAACCCGCATCGCCTAGGATTTCGGGTTTGCACAGCCCTGGCGCTCAGCCGGTGTTGGGGTTTCAATCAAGACGGCAGTCCATGGGAATGCCCCCACGCGAGGGCTGCCGCCAGCCCTCGCGAGATCCAGAAACCCTGGGGCCGTCCAGCATCTCTTCGAAAGCCCCGCCATGTCCGATCCCATCAGCCGCTTTCCCATTCCCGATCTCGCCGACCTGCCCGACGACATACGCCAGCGCATCCTGGAGGTGCAGGAGCGCAGCGGTTTTGTGCCGAATGTGTTTCTGGCGCTGGCGCACCGGCCGGATGAGTTCCGCGCCTTCTTCGCCTATCACGACGCGCTGATGCTCAAGCCTTCGGGGCTGACCAAGGGGGAGAGGGAGATGATCGTGGTGGCCACGAGCGCGGCCAACCATTGCCTGTATTGCGTGGTGGCGCATGGGGCGATTTTGCGCATCCACGAGAAGAACCCGCAGATCGCGGACCAGATCGCCACGGACTCGACCAAGGCCGGGCTGAGCCGGCGGCAGCGGGCGATGCTGGCGTTCGCGGACAAGGTCGCGCAGCAGGCGCATGCGGTGGAGGACGCCGATTTCGCCGCGCTGTATGCCGTGGGGTTCAGCCACGAGGATGCCTGGGACATCGGCGCCATTGCGGCGTTCTTCGCCTTGTCGAACCGCATGGCGGGCTTGTTGCGCATGATGCCCAACCCGGAGTTCTACCTGCTGGGGCGGGTGCCGAAGGCGAGCTGAAGCGCGCTGCGCTGCTGCCGGCTACAGCAGCACGATGTCGAACTGGTGCTGCACGTAGCCAGGTTCGACCTGCAGCGCGATGGGTTTGCCGATGAAGTCGGAGAGTTCGGCGAGATGGGTGCTTTCCTCATCGAGGAACAGATCGACCACGGCGTTGGAGGCGACGATGCGGAATTCGCGCGGGCTGAACTGCTTGGCCTCGCGCAGGATTTCGCGCAGGATGTCGTAACAGGTGGTGCGTGCAGTCTTCACCTGGCCCTGGCCGATACAGATGGGGCAGGGTTCGCACAGTTGGTGGGCGAGGGACTCGCGGGTGCGCTTGCGCGTCATTTCCACCAGGCCGAGTTGCGAGAAACCGTTGACCGACACTTTCACGCGGTCGCGCGCGAGGGACTTTTTCAGCTCGTCGAGCACGGCGGCGCGGTGCTGGGCGCTTCCCATGTCGATGAAGTCGATGAGGATGATGCCGCCCAGGTTGCGCAGGCGCAGTTGCCGGGCGATGGCCTGCGCGGCTTCCAGATTGGTCTTGAAAATGGTGTCGTCGAAGTTGCGCGCGCCGACGAAGCCGCCGGTGTTCACGTCCACCGTGGTCATGGCCTCGGTCTGGTCGATGATGAGATAACCACCGGATTTGAGATCCACGCGACGGCCCAGGGCCTTTTCGATTTCCTCGTCCACGTTGTACTGCTCGAACAGCGGGCGCTCGCCGCGGTAGAGCTGCAGCAACCTGGCGACGCCCGGCATGTAGTCCGCGGCGAAAGCCTGCAAGCGCTCGAAGTTCTCGCGCGAATCGATCTGGATGCTGCGCGTGGCATCGGTGACGAGGTCGCGCAGCACGCGCTGGGCCAGGCTCAGTTCCTGGTAGAGCAGGGCGGGGGATTGCGCCTGACGCATGCGGGCCTCGATCGTGTTCCAGGTCTTGCGCAGATAGCCGATGTCGTCGAGCAGCTCGGCGTCACTCGCGTCCTCGGCGTTGGTGCGCACGATGAAGCCCAGGCTGGCGCCGGGGTCGTGCGCCTGGGCCTGCGCAGTCAGGCGCTGGCGCAGCGCGTCGCGCAGGGCGGGGTCGTCGATTTTTTGCGAAATGCCGATATGCCCGTCCTGCGGCAGATGCACCAGCAGCCGTCCGGCCAGGCTGATTTGCGAAGACAGTCTCGCGCCTTTGGCGCCGATCGGATCCTTGATCACCTGCACCAGCAAGGACTGGCCCTCGAACACCAGCTTCTCGATGGGGACCAGCGGCGTGTTCAGCCGCCCCTCGCCGTTGCTGCCCAGCATGCGCTGCCACAGATCGGCCACGTGCAGGAAAGCGGCGCGCTCCAGGCCGATGTCGACGAAGGCCGACTGCATGCCCGGCAGCACCCGCACCACACGCCCCAGGTAGACATTGCCGGCCAGACCGCGCTCCAGCGTGCGCTCGATGTGAATCTCCTGCACCGCCGCGTGGGTGATGAGGGCGACGCGGGTTTCCTGCGGCGTGATGTTGATCAGCAAGTCTTCCTGCAGACCGGGGTTGTTCATAGCGGGATTCCAGCTTGGCGCAGCAATTGTGTGGTTTCGAACAGCGGCAGACCCATGACGCCCGAGTAGCTGCCGCCGATGAAGGGAATGAACGCTGCCGCACGGCCCTGCACGCCGTAGGCGCCAGCCTTGCCGAACGGTTCGCCACTGGCCACGTAGGCCGCCAGCTCTGCGTCGGACAGCGCTGCGAATTGCACTCGGCTCGTGCTCAGCGCCTCGGCCCGGTGCGAGCCGGATGCGCGCGAACCGGCCTCGTGGCGCCTCGAGGCCTGCGGGCCGAGTACATCGGGACCCTCGGCCCATTGCAGCGCCACGGCCGTCAGCACGCGGTGGGTGTGACCGGCCAGCAGCCTGAGCATCGCCATGGCCTCGTCGGCATTGGACGGCTTGCCGACGATGTTTCGGCCCAGTGCCACGGTGGTGTCGGCACACAGAATGGGCGCTGGCTGGAGTTTGCGGCTGGCCAGGCGCATGACGGCGGCCTGCAGCTTGAGCCGCGTGACGCGTGTCACGTAAGCGCGGGCCGACTCGCCGGGTTGAACCCGTTCCAGCGTCTCGGCATCCTCCTTGGCATCGGGCGCCAGCAGCATGAAGTCGACTCCGATCTGGCGCAGCAATTCCTGCCGTCTGGGACTGGCCGAGGCGAGGTAGACGAAGGGCTTGGCGTGCATGGGAGCGTGCATGGAAGCGTGCGTGGCGGGGCGCGTCTGCGACCCTGGAGAGCCAGGGGTGGGGGACGGCCGATCATACCGGGCATGGCCGCCGCGAGCAGCGCCGCGCAGCCCGGTGGCACAATGCCGGCGCGCCGGCATTGTGCCGGTCTTCACCGCTTCCCATGGCCGTTCTCTCCGTCTCCGACCTCAGCCTGGCTTTCGGCCACGTTCCCCTGCTCGACCACGCCGCCATGGCCCTGGAGGCGGGCGAACGTCTCGGCCTCATCGGCCGCAACGGCACCGGCAAGTCCTCACTGCTGAAAATCATCGCCGGCCTGGAGTTGCCCGACGACGGCTTGGTGCAGGTGCAGCAGGGCTTGCGACAGGTGTACGTGCCGCAAGAGGCGTCGTTCCCGGCGGAGGCCACGGTGTTCGACACTGTGGCCCATGGCGTGGCCGAAGCGCGCGACCTGCGGGCGCGCTACGAGGCACATTCGCCGGACGATGATCTGGACGCGATCCAGACCCGCATCGAGCTGCTCGATGGCTGGACCTGGGAGCAGCGCGTGGACCAGACGCTGCAGCGCCTGGAACTGCAGGCCGAGGCGCGCATCGGCAGCCTGTCCGGTGGCATGCAAAAGCGCGTGGCGCTGGCGCAGGCGCTGGTGGCCGCGCCGGACGTGCTGCTGCTCGACGAGCCCACCAATCACCTCGATCTCGACGCCATCACCTGGCTCGAAGGCCTGCTCATCGGCTTTCGCGGCAGCGTCGTGCTCATCACCCACGACCGCAGCTTTCTCGACAACGTCACCACCCGCATCGTCGAGCTCGACCGTGGCCAGTTGCGCAGCTACCCCGGCAATTTCAGCGCCTACGAGGCGCGCAAGGCGCAGGAGCTGGCCGACGAGGCCGTGTCCGCAGCCCGTGCCGACAAGCTGCTGGCGCAGGAAGAGGTGTGGATCCGCAAGGGCGTGGAGGCGCGCCGCACCCGAAGCGTCAGCCGCATCAACCGCCTGGAAGCCCTGCGCGCGCAACGCCAGGCGCGGCGCGAAACCCTGGGGCGCGTGAAGCTGGAGGTGGATGGGGGCCAGTCCAGCGGGCGCATCGTCGCGGCGCTGGAGGCGGTGGGCAAACGCTTTGGCGAGCGCATCGTGGTGCAGGATTTTTCCGCCACCATCCTGCGCGGCGACAAGGTCGGCATCCTCGGTCCCAACGGCGCCGGCAAGACCACGCTGCTGAAATTGATCCTCGGCGAGCTGGCGCCCGACAGCGGCAGCGTGCGCCAGGGTACGCGCCTCACTGTGGCCTACTTCGATCAGATGCGCACCGCGCTCGACCCCGAGGCCACGCTGGCCGACACCATCAGCCCGGGAAGCGAGTGGATTGAAATCGGCGGCTCCCGCAAACATGTGATGAGCTATCTGGGCGACTTCCTGTTCGCCCCGGCGCGGGCCCATTCGCCGGTGAAGTCGCTGTCGGGCGGCGAACGCAACCGCTTGTTGCTCGCGCGCCTGTTCGCGCGCCCGGCCAATGTGCTGGTGCTGGACGAACCCACCAACGATCTCGACATCGACACCCTGGAATTGCTGGAACAACTGCTGCAGGAATTCGATGGCACGGTGTTCCTCGTCAGCCACGACCGCCGCTTCCTCGACAACGTCGTCACCAGCACCATCGTGGCCGAATCCGCCCCCGGCCATCCGGGTCGCTGGCGCGAATATGAAGGCGGCGTGAGCGACTGGCTGACCCAATCGCAGCGCGCCCGCGGCCTGCAGCAAGCCGGCACTTCGGTTGCGGCCAAGCGGGCAGATCGCGCAGATCGTGGTAGCGCCGCCGCCGGGTCCGCGCAGCCCAGGCCCAACGCTGTCGCTGCGGCGTTCCAGGGCCGCAGCAGCGCTCTTGATGGCCAGCCAGCATACGCGGGCACGGGAGCCAAGCCACGGCGCAAGCTCAGTTACAAGGACCAGCGCGAGCTGCAGGAGCTGCCTGGCCGCATCGCCGAGCTGGAGGGCGAGCAAAAGAGCCTGTCCGAGCAATTGGCCGATCCGCACATCTACCAGGCCTCGCCGCAGCGGCTGAGTGCGATGCAGCAACGCTTTGCCCAGATCGAGGATGAGCTGCTTCAGGCCCTCGAGCGCTGGGAAGCCCTGGAGGCCCCATGACCCCAACCACGCCCTCGGCGATGCAAGCCTCCCAACCCCTCGTCGGTATCGACCTGCGCATCGACCCGCATGCCGCGCCCTATGTCAAGCACGAGGCTGTGCAGGTGCAGTTCGCCACCGCGCCGGGCGAACTCGTCAGCCGCGAAGGCCCCAACCGCTACGCCACCGGTGACGCTCTCGTCACCGTGTCTACTGGCGATCGCTGGAGCGTGTCACGCGGCCGCTTCGACGCACGCTACCAGGCCGTCGCTCCGACGCTCGATGGGCAAGACGGGTCCTACATCAACAAACCCCTGTCTGTGCTGGCGCGGCAAATGCCCACCCCGTTTAGCATTGCCCGCAGTGCCGGAGGCGACCTGCTGCACGGCAAAGCCGGCGACTGGCTGCTGCAGTACGCGCCAGGGGATCATGGGGTGGTGGACGGGGTGCGGTTTGAACGGGTGTATCGGCGTGCCGAGTCACCGGTGAGCAAGCTCGGCAAGGATGCCCCGCCACGCGGCTGACATCGGCCTCATGCGGGGTGGCTGGAGGTTTGACCGTTGCTGCGCGACGGCTCCACAACAGGCAAGGGCGTGGGATCTGCGGAGCAGCCGTTGCGTCGGCGTGGCGGTGACGTGCCCAGCCGGATGTTGATCCCGATTCAGCGCTTTTTGCTGAGCAGATATAAAACGTAGCCCACCACGGCGCCGACAATCAGACCGACCAGGACATCGTTGAAGGACTGCTGAGCCGCGTTCCGCAGCAGCAGGGCATCCAGGCCTTGCAGGTTGGCGCCACGCGTGATGACGTCACTGAAGGGGATCTGGCCAAGGAGGGGCACCGACGGTCTCATGAGAAAGCCGACGAACCCGCCAGCCAATGCCCCTAAGCCTGCGAACCAGCTACCTGCCATCATTGCGGTTGTCCTTGTTGTGTTGATCTGGGGCCGCAGTGTGGCCCGCCCGGCGATGTCGGGAGGCAGTCTAAGGCCTGTGCACGCCACGCCCGCGTCCGCGGGTTCGGACGGATCGCGCGAGCATGAGATCCGACGTGGACCAGGGCATGGTTCCCGATCAGGTCGGCCGAGCGGCGGGTCAGGCGAGCGGCCGCCGTGGCGCGGCGCGGACGGCACAGGCTGGGGGCGTCAGGCCCGGTGGTAGGGATGCCCGGACAGCAGGCTGTGGGCGCGATAGATTTGCTCG
Organism: Betaproteobacteria bacterium; assembly: GCA_028871675.1. Lineage (GTDB taxonomy): Bacteria > Pseudomonadota > Gammaproteobacteria > Burkholderiales > Burkholderiaceae_C > Thiomonas_A. The sequence continues at coordinate 24,690 of JAGWMO010000011.1, forward strand.
GCCAGCAGCACGCGGGCGAGGCCGTGGGGCAGGGTGAAGTCCGACAGGCGCAGCAGGGAGTCGGCACGCTGCTTGATGCGCGGTGCCAGGCCGTCGGCGCCGCCGATGAGCAGGGCGACATCGCGCCCTTCCTGGCGCCAGCGCTGGAACTCGGCGGCCAGGCTGGCGGTGGTGTGGCGCTGGCCATGTTCGTCCAGCGCGATGAGGCGGCAGCTTGGTGGCAGCGCAGCCTCGATGCGCTGCGCCTCGCGCTCCATCACCGCCTCGGCACGCATGCTGGAACTGCGCGCCTCGGCGCGAATCTCCTTGAGCAGCAGGGGAGTTTCAGCGGGCAGGCGTTTGGCATAGTCCGCGTAGGCTTCATCCACCCAATGCGGCATGCGCTGCCCGACCGTCAGCAACCAGATCTTCATGCACATCTCCAGGCAACGAAGGGCGCTCCCGGTTCTTTTCACCCCGACGGGGCAACGCGCCGTTCAGCCGGATGTTTTTTTCGCGGCGGCGCGGCGCGTCACGGCCGGCTTGCTCGCGCTACGCGCCGACGAGCTGGAAGCGGAACTGCCGGTCGCGCTGCCTTTGCGGCCGCCGGTGGCACCACCTGTGCCACGTTCGCGCGGCGCGGGTGTGACGCTGGCAAGCGTCTTGTCCGTTGCCCGGGGCTTGACCGGGTTCGTGCTCTTGGAGCGCGGTTTGGCGGCTGGCGTATCGTCCATGCCGTCGCCGTCGCCAACGTCGGCCTTGGCCTTGCCGGGCCAGGGGCCGCGCTTGGCAGGCACCTTGGCTGCGAGGTTGCGGCTGGGTACCGGGCTTGCACTGATGCGTTTGGCCGCAGTTTTCGGGGCGGTGGCTACGCGCTTCACGGCCGTTGTGGAACTGGTTTTGGTGTCTCGAGCCGCTCTTGGGCTGGCGCTGCGCGCGGCCTTGGTGGCGGCCAGAGCCGCTGCGTCCTGCTTGGCTTTGAGGTGCACGCTCTTGCCACCCCAGATGTCTTCCAGCTTGTAATAGGCGCGGATGACGGGCTGCATGATGTGCACCACGGCATCGCCGCAGTCCACCAGCACCCATTCGCCACTGCCTTCGCCTTCCGGGTTCTTCACGCTGCCACCGGCGGCGCGGACCTGATCGCGCACGCTGGCGGCCAGGGCACGGGTCTGCCGGTTGGAGCTGCCGCTGGCGACGATGACGCGGTCGAACAGGCTGGTCAGAGCCTCGGTGTTGAAGACCTGGATGTCTTGCGCCTTGACGTCTTCCAGGGCGTCGACGATGGTGCGTTGCAGCTTACGAATGTCCATGCGGGGCGGGTGTGGAGTAAAGATGGCGGTCTTCAATATAGCGCGCCACGGCCTCAGGCACGAGCGTGCCGAGCGGCAGGCCGCGTGCAATGCGTTCGCGCACGCGGGTGGCGGAAAGGTCGATGGCGTCCATGCTGAGTCGGTGCAGTCCATGGCCGGCGCGGGCCAGGGCATGCAGCAGCCCGGGCGCAGCGGCGTCGGAGTAGCCTGGGCGGCGGGCCACGGCCAGATCGACGCAGGCGGCAATCTCCTCCCAGCCGTTCCAACTCGTCAGGTTACGCAATTGGTCGGCGCCGAGGATGAAGGTGAAGGCGGTGTCGGGATGCGCGCGTTGCAAGGCGCGCAGGGTGTCGAGGGTGTAGCTCGGGCCCTGGCGTTTGAGTTCGATGTCGCAGCCGCGCAGCCCGGCGTGGCCGGCGATGGCGAACTCCAGCATGGCCCAGCGGTCGGCCTGGCTGGCGGCCAGCGGGTCGCGCTGCCAGGGCTGGCCGGCGGGGATGAGCCACACGGTGTCGAGCGCAAGTTCGCGCCGGGCGCTGAGGGCCAGTTGCAGATGGGCGGTGTGGATGGGGTCGAAGCTGCCGCCCAGCAGGCCGATGCGCGGTGGCTTTGCCACGGTGGCGTCGCTCACGCCGCGGCAGCCCAGTCGCGTGGCTTGAGGAACACCTCGTACAACCGTGCTTCGGGTGTGCCGGGTGCGGGGTGCCAGTCGTAGCGCCATTTCACGATGGGCGGCATGGACATGAGGATGGATTCGGTGCGCCCGCCCGATTGCAGGCCGAACAGGGTGCCGCGGTCCCACACCAGGTTGAATTCGACGTAGCGGCCGCGCCGATAGGCCTGGAAGTCGCGTTCGGTCTCTCCAAAAGGCAGGCGGCGGCGGCGCAGGGCGATGGGGAGGTAGGCACCGAGAAAGGCATCGCCAACCGCGCGCATGAGGGCGAAGCCGTGATCGAAGCCGCCGTCGGCAAAGTCGTCGAAAAACACGCCGCCGATGCCGCGCGGCTCGCTGCGATGCTTGAGGAAGAAGTAGTCGTCACACCAGGTTTTGAAGCGCGGGAAGTAGCCGGGGTCGAGCGCGTCCAGCGCCTGCTTGCAGGTCTGGTGGAAGTGGGCGGCGTCGTCCTCGAAGCCGTAGTAGGGCGTCAGGTCCATGCCGCCGCCGAACCAGGCCACCTCGGGTTTGCCGGCAGGCTGCGCCACCAGCATGCGCACGTTCATGTGGACGGTGGGCACATAGGGGTTGCGCGGGTGCAGCACCAGCGACACCCCCATGGCCTCGAATGGCGCTCCCGCCAGCTCGGGCCGGTGCTGCGTGGCCGAGGGCGGCAGCTGCGCGCCGCGCACATGCGAGAAGTTGCAGCCACCACGCTCGAACAAATCGCCGTCCTCGATCAGACTCGTCGCCCCATCGCCTTCCAGTGGCCCGCCGGCTGGACGAGTCCAGGCGTCGCGCCGAAAGCTTTTGCCGTCTAGGGCTTCGAGGGCGTGAAGAATGCGGGATTGCAGGTCGAGCAGGTAGTCGCGGACTTCGGTGTGCATGGATGATGAACGGTCTTGAGCGCGCTGCGGGCCGGCGCGATAGAGTGGAATTGTCGCGCAGCCTGGTTTGCGCTTGCTGAACACGAGGACACCCAACATGCGTTGGCAATTCTGGATCGACCGTGGCGGCACCTTCACCGACGTCGTCGCGCGCAGGCCCGATGGGGCTTTGCTCACGCACAAGCTGCTGTCCGAGAACCCGGAGCAGTACCGCGACGCGGCCTTGGCGGGCATCCGGCACCTGCTGGGCCTGGCGTCCGATGCGCCGATCACGCCGGATCGGGTGGAGTGCGTGAAGATGGGCACGACCGTGGCGACCAACGCGCTGCTGGAACGCAAGGGCGAGCCGGTGGCGCTGGTGACGACGCGGGGTTTTCGCGATGCCTTGCGCATCGCCTACCAGAATCGGCCGCGTTTGTTCGACCGCCACATCGTGCTGCCCGAGTTGCTCTATCAGCACGTGATCGAGGTGCGCGAGCGCGTGGGCGCCAGCGGCGAGGTGCTGCAAGCGCTCGACGCGCCAGCGTTGCACGAACAGTTGCAGGTGGCATACGACGCCGGCTTGCGTGCGGCAGCCATCGTGTTCATGCATGGCTGGCGTTACACGGCGCATGAGCAGGCGGCAGCGCGCCTGGCGCGGGAGGTTGGCTTCAACCAGGTCAGCATGTCGCATGAAACCAGCCCGCTGATCAAGTTTGTCTCGCGCGGCGACACCACCGTGGTCGACGCTTACCTTTCCCCCATTCTGCGGCGCTATGTGGACCTGCTCGCAGCCGAGATGCCGGGGGTGCGGCTGCTGTTCATGCAGTCCAGCGGCGGCCTGGCCGAGGCGCATGCGTTTCGCGGCAAGGATGCAATTCTTTCCGGCCCCGCCGGCGGCATCGTCGGCATGGCGCGCACGGCGGAGCGAGCAGGCCACCAACGGGTGATTGGCTTCGACATGGGCGGCACCTCCACCGATGTGTCGCATTACGCCGGCAGCTTCGAGCGCGCGTTCGAAACCCAGGTGGCGGGTGTGCGCATGCGTGCGCCCATGCTCAGCATCCACACGGTGGCTGCAGGCGGTGGCTCGGTGCTGCACTTCGATGGCGCACGCATGCGCGTGGGCCCCGACTCGGCCGGCGCCCATCCCGGGCCGGCGTGCTACCGGCGCGGCGGCCCACTGACTGTCACCGATGCCAACCTGATGCTGGGCAAGATCAGCCCGGCGCATTTCCCCGCCGTGTTCGGCCCCCACGGCAATGCCCCGCTGGACGCCGACGTGGTGCGGGCGCGCTTTGCCGAACTGGCTGCGGACATCGCTCGCCAGACGGGGCTGGTGCAGACCCCGGAGGACGTGGCCGAAGGTTATGTGGACATCGCGGTGCAGGTCATGGCGGGCGCGATCCAGCGCATTTCGGTGGCCCGCGGACACGACGTCAGGCGCTACACCCTGCAGTGCTTTGGCGGCGCCGGGGCGCAGCACGCCTGCCGTGTGGCCGATGCCTTGGGCATGGAGCGCGTGTTCATCCATCCTCTGGCGGGTGTGCTCTCGGCTTACGGCATGGGCTTGGCGGAGCAAACGGTGATCCGCGAACGCAGCGTCGAAGTGGTGCTGGACGAGGCCGCCATGCCCGCCATCCGTGCGGCTCTGGACGAACGGGCCGCAGCCGCGCAGACGCAGCTGGCGGAACAGGGCGTCGCCCTCCAGACCATGCGCGTGTCGCGGCGTGTGCAACTGCGCTACCAGGGCACGGACTCGGCCTTTCTGGTGGACCTCGACACGCCACAAGCCATGCATGCAGCATTCGAGCAGGCCTACAACCGGCAATTCGCGCACACCATGCCCGGGCGCGCGCTGGTGGTCGAGGCTGTGTCGGCCGAGGCGGCTGGGGGCGGCGAAGCGGTGGACGAAACGCTGTATGGGGTCGGGAGCGGCATAACGCTCGGGACACCCCACCAGTTGGCGGCCCGGCCGACGATGGCCGCGGGCGATGCGCCCGTGTCGGACAAGCTTCGGTTCTACAGCGGCGGTGCCTGGCACGCGGCGGCGCTGGTGATGCGCACGGATTGCCGCCCCGGGCATGTCATCCAGGGCCCGGCCATCGTCGCCGAGGCCAACACCACCACGGTGATCGAACCCGGGTGGCGCGCCCGTATCACAGCCTTGAACCATCTCGAACTGCTGCGCGGCGAGGCGCGAGCCAGAACCCGCAACCTGCAAACCGAGGCCGATCCGGTGCAACTCGAAGTCTTCAACAACCTGTTCATGAACATCGCCGAACAGATGGGCGAGCAGTTGCAGAACACAGCGGTGTCGGTGAACATCAAGGAGCGGCTGGATTTTTCCTGCGCCCTGTTCGACGCCGAAGGCCAGCTCATTGCCAATGCGCCGCACATGCCGGTGCATCTCGGCTCCATGGGTGAGAGCATTCGCTCCATCCAGCAGGCCAATGCCGCAAGCATGCGTCCCGGCGACGTTTACATGCTGAACGATCCGTACCACGGTGGCACGCATTTGCCGGACGTGACCGTGGTCACCCCGGTGTTCGACGCGGCCGGCGACAGCGTGTTGTTCTTCGTCGCCTCGCGCGGCCACCACGCCGACATTGGTGGCACCACGCCCGGCTCCATGCCGCCGTTCTCCCGCAGCATCGAGGAGGAGGGCGTGGTGATCGACAACTTCAAGCTGGTGACCCAAGGGCGCTTGCGCGAGACCGAAGCCCTGTCTCTGCTGGCCACTGGCAGCAACCCGGCGCGCAATCCGCAGCAGAACCTCGCCGATCTCAAGGCGCAGATCGCAGCCAATGCCATGGGTGAGCAGCAGTTGCAGCAACTGGTGGCCGAGTACGGCCTGGCGGTGGTGCAGGCCTACATGCGGCATGTGCAGGACAATGCCGAGCAGGCCGTGCGCCGCGTGATCGGCGCCCTGCACGACGGCAGCTTCGTGCTCGAGCTGGACAACGGCGCGCGCATTGCCGTGGCCATTCGCGTGGATCAGGCAGCGCGCAGCGCCGTGATCGATTTCAGCGGCACGTCACCGCAACAGGCCAACAACTTCAACGCCCCAAGGGCCGTGACCACGGCGGCGGTGCTCTATGTCTTTCGCTGTCTGGTTGGCGACGACATTCCGCTCAACGCCGGTTGCCTCAAACCGCTGCAGGTGATCATTCCCGAGGGCTCGATGCTGGCGCCTGCATCGCCGGCCTCGGTCGTGGCCGGCAATGTGGAGACCTCGATGGGCATCACCAACGCCCTGTTCGGCGCCCTCGGCGTCCAGGCTGCCAGCCAGTGCACGATGAACAACTTCACGTTCGGCAACGCGCATCACCAGTATTACGAAACCATCGCCGGTGGTTCCGGCGCTGGCGGCGTGTTCGACGCGCAGGGCCGGCTCACGGGCGGCTTCGACGGCACGGCGGTGGTGCAGACCCACATGACCAACTCGCGACTGACCGACCCCGAGGTGCTGGAGTGTCGCTATCCGGTGCTGTTGGAGAGCTTTGCCCTGCGTGAAGGTTCAGGCGGTGCGGGGCGCTGGCGCGGCGGCGACGGTGGCGTGCGCCGCATCCGCTTCCTCGAGGCGATGACCGCATCCATCCTGTCGAATGGCCGCAAGATGGCGGCTTTCGGCATGGCCGGCGGCCAGCCTGGGGCGCTGGGCATCAACCGCGTCGAGCGGGCGCGCGGGCAGGTCGAGGCACTGGGGGCCACGGCCTGCGTGGATATGCAAGCCGGGGATGTGTTCGTCATCGAAACCCCCGGAGGTGGAGGTTTTGGCGAAGTCGGTGATTGAGCACAAGCGCGGCCCGGCGCCGCAGCTCGCGCTCAGCGCTGCGCCACCTTCAAGTCATGCCGGAACGAGGTGTGGATGGAGTAGCGCAGCGAACGCTTGGTCGTGCGTGTGATTTTGCGTCGATCGGCCACTCGCACGATGCGGCGTTTGTCACGCTGCGCCAGGATGAGCTCATGCTGCTTGAACACCGGCCGGCGCGAGTACACGACGATGATGGAGCGCGGCCGGAACCGCCCGCCTTCGGCAATGTGGTTCCACTGCGCCACCTCGGCCGGGCTCAAGCCGTAGCGGTGCGCCACGGTGAAGGGCGTGTCGTTCGGCCCGGCGATCAGGCGCTGACGCCGACCCGGGGGGATGTCCGGAGCCAAGGCCAGCACGGCGTTTTCCACCGCGTGCCGGCTCACGTTCCGGTCGTCCTGCGGCGGTTTGGGAATGAGCAAGGTCGAACCCGCCTTCACCAGCGTGCGCAGAGGAATGTTGTTGACGTCGCGCAACGTGGCCTCGGTGAGGTGAAGGTTGCGGGCCAGTTGGAACGGTGTGGCCGTGACAGGGACGCGATAAGTGGTCCACGTCGACAGCGCGCCCCGGTAATCGGCAACGGCCTGCTCGAACGCCGTCGCATTGTCATAGGGCAAGAGGATCTGGGGCTTGGTGGCTGCCAGGATGACGGGCTTGTTGTAGGAGGGGTTGAGCGAGCGGAATTCGCGCACCGTCATGTTGGCGAGCTTGGCTGCCAGATCCACGTCGATGTCCTGGGTGATGGTGACGGGTTTGAAATAGGGGTGGTCGGGGACGTCCGGCAGGGTGATGCCATACTTCGCCGGGTCGGCGATGATGTCTTTCACCGCTTGCAGTTTCGGGTAATAGTTGCGCGTCTCGATCGGCATGTTCAGCGCGCCATAACTCACCGGAAGTCCCTTGGCCTGGTTGTAAGTCATGGCGCGTTGCACTCCACCTTCGCCCCAGTTGTAGGCCGCCAGCGCCAGTTGCCAATTGCCGAACATGGTGTGCAGTTTGGTGAGGTAGTCCAACGCAGCCTTGGTCGAAGCCATGACATCGCGCCGATCGTCCTGGAACATGGTCTGCTTCAGCTTGAAATGCTTGCCCGTGGAGGGAATGAACTGCCACATTCCCGAGGCTTTGGCTGATGACATGGCGTCGGGGTTGAAGGCGCTTTCGACGAAAGGCAGCAAAGCGAGTTCGGTGGGCAGGTGACGGCGCTCGACTTCCTGCACGATGTAGTAGAGGTATTTGCGCGAGCGCTCGGTCATGCGGGCGACATAGTCGGGCCGGGTGCTGTACCACTGCACGGCCTGGTTGACGTAGGGGACCATGGCCGGGCCGTCCATGTCCGGAATGGCGAAGCCGGCGCGAATGCGCTGCCAGATGTTGCTGTAGAGCACATCGGCATGGTCGGCTGCCTGTTTGGCGGCCTGCATCTCCATGGCATCGTCGCGGGCGATTTGCGCCGCGTCCGGCGGCGTGGCCAGCGGTCCTTGCTGGATGGCGGAGGGGTTTTGTCCGAGTGCCGCGGCCGAGGTGTCGGTCGACCAGGATGATGAGGCTGAGGAAGTGGATGAGGGCGGGACGGCGGCGCAACCGGCTGCCATCACAACCACAGCAGCCAGGGCCCAGAATTTCAGTTGTCTCGATCGGTGCATCCTGTGGTCCTCAGAAATCGTTTTTCCACTGCCGCATCAGTGTGAAAGCTTCGATGCGGTCGGCCGGCTTGTGCCTTGCATGCGCCGTGAGCTGGGCCTGGACTTCGGGCTCGCTGACGCGCAGGAAGGGGTTGACATGCCATTCCCGCTCCAGCGTGCTGGGCAGGGTCGGTTGGTTTGCTGCGCGCTGCCTGAGGCACCACTGCGCGTAATCCTGCATTGCCGCGTTGCCGGGCTCAACGTGCCGCGCGAATTGTAAGTTGCTCAGGGTGTATTCATGGGTACAGAACACACGGCTGTCACCGGGCAGGCTGCCCAGACGGTCGAGCGAATGCAGCATCTGGCTGGGAGTGCCCTCGAACAAGCGACCGCATCCGGCCGAAAACAGGGTGTCGCCGCAGAACAGCAAACGTTCGCCCGGACCGCCATCGGCGAAGTAGGCGATATGTCCGAGGGTGTGCCCCGGTACCTGCAGAATGTCGAACGCGAGATCAAAACCGGACGGGGCGACACGGTCGCCATCGTGCAGCGGGTGGGTCATGCAGGGGATGGGTTCGGCTGCCGGACCCCACACCGGAACCTGTCTGGCGCGCAGCAGATCGGCGATGCCGCCGGTGTGGTCCGCATGGTGGTGGGTGACTAGAATGCCTGCGAGTTCCAACCCTTGCGCCTTGCAGGCCGTCTCCACAGGGCCGGCATCACCCGGGTCCACCACCAGCGCGCGATGCGTGTCGTGGATCATCCAGATGTAGTTATCCCGAAAGGCTGGCAGCGCGACGATATGCATGCGAATCCCGAAGTCAGCGCGAGTATAAGTCTCGACTCGTGGTTGAAAACCCCGAGCGGACGCTATGCCTTGCGCTGGGAGCAGGAGCAGCTGGACCGCGTCGTGGCAGACATCTTCGGCTTTCATGCAGTGCAACTCGGGCTGGCTGCGCTGCATGCGCTGTCCCACAACCGCATGCCGCATCGCTGGCTGGCTCAGGGGGGCCCCAACGGCCAGCAGATGCTGCGCAACAGGCCGCTGCTCTGCCAGGATTTGCTCCAGGCCGAATCATCCCCCATCTACACCGATCCGCAATTCATCACGGTTGCTTCGGCGCAGCCCCGGCTCGGCCCGGCCGCTGCCGAACTGGCGCAAGCGGTGCCTGCCGCGCACGGAATCGAGGCTCTGGTGTGTGAGTTCACCGACCTGCCATTCGCCACGCAAAGCCTGGATCTGGTCGTGCTGCCGCATGCGCTCGAAGTGGTTTCCGACCCGCATGCCTGCCTGCGCGAAGTCGACCGCGTCATGGTCGCCGGCGGGCAAGTCGTGATCACCGGCTTCAATGCCTTGAGCCTGTGGGGCGCACGCCAGGCTTTTGGCCGCCTCGGCGGCCCGCTCTACCTGCCGCAGCAAGGAGAATTCATCTCGCCAAGGCGCGTGCGCGACTGGCTGCGTCTGCTCAGCTTCGAGGTCACGGCGGGGCGTTACGGCTGCTATCGCCCGGCCGCCTGCACCCAACCCTGGCTGGACCGCTGGCGCTTCATGGAGAAGGCCGGCGACCGCTGGTGGCCCATGCTGGGCGCGGTGTACATGCTCGTGGCCACCAAGCGCGTGCGCTCCATGCGCCTGGTCGGCAAGGCGTGGAAGTCGCCGCGCGAAAAGGCGCGCGCCACGCAACCCGTGGCCCACGGACGCGATGCGCTGGGCTCGCTCCGGCACCCTGAATCAACCCCCAAGCACCATGAGCACATCCTCTGACAAAACCGTTCATGCGTATACCGATGGCGCCTGCAAAGGCAACCCGGGTCCCGGTGGCTGGGGGGTGCTGCTGCAAGCCGCCGGTGCCCGCAAGGAGTTGTTCGGCGGTGAGGCTCTGACCACGAACAACCGCATGGAATTGATGGCCGCCATCATGGCCCTCGAGTCGCTGCGCAAACCCAGCGAGGTGCAGTTGTTCACCGACTCCCAATATGTACTCAAAGGCATGACCGAATGGCTGCCGGGGTGGAAGGCTCGCGGCTGGAAAACGGCGGACCGCAAGCCGGTGAAGAACGTCGATCTCTGGCAACGGCTGGAGCGGGCGCTGGCGCCGCATGCCGTGCAGTGGGTTTGGGTGCGTGGGCACAACGGTGACGCGGGCAACGAAGCCGCCGACGCCTTGGCCAACCGGGGCGTGGATAGCGTGTTGCGCGCGGCCTGAACGGCACGGATCGCCCCTTTTTTCAAAGCTTCGCCATGACACGTCAAATCGTTCTCGACACCGAAACCACCGGGCTCAACCCGGCATCCGGCGACCGCATCATCGAGGTGGCGGCGGTCGAATTGTTCAAGCGCCGCAGGTCCGGGGCGCGTTTTCAGCGGTACGTCAACCCGCAGCGCCCCAGCCATCCGGATGCCTTGCGCGTGCATGGCCTCACCGAGGAATTCCTCGCCGACAAGCCCCTGTTCGGGCAGGTGGTGACCGATCTGCTCGACTTTGTGCGGGACGCCGAGGTCATCATCCACAACGCCGCTTTCGACGTTGGTTTTCTCGATGCCGAGTTCGACCGTCTCGGGCTGCCGCCCTTCACCCAGCATTGCGCAGGCATCACCGATTCACTCACCCTGGCGCGCACCCAGTTCCCCGGCAAATTCAACAGCCTCGACGCCCTGTGCAAGCGTTTCGGTGTGGACAACACCCGGCGGACCCTGCATGGAGCCTTGCTGGACGCCGAATTGCTGGCCGAGGTGTACGTCTGGCTCACGCGAGGCCAGGACAGCCTCGTGATGGAGCTCGACGGTCCCGAGCAGCTTGCCGAGTCCGATCCGGTCGACCTCGGCGGCATCGTCCTCCCCGTGCAGTTCGCTGACGACGCCGAACTGCAAGCCCACGCGGCCATTCTCCAAAGCCTCGACAGCAGTTGCGTATCCGGCTCGATCTGGAAACTCGGCCCCGCCAGCCCTCTGACTGCCTGACAACGCCGACGAAGCGGTCCGAGTCCAGATTGGTGGGTTTGCAGCCATCCGCCGGGCTCATGCATGAACCCGGTGGAATAATGCTTGCACCATGACAGTGCCGACCTTCCTGACTTGGCTGCGGGTGGCAGCCATTCCGCTCATCCTCGGTGTGTATGCGCTGCCGCATGGTTGGCTGGCGCTGCCGGATCGCAACCTGATCGCCACGGTGCTCTTCATCCTGAGCGCCATCACCGACTGGTTCGATGGTTTTCTCGCGCGCCGCTGGAACCAGACTTCCGCTTTTGGCGCCTTCCTCGACCCGGTGGCCGACAAGCTGATGGTGTCGGCCGCATTGCTGGTGTTGTTGGAACTCTCGCGTATCGGCGCGCTGGTGGCGCTCATCATCATCGGGCGCGAAATCGCCATCTCCGCGTTGCGTGAATGGATGGCGCGCATCGGCCAGTCGCGCAAGGTGGCGGTGAATTGGCTGGGCAAGGTGAAGACGGCCACGCAGATGGTGGCCATTCCATTCCTGCTCTACGACGGCCGTCTGTTCGGCCTCATTCCCACGTCCCTGTGGGGAACCTGGCTGCTGGACATTGCCGCGGCGCTCACACTCTGGTCCATGCTGTACTACTTCAAGCTGGCGCTCACGAGCATCGAGCTGTCGGAATGAAGGCCGTCCTGAATGTTCCGCCTCGGGATGCACAAGCTCCATGGGCAAACCTTGCTCTGCGTCTCATGCCCTGGGTTTTCGTCGTCATCTGGAGCACGGGGTTCATCGTCGCGCGCTACGGCATGCCCTACGCTCCGCCACTGAAATTTCTCTGCCTGCGTTACAGCGCCTCGCTGGCACTGTTGCTGCTCGTGGCGATGGGCCTGCGCGTGCGCTGGCCGCAGTCGCGCCGCCAGTGGCTGCACCTGGCCATCGTCGGTCTGCTGATGCAAGCGGGCTATCTCGGTGGAGTCTGGGCTGCGGTCAAGCATGGCATCGGTCCGGGCACGGTGGCGCTCATCGTCGGCCTGCAGCCCCTGCTCACGGCTCTGCTCGTATCGCTGGCCGGACACAAGGTCCGGGCGCTGCAGTGGCTGGGCCTGTTGCTGGGCTTCGCCGGGCTGGGCCTGGTGGTGGCGCGGCAACTGGAGCAGGGCGCGCTCTCGGGCACCAACCTGGGGCTGGCGCTGTTCGCCCTATGCTGCATCACTGCCGGAACCCTGTGGCAAAAGCGCTATGTGGTCGCCACGCCGGTGTGGACAGCGGCCGCCGTGCAGATTGGCGCAGCCTTGTTGGTCAGCTTGCCGTTCGCACTGCTCGAGACCGAGCCGGTGGTGTTCAATATGCAACTCATCGGCGCCCTGGCGTGGTCGGTGCTGGCCCTCACGCTGGGCGCGAGTTCCCTGCTTTACCTGTTGATTCAGCGCGGCGCGGCGGTGCAAGTCACCAGCCTGATCTATTGGGTGCCCCCTGTGACGGCGCTGATGAGTTGGTGGCTGTTCCACGAGCGCCTCGGGCCAGCCACCTGGGCCGGCATGGCTCTGGTGGCCGCCGGCGTGCTGGCGGTGACGCGTTCCAGGGCGTGACGCCGCATGTCACGGATGTCATTCACGATTTGATTCAGGAGATTGATTCATGCCGTCCGATGCATCACACAAGCAGCCCTCGAAACCTTTGCGCATTGCCGTGATTCCCGGCGATGGCATCGGTCTGGAGGTGGTTCCCGAGGGTCTGCGCGTGCTCGAAGCCGCAGCCCGACTGTTTGATCTCCGGCTCGACCTGCGCCATTTTGACTTTGCATCGTGCGACTACTACCTGCGCCATGGCCGCATGTTGCCGGATGACTGGAAGGAGCAACTCGCCGGCTTCGATGCAATTTTTTTCGGCGCTGTGGGTTGCCCCGAAAAAGTGCCGGACCACGTCTCCTTGTGGGGCTCGCTGCTGCAGTTTCGCCGCGAGTTCGATCAGTACGTCAACCTGCGCCCGGCGCGTCTCATGCCCGGCCTGCGTTCCCCACTCGCCGGTCTGATGCCGCGTGATATCGATCTACTCATCGTGCGCGAGAACACCGAGGGCGAATATTCCAACGCCGGTGGGCGCATGTTCGCCGGCACCGCCCGCGAAATGGCGTTGCAGGAAACCGTGATGACACGCCACGGCGTGGATCGCGTGCTGCACTTCGCCTTCGACCAGGCGGCGAAGCGCCCGCGCCGGTTGTTGACCTCGGCCACCAAGTCCAACGGCATCTCCATCACCATGCCCTTCTGGGACGAACGCGTGGCTGCGGTGGCGGCCGAACACACGCTGGTTCGCTGGAACCAGTTCCACATCGACGCGCTGTGCGCCCGCCTGGTGCAGCGTCCGCAGGAGTTCGACGTCATCGTCGGCAGCAATCTGTTCGGTGACATCCTGAGTGACCTCGCTCCCGCGCTGTGCGGCACGCTGGGCATCGCGCCTTCGGCCAATCTCAATCCCGAGCGCAACTTCCCATCACTGTTCGAACCGGTGCATGGCTCGGCTCCGGATATCGCCGGGCGAGGTATCGCCAACCCCATTGGCCAGATCTGGAGCGCGGCTCTGATGCTTGATTTCCTGGGCCATCCCGAGGCCGCCAGCGCCATGGTTGCCGCCATCGAGGCCGTGCTTGCGCCCGGCAGCGGCGCACCGCAGACGCCCGACCTTGGCGGCAAGAACACGACTCAGGATCTGGGCAATGCCATTGCCCAGACTGTGCGCCACAGTTAATCTGAATTGACACGGTGGAGTGGCGTCGTTCTAATGCAATCGGCGGCTGCACTTAAAATCATGGCGGCTGCTAACCCAGCGATCACCCATCACCATTGCGCCTGTTTGCGCCTTGCACTTGCAGCGTCGGCTTGCGCCGTTTCGAAAGCCGGCACATCCTGTCTTTGAACCATCCTTACGAGGGGGCTAGAGTGAATAAAACAGAATTGATCGAACACATCGCCAAGAAATCTGACATCTCCAAGGCCGCTGCCACGCGCGCACTGGACTCGATGATCGAGGGTGTGAAGGTCACGCTCAAAAAAGGTGACACGGTCACCCTCATCGGTTTCGGCACCTTTGCCGTCACCAAGCGTCCGGCTCGTACCGGCCGAAATCCACGAACCGGCGCAGCCATCAAGATCAAGGCGGCGAAAGTTCCGAAGTTCCGTCCGGGCAAGGGCTTGAAGGACGCATTGAACTGAACCGTGTAGCGGCAAGCCATGTTTGCTGAACGCAGTCATGAGGCTTATCCGCCGCTTGGCTGTCGACGTTTCGGGTGCTTAGCTCAGTTGGTAGAGCGGCGCCCTTACAAGGCGTAGGTCGGGGGTTCGAACCCCTCAGCACCCACCAGATCGAGCCGGCCCGTCACGCGGTTTGATCAGCACCCGAGGCGAACAACGATTGTTCGCCTTTTCTTTTTTGACGTTTCCAATCACAGCTGCGAGTTGATCGCACACGACGAGCCATCCCATGTTTGATTTCGTCCGCAAGCACACCAAGCTGTTGCAGGTTCTTTTGTTCCTGCTCATCTTTCCGTCCTTCGTGTTGTTTGGCATCCAGGGCTATGACAGCTTCAACAACAATGGCAGTCTCGCAGCCAAGGTCGATGGCATTCCCATCAGCATGCAGCAACTCGACAACGCCCAGCGCAGCGAGATTGCGCGCATGCAGCAATCACTAGGAGCGTCGGCCGACATCAAGAGCCTGGACACGCCCGAGGCCAAGCTGCGCACGCTCGACGGACTGATCCGGCAGACTTTGTTGCAGGTGGCCGTGCGCAAACAGCACCTGGCTGTGAGCGACAGCCAGGTGCAGCAGGCCATTCTTCAGATTCCGCAGATCGCCGCTTTGCGCAAGCCCGACGGCAGCTTTGACGTCGAGGCCTATCGGCAACTCGTCGCGGCGCAAGGCATGACGACGGCCCAGTTCGAAGACCAGGTGCGCGAACAACTGTTGCTGCAACAGGCCGTGGATGGGATCGCCCAGCCGGTGATCGAAAGCAAGGCCATCGCCGGCCAGCTTTACGACTGGCAAAACCAGAAGCGCCAGGTGCGTCTGGCGCTCTTCAGCACGCAGGACTACCTATCTCAGGTCCAACCAAGCGCCGCGCAAATCGAAGCGTTTTACAAGGATCACACCACGCTGTTTCAGTCGCCGCAACTTGCTGACATTCAGTATGTGGTCCTGAGCCTGAACGCCGTGCGCAAGGGCATCGTCATCACCCCGGCGCAGGCGCAGGCCTATTACACCCAGCACATCGCCGAGTTCAGTACACCAGAGGAGCGCAAGGCCAGCCACATCCTGATCACCCTGCCGCCCAATCCCACTCCGGCACAGGTGCAGGCGGCCAAGACGAAGGCAGACGCCATCCTGGCCGAGGTACGCAAGGATCCGGCCCAGTTCGCCGCAATTGCCAAGCGTGATTCGCAAGATCCCGGCTCCGCGGCACAAGGCGGCAACCTCGGCTATTTCACGCAAAACGCCATGGTCAAGCCCTTCGCTGACGCCGTGTTCGCCATGAAGAAGGTGGGCGACATCGTTGGACCTGTGCAGTCTCCCTATGGCTTTCACATCATCGAGCTGACAGGCATCAAGCCCGCCGAGCAAAAGCCGTTTGCGCAGGTTCAAAGCAGCATTCAGGCGCAATTGCAGAATCAAGAGGCCCAGAGGCGTTTTCCCGAGATGTCCGACAAATTCAGCAATCTCGTTTACGAAGACAGCCGCAGCTTTGCGCAAGTCGCCACCAAGTACCACCTCCAGGTGCTGACAGCGCAAAACGTGAGCCCAACGCCCAAGGAGCCGGGCGACAGCAAGTCCGATCCGCTCGCGAATGCCGCTTTCCTCAAGGCCGTTTTCAGCAGCAACAGCATCCGCGACAGGCGCAACATCTCTGCTGTCGAGATCGCCCCCAACACCTTCGCCTCGGCCCGCATCCTGAAGTACCAGCCGGCTGCCACGCTGACCTTCGCCCAGGCGCAGGATCAGGTGCGCGCTTTACTGGTCGCCCAGCAGGCCGCCACATTGGCCGTCAAGGCCGGCGAACAGGCACTGGCTGCCGCGCAACAAGGCAAGGCCATGCCGGCATGGGGTCCGCCGGTTGAAATTTCCCAATCGCAAACAACGGCCCCGCCCGGCGTGCCCGCAGCTGCGGGCACGGCAGCCTTCCAGCTTCCCGCGGCAAAGCTGCCGGCTCTGACGGGACTGCCCCTGCCGGGACAGGCTGGCTACGCCATCGTCTCGGTCGACAGCGTGAGCAAGGCCAAGCCCGATGCCGAGCAACTGCGCGCGCAACAGGGCGCCATGAGCCAGTTGCTGTCTCAGGGCGTGACCGAGGCTTATATCGACAGCCTGAAAAAGCGCTACGGCGTCGAGGTGCTGTACAAAGTCTCGCCTCAGGCCCATTCCTGAACCAGCTTCGCCAAGGCAGGACAACACCCATGTCCCGCCTATAATGATGAGTTCTGCGGTGGCTGTAGCTCAGTTGGTAGAGTCCAGGATTGTGATTCCTGTCGTCGTGGGTTCGAGTCCCATCAGCCACCCCAAAGATTTCTGCTGAACTTGCGCAGACTTACCAACGTCGCGCTGCGTTGATTCCGCTCCGAATTCTGGCACTTGTTCCAGATTTGAGACAGAAACCCGGTCGGCCCAGGCGGCCAGATGATCGGGGCTCAGGTGGGTGTAACGCTCCACCATCGCCAGACTGGCCCATCCCCCAAGTTCCTTCAGCACCATTGCCGGCATGCCCGCCATCGTGTGCCAACTTGCCCAAGTGTGGCGCAGGTCGTGGAAGCGTAGCTCGGGCACTCCCGCCCTGATGCATGCCTTGCGCCAGGCGTGATTGCAGATCTTCCCCCGTGGGCGCGTCGGCCGTTTTCGTGTCGCGGCGGTAGACCGGAAACACCCAGCGCCGGTGCTGGCCTCGTTGCTCGCGGAGAACGTCCAACGCGTCGGCGTTCAGCGGCACCGGGATGTTCTTACCGGCCTTGGCCTGGTCGGCGTGAATCCAGGCCGTACCACGCTCCATGTCGACCTGAGTCCAGGTCAGCATGCGCACGTTGGTTTCACGCAGGCCTGTTGACAGGGCGAAGCGGGCCATCTGGCGCAGATGCGCGGGCAACTCAGCCAGCAAGATCTCCGCCTGCTCCGGGGTCAGCCAGGTCATGCGCTTGGCAGGCTGCGGCTGCTTGATGATCGGTGGCACGCGGTCGATCCATCCGCGCTTGTGGGCGTAGTGGAGGATTTTGGACAGCTCGGCCATGTGCAGGTTGACGGTTCCGGCGGCCGCGGGCTTGGGCGCAGGCGGTTTCTCGCCTGCGGCGATGGCATGCTCAATGGCGCGCCGGTTCACCGGACAGTCGCGGCGCGCGGCCATGATCTGCCGCACGCGCTGCGCGTCGATGTCCGTGAGCGCCACGCCCCGGAGTCCGCCCTGGTAGGTCAGCCAGGTCAACTTGCGCTTGATGTCCTCGATGGATCGCCGATGGCCGAACTCCTGCAGCCTTGCGCGATGCGCCCACCGGGCGCAAGCACGGTGACGGACGGCTGCTGACGCCGGCGCAGGAGGCGGTGGTGCGCAAGCTCATCACCGACAAGACCCCTGATCAGCTG
This sequence comes from Betaproteobacteria bacterium, assembly GCA_028871675.1. GTDB lineage: Bacteria > Pseudomonadota > Gammaproteobacteria > Burkholderiales > Burkholderiaceae_C > Thiomonas_A. The sequence goes on from JAGWMO010000011.1 coordinate 42,493, forward strand.
AAGATGCCCTATGCGCTGTGGACCCGCACCGCGGTGGCGCAACTCATCGAGCATCGCCTGGACATCCGGCTGCCGGTGCGCACCATGGGGCAGTACCTGGCGCGCTGGGGCTTCCCCCCGCAAAAGCCGATGAAGAAGGCCTACGAGCAGTCGCCCGCGGCGGTGAAGAAGTGGCTCGAGCAGGACTACCCGGTGATCGCGGCCCGGGCCAAGTCCGAGGGGGCCGAAATCCATTGGGGCGACGAGAGCGGGCTTCGCAGCGACGACGTGCGCGGTCGCGGCTTCGCGCCCAAGGGCCAGACGCGCGTGATCCGGGTCAACAACAAGCGCCACGGCCTGTCGGTGATCTCCACCGTCACCAACAAGGGCCAGATGCGCTGGCGCATCTTCGATGGCGCGCTCAACACCGACATCCTGATCGACTTCCTGCGCCGGCTGATCCGGGCTGCCACGAAGAAGATGTTCCTGATCCTGGACAACCTGCGGGTGCATCACGCCAAGCCGGTCAAGGCGTGGCTGGCCGAGCATGCCGATGCGATCGAGGTGTTCTATCTGCCCAGCTACAGCCCGGAGCTCAATCCCGATGAGATGGCCAACGCCGACATCAAGCAGGCGGTCACGACGCTGGCCCCGGCGCGAACCAGGCTCCAGCTGGTCAAGGCCACCGCGCGCCACCTTCGACGCGTGCAACGCCAGCCCGAGAGGATCCGAAAGTACTTCGAGCATGAGCCGGTGCGCTATGCAGCTTGATCCAAGTTCATTGTTGCCGGCTCAATAGGAACAGTTGCTGCAACTCCCTGCCCCCGTTCTGGGGACACCCTGATGAATCGGGGTCGACCAACTGAAAATTCGCAGTGTTCCCGGGGTAGTCGTAGCTGTTGACCAGATAGCCGCTGCTCCAGTACGGCCCGTCCCATGCGTAGCCGATCATCCCGATGGAGTGCTGGGGGAGATAGGTCTGGATGAATTCGTCTGTGATGGTCTGGTTTGGGTCATTGGGGCATTCAAAGTCCTCGTCCCAGGTCGTGGCAACCACGGCCTGCCCACTTTGCTCGAAATTTCCAAACCAGGTATCCCAGCTGCTGATACTTGCGCTCTCACTGCCGTTCGCCACGTAGTCGAAAGGATGGACCGTGTAGGCAGAATTGGACGGCATGCTGGCTGGAACGACGAATCCATCGAATCCGAAATCGACCTCCTGGCCGTTGAAGAACAGAACGTTGTTGGGAGCCAGCGCGCGCAGGTACTGCCCGACGGTGAGCATCCCCTGATCCGGTTCCGATCCGCAGCCCGTTTCCCATGCGTTCCAGTTTGGTTGGGTGTAGGTGCCGAGGTTGCATGCGGCCAATGCGTCCGGTTCGTTGAAGACTTCGAGGATCACGCCTTTGTCGTTGGTCAGGGTCGGGTTGAGGATCTGCTTCCAGGCCTGTTCCGTATTGATGTCGGGAAGCTTTTGGGTGTTGCCGTTTTCGTCTGGGGTGCAGCCGTATTTCTCGGCCTGCATGTCGACGATCACGATGAGGCCGGCGGCGCGGGCTTGTGCGATGACGTTGCGGGCCATGTCCGTGTAGCTCGAGAGGTCATGTGCGTATTCGTGTTGCAGGGCGCCCTGGCTGACATGGATGCGGACCGTGTTGGCATGCCAGTCTTGGACCATGGCCTGGAACGATGCGTTATAGGCCAGACCTGGCAGTGGTGGGGCCGTCAATGCTGCCTGGGTGTCATCAAGATACTGAACCAATGTTGCACTCAGAGGGGTGGCCAGCGGACACAGTGTGGCCGCGTAAGAGACGGGATAGAGAATGCCGTTCGTGTTGAAGCCCTCGGGGATGAAGGGCGTACTGGTGCCGGCGACGACGAGTCGCCCGCCGACGACGGCGACACCCTCGGGTTGCGTGGAAAAAGCTGCCGAGACAGACTGCGGCTGACTCATCGTCACGGTGCAGGTCGCAGCAGATCCGCTGCATGCACCACTCCAGCCAATGAAGAGATAGCCCGCCGCGGGCATGGCTTGGAGAGTTACTTGACTGCCCGGGCTGAACGCGCCATCGCAGGAACTGCCGCACTCGATCCCGCCTGGGCTGGAAGTCACGCTCCCGTTTCCGCTGGTGCTGACGATCAATGAGAAGGCCTGCGGTGAGGTCGCAGTGGGCAGGGCGGGCGAGGCAGCGCCGCCACCGCCGCATGCACTGATCAGCGCGGCCGAGGCGATCATCACGAAGAAGATCAGGCCGCGCATGGTGAAGTACTTGCGCGGTTGTGCGCTGGCTGCCTGTCTGACCATGCCACCTCTCCTGAATGTCAAGCATGCAGCTATCAGTTGCAGTCACGGTGCGCAGAAGGATCCGCCCTAGCCTGCGCGTCGACCCGGTTCGGCGGGCTTGTGCTCAAGATCGCGCCTCACACGAGGCGTAGGCATGGCTGATTCAGCGCTTGACCCCGTGTACTTGGGGGGTGGTGCGTTCAACGATGAGCCTCAGTGCTTGCCGACGGGTCATCGCCGCGAAGTTGCAAAAATTCGCAACTTCATGTCTGGGATCAACCGCCTTCTTTCGTTGTGGATGGGCTTTCTTGCTGCTGGGCGTCGTGTTCACGGTCAATGGCACGTTGTTCAACCTGGGCGTGGCCTGGGTTGCGGCGCAAGCGCGCAGCCGCAGGGGACGCATGCAGCGGGCGGCGCTGTGGGTGCGGCGGGTGACGGGGCTGGTGTTCTTCAGCCTGGGGCTGCGCTTCGCCCTGGTGTCGCGGCTGCCGGTGTAGATCAGGTCCGACGAGCTTGCCTTACTCCGCCTCGCGCACGCGCAAGTAGCGGGCGAAACGCGGGATTCCGGCTGGCGTCAGGGTCTGATAGCGGTAGGTGACAAGGCTTCCAGGGGACGGAGGATGGCGCCGCAGCGTGTCGCTCAGCCCGGAGCCGAGGCGAAAGGTCTTGCCGTCGGGCATGCGCATGTTGAGGGCGCCGGTCAGTCCCGCATACTTGCCTCTGCCCGGCGTGTAGCCGATGACGGTGGCTTCGGCGTCCTGCCAGGGCTTGAGCTTGAGCAGCACGTCCAGACGGCCGGTGCGGTAGGGGGCATCGGCCCGGTGCAGCATCAGGCCTTCGCCGCCCTCCTGCACGACGCGATCGAGATGCCGTAGGAGCGCGGTCTGGTTGGCGACGCGAAACTGTTCGACCACTTGCAGCCAGGGCACATGCGCCTGGGCGACGATGGAGCGCATGCGGGCGAGGCGCTCGGTGAAGCTGCCGGGCGCGTCGGGCAGTTCGAACACCATGTAGCGCACCTGCTTCCAGTCGCGGTCGTTCGGCGGATGGGTGCGGACGATGCCCGAGACCAGTTCAAAGCGCTCGCGCGCCACCCACAGCTCGCCGTCCAGCGATTGTGAGGGCAGCGCGGTGGTGAACCACGCCGGGGCGGGTACCAGGTTGCCGCTGCGAAAGCGCAATTGCCGCCCGTCCCAGACGGCGCGCACGCCGTCGAGTTTTTCGCTCACCCAGTAAGGCGTCGGGTCGAGCTTACCGCTGGTGGTTTCAGCCAGCAGCAGGGCGGGCGGTTGCGGGTCTGGGGCCTGGGCGCCCGCCCAGTGCAGGCCCGCGAGCGGCAGCAGCAGGACCAGCAGGGCGAGTCGGCCTCGGGACGACGCAGCGGCTGACGGCATCATGGGCATGGTTCGGCGTAGAGGAGTCGGGGGACGGTTGCGGCAGTGGCGCCGATCTTATCGGCACGGGCCGCAGGGGCATGGGCGCGGCGGCTTGAATCGATAGAATGTGAACTTCCCGAGGAGCGTTGCAACGCACGGCGGGCCGTCCAGAGCGGCCGATCTGCGCCGTCGCCAGGCTCGGGACATTGATCGCAAGTCCCCGCAGGCAGCAACGTCGGGCGGCTTTCCTTCAACGGCGCTCACCCAACCCGTGCCGGGCGCGGGATGCGGTGCGCATCCGTTCCCGGCCACTTTGTTCGGAGTTTGTATGAACGCTGTGGTCGATTTGAAAACCTCCCCTGACTTTTGCGTCGCCGACATCGGGCTGGCCGACTGGGGCCGACGCGAGATCGCCATTGCCGAGAGCGAAATGCCCGCGCTCATGGCCATCCGCAACGAATATGCCGCCCGCCAGCCGCTGCGCGGCGCGCGCATCACCGGCAGCCTGCACATGACCATCCAGACTGCGGTGCTGATCGAAACCCTGCAGTCGCTGGGCGCGCAGGTGCGCTGGGCCTCATGCAATATTTTTTCGACGCAGGACCACGCCGCTGCGGCCATTGCCGCCAGCGGCACGCCGGTGTTCGCGGTGAAAGGCGAGTCGCTCGAAGATTACTGGCTGTACACCCACCGCATTTTCGAGTGGGCCGATGGCGGCTACTCCAACATGATCCTGGACGACGGCGGCGACGCCACGCTGCTGCTGCATCTGGGGGCGCGGGCTGAAGCCGATGCCGCCGTGCTCAACCACCCCACCAGCGAAGAAGAGCGCGTGTTGTTCGCCGCGATCAAGTCCAAGCTGGCGACGTCGCCCAAGTGGTATTCCACCCGCCTGGCGCAGATCAGGGGCGTGACGGAAGAGACCACCACCGGCGTGCACCGCCTGTATCAAATGCATCAGCGTGGAGAACTCAAGTTCCCCGCCATCAACGTGAACGACAGCGTCACCAAGAGCAAATTCGACAACCTCTACGGCTGCCGCGAGAGTCTGGTGGACGGCATCAAGCGCGCCACCGATGTGATGGTCGCCGGCAAGATCGCCGTGGTCGCCGGCTATGGCGACGTGGGCAAGGGTTCGGCGCAGGCCCTGCGCGCGCTCTCGGCACAGGTCTGGGTGACCGAGATCGACCCGATCTGCGCACTGCAGGCAGCGATGGAAGGCTATCGCGTGGTGACCATGGACTACGCCTGCGAGCATGCCGACATTTTCGTCACCGCCACTGGCAACTACCACGTCATCACCCACGACCACATGGTCCGCATGAAGAACCAGGCCATCGTCTGCAACATCGGCCACTTCGACAATGAAATCGACGTCGCCAGCATCGAGCAGTACCAATGGGAAGAGATCAAGCCGCAGGTCGATCACATCATCTTTCCCGACGGCAAACGCATCATCCTGCTGGCCAAGGGGCGTCTGGTGAACCTGGGTTGCGGCACCGGCCACCCCAGCTATGTCATGAGCTCCAGCTTCGCCAACCAGACCCTGGCGCAGATCGAGCTGTTCAGCAAGACGGCCGACTACCCGGTGAGCGTCTACACCCTGCCCAAGCACCTCGACGAGCATGTGGCGCGCCTGCAGCTCAGCACCCTCAATGTGCAACTCACCACGCTGAGCGATCAACAAGCCGCCTACATCAACGTGCCCAAGGACGGTCCGTACAAGACCGAGCATTACCGTTATTGATCACGGTGGATCCGCCGGTCGTTCGCCGCTTGCGCGGCAGGCTCCAACCGAGGCTGGGGCCTGCCGCGCAGGCCACCGATTGTCGTGTTTCCGGGCTTTGGCACGCATGAACCTTTCCCATCTCAGCTTCGAATTTTTCCCGCCCAAGACGGCCGAAGGCGCCGTGAAGCTGCGCGCCGCACGGCAGCGCCTTTACGCCCATAAACCCGAGTTTTGTTCCGTCACCTTCGGCGCCGGCGGTTCCACCCAGGACGGCACCCTGCACGCCGTGAAGGAGATTGCCGAGGAAGGCGTGGCCGCCGCGCCGCACCTCTCCTGCGTCGGCGCCAGCCGCGACAGCGTGCGCGGCCTGCTGCAGCGCTACCGCGCCGCGGGTATCCGCCGCATCGTCGCCCTGCGCGGCGACTTGCCCTCGGGCTACGGCCTGGGCGGCGAGTTCCACCATGCGCGCGACCTGGTGGAATTCATCCGCGCCGAGACCGGAGACTGGTTCCACATCGAGGTGGCCGCCTACCCGGAAGTGCACCCGCAGGCGCGCAGCCCGCAAGACGACCTGCGCCATTTCGTCGACAAAATGCAGGCCGGCGCGAACTCCGCCATCACCCAATATTTTTTCAACAGCGACGCCTACTTCCGTTTCGCGGACGACGTCCTGGCGGCGGGTGTGGACGCGCCCATCGTGCCCGGCGTCATGCCCATCACCAACGCCAGCCAGTTGCTGCGCTTCTCAGAGGTGTGCGGCGCCGAGGTGCCGCGCTGGATCCGCCTGCGCCTGCAGAGCTTTGGTGACGACCGCGCCAGCATCCTCGCCTTCGGCCGCGAGGTGGTGACCGACCTGTGCGATCAACTCGTCTCGGGTGGCGCGCCCGGCCTGCACATCTACACCCTCAACCAGGCCGAACCCACGCTCGGCCTGCTGGCCGATCTCGGCATGCGTTGAGTGCTGCGGTGGGCGTCGATGGGCCGAGGGTCGGTCACCCTGGCGCGCGTCGCCAGCGAGGTTGCCGCCGCCACCCGCAGATTGATGGGCCCCCAGGCGCTGGCCACCACGCGGCCACGGCCACGCAGCACATGGCTTTCGCCCGGGCGCAGGAACACATCGTCCGCTTCGCCTTCTTCGGTCAGCCACAGCAGCGGCGCCTGCTGCCCCGCGCAGGGCGGCGCGGCCGCCTCCACTCGCAATCCGAGTGCGCCGCGCAAGAGCAGCGAATCACCGGTTTGCAAGGCCACCCAGGCGCGTTGCACCTGCAGGGTATCTTGATTCCATTCGCGCATGATGAACTCCGTCGTTTCCAGGGTCGTGTGCAGTCGAAAGATGTCGTTGTACAGCCTGAATTCTGTTGATCTTGGATGCAAGCTTAGGCGTCCGGTGGCGCTTGCAAAAACGGTCATTTCGTATTCTTATGATGCAAAGAACGCATGATGAAGGACGCCGATGCCGGTCACCACCCCAACCCCCCCGCGCCGCCCGACACGGCGCATCGACACGGGCTTTCTGCGCGCGTTCGAAGCCGCCGCGCGCCTGGGCAGCTTCACCGCCGCGGCGCATGAGTTGTCCATCACCCAGTCGGCGCTCAGTCGGCAGATCCAGGCACTGGAGGCCGAGGTGGGGTTGGCGCTGTTCACGCGCGACGGTCCGCGCATCCGTCTCGCCCAGGCGGGAGAACGCCTGGCCGCCGCCTTGCGCCCGCTGCTGACCGCGCTCGACGACACCGTGACGGCCCTGCGCCGCGGCACGCAGCGCCCCAGCGTGCGCATCACCACCTTCCCCTCCTTCGCCAGCCTGTGGCTGATGCCACGCCTGCCGCTGTTCCAGGCCGAGCACCCCGAAGTCGACATCGCCGTGGAAGCCTCCGACCGCATGGCCGACCTGGAGACTTCCGGGCAGGATGTGGCGCTGCGCCTGGTACACCCCGACAACCCGCTGGCCCGCACGCCGGGCACCCGCGCCTTGTTCGAGGAGCGCATCGCGCCGGTTTGCAGCCCGCGCCTGCAGGCCGAGTTGCAGGCGCGCGGGGGCTTGCGCAAACCTGCGGATCTCAAACGGGCCACACTGATTGCCGATGTGGGCAGCATGGGCCCCCAGGCAGGCTTCGGCCAGCAGCACATCGACGCCCTGTCCTGGCCCGGCTGGTTCGCCACGATCCGCCAGCCGATGGTGGAACCGCAAAGCTGGCTGCACCTCAACTTCACCCACCAGGCGGTGCAGGCGGCGCTCGCCGGCATGGGCGTGGCGATGGGGCAGATGGTGCTGATGCGCCATCTGCTGGCCGACGGCAGCCTGGTGCTGCCGCTGGGCGAGCCGCAGGCCAGCGGCTACGTCTACCACCTGGCCTTGCGCAGCGACGCCATGCGGCGGCCCGAAGTGGCGGCTCTGGTTCAATGGCTGCAGGCGCAATTGCTGCCGGATGGCGCAGGCATGGGTTGACAGCCCCCTGCAGTCTTTTGCGAAACTTGTTTCAAGCTGCCGAGGCCACGGAGCGCGTCATTCAGGCAGCAGGTCATCGGAGTCATCGGCAACATCGGCAACGTCTTCAGCGACACCCATCCAACATGTCCCACCCCACCGCCCCGAGTACCCAACACACCAGCGCCGACAGCGCGTTGGCCCAGGTTCAGGCCCTTTACGCGCAGGGCGTGGCGCGGCTGCACGAGGCGCTGCATCGCTTTCTGACCGGCGACGAGCCGGCGCAGCCGGTGCATGCCTTCTACCCCTGCGTGCGCATGCGCACCACCAGCAGCGCCCATGCGGACTCGCGCCTGAGCTACGGCTTCGTCTCGCGCCCCGGCGCGTTCGAGACCACGCTCACACGCCCCGACCTGTTCGGCGACTATTTCCGCGAGCAGTTCCAGCTGCTGCTGCGCAACCACGGCGTGCCGCTGGAGGTGAGCGAGAGCACCACCCCCATCCCGCTGCCCTTCACCTTCGCCGACCACGAGCCCTTCCAGTCCTCGCTCACGCCGGCGCAGCGCGACCGCTTGCGCGAGTTGTTCGACGTGCCCGATTTGTCGGTGATGGACGACGGCATCGCCAACGGCACCTTCGAGCCGCAGCCCGGCCAGCCGCGCCCGCTGGCCTTGTTCAATGCCCCGCGCGTGGACTACTCCCTGCACCGCCTGCGCCACTACACCGGCTGCGATCCCGCGCATGTGCAGAACTTCGTGCTGTTCACCAACTACGGTTTCTACATCGACGAGTTCGTGCGCTTCGCCCGCGATCTCATGCGCACGCCGGCACGGGGCGCGGATGACTACATCGCCCTCGTCGAGCCGGGCAACGTCGTCACCCGCCGCCTGGGCGAGGCCGCCGAGGCCTGCGACGCCCTGGGCGCGGGGCCTGCGCGCATGCCGCAGATGCCCGCCTACCACCTGCTGCGGCGGGACCGCAGCGGCATCACCCTGGTCAATATCGGCGTCGGCCCGGCCAATGCCAAGACCATCACCGACCACATCGCCGTGCTGCGCCCGCATGGCTGGCTCATGCTCGGTCACTGCGCCGGCCTGCGCAACAGCCAGCAACTGGGCGACTACGTGCTCGCCCACGGCTATGTGCGCGAAGACCATGTGCTCGACGAAGACCTGCCGCCCTGGGTTCCCATTCCGCCGCTGGCAGAGGTGCAGGTTGCCATCCAGGAGGCCGTGGCCGAGATCACCCAGTTGCAGGGCTACGAGCTCAAACGCGTGATGCGCACCGGCACCGTCGCCACCACCGACAACCGCAACTGGGAGTTGCAGCCATTTCACGGCCCCTTGAGCACGCCCGAGCGCCGCTTCAGCCAGAGCCGCGCCATTGCGCTCGACATGGAAAGCGCGACCATCGCCGCCAACGGTTTTCGCCTGCGCGTGCCCTACGGCACCCTGCTGTGCGTCAGCGACAAGCCGCTGCATGGCGACATCAAGCTGCCCGGCATGGCCGACCGCTTCTACCGTGAGCGCGTGGAGCAGCACCTGCGCATCGGCATCCGCGCGCTCGAGAACCTGCGCCGCCAGCGCATGGAGCAACTCCACAGCCGCAAGCTGCGCAGCTTCGACGAGGTGGCGTTTCAGTAGCGCCAGCGGGCGAGGTCACGCGCCGCGCCGACCGCAACCGCGCTCGCAACGTCAGCCGCACGACCCGTCATGTTGACCATCCATCCCGCGCACACGCCACGCGACATCGACACCGCGCGTCGTCTGTTCAGCGCCTACCAGGCGCAGCTCGGCATCGACCTGTGTTTCCAGGGCTTCGCCGCCGAACTCGCGCAACTTCCCGGCGCTTATGCGCCACCGCGCGGATGCCTGCTGCTGGCGTGGCATGCGCGAGAGGCCGTCGGCTGTGTCGCCTTGCGTGCCCTGGATGCGAAGCGCTGCGAAATGAAACGCCTGTACGTGCAGCCACAGGCGCGAGGTCTCGGCGCAGGGCGGGAACTGACCCGGCGACTCGTTGCCGAAGCCCGCGCTCTGGGCTATGCGGAGATGTTGCTCGATACCTTGCCGAGCATGGATGCGGCGCAGGCGCTCTACCGGGATCTGGGTTTTCGCGACACGACACCCTACTGCCACAATCCGCTGCCCGGTGTGCGTTACCTAGCGCTGGAATTGGGCATTGCGCCAGAGCGCCCTCCGCCTGCAGCAGACTCGCGACCATGAACATGCATCTGCGCAATGCCTGGATTCGCGCTGGCCTCGTGCTGGTGGTGTGCGGCTGGATTCCCTGGTCGATCATCACCCTGGTGAGGGCGCTGGGCGGTTGGCCCGAGCTTTCGCCCATCGTGCCCCGGCTGCTGTTCTTTTTCTCCGGCTGGCCGGCGGTGTTCTGCTTCGTTACCGGGTTTTTCCAGGTCAAGCGCGACCTCGCCTTGGCCCCCTCGGCAGCCGCCGGCCCATCCTCCAGCGCTGCTGCGCAACGGCCCTGGATGCAGCGCCCGGGCGTGCGCCGGGTGGCGACTGCGCTCGGCCTGGTGCTGGTGATGTACGGGACCAATGGCATGCTGCACGGCCACCTGCGCAGCGCCGCCGTGGCTCTGGCGGTGGGCGTGGTGGCCGTGTACTGGGGTTTCGTCGGGCGCCTGCCGCTGCGCTTCTGGCGCTGATGGCCGACTGCTGCCCTCAGCCATCCGCTGCGTCGCGGCGTTGCAATTGGCGCAGGCCGAAGCGGCCAGGGGCCAGTGCCGCCAGCAGGTCGCGCTCCAGCGGGGCCGGCTCGCCTTCGATGTGGCTGGCGATGCACTCGGCTGCCAGCGCCGCCAGGGTCAGGCCCCGCGAGCCCATGGCGGTGCTCAGGTAGAGCCCCGGCTGGGGCGGGAGTTCATCGGCCGGACGCTGCAGGGCCGCGGGTCGGGCACGGGCCAGGGCTTCCCAGTCGGGCCAGGCTCCGGCGCAGGGCAGGCGATCGGCGGCCACGGCGCGCACGCCCCGAAACACACGCGCCTCGGCGGGAGGCGCAGCGGGCAACGCGCCCACCAGCGGCTCGAGTTCCTGGGCGATGTGCGCCCAGGCCGCAGCGATCGGCATCAGCCCCTCGGGGTCGTTCTCGTAGGTGGCCCCGAGGAGTTGCCAGGGTTCTCCGGCAGGCAGCTCCAGCGCCTGCAGCGCGGCAGGCGGCAGCGGCAGCACATAAGCGCCACCTACCAGGGGCCGTTGCAAGCGCGCCAGCCGGGGCAGGGACGATGCGGGCACGAGGAAGGCCTGTCCTGCCTGGGCGCGCAACGGCAAACCCTGCGAATCCTGCAAGCAAGGATCGCCTGGGTCGAGGCCGCTGGCGCGCAGCAGCCGGGCCGCGTCGAGCGCGCTGGCCACGATGCAGACCGGGGCCTGCGCCAGGACATGCCCGGTCGCGTCCAACGCCTGCCAAGGTGCCATGGCATGACCGGAGCGGGCAGGCTGCACGGCGGTGAAGCCCGGCGCGCGCCGCAAGCGCTGCACGCGCACAGCGCCTTGCAGCCGTACGCCGGGCGTGGCCAGCCAGGCGCGCACCAGGCTGCCGGCCGCGGCCACGCCACCGGCCTGCCACCAGCCGCCCCGATCGACTTGCGCGCCTGTGCGCCGGCTCGCTTCGCCGGCGTCCACGACCTCGGCGACGCTGGACGGAAGCGCCAGGGCGGTGGCGATGGCGGCAAGGTCGGGCAGGGCGGAGTCTGGTTCCGCCAGCAGCAGTCCACCCCCCTGCCACAGGGCATGGCGCTCGGATCCGGGCAGGGCGGCGACCAGGGCCGCCAGGCCGGCGCGGCCGAGGCGGGCGAGGCGATCATCATCGGCGGAGATGCGCGCATGCGCCAACCCGGCCGGCAGTGCCGAGGCGCCTGCCGCAGCGCAGCCGGCGTCGAGCACGTCCACCGTCCAGCCACGCCTGGCCAGGGCTTGCGCGCTTGCCGCTCCCGCCAGTCCCGCGCCGATGACCAGGGCGCGACGCTCGACCCCTGTTGCAGCGTCGCGCGGCTCCAAGCGCCGGGTCCGCCAGCGTGGCGCATACACGGCTTGCAGGCGCTCGGCTCGGGTGTTTTCGCATGGCAGTTTGCGCAGTGTGAATCCGGCTTGTCGCAACGTGGCGCACAGCGCAGGGTCCACGCTGGAGCTGGCCAGGCGCGCACCGGGTCGCGCCAGCCGGGCCGCGGCCTTGATGACGCCGGGGTCCCGCAGGGCCGGGTTGCCCAGGGCGGTGAGGCCGCCGAGGTAGATGGCATCGGCGCCGAGGTCGAGCCGCGGCAGCAGCTCGCTCGCGTCGCCCAGAGCCAGCGTGAGCTTGACGCGCCCGGCGGCGAATTGCAGTTGGTGCAGCCCGCGCATGGCGGGCGGCCAGGCGCCGGCGAGCTGGTGTGCCAGGGGCAGCAGGGACGGGTCGGTGCACGCCGCGATCAGGTCCGTGGCCGCGAGGGGATGCCACTCCACGCAGACGCAGTGCAGCGTGTCGGGGCGCGCCGCATCGGCCAGCCAGGCTTGCCAGGTGGCGAGGAAGCGGGTGCCCCGGCCGAAGCCGGTCTCCAGCACCACGAATTGCCGCCTCCCGGCCCAGGCCGGGGGCGCGTCGAGCAGGCCGCAGCCATCGAGGAACACGGCGCGCGCCCGGACCAGCGCCCCGTCGCTCGCGTCGCTCGCGCGTGCGCTGCAGGGCTGGCCCTCGGCGTTGCGCGCCAGCGGCTGTGGATGGATGGGCGCGGGGCGGCTCAAGGTTCCTCGTCGCCCGGCAGGCCGGCTCCCAGGCCGAAGCTGCCGGTTTCGGTGAGGATGAGGTCGAGCAGGTGGTCGTGTGGTTCGGCGCGCAGCGCCTCGAGTTGGCAGAGATCGAAGGCCAGGCCGATGGTGTGGACGTCGCCCCGGCCGGCCAGGTAGCGGTCGTAGTAGCCGCCGCCATAGCCCAGGCGCAGTCCGGCAGGGGTGAAGCCGACACAGGGCAGCAGCAGTGCATCGGGCTCCACCCTGCGGCTTTGGTCCACCGGCACGGCAATGCCGTAGGCCCCGGCTTGCAGCGCCGCGTCCGGCGCCCAGGCCATGAAGCGCATCTGCCGTGTCACCGCATCCACCACCGGCAGGGCGAATTGCATGTCGGGCAGGGCTTGCGCCAGTTGCCGCAGCGCGGGCATCGGGTCGAACTCGCCGCGCGTGGCGCAATAGGCCCCAAGGCAGCGGGGTTCGATCGCCGCGACGGTGCGCACCACGGCGGCGGTGAGTGCGGCTTCCTTCGCACGGCGGTCGGGCAGCTGTTCGCGCCGCGCGATGAGGGCGCGGCGCAGCGCGGCACGGTCTTCACCTGCGCTTTCGCGGGGAATGGGTGTCAGGGAGGAGGGGCTCACGCTAAGCTTCGGTCTATGGAGTTTTCCGACATGGTCTTGCCTATTGTGCCCTCGCCCAAGCGTCTCCCGCGGCGGGGAGGATGGTCCCGGTTGGGGCTGTTGGTGTTCAGCCTGGCGTTGGGCCTCCTGCCCCTTGCCGTCCCGGGGGGCACGGCCCGGGCACAGATGCCGGCCAGCGCCCCCGACACCATGCAGACGGCCAGCCAGCCTTTCGCCAACGACGCCGCCGACCAGCTCATCCTGCAAGCCTCGCAAGGCTTCCAGCGCGGCGACCCCAAGCCGGCCCAGGACGCGCTGTCGCAGTTGCGCGGCAATCTGCTCGAACCCTGGGTGGCGTACTGGGCGACCCAGCCCGACCTGATGCGCATGACCCAGGCCGATTTCGACCGTTTTGCGCAGCGCTACCCCAACACCTATGTGCTCGATCGCCTGCGCAACGACTGGCTGCTCGAACTCGGCCGGCGCCAGGACTGGGACGACTTTGCCAAGGTCTACCCCGACTTCATCATGCGCGACGATCCGCAGGTGCAGTGTTACGACCTGCAGCGCCAGTTCGAGACCCGGAACCGCGACACCAGCGCCGAGGTGCTCAAACTCTGGACCGGGCAGAAATACGGCGGTGCCGGCTGCAACAGCGCCGCCCGCAGCCTGCTGGGGGCGGGCAAGATCAGCCAGCATCAACTCTGGCTGCGCCTGCGGCGGTTTTTCGAGGACGAGCAATTCAAGGCCGCCTTGAGCTTCGCCCCGAACCTGCCGGTCGGCGCCTGGCAAGGCATCGCCGCCGCCGCCCGCAACCCCTTGCGTCTGGTGCTGAACGACGCACGCCAGGGGGTGCCGCGCAGCATCCTGCATCGCCAGTTTCTGGTGCTGGCGCTCCTGCGGCTGGGACAGCAGGACCCGGAACAGACCATGCGTCTGCTGCTGAACAGCTTCACGGCATTGCCGATCGAAGACCGCGCCGCCATCGCCTACCGTGCAGCCCGCAGCGGCGCGCTGCAACTCTCGCCCAACGCCGCCATGTGGTTCTCCCAGGCGCGGCGCATCGACCCCGACTACCGCCCCGCCGACTCCACCCTGGAATGGATGGTGCGCGCGGCCCTGCGGGCGCATGACTGGGCGCTGGTCGAGCAGGCCAGCCGCCAGCTCACCGGAGCCGATGCGCAGCGCCCCGACTGGACGTATTGGCACGCGATGGCACAGCGCGAACTCGGCCATCCCATCGAGGCTCAGGCGCTGTTCGCGCAGGTGGCCAGCCCGTGGAGCTACTACGGTCAACTGGCCACCGAGGCGCTGGGGATGAAGATCAGCCTGCCGGCTTCACTGCCCACGCCGCTGGCGCAAGACGTGCAGGCCCAGGCCCGGCAGCCCGGCTTCCAGCGCGCGCTGGCGCTGTTCCAGCTCAACCTCTACACCCCGGCGGTGCGCGAGTGGAACTTCACCCTGCGCGGCTTGAGCAACGAGCAGTTGCAGGCCGCCGCGCAAGTGGCTTGCAACCAGCAGGTCTGGCTGCTCTGCATCAACACCAGCGAGCGCGTCAAGGGCGGGGTCGACTGGTCGCAGCGCTACGCCATGCCCTACCGCGACGCCATTGGCGCCGCGGCGAAATCCACCAACGTGAACGAGGCCTTCCTGTTCGGCCTCATCCGGCAAGAGTCGCGCTTCATTGCCGGCATTCGCTCCTGGGTCGGCGCCAACGGGCTGATGCAACTCATGCCGGCCACGGCGCGCTGGGTGGCGAACAAGATCGGCATGGGCGACTACGCCCCCGACCGCATCGCCCATGTCAACACCAACGTCACCCTGGGCTCGGCCTATCTCGACATGCTGCTGCAGCGCTTCGACGGCTCCGAGGCGCTGGCCGCGGCGGGCTACAACGCCGGCCCGGGGCGCCCGGCGCGCTGGCGCAACATGGGCCTGCCCGACCAGCCCGACCTGTCCGGCGCCATCTTCACCGAGAACATTCCCATTCCTGAAACGCGCGACTATGTGAAGCACGTGCTGGCCAATGCCACGGTGTACGCGGCGCTGCTCACCGGCCAGCCGCAATCCTTAAAATCGCGTCTGGGCCAGGTGGGGCCGCAAGCGCAGCAGCAGGCCGACGTCGAAGCGCTGCCCTGATTGCCTGCGACCCGGGATAAGGCCAACCGTATCAGCACGCAGCAGGCCGTCGGCGTTCAACGCGCGCAAGCAAACAGCTCATAGGGATATCGATGCAGAACATCGTGGTTTTCGGGGGTTCGGGTTTTATCGGTTCGCAACTCGTGGCGCGCCTGAGCGCGGCGGGTTGCCGGGTGCTGGTGCCCACGCGGCGGCGTGAACGGGCCAAGCATCTGCTGCCCCTGCCCACGGTGGACGTGGTGCAGATCGACACCTTCGACCCTGCCACGCTGGAGCGCCTCATGCACGGGCAGGACGCAGCGGTGAACCTCGTCGGCATCCTTCACGGCCGCGGCGGCAAGCCTTATGGCGGCGACTTCGCCCGTGCCCATGTGCGCCTGCCGCAAAACCTGGCCGCCGCCTGCATGGCCAGCGGCGCCAGCCGTCTGGTGCATGTCAGCGCCATCGGCGCCGATCCGAACGGCCCCTCCATGTACCTGCGCTCCAAGGGCGACGGCGAAGCCGCGGTGCGCGCGCAGGACGGCCTGCGCTGGACCATCCTGCGGCCCTCGGTGGTGTTCGGCCCAGGCGACAACTTCCTCAGCCTGTTCGTCCGCTTGCAGCGGCTGTTGCCGGTGGTGCTTCTGGGCGGGGCGAACGCACGTTTCGCCCCGGTGTATGCCGGCGACCTGGTCCAGGCCATGCAGCACACGCTCATCGGACCGCAGGCCGATGCCACCATCGGCAAGACCTACGAACTCACCGGCCCACAGGTCTACACGCTGGCCGAACTGGTCAAGCTCTCGGGCCAGTGGGCGGACATCAACCAAGGTCGGGGCCGTCCGGTCATCGCGCTGCCCGCGCCGTTGGCCAGACTCACGGCGCTGCTGATGGAATGCGCCCCCGGCGAGCCGCTGATGAGCCGCGACAACCTCGACTCCATGCGTGTGCCCAACGTCGCCAGCGGCCAGTTTCCGGGTTTTGCCCCCGAACTCGGCGTGACCCGACCCTACGGCCTGGAGTCCATCGCCCCGGACTACCTGTCCGGGCGCGACCCCGAGACGCGCTACAGCCAACTGCGCGCCACCGCCGGGCGCTGAAGGCGCGCAGTCCATGTTCACCCTCATCATCGGCAGCAAGAACTACTCGTCCTGGTCGATGCGGCCCTGGGTCTTGCTGCGCCACTTCGGCATTGCCTTCGCCGAGCGCAAACTGCGCCTGGACAGCCCCGAGTTCTACGCCGCGCTGGCGCCCATCACGCCGACACAGACCGTCCCCGTGCTGTTGGATGGCGACCTCGTCGTGCCCGACACCCTGGCCATCGTCGAGTGCCTGGCCGAGCGTTTTCCGCAGCATGCCATCTGGCCTGCCGATGCCACGCAGCGCGCCCGCGCCCGCGTGCTGTGCGCCAGCATGCATGCCGGATTCCAGAGCCTGCGGCAGCAGATGGGCATGAACATCGAAGCCAGCCTGCCTGGGCTGGGCTGGAACCTCGCGGTGCAGCGCGACATCGACCGCATCTGCGCGCTTTGGCACGGCGCGCTGCAGACCAGCGGCGGCCCCTTCCTGTTCGGCGCCTTCGGCGCGGCCGATGCGTTCTACGCCCCGGTGTGCGCGCGCTTTCGCACCTACGCGCCCAGGCTGCCCGACTTCGCCCTGGCCTATGTGCAGCGCGTGCTGGAGCTTCCCGCCGTGCAGCAGTGGTGCGACGAGGCGCGCGCCGAGCACGATTTCATCGCCGCCGACGAGCCGTACCGCGCGCCACCGCAAGCGGTTTAACCCAACGTCATTCGCCCCAAGCGGCCCGGTGCCTGCTACCGGGCGCTGCGCTTTTGTCCCTCGCCCACAGCCCCATGCTCAACGCCGCCCAGGAACGTGCCGTCAACCATCTGAGCGGCCCTTGCCTGGTCATCGCCGGCGCCGGCAGCGGCAAGACGCGCGTCATCACCCACAAAATCGGGCGCCTGCTCAAGGCCGGCTATGCGCCCACGGAAATTGCCGCCATTACCTTCACCAACAAGGCTGCCGCGGAAATGCGCGAGCGCGCCAAAGTTCTGCTCGACGACCGCAAGACGGCGCAGGGCCTGGTCATCGCCACCTTCCACGCGCTGGGCGTGCGCATGCTGCGCGAGGACGGCCAGGCGCTGGGCCTGAAGCCGCAGTTCTCCATTCTGGATGCCGACGATGTCGGCGGCCTGCTGCGCGAGGCTGGCGGCACCACCGACGCCAAGCTCGCCCGCAGTTGGCAGTGGCGCATCAGCCAGTGGAAAAGCACGCTGCTCGACCCCCACGATGCCGCGCGCCAGGCGCAGACCCCGGAAGACGCGCAAGCGGCCAAGGTCTGGCTGCGCTACGCCGAGCAACTCAACGCCTACCAGGCAGTGGACTTCGACGACCTGATGGTGCTGCCGCTGCGCCTGCTGCAGCAGCACGCGGACGTGCGCGAGCGCTGGAATGCACGCCTGCGCTATCTGCTGGTGGACGAGTATCAGGACACCAGCGATGCGCAGTACCAGTTGCTCAAGCTGCTGGCGGGCACGCAAGGCCGCTTCACCGCGGTGGGCGACGACGACCAGAGCATCTACGGCTGGCGCGGCGCCACGCTCGACAACCTGCGGCAGTTGCCGCTGGACTATCCCGCGCTCGAAGTCATCAAGCTGGAGCAGAACTACCGCTCGACCAACGCCATCCTGCGTGCAGCCAACGCCGTGATCGCCGCCAACCCCAAGCTCTACCCCAAAAGCCTGTGGAGCGAGCATGGCGAGGGCGACGCGGTGGAGGTGCGCGCGGCCGACAGCGACGACGACGAGGCCGAGCGCATCGTCGCCCGCATCCAGGCGCTGCGCGGCGGGCGCAACGCCAAGCTGTCCGACATCGCGGTGCTGTATCGCGCCAATCACCAGAGCCGCCCCATCGAGCAGGCGCTGCGCCGCGCCAACATTCCCTACGCCGTCAGCGGTGGCCAGAGCTTTTTCGAGCGCGCCGAAATCAAGGACGTGTGCGCCTACCTGCGCCTGCTGGCCAATCCTGACGACGACCCGGCTTTTCTGCGCGCCGTCACCACGCCCAAGCGCGGCATCGGCGCGGCCACGCTCAAGAGCCTGGGCGCATTCGCCACGCAGTGGAAGGTGTCGCTGTTCGACGCACTGTTCCGCGAGGCCCTGCCCGGCGTCGTCGGTGCGCGCCACGCCGAAGGCCTGCGCGAATTCGCCCGCCTGATGCACGACATCGACTGGCGCGAACGCACCGAGCCCGCCGGCCCCTTGCTGCGCGAGTTGCTCGCGGCCATCGGCTACGAGGCGCATCTGCGCGAATCGGCGGAGAACGACCGCGAGGCCAGCCAGCGCTGGAGCAACGTGGGTGATTTCTGCGACTGGATCGCGCGCAAGTCCGAAGAAGACGGTGCCAGCCTGAAGCGCATGGCGCAGATGGTGGCGCTCATCACCCAGCTCGCCGAGCGCGGCGACCAGCAAGATGCCGTGGTCCTCTCCACCCTGCACGCCGCCAAGGGCCTGGAGTGGCAGCACGTGATGCTGGCCGGATGCGAGGAGGGGCTGCTGCCGTTTTTCACCGATGACAGGCCCCTCACCGACACCGGCCTGCAGGAAGAACGCCGCCTGATGTATGTGGGCGTGACGCGCGCGCGCCAGACCCTGGTGCTGAGCCACTGCCGCAAGCGCCGCGCCGCCGGCCGCAGCAGCCGCAGTCCCGAGCCCAGCCGTTTTCTCACTGAGCTGCGCGCCGAGCTGCCCAAGGTCGACAGCCGCGCCGCGGCGCTGGCACGCATCGCGGCGATGAAAGTGCGCAAGCAGGGCGAGGCAGACGGCGTCGCGGCGATGTGAGGCGGAGCGCCGGGAAGGGCAGTAGTGGTTCAGTCCACCGCGTCCTGCCGGTGCACGTCGTGCGTGACGAAGGGGCGATCGGCGCTGGGCAGGTCGAACCAGTGGGTGTGCGCGAGGGTGCGTTGCACGGTTTGCAGGCCGCTGTTCCAGTGGGCGCGCATGGTGGCGCGGCCGAACTGGAAGTCCTTGTCCTGGCCGTCGTAGGGCTTGTCCTTGTAGATCAGATGGATGACGTTGTAGCGCTTGTCGCGCGCCATCTCCTCCACCTGGCTGCATAGCGAATCGCGCGTGCGGTCGGTCCGCGGGATTTGCGCCAGCAGGCTGCGCAGGATGCTGCGCTGCTCGTGCGCCCGCTCCAGGATGTCGGTCACGGCCCGGGTGCGGCTGGAGTATTGAATGTCCTTCACCCGTTCACCCACCTCGCTCAAATTGCGCGGCGCATCGCCCTGGGCGCTCCACAAATCCACCTGGAACACGAGAGTGTGCGCATGGGGGTGCCCGCCCAGCACCTGCGTGAGCGGCGTGTTGGACACCAGGCCGCCATCCCAGTACAGATCGTCACCGATGCGCACCGCCGGGAAGCCGGGGGGCAGCGCCCCCGAGGCCATGAAATGCTCCGGGCCCAGGCGTTGTTCGGTGGTGTCGAAATACTCCAGGTTGCCGGTGCGCACGTTCACCGCGCCCACCGAAACGCGCATCTCGCCATTGTTGAGCCGGTCGAAATCCACCAGCTCCTCCAGCGTGGCGCGCAGCGGCGTGGTGTCGTAGACGCTGGCCTGATCGGGACCGATGCCAGGCAGGGCGCGCGGCACGAAGAACCCCTTTTGCCCCTCGGCCAGTGCGCGCAGGCTCTGCAGCGGCGCCATCCACGGCAGCGCGTCCTCCGGCAGCAGCGACACCCAGGGTTCCTGTTCCCACAGCGTGGGCGGCAGCACCGGCGGCTGCGTCACGCGGTGCCAGAACTCACGCAGGCGCGACGCCCGCAAATGCGGCGGATTGCCGGCGATGATGGCGCTGTGAATGGAGCCGATGGAAATGCCTGCCACCCAGGTGGGCTGGATGCCGGCTTCCGCCAGCCCCTGCACCACCCCGGCCTGGTAGGCCCCTAGGGCGCCGCCGCCCTGCAGCACCAGCGCGATGTGCTCGTAGGCGGCGACGCGCGCGAGCAGAGGCTTCGAGCCAGTGGGCGCGACCGCAGCCGACCCGGCCTGCGCAGCATCGAGGGCCGTGCCGACGCGGCGGGCGGGCGAGCGTGCCGCTTTCGCTGGCGCCTTCGCCACCGGCCCGCCTGGCACTGGAGCCGGTTCGGGCTTGGGCACCGCCGCGGCGTTCAGCGCGGCAGCCACGGTGTTGCGTGGCGTGCGTGCGCGTGTCGGAGCAGTCTTGCTCTTGGTGCTCATTGCATGCACCAGCCGTGGCTGACGATGACCGATTGCCCGGTGAGCGCAGCCGTGGGGAAGGCGGCGAGGAACAACGCCACCTGCGCCACATCGTCCACCGTGGTGAATTCACCGTCCACCGTGTCTTTCAGCATCACGTTCTTGATCACCTGGTCTTCGGTGATGCCCAATTCCTTGGCCTGCTCCGGAATCTGCTTGTCCACCAGCGGCGTGCGCACGAAGCCGGGGCAAATGACATGCGAGCGCACGCCCTTGTCGCCGCCTTCCTTGGCCAGCACCCGCGCCAAGCCCAGCAGGCCATGCTTGGCCGCGACGTAAGCGCTCTTGAGCTTCGAGGCCTCGTGCGAGTGCACCGAGCCCATGTAGATGACCACGCCACCGCGCTTGTCCGCGTACATGCTTTTGAGCGCCGCCTTGGTTGTGAGGAACGCGCCGTCGAGGTGGATGGCCAGCATCTTTTTCCAGTCGGAAAAGGCGTAGCTCTCGATCGGGTTGACGATCTGGATGCCGGCGTTCGAAACCAGCACGTCAATCGGCCCCAGCGCCGCCACCGCCTTGTCGAAGCCGGCGTTCACCTGCGCCTCGTTGGTCACATCCATCGCCACGCCCACGGCCTTGCCGCCGGCGTCGGTGATCTCCTTCGCCGTGGCGTCGGCGCCGTCCTGGTTCAGGTCGGCCACCGCCACCGCGCAGCCGGCCTTGGCGAAGACCAGTGCCATGTTCTTGCCGATGCCGCTGGCCGCGCCCGTGATAAGGGCGGTCTTGCCGCTCAAGCTGGTCTGGGTGATTTGCATGGGAATCTCCGGTTTGGGTTTGTTCGAATCGAGGCCGTGCGCGCCGCATGGCGAGCGCCGGTCGCGGGAGCCCTGCACGCCCGTGTTTTGGTGCAGAGCACCATTCGAGTGTAAGACCGCCCTCGGCGCCGTGCCACCGCGCCGCGATTGGTCTTGTCAGCAGACATGACAGAGCTTCGCATTCTGGGCGCACCGCCTTAAGGGCCCCTGAAGCGGCACCCAGGGACTTACTTCCATCTCGAGTCGCAGCCAACCCGCCGGTGCCAGATCAGGCCCGCAGGGACGACAACGAGGCTGCGCCCGGCGCCGCGGCGGCCCACGGGCAAGCTGAATCGCACCAACGCTCAGGGTTTGCCGTGGCTCAGGCCGCGGCCGAGGAAGGCGAGGATTTCGGCGCCCTGGTTGTCGGCCGGTGGGGTGTTCGCGGCGCGGGGTGTGGCGCGGCGGCGTTCGATCTGCACCCCGACGGATTCCACGTCTGCGAACTTATGCGGCTTGGCCACGCTGACCCGCGCCCAGTCGGCGCCGAATTCGTCGAGCAGGATGGCGGCGACGCTTTCGGCGAAGGCTTCGAGCAGGCGATGCTGGTGGCTTTGCAAGTGCTGCAGCAGACGGGTGCGCACGGCGCCGTAGTCGATGGTGTCGCCGATGCGGTCGGAGCCGCAGGCCGGCAGGCGCAATCGGCCTGCGGTCACGTCGATCAGCACGGGTTGGGGTCGATGCAGCTCATCGTCGAAGATGCCGATCACGGTCTCGCCCCGCAGGCCGCGAATGAAGATGGTGTCGAGCGGCGGCGCAGTGGATGCAGCCTCCACCTGGGTCTCGGATCGAGCCGCGGAATCGACCTGTTGCCGGGTTGAGAGGGCGTGGATCTTGGGCATGGAACATCTCCGGGGAGGGGCGGATGGGTGGCGGGTGTCAATGGCATCAACCGACGGTGCGCCGTGACTCGTGGGTCATGGCGGAGGTCACGGCGCCGGTGCGGGTCATGGCGCCAGCACCAGGATCTCGCCTTTGCCGCCGCAGGCCAGGTCGCCGCAGTGGCGCTGGGCCAGGCCATGCAGCGGCAGCAGGCCGGGAAGCCAGGCAGCGGCGGCACGCGCCAGCAGCCGCAGCCAGGTGAGGTCGACCGCGCCGCAGGCGTTGTAGGTGATGGGGAACTCGGGCGCTTGCCGCAGCAGCAGGCTGCCGCGCCGCAGGCCCAGGCCGGGCAGGGGCCCGCAGCGCGGGGTGACGAGGGTGCCGGCCAGCATGCCGGCGCCGCAGGCCGCGCCGCAACCCTCGCCCACCAGCACCAGGCCACGGCGCATGCGGTGGCCGGCGCGGTCGCCCGCGCGGCCATGCACCACCAGGGTTCCGCCGGCCATGCCTTGGCGGGTGTCGTGCAGCGCTGCGGCGAGGCAGTGGCCGGCGTCGCCGAGCACGCGGATCAGGCCGCCGCGCATGCCGCAGCCGGCGAAGTCGCCGCAGTCGCCATCGACGACGATTTCGCCGGCCTGCAAGTCCTGGCCCAGCGCCGCGCCGGCATGGCCTTCGATGCGCAGGCAGCCGCCATCGAGGTTCCGGCCCAGGCCGTCCAGGCGGCGCGCGCCGGTGCGCACGATCAGCAGATCGGGGTGGGCGTTGCCGTTGTCGCTGACCTTGAACAGCGTGCCGATGTCGCCGGCGCCGGGGCGTGGCGACAGCGGTTGGCGGGCCGCCTCGCTCGGTGTGAGCGCGCCCAGCAGGCGCGGGGTCAAGCCGCGCAGATCGTCGGGCGCGGGGCTTTGTTCGCGCAGGGTGAGCACCAGGCTCATGGCGCCGACTCCAGCCGGCTCGCGTTCATGCCAGGATCTCCCGCAGGGGGTAGTGGAATTTGCCGAGTTTGCCGCCGTAGTTGCCGGCGGACAGGCGCAGCACCCCGGCGGCGGCGCCGAGGGCGCAGATGGCCAGCATGGCGGCGCGCATGGCGGCGCGCATCTCGGCGTCGCTCAGGGCGTCGAGCACGATCTCCATCACACCGCCCACCGCGGCATCCAGCGCGCTGTCGGTGACGCCGCGCAGTGTGGGGCAGTAGCGGTCGTTGGTCGATGCCGGCAATTTGGCATAGCGCGAGCCCACCTTGGAGCCCGAGCGCGCGATGCCGCCGGGGAAGGGCGCGATCACCCCGGGCAGCGCCGCGATGGCGGCGACGGCCGCCTCGCACGCCGCCAGCGCCTGGGCGCGGCTGCGCCCCAGCACCAGCACATTGCCGCCGCCGATGGCGCGCAGCAGGCCGGTGCTTTCCTCGGCGAGGAATTCGCCGTCCATCACCGGGATGCGCCAGTGGCGCCGCCCGTTCACGATCTTCGACATCTGCCAGCCGTCGCCGAAGTAGCGCAGGTTGCGGCCCAGCGCGATGCGCTCCTCGCTCGCGCAGCCGGCGTACACGGCGGTGGTCGGGCAGGTCAGCACGCATTGGCCGACACGGCGCTCGACCTGCTTGGCCAACTCCTGCGTGGACACGGCGAACAGCAGCACCGCCACGCCGGGGCGACCATCGGGCGTGGCGGCGACGTCGAGTTCGCGTTCGATGCCGGCTTCGCAGCCGCAGCCGATGACCGAGGTGGCGAAGCCGCAGGCCGAGGTGGCCGCCTGCCGTGCCCAGGCCAGGGTGTCCGCAGTGATGAGCAGGCGCGTGGCCTTCATGCCGAAGGCCTCGGCGAAAGTGTCGTCGATGGCCACGCCGTTGCGCATGAACGGCTCGCCTGTCCCTGGGGTGCCGGTCTCGGTGCGTTGGAGCGCAGTCATGGCCCGGCTCTCCTGCAGGCGTGGGCCATGAGCCGGCTGCTGCCGCAGGCGCAGAGGTCGTCGGCGCTCAGCTTGAGGTGGTCGAGCCTGAGCGTCATGGTGCGTTCGAAGTGCGCGGCCAGCGGCTGCTCGATGGCATGGTCGTACTCGGGCTTGACGGCGTGCACCGCGCCCTGCACGGCGCGCACCACGGCACCGTCGCGCACGATCAGCTCACCGTCCTTGAACACATGGCTGGGGCGGGTGAACATGGCTTCGCGGTCGGGATCGTCGCGGTAGGCGACGATGTCCGCCGCCGCGCCGGGCGTCAGGTGGCCGCGGTCGGCCAGGCCCAGCGAACGCGCCGGGGCGGCGCGCGTCATGGTGGCGATCTCGGCCAGTGTGTATTCGCGCTCCAGGCTGCGCAACTGGCTGTGCGCGGCGACGTCGGGATGCACGGCGTCGAGCATGCGGTTGCGAAAGTCGCGGTCCATCAGCAGGCGGATGAGGTGGGGGTAGCTGGTGAAGGGGGCGCCGTTGGGATGGTCGGTGGTGAGGAAGATGCGCCACGGGTCGCGCACGCGCAGAAACAGCTCCAGACCGATTGCCCACTGCAGCGCGTTGACGAAGTTCTGGTCGCGGTAGTGAAACGGCACCACGCCGCAGCCAGCGTCGCATTCGATGTCCATGCACATCCAGCTTTTCGGGCTGGCGTGGCGGTGGTTGCGGTACTGCGCCATGGTGTCGCCCGAGGCGGTGATGGTCTGGCCGAACATGATCTGGCCGACATCGATGGACACGTTGGGCTGGGCGTTCACCGCGTCGGCAATGCGCTCGGCCTCGGAGGAAAAGCGTCGCTCGCCTTCGGTGCCGTAGCTGTGGAACTGGATGTGGGTGATGTGGATGGGCAGGCCTTCGGCCGCCAGCATCGTCGCCAGCGTGGTGTCGGCATTGCCCGGCACGCCCAGGTTGCTGGCATGCACATGCAGCGGGTGCGGCACGCCCAGGGTGTGCACCGCCCGTACCAGGGCTTGCAGCACCTGGCGCGGGCTGACGCGGTAATGCGGGTGCAGGTCGTCGAAGTCGAGCGCGCGGGCGTTGAACTTGAAGGCCGAAATGCCGCCGGGGTTGACCACCTTCAGCGCCATCGCCTGGGTGTGATCCAGGGTCCACCCGACATAGTCGGCCAGGGTCTGCGGCTCGGCGCCGCCGGCCAGCAGATGCAGGAAAAAGTCGTCGTTGCCCAGCATGGCGTAAGCGCCCTTGTCCACCATGGGCGTGTCGCCCAGCTCGAGGTGGGTCTGGCGCGCGTTGGTCGGCAGCATGGCGGGTTCGAAGCAGGTGGTGTAGCCCATCTCGGCGTAGCGGTAGCCGGTGGCCCAGGTGGTGGGCGTGGCGTGGCCGCAACCCGCGTGCTGCCAGCCGCCGCCCTCCAGCAGGCGGCCCGCGTGCCGGTTCAGCAGATGGTCTTCGCCCAGCAGGGTGCGGGCGATGTTGACCTTGCCGCCGCCGATATGGGTGTGGATGTCGATGGCGCCGGCCATGACCACGGCGCCGGCCAGGTCGATGTCGTGGTCGATCGCCGCCTGCGGCCCGGGGTCGGCCGCCATGCGCCCGGCGTCCACGAACAGGTCGCGCCGGGTGCCGGCGGCGACATCGTCGAGACCCTGCGCGGGGTCGATGACACGGGCGTTACGCAGCCGCAGCATGGCCCAGTTCCTGGGTGATGCGGGCCAGCACCTCGGCCACGGTGGGGAGATCCGCCGGGGCCGGGGCCATCAGCGGCAGCGTGACCACCTGGTCCATGCGGCTGAGCATGCCAGGGGCCTGCACCCCGGGCACGGCCACCGGGATGAACACGTCCGGCGCGGGGTCGAGGCGCAGGTCGGCGCGGCCCAGCACGATGCGTGGGCAGCGTGCCGGTGGGGGCGTGCGCGCCGGATCGAAGGCGCTGATCCACAGCAGCGCATCGGCCTCGCCGGCGGCCAGCAGGGTGTCGGCACCGCGTTGCAGGGGGTCGCTCTGCGCCATGCCGTTGACGAAGCGCAGGCGCGGCGGGTAGCCCGCCAGCCAGGTGCAGACCTGGGCGGCGCTGGTGCCGCCGTCGCCTCCACCCAGCGGCAGCACCGACCAACGCGTGCGGGTGTTGAGTTCGCGCACCAGTTCCGCCATGGCGCGCACCGCCAGGTCGGCATGCGGGAAGTCCAGCTCGGCGGCGTTCCAGATCAGCACGCCGTAGCGCGCGGACTGCATCGTCTCCAACAGGGCGTCGAAGCGTTCGAGCGCGACGCCGTGCAGCGCTGTGGCGTCCAGGCGCTGGCCGGCGAGGCGCGCGCGCAGCAGGCCGAACGCCTCGGCCAGGTGTAGGTTGGGCAGGTCGATGATGTTGGCGAGGTCTGCACCGGCGGGCCATGCCGCAGGCCGGAGGAGAGCAGAACCGATGGCGATGATCCGCCGGTGCAGTTCGCCAAACGGA
Source organism: Betaproteobacteria bacterium (assembly GCA_028871675.1). GTDB lineage: Bacteria > Pseudomonadota > Gammaproteobacteria > Burkholderiales > Burkholderiaceae_C > Thiomonas_A. The sequence goes on from JAGWMO010000011.1 coordinate 69,005, forward strand.
GAGGACAGCGTGGGGGCCAGGCAGCGCTCGACCAGGCGCGGCTGGCCGGCCCCCAGCGTGCCCGCGAACACCACCACGTCGGCGCGGTTGCGCAGTTCCGACAAGGTGGTGGGCATCCAGCCACTGTCCTGAAAGGGGAACGGGTTGCGCTGCTGCGCGGTGCTGTCCATCGGGTCCAGCGCCGCGTCCACGCGCTCGGCCAGCATCACCGCGGCGCGCTGCCCGGCGATGTCACAGCCCAGTCCGGCGATCAGCGGCTGCCGGGCCTGCGCCAGCAGGGTGGCGGCGGCGCGCGCGGCTTGCGGCCAGGTGGCGGGGCTGCCGTCGATGCGCGCCTGGCCCTGCGGCGGGGCAGGGAACAGGGCCATGGCGCGGGCGCAACCCGCGGCCTCGACCCGCGCACGGCCGTCGCGCAGACCCACCACGAGGTCGTCGCAGAGCAGGCCGCAGAACGGACAGGTCACAGAGGAGGCGGGCATGGTCGGGAGCGAGGCGTCGGGGGTCGAGGTGCGGCGTCGGGTTGGCAGGAAACACCAGGTCCGCCGGCGCGGGCCGGTCTGGTGGCTGCTCGTCGCCGTGCAGATTCCGTGCCAGACCCGGCTGCGGCACGCAAGCCTGAAAAATCAAGTGCTTCGGGCGTTTGGGTGGTTGAGCGCGCTGGGGCTTGGTGTCCCACGGCTGTGCGCGTGGCCGTGACAGAGTGTCACGTTTGAGACCGTCTGATGCGTCTGAAAACGTCCTAGGCGCTTGATTGTGAAGGCCTTGCGCCGATGGCATGTCCTTTGCTTCCAAGGGGTTCACAACAAGGCCACGACACGCCATGCACGACTCCCTGGAATTCCTGCGCGAACCCCTTTCCCAGCGGGTGGAGGTGCAGGCGCATGCCCGCTTGCACCTGGGTTTCTTCGACCTTCACGGAGGTCTGGGCCGCCGTTTCGGCAGTCTGGGTGTCGCGCTCGACGGCCTGAGCACGCGCGTGCTGGCCCGACCCGCGGACGAGACCAGCGCCAGCGGCCCGCGCGCCGAACGCGCCGTGGCCTACGCGCGTCTGGCGCTGGCCCATCTGGAGCAGTCCCTGGGCCGGCGCGAAGGCGCGCGGCATGGCGTCGCCATCGAACTGAGTCAGGCCCTGCCCGAGCATGCCGGCCTGGGGTCCGGAACCCAGCTTGCGCTGGCCGTGGGCAGTGCCGTGGCGCGGCTGCAGGGCTTGCGCTGGCCGGGGCGGAGCATGGCCGCCGTGCTCGACCGGGGCCGGCGTTCGGGCATTGGCCTGGGCACCTTCGAGCAGGGTGGTTTTGTGGTCGACGGCGGCCATGCCGAGGCCGACTCGCGCCCGCCCAGCGTCATCGCCCGCTTGCCGTTCCCGCCGGACTGGCGCTGGGTGCTGGTGTTCGACGACCATCACCAAGGCCTGAGCGGCCCGACCGAACGCCAGGCCTTCGCGCGCCTGCCCTGCTTTCCCGAGGACCAGGCCGCGCAGTTGTGCCGGCTGGTGTTGATGCAGTTGCTGCCGGCATTGGCCGAAGGGGACATCGACGGTTTCGGTCGGGCGGTCACCACGCTTCAAGACTGCGTCGGCGACCATTTCGCTGCGGCCCAGGGCGGGCGCTACGCCAGCACCCGGGTGGCGCGCGTGCTGCAGGTGTTTCGCCGCGCCGGCGCCGCCGCCGTCGGCCAAACCTCGTGGGGGCCGACGGGCTTCGCCTTGGCTGAGGGCGTGACACAGGCGCGGGCGCTGGTGGACGCCGCCCGCGCGTCGCGGCTCGAACCCGGCCTGCGCTTGCAGATTTGCGCCGCGCGCAACCGTGGCGCCGACATCGTCGCCCACACCATCCGGCCCGAGCACGCGGAACTGGCGCCGTCCACGCTTCTTCCGCGCGCGCCTGCCGCCCGCGCGGCAGGCCAGGCATCGGCTGCCGCGCCCGCACGCACGCCGGCGCGGGTCTGAGCCATCACGCATCCGTCATCGAGACCCAGCCGCATGGACAAACCGTATCTGCTGCACTTCGCCACGCCCGGCCCGCGCGTCAGTCCCTTCGACGTGAACATGGCTTACGACGCCGGCTGGGACGCGGTGATTCCCTACGCCGGCGTGGGGCTGGACGACATCGCCGGCTTCACCCAGGACGCCATCTTCTCGCGCGGCCCGCGCGGTGCGCGGCGCACCGGGCTGTTCATCGGCGGGCGCGATGCGCTGCTCGCCACCGACATGCTGGAGGCCGCGCGCGGCGCCATGGTGCCGCCCTTCGAGGTGTCGGTGTTCGCCGATCCCAGCGGCGCCTACACCACCGCCGCCGCCATGCTGGCCAAGGTCGAGCAGGCGTTGGCGGCGCGCTTCGCGCAGGACATGAATGGCCGCAGCGTGCTGCTGCTGGGCGGCACCGGCCCGGTCGGTCTGGTGGCCGCCACGCTGGCGGCGCAGGCCGGCGCGCAGGTCCGCATCGCCAGCCATCACGGCGCCGCGCAGGCCGGCAAGGCGGCGGCGTTGTTGCGGCAGCGCTTCGCCCTGGATGTCGAGGCGGTGGACTCCGGCTCGGCCGAGGCTCGTCGGCGCCAGCTCGAGGATGTCGAGGTGGTGCTGGCCGTCGCCAAGGCCGGCGTGCAGGTGCTGTCGGCCGTTGAACTGGCGCAGGCGCCACGGCTGCGCGTGGCCGCCGACCTCAACGCCGTGCCACCCGCCGGCCTCGAGCCGGTGGGCGTGATGGACGACGCCAAGCCCCTGGCCACGCATGCCGAGCGCGAGGCGCCAGCCGTCGGCATCGGTGCGCTGGCCATCGGCAACCTCAAGTACAAAACCCAGCAAACCCTGCTGCTGCGCATGCGCGAAACCGAAGCCCCGGTCTACCTCGGTTTCGCCGAATGCCTGGCCGAAGCTCGCCGCCAACCGATCTGAGGCCGAAATGAACATCCTGCGGCCGCGCGCGCAACAACCCAGCCCAGTCGCATCGTCCCCACGCCGGTCGGGAACTGGCAGGGAGAGCCTCGCACGCCGCCCGATGCCCACCGCCGATGCCGATGCGATCGGCCGCGGGACGCTGATCGTGGTGTCCACCAGCGCTCGAACCCTGACGCAGGCAGCACACCGCGCCGGGCTGGCGGTGCGGGCGGTGGATGCGTTTGGCGATGTCGACACCATGGCCCGGGCCCAGCGCTGGCAGCGGGTGGCGCTCGGGCCGGCGGGCGGGCTGGATGCCGGCGCGGTGCTGCGCGCACTCGACGACCACGGTCCGGCGCCTGCCCGCGTGGTGCTGGGCTCGGGGCTGGAGGCCAGCCTTGACGCCATCGACCAACTGGCTGCGCGCCATGTGCTGGTCGGCAACCACCCCAATGTCTGGCGCGTGGCGCACGATCCCGGGCTGTGGTCCGCGCTGGCGCGGAGCCTGGGCCTGCCAACGCCGGCCATCCGCCATGCCGATCCCACCGATCCCGAGGCATGGTTGCTCAAACGCGCCGGTAGCAGCGGCGGGCAGCATGTGCAGGCCGTCACCTCGCGGGCCAGAGCCGACGCCCGGGCCTCGGGTGCCTGGTACTACCAGCGGCGTATCGCCGGCGAGGTGCATTCCTTGCTGTTCCTGGCGAACGCGCGCGACATTCGCACCGTGGGCTTCAACCGCATGTTGCCGGCTCCGCCCGAGGCGGCCACGCCCTGGGTCTGGGCGGGTGCGGTGCGGCCAGCCGGTCTGCCCATGGCCTTGTGCGCCCGGGTGGAGGCGGCGGCGCTGGCGCTCACCACCGCGCTCGGCCTGCGCGGGCTCAACGGGCTGGATTTCATCGTGCAGGGCGACACCTGGTTCCTGCTTGAACTCAACCCACGGCCCACCGCCACGCTCGACTTGTGGGATGTGGAACCCATGCCGCCGCTGTTCGACCTGCATCTGCGCGCCTGTGCCGGCGAGCTGCCGGACCTGCGGCAGCACCAGCCGCTCCACCAATGGCCTCACCAATCGTCCCAAGCGCAACAAGCCGGGCCGGCGCTGTCACCCCTGCGCGCGCTGCCGTCGCCACCCGGGGCGCGCGCCATGGTCGTGGCGTACGCCGGACAGCCGCTGCACGTGCCATTCGACGCCGTGTGGCCCGCTGCCTGTCGCGACCGGCCACGCGCGGGCCTGCGACTGCAGCCGGGCGAACCGTTGTGCACGCTGCATGCCACCCATTCCACAGCGCAGGGAGTCGTGGGCAAGGTCGACAGGCTGCGGCAGCAGTTGCTGCTCGACTTGGGCGGTGCCGCCGCGCGCACAGCCAAGGTGGTGGCAGCCGCGGCGTCCTCGGCAACGGCCACTTCGACCGCGTCGGTGAAACCCCCGGCCGCCCGACCGCTGACGCTGCCGGCAACCACGCCAGGCGGGTCCGCGGCGGCGCCCACATCCACCGCCGGGCCCGCGTGGCGCCACGGCCTGCAGACCAAGGCCCAGGCCTCATGAGCACGACCGCCATGGCAGCGACCCCGCCCTCCGTCTCTGCCCGGCCCAGCGTCAACCGGCTGGCCGCGCCGCTGGTCGAGGCCCTGGTGGACCATGCCTCGAGCCTGCGCCTGGCGGTGTGCACGATGGACAACGGCGCGCGTCTGGTGGACGCCGGCATCCAGGCGCGCGGCGGCATCGAGGCGGGGCGGCGTATTGCCGAAATCTGCCTCGGCGGCCTGGGCAGCGTGGATCTCGCTCCGACTGGCCCGCACCCCGACTGGCCGTGGGAGCTGCGCGTGCGCACGGCGCAGCCGGTGCTGGCCTGCCTGGGCAGCCAGTACGCCGGCTGGAGCCTGTCGCACGGTGAGGGCAAGCAGGGGTTTTTCGCGCTGGGGTCGGGGCCGGGCCGGGCGCTGGCGGCGAAGGAAACCCTGTTCCAGGAACTGGGCTATGCCGACCGCGCCGAGTCCGCCTGCCTGGTGCTGGAAACCGACAAGACGCCGCCCTTGGCGCTGCTGGACCGGATCGCCGAGCAATGCGCCGTCGCGCCCCGTCATCTCACCATCATCCTCACCCCCACCACCAGTCTCGCGGGGGCCGTGCAGGTGGTGGCGCGGGTGCTGGAAGTGGCCTTGCACAAGGCGCATTACCTGGGGTTCGAGCTGGCCCACATCGTCGATGGACTGGGCAGCGCGCCGCTGTGCCCGCCTTCGGCCGACTTCCTCACCGCCATGGGCCGCACCAACGACGCCATCCTGTTCGGTGGGCGGGTACACCTGTTCGTGAGTTGCGGCACGGACGAAGCGGCGCAACTGGCGCGCAAGCTGCCCAGCAGCGCCTCGGACGATTACGGCGAGCCATTCGCCGAGGTGTTTCGCGCGGCGGGACACGACTTCTACAAGATCGACCCGCTGCTGTTCGCCCCGGCGCAGGTGGTGGTGACGTCGCTGTCCAGCGGCAAGAGCTTTCGTGCCGGGCACCTGGCGCACGATCTGCTGGAGCGCTCGTTCGCATGAAGCCTCACATCGCCATCTTCACCGACGACCCCGGCTGGCATGGCCGCCGGCTGCGGCGGGCGTTCGCCCTGCGCGGTTGCACCACGCAAAGCGTCTCGCTGCGCGACTGCGCGGTGGACCTGGAGTCGCCGGGAGGTCTGCACCTGCCCGGCTTCACGCGCGCCCTGCCCGACGCCGCCTTCGTGCGCGGCGTGCCTGGCGGCACACTGGAACAAGTGGTGTTGCGCCTGGACGTGCTGCACGCGCTGCAGGCGCTGGGCGTGCCGGTGTACAACCGCGCCCGCGCCATCGAGGTCAGCGTGGACAAGGCCATGACCAGCCTGCTGCTGCACCACGCCGGCGTGCCCACGCCACCCACCTGGGCGCTGGAGTCCGAGTCGCGGGTGCGCAGCCTGGTGCTGGGCGAGACGGCACGCGGCCACGAGCTGGTGCTCAAGCCGTTGTTCGGTTCGCAAGGCAAGGGCTTGCGCCGCATCGCCAACCCGGCCGAGCTGCCGCCGCCGCAGGACTGCAACGGCATTTACTACCTGCAGCGCTACATCGGCCCGCCGACCGGGCAGGGCGAGGACTACCGCGTGCTGGTGGTGGGCGGCGTCGCACGCGCGGCCATGACGCGACGCGGCAGCGGCTGGATCCACAACGTCGCGCTCGGCGCCACCTGCCTGCCGGCGCCGGCCGATGCCGAGCTGGGCGAACTCGCCTGCGCCGCCACGCGCGCACTCGACATGGATTACGCGGGGGTGGATCTGATGCGCGCGGGCGACGGCCGGCTGATGGTGATCGAGGTCAACAGCATTCCCGCCTGGAAAGGCCTGCAGACCCAGACCGGGCCCGACATCGCCCAGATGCTGGTGGATGATTGTCTGGCCAGGCGGGTGCGCCCGGCCATGAGGCAACAGGCATGAACGCGCCGCGCGACAACCCGGCCATGCCGCCAGCCTCGCCAGCGGGCCTGGCGGCCGCGCGCGCCAACGCCACCACGCCAGCGCGGCAGGCGCCAACGGCGCAGATCGTGCAGGCCGCGCGGCAGGCCTATCTCGCCGCCTGCATGCTGGATGTGAGTTGCGTCAAACCCGGCAACGTCAGCGTGCAGTCGCCCGGGCACGGCATGCAGGCGCAGGACTTCATCGCCAGCGCCCAGGCCTCGGTCGCCCCCATCGGGGACGCGATGCTGGGCGTTGGCGCGCGCATCCTGGGCGCGGTGGAGGCGACGCGGCGCGCCGTGGGGATCAACACCAATCTGGGCATCGTGCTGCTGGCCGCGCCGCTGATACACGCGCAGTGCCATCGCCAAGCCGGGCAGGGTCTGCGTGCGGCGCTGGCCGCCACTCTCGCCGGGCTCGACCGCCACGACGCCCTGCTTGCCTACCGCGCCATTCGCCTGGCCGCCCCGGCAGGCCTGGGCGCGAGCACCAGGCACGACGTGCGCGACGAGCCCGGCGTGACGCTGCTGCAAGCCATGCTGGAGAGCGCCGCGCGCGACAGCATTGCGCGCCAGTACGCCAGCAACTACGCCGATGTCTGGGACATCGGCCTGCCCGCGCTGCGGCGCGCGCGCACCCGTTTCGGCCGGGAGGATGCGGCGGTGGTCGCGGTCTATCTCGGCTTTCTCGCGGCCTTCGCCGACAGCCATGTGCTGCGCAAACAGGGCTATGGCCAGGCCGAGCAGTTGCGGCGCGAAGGCACCGCCTGCCAGGCGGCCATGCAGCGCTGTGCCGACTGGGACGAGGTCTCGGGGCAACTCGAGGCATTCGATCGACGCCTCAAGGACCGGGGCATCAATCCCGGAACCAGCGCCGATTTGACGGTGGCCGTGCTACTGGCCGAAAGGCTGGAGCCGACCGTGTGCAACGACGCCATGCCCGACGCCGAAAGGGCCGAAGGGCCAGGGGAGGTGAATCGCAATGACCAGTTTGTGGGATGACATCAAGGGCCTGTTCGGGATGCAACAGGCGGATCGGCAGCAGGCGGATGGCTCGGCGCCTGCTGATCGCAATGCTTCAACCGAGTCGAACCAATCCAAGGAGAAGATGATGGCCAAGATCAATCGTGTGATGGTGGGTGAATCGCTGGTCGGAGACGGAAATGAGGTCGCGCACATCGACCTCATCATGGGCCCGCGCGGCAGTGCGGCCGAAGGCGCTTTCTGCCACGGCCTGGTGAACAACAAGGACGGCTTCACCAGCCTGCTGGCGGTGGTCGCGCCCAACCTGCCGTGCAAGCCCAACACCATGATGTTCAACAAGGTGACGATCAAGGGCGCGAAGCAGGCGGTGCAGATGTTCGGCCCGGCGCAGCGCGGCGTCGCCATGGCAGTGGCCGACTGCGTGGAAGACGGCACGATTCCGATGGACGAGGCCGACGACGTGTTCATCTGCGTCGGTGTGTTCATCCACTGGGAGGCTGCGGACGACACCAAGATCCAGGACTTCAACTACCAGGCGGTGAAGGAGTCGATCAAGCGTGCCGTGGCCGGCGAGCCGCGCGCTGCCACCGTGGTGGCGAAAAAGGGCAGTGCCGGCCACCCGTTCGCAGCGCATATCTGACAAGGCGACTCGGTCCGTGCCTGCGCCGGAGTTGCAGGGCCGCGGCCAGTGTCGGCTGCTCCGGTTGCTCCTGCTGCACCCGCGCGGGGCGAAGTCCACTGGCGGGCATGCGGTGGTCTTCAGCCACCGTTGGCATGACGCCGCAACGCGTCGGCGCCCAGCCGGCCGTCGTGCAGGGCCGAGGCCAGGAGCACACCATGTGCACCCGCTTGCGCCAGCGCAGCGAGATCGTGCGCGTCGCGCACACCGCCCGCGGCGTACACGCGGCGCGCGGGCGTCTGCGCCAGACGTTCCCGCAGCGCGCGCACGCCCCGCAGATCGGGGCCGGCGTCGCTGCCGACGCGGTCCAGCGTCATGGCGATGATGTCGTCGGGCCACTGCGCCGTCTGCTGCAACAGGTCCGGCGGACCGAGCAGTTGCCCGGCGCGCGAATCGAGCGACAGCACCCAGCGGCGCTGCGGGGACCGGGCCGAGGTGTGGGCCTGGTCGGACGCCTCGGTGGCGGCATCTGCGTGCCTGCTCGGCAGCGTGCGCAGGCTCTCGCTGCCGAGCACCGTGAGCGTCGCCGCATCGTCCGCAGCGGGCAGCGCATGCAGGCCGCTGTCGAGCCACAACTCCACGCCGGGGTGGCGTTGGCGGATGGCGGCCAGGGTCGCGGCGTGATGGCCCTGGCCGGTGATGGCATCGAGATCGGCGATGTACAGCTGCCTGAACGGGTGCAGCGCCAGCAGGCCATCGGCCACGCGCAGCGCGTCGCTGCTGCCCGCCGCCAGCGCACTGTGCAGCGGCCTGTAGTGCGCGCGCTGGCCCAGCCGTGCATGCACCACCTGGCCTTGCATCAGGTCGATCACCGGAATCAATTGAAGGGGCATGGGCATGAAGATTTTGGTTCTTGAGTACGTCACCGGCGGCGGCCTGGCCGGCGAGCCGCTGCCGCCCATTCTGGCGGATGCCGAGGTCATGCGCCAGGCCCAGTTGCGCGACCTCGCCGCGGTGGCGGGGGTCGATCTGCTCACCCTGCTCGATGCCCGGCTGTCCTGCGAGGCGCCGCTCGGCACGCGGGTGCAGCGCGTGGGCCAGGAGCCCGGAGCCTTCGATGCGGCGTGGCACAGCGCCCTGCTGGAGGCCGACGCCGTGTGGCTCACCGCGCCCGAGACCGATGGCCTGCTCGAAACCCTGAGCCGCCGTGTGCTGGCCGCGGGCCGTCGCCTGCTGGGCTGCACCCCGGAGGTCGTGCGCATCGCCGCCAGCAAGCGCGCCACGGCCGCGCTGCTGAACCGGGCTGGCATCGCCAGCGTGCCCGCCCATGCCAGCGCCGCGGCTGTGGCGAACCACACGGTCGGCGCGGCAGGCCCGGTGGTGGTCAAGCCCGACGACGGCGCGGGCTGCCAGTTCACCCACTGCTTCGCCCGCATGGACGAAGCGCAGCAATGGGGCGAGACCGTGCTTGGCGCGCGCGCCATCTACCAGCCGCTGGTGCGCGGCGAAGCCTTGTCGCTCGCGCTGCTGTGCGCCGAAGGCCGTGCCAGCCTGCTGAGCGTGAACCGCCAGCAGGTGTCTTTGCGCGACGGCGCATTCAGCTTCGATGGCGTCGGCGTCGGCGCCGTGGCCGATGCCGACGGCCGCTACGCCCAACTGGCCGCGCGCATCGCCCGGGCCATGCCGGGGTTGTGGGGCCATGTCGGGGTGGACCTGCTGGCCACGGCCGACGGCCCGTTGGTGGTCGAGGTCAATCCGCGCGCCACCGTGGCCTATGCCGGACTGCGGCGCCTGCTGCGGTTCAACCCGGCTGCGGCCTTGCTCGACCTGCCGCGCCTGCCGCCGGTGGTCTCCGCGCCGCGACAACCCGCTGCCGTTCCAAGCCTGGCGAGCACAGGCGCCCTGGAGTTCGGTCATGTCGGCGCATCGGCCTGAAACCATCATGGGTTGGGACGTGGGCGGCGCCCACCTCAAGGTCTCGTGGCTCGACGCCGAAGGCCATTTGCTGGGCGTGCGCCAGGAGCCCTGCAGCCTGTGGCGCGGCCTGCCGCAGTTGCATGCCGCGCTCGACGCCGTGCTGCAGCGCGAGCATCTGCCCATGCCGCTGGCCCACGGCGTGACCATGACGGGCGAGATGGCCGATCTGTTCACGGACCGCAACGAAGGCGTGCGCGCCCTGGTCGATGTCATGACGCAGCATCTCGGCAACCGTCGCCTTGGCTTTTACGGCGGTGATGCCGGCTGGCTCATGGCGGCTGCCGCCAAGGCCCGGCCGCAAGTTGCGGCCTCGTGCAACTGGCACGCCAGCGCGCGCGCCCTGGCCCCGCGCCTGGGCGCGGCCTTGTTCGTCGACATGGGCAGCACCACCACCGACATCGTGCCCATCGCCGCGACCGAGGTGCGTGCCCAGGGCTTGCGCGACAGTGACCGCCTCGCGCTGGGTGAACTGGTGTACAGCGGCGTGGCCCGCACGCCGCTGATGGCGTTGGCGCCCTCGGCACCCGTCGGCGAGCGACGCATTCCGCTGATGGCCGAGTTGTTCGCCACCACGGCGGATATCTACCGCATTCTCGGCTGGCTGCCGGAGGGCGCCGACCAGCAACCCAGCGCCGACGGCGCTCCCAAGACCGTGGCCGCCAGCCGCCAGCGTCTGGCGCGCATGGTGGGCTGCGACGCGCATGAGCAGTCCGACGAGACCTGGGACGCGCTCGCCGCCTGGTTCGCCGACACGCAACTCGATGCCCTGGAGCGCGCCGCGCGCCAGGTGCTGCAGCGCGTGGGCTTGCCGGAAGATGCGCCGATGGTGGCGGCCGGCGTGGGCAGCTTCGTGGTCGAGCGCCTGGCCCACCGGCTCGGCCGCCAGGTCTGGCCCTACGCCGCAGCCCTCGGCCTGGCCGCGCCCGACCACGACCCCCTGCAGGCGCACTGGGCGTCCTGGTGCGCCCCCGCCGTCGCTGTCGCCCTGCTGTACCGGGAGTACAGGGCATGAGCGCAGCGGGGGAGGAGCCCAGGCCATGACATCGATCTGGATCGTCAAGCTCGGCGGCAGCCTGGCGCTGGCTCGCGAGTTGTCGCCTTGGCTGCGGGTCTGCGCCGCGCTCGCGGGTCGTGTCGTGCTGGTGCCGGGGGGCGGACCCTATGCGGACGCCGTGCGCCGCGCCCAGCGCGCGCAGGGCTTCGACGATGCCGCGGCCCATGCCCTGGCCCTGGAGGCGATGGAGCAGTTCGGCCGGCAGCTCTGCGCCATGCAGGCGGGGCTGGTTCCCGCGGCCAGCGCCGCAGCCCTGCGCGAGGCACTGACCGCGGGCCTCACGCCCGTGTGGATGGCGCGTGCGATGGTCCTGGCCGACGCCGGCATCGCGCAGAACTGGAGCGTGACCTCCGACAGCCTCGCCGCCTGGCTTGCGCAGTGTTTGCAGGCCGAGGGACTGGCGCTGGTGAAGTCGGCGGCCGTGGCAACGACTGACATCCACGCGCTGGCAGCCGCGGGGGTGGTCGATGCGGCGTTCCCCCAATGGGCGGCCGGGCTGCCGTGCCTGCGTTTGCTGCATCGCGCGCAGTGGAACAGCCTGGCCGGACTGCTGCAGCTTTCCCAAGCGGTCGAACTCCAACCCGAACCCCATCATGTTTGACCGCCGCGAACTCGGCCTGCTCGACGAAGCGCTGCGCGTGCTGCAAGACGCCATGCCCCAGCTCCCTGCCTGGCCGCCGGCTCTGCCCGAGTCGGGCGACGGCGTCGAGGCCATGCGCCCGGTGCTGCTGGAGGCGGCGCGGCGCCTGGGAATGTCCGCGCCCAGTGGCCATCCGTTCTACCTCGGCCACATGCTCAAGCCGCCGCATGCGGCGGCGCGCATCGGCTATGCGCTGGCGCTCTGGCTCAACCCCAACAACCATGCGTTCGACGGCGGCCGCCCCAGCTCGCAGATGGAGATCGAGGCGGTGGCGCAGATCGCCCGCCTGTTCGGCTGGAGCGGTGCGCTGGGGCATTTGTGCAGCGGCGGCACGGTGGCGAACCTGGAAGCCTTGTGGATCGCGCGCGAAGTCGTGCGCGAGGGCGGGGTTGGTGGAATGCGGGAATCGGCAACTCTGGCATTGACGCCGCAGCCTGCGACAGCGTCCGGACCGGTTCCCGCGCCTGCCTCGATTCCAACCCCCGGCATCGCCGCCTCGGCACAGGCGCATTACTGCCATGCGCGCGCCGCCTCCCTGCTCGGCCTGCGGTTCCACGCGGTGGCCGTGGACGCGCAGGGGCGCATGGACATGCGGGCGCTGCAGGCCCTGCTGGAGCGCGAAGCCATCGGCACCGTGGTGGCCACGCTGGGGACACCCGCCACCGGCGCGTTGGACCCGCTGCACGCCATCGCCGGGCTGTGCGCCACCCACGGCGCGCGCCTGCATGTGGACGCGGCCTATGGCGGCTACTTCGCCCTGGCCGGCAATCTGCGCCCCGAGGCACGCCGCGCCTTCGACGCCATCGCCCTGGCCGACTCGCTCGTGGTCGATCCGCACAAGCATGGCCTGCAGCCCTATGGCTGCGGCTGCCTGCTGCTGCGCGACCCCGCGCTGCGCCGCCACTACGCCCATGCGCCGGGCTACGCCTATCTCGCCTCCGACGAGCCGCATCTGGGCCAGGTGTCGCTGGAATGTTCGCGCCCGGGGGCCGCGGCCGTGGCGCTGTGGGCGACGTTGCGGTTGTTGCCGCTGGTGCCGGGCGGCGCCTTCGCCCAGGGGCTGCAAGCCGGCCGCGAGGCTGCCCTGCGCTTGTGGCGAGCATTGCGCCACGACCGCCGTTTCATCGCGCCGCTGCGGCCCGAGCTGGACGTGGTGGTGTGGGCCGTGCGCGCGCCATCCGCCACCCAGGCCTCGGCCCTGGCGCGGCGGCTGCATGCCGGCGCGCAGGCCATGGACCTGCACCTCAGCCTGGCCGTGTTGCCGCGCGCCATGCTGGAGCCGCTGGCGGGCACCACCGGCAGCCTCTTTTGGAACGCGGAGCACCTGCTGGTGCTGCGCGCCTGCGTGATGAAGCCCGAGCACCTGGACTGGATGGACCGCATCCTGCACCGCCTCGATGCCGCCGCACTTGCGGTGCTGGGGCCGCGGGAGCATGCTGGCAACCCGGTGGCGGACGAGACGCAGGGTTGCCACGCGCAGCCTGCGCCCGACGTCGCGGCAACCATCCCATCGATCATCCAAGGAGCACGATCATGACCTGGAGACAGCAGCCTGAACACGAACGGGTTTACACCACGGACGAGATCGAAGCCCGGCTCAAGTCCGAGCTGCCGCACTGGTATGTGGAGGATGGCTGGATCCGCCGCAAGTACAGGACCACGGGGTGGAAGAGCACGCTGATGGTGGTCAACACCGTGGGCCATCTGGCCGAGGCGGCGTTCCATCATCCCGACCTGACCGTGTCCTATGCCTTCGTCATCGTCAAGCTGATGAACCACGCTGCCAAGGGCGTGACCGACAAGGACTTCGCGCTGGCGCGCAAGATCGAGGAGGTGATTGGCTGGCAGCCGGGCAAGGACCCGGACAGCCCGCTGGAGGGCACACCGGACGACCCGCGGTTCAAGTACCTGAAGTACGACGGCTGAGCGCAGCGCGCGAAGCCTGGGCGCTTCGCGTTCCGCGGATGGTCAGCGTCGACCCTGCGGAGTTCCAGGCGCGGCAACCAGCCCTGCAAAACGGCCGCATTGCGCATCCGGCAGCCCGGATCGCGGCGCCCATGAACGGCCGCGACCGCAAACACAACCCCCTGCAATGGCGTTGCAAGTTGACACAAGCGCCGTGCTCCAAGCCAACCGTGGTGCGCCGGGTCATGGGCCTGGATGCGGTGTTTGTCGTCCATGGCGCGCCGTTTCGGCCTGTCGTGACACCGCAGCCGTTGTCGCCGGTGGCGCGGCAATCGGGCCTCGTCCACGGTCCACGCGCTCGCCCCCGCAGACTGCTCCGGCAGTGTTCCGTGTCGCAACACGTTGTTGCATCGGTGGGACAAACTGTTCACGCTGCCGGCTCCCGCGGCATGGTTCAGCGCATGCCAGGCGGCGGCGCCGCGGGTCGCAAACCGGCGCGCGCGGCGGGTTCCCCGCAGTGGCGAGGCCGACCCCGCGCAGCAACAAGTCCGTCGCCCATGTCCAGACGCAGGGTTCCGGGATTGGATGGAGCCATCGCTGCGGGGGTTGGATCGCGTGGCATACAACTTGCAGCCTTGTCGCGCGGGATCCCGCTCATCGCGGTATCCGCATCCGCCCTTTCGACTCGAAACTCTGGAGACTGCACATGAAGTGGACCACGCCTTCCTATACCGAAATGCGTTTTGGCTTTGAAGTCACGATGTACATCGCCAACCGCTGAAAACGGCTGGTCGGCGCCGAACACGCCGCCGACCAGGGCCCCCATTCGGCAACACCATGCCATTGAACAGAGCTGAACAATCGGTTCCTCGGCGTCACGATCAGCAACATACTCACCCCATGAAAAGATTCGTTGCCTTCAGTATTTTCTTGTTGATTTGCGCAAAGGTCGATGCCGCGGACTGCAAAAACCCGTCGGCTGGATATTACGAGAAGAGCCAGGCGATGGTTGGCCAGCAATTGTTTTCAGAAAATTGCGCCTCCTGCCATGGCTCCGACCTCGCCGGTCAATCAGGTCCGGCATTGGCTGGCAAGGATTTCGTGTCCTATTTGAAATTCACCAAAATTTCGGCCCCGCAATTATTGGCTTTCATGGAGTCGCAAATGCCCTATCAGGCTCCTGGAAGTTTGAAGAAATCTGATTATGTCGATTTGTTTTCGTACATCCTGTCGGTGAATGGTTATCCGGCTGGAAGCGCGGCATTGGATCACCATAATGTTGCCTGCATTGCCATGCTGCCGTATCCGGGAACAAAGCATTAAGAATCAATGGTTTGACAAGAGGGCGAGGGGTCGGTGCCGATCAGAATATCGTTCCGGCTTTCAATAACAAGAGAGGAGACTGCAATGCGATTCGATCATCACACAAGCACGACACACCGGGCCAAGGTGGTCACGCGGATGTTCGCCCAACTGCTGGCATCGTTCGCGCTCGGCCTGAGCGCTGCGCATGCCGCTGGCGTCCAGGCATCCGGTTCCGAGACCGGGGGCCTCATCGGCAAGGCGGCCGACAGGGTCACGCAAAACGTCGACGTGACCCAGTCCATGCTCGAGGGCCAGGACGCGAACAGCCATGCCAACTGGCTGCTTTCCGGGCGCGAGTACAACAACCAGCGCTTCTCGCCGCTGGTTCAAATCAATGCCGGGACCGTGAAGAGCCTGGCGCCAGTGGCCATCATCCAGACCGGATACACCGCAAGCTTCGAGACAACGCCACTGGTGGTGAACGGCGTCATGTATCTGACAACGCCGATGGTCAACAAGGAGCAGGCGTTGATCGCGGTGAATGCCGTGACCGGCAAGAAGCTCTGGACCTATAAATACGCCGATGGCCTCAACCAGATTTGCTGCGGCCCGGTCAACAGGGGAGCCGCCACGGCGGACGGGAAGGTCTTTTTCCTGAGCCTGGACGACCACCTCATCACGGTGGATGCGAAAACAGGCAAGGAGATCTGGAAGACCCAGGTCGCCAACCCCCAGGCCGGCTATTCGGAAACCATGGCGCCGACTTACTACGACGGCATGGTCATCATCGGCAGTGCCGGTGGTGAATGGCCGATTCGCGGCTTCGTCGCGGCCTACAGCGCCGACACGGGCAAGGAAATCTGGCGCTGGAACAGCACCGATGCCGAGAAGACATGGTCGGGCGACTCCTGGAAATCGGGCGGCGGCATGACCTGGACCACCCCCGCGATCGACCCGAAGCGCGGACTGCTGATCTTCGCCACGGGGAATCCCAACCCTGACCTGAACGGAAGCGTGCGCCTCGGCGACAACCTCTACACCGACTCCATCGTGGCCCTGAACATCAAGACCGGCAAGCTGGCCTGGTACTACCAGGAAGTGCCGCATGACGTGTGGGACTACGACGCCGTGAGCAATGTCGTGCTTTTCGACACGATGGATCATGGCAAGGTCGTGCCGGCTGCCGGTGAGGCGGGCAAGACGGCCTGGTTCTACATCGTCAATCGCGACACCGGCAAGCTGATCCGCAAATCCGAAGCCTTCGATGAACAGAAGAACATGTTCGCCCAGCCGACCAAGGAAGGCGTGCAGATGCTGCCGGGTGCCAACGGGGGTTCCGAATGGTCGCCCCCGGCCTACTCGCCGCTCACGCACATGGTGTACGTGCTCGGCATGAACCAGCTCATGACGTTCTCGAGCGAAAAGGACTCGCCCCCGATTCCGGGCCAGATCCGGCTGGGCAGCACCTTCAAGAACGTCAAGGGTGGTCTGCAGAGCGGGACCTTCACCGCGATCGACGTGGATAGCGGAAAAATCGCCTGGAACCATCCAACGGCGCAACCCATGATCGGTGGCGCCCTGGTGACTGCGGGCAACCTGGCGTTCGTTGGCGAGGGCGATGGCGAGTTCGAGGCGCTGGATGCCAAGACCGGTGAAAAGCTGTGGCACTTCAACCTCGGCGCCGGGGTCAACGCGCCGCCAATCGCCTATGAGGTCGATGGCAAGGAGTACATCGCGGTCGCCGCCGGGGGCAACTTTCAGTTGAACTATCCCTACGGTGACGCGGTCGCCATCTTCGCCCTGTCCCAATAAGGGCTGGCATCGGGCCGCCCATGCGGCGGCCCGCCAACCCAGCCTTCTCCGGGCCTGGACAAGGCGCCTGCCAAGGGCAGTGCCTCCCCACGCTGCCGGCCTCATCCTTCGCCTCATCCTCCCTTTCGCGACCCGATGAAAATTCGCGTTCTAGGCTCGTCTGCCGGCGGCGGCTTTCCGCAGTGGAACTGCAACTGCCGCAACTGCAGGGGCGTGCGCGAGGGCAGTGTGCGTGCGCAGCGGCGCACGCAATCGTCGCTGTGCATCAGTGACGATGGGCTGGACTGGGTGCTGGTCAATGCATCCCCGGATTTGCTCGCCCAGATCGGCGCCGCGCCCCACCTGCAACCCGGGCGGGCGGTGCGCGACAGCGGGATCGCCGCCGTGCTGCTGATCGACGCGCAGATCGACCACGTGGCCGGTTTGCCCATGCTGCGCGAGCGCTCCTCGCCGCTGCCTGTGTACGCCACGGCGCAGGTCATGGAGGCACTCGAGGGCAGCCTGCCGCTGCTGCCGCTGATGCGGCACTATTGCGGCGTCGAGCCGCATGTGATCGCGTCCGATGGCGAAGCCTTCACCATCGCGCCGCTGCAGCACACCAGGTGCCATGCCGTGGCGCTCGACAGCAAGCCTCCACCCTACTCGCCGCGGCGGCATGCGCCGGTTCGCGGCGACAACATCGGCCTGCTGTTCGACGACCGGCAAACGGGGGCAGCCGTGTTTTACGCGCCGGGCCTGGGTTCGATCAACGAGGCCGTGGCCGAGGCCCTGGAGCGTGCCGACCTGATCCTGGTCGACGGCACGTTCTGGCGTCACGACGAGATGGTGGCGCAAGGCTTGTCACGCCAGAGCGCGGCCGACATGGGCCACCTACCGCAAAGCGGACCCGGCGGCATGATCGAGTTGCTCGACCGGCTGCCGCGCGCGCGCAAGGTGCTCATCCACATCAACAACACCAATCCCATCCTCGATGAAGACTCCCCCGAGCGCGCCACATTGCGCCTGCATGGCATTGAAGTCGCGTTCGACGGCATGGAATTCGAGCTCTGAGCCGCGCCATGTCCACCACGCTTCTTGCCCGGCACGGCGCTGCGTCCGAACAGACGGCAGCGGCCTGGAGCCGCGCCGAGTTCGAACAGCAGCTCCGCGCCCTCGGCGCGCGTTATCACATCCACCACCCTTTCAACAGGAAGCTCAATGGCGGACAGTGCTCGCCGCAGCAGATTCGTGCCTGGGTGGCCAACCGCTTCTACTACCAGATCAACATTCCGATCAAGGACGCGGCGGTCTTGTCCAACTGCACGGACCGCGAGACCCGGCGCCGCTGGGTCCTGCGCATCCTCGACCACGACGGCACCGACGCCGATGCCGGCGGCATCGAGACCTGGGTGCGGCTGGGCGAGGCGGTGGGCATTGCGCGCGACGAACTGTGGTCGCTGCGCGCCGTCGTGCCTGGTGTGCGCTTCGCCGTCGATGCCTATGTCAACTTCGCGCGCCAAGCGCCCTGGCAGGAAAGCGTCTGCGCCTCGCTGACGGAGCTGTTCGCGCCCGAGATCCATCGCAACCGGCTGGCCACCTGGCCGCGGCACTATCCCTGGATCGATCCCTCCGGTCTGGCCTATTTCCGCAGCCGCATCCCCCTGGCCCAGCGCGATGTCGAGCATGGGCTGGAGGTCACCTTCGACTATTTCCGCACGCGCTCGGCGCAGCAGCGCGCGCTCGATATCGTCGGCTTCAAGCTCGACGTCTTGTGGACCATGCTCGACGCCATCGAGCTGGCCTGTCCGTGCTGATGGGGCGCATGCCGTCTCGGCCCGACCCAGGAATCTCGATGAACAACACACCATCCAACGCCTCGACCACCCCCGAACAGCCGCGGCTCAGGCCGATGTTCCGCCTGCAATGGGAAGAGGTCCAGCAATCCTGGGTCATGCTCTTTCCCGAGGGCATGATTCGTCTCAACCCCAGCGCCGCCGAAATCATGCGGCGCTGCGACGGAGATCGCACGGTCGACCAGATCGTCGGCGAGCTGGAACAGACCTTCAACATGACCGCGCTCGCCCCCGAGGTCCAGGCTTTCCTGGCCCACGCCCGCGAGAAGGGCTGGCTGACATGACGTTCGTGCCACGCCGCCTGCCGTTGTGCCAGGGCGCTGGTGGCGCAGCGCGCATCCAGCGGAGCGCCGAACGCGCATGAACACCACCGACCCCGCTGCGGTGCCGCCGCCGCTGTGGCTGCTCGCCGAGCTGACCTATCGCTGCCCGCTGCACTGCGTCTTCTGCTCCAACCCCGTGGACTACGCCCGGACCCACGGCAGCGAGCTGAGCACCGCGCAGTGGTGCGACGTGCTGACCCAGGCACGCGCCCTGGGCGCAGCGCAGCTCGGCTTCTCGGGCGGCGAGCCCATGCTGCGCGACGATCTCGAAGCGCTCGTGGCGCATGCCCACGAGCTGGGCTACTACATCAACCTGATCACCTCCGGCGTGGGGCTCAACCGCGAGCGCATCGGCGCACTCAAGGCCGCCGGGCTGGATCACATCCAGCTCTCGTTCCAGGACTCGACCCGCGAGCTCAACGACTTCCTCTCCAGCACCCGCACCTTCGAGCTCAAGCGCCGCGTCGCCGATCTGATCAAGGAGCATGGCTACCCGATGGTGATGAACTGCGTGCTGCACCGTTACAACCTGCCGCACGTCGACAAGATCATCGACCTGGCGCTCGAGCTCGGCGCCGACTATCTCGAACTGGCCAACACCCAGTACTACGGCTGGGCCTGGCTCAATCGCGCCGCGCTCATGCCCACGGCGCAGCAACTGGCCGAGGCCGAGGGGGTGGTCGCGCGCTACCGCGAGCGCATCGGAAAGCGTTGCCAGATCCTGTTCGTCGTGCCCGATTACTTCGAGCAGCGCCCCAAGGCCTGCATGAACGGCTGGGGCCGCGTGTTCATGGCGATCGCGCCCGATGGCACGGCGCTGCCCTGCCATTCGGCCAGGACGATCCCCGACCTGGAATTCCCCCGCGTCGATCAACACAGCCTGCGCCACATCTGGTACGAGAGCGCGGCCTTCAACGCCTTTCGCGGCGACGCCTGGATGCGTGAGCCGTGCCGCAACTGCGACGAGCGCCACCGCGACTTCGGCGGCTGTCGCTGCCAGGCCCAACTGCTCACCGGCGACGCGCGCCAGGCCGACCCGGTGTGTTCGTTGTCCCCCCACCACGGCACCGTCGAGCAGCACATCACGCTGGCCCGCAAGCCCAAGGAACAGCCCCTGGTCTTCCGCAACGATTCCAACTCCCGCCTCTCGCTTCGAGGCGGCTGAAGTCCCCGCCTTCGTGGGGCGAGGGGGTGGGCCGCCGTCCAGGGCGATTCTGCGTGCTGCCGATGCGCCGATGCGCCGGTGTTCGGGTGATGCCGCCGGAGGGCGCCGCAAGCCGGGGATCGACCTCGGTGGCGGCGACACCTCGGCTTATTTCGTGTCGTTGCCCATGGGCGAGTGGCCCATGGCGTCCTTCTTCATCATCCCGTCTTTTTTCATGGTGTCATGCTTCATCATGTCGCCCGGCTTCGACATGGCTTTGCCCATGCCCATGGGGGACGAGGCGGTATGGCCCATGCCCATGGCGTCATGCTGCATGGCGGTTTGGGCGGATGCGGACGCGGCATACAGCGCGAGGCAGACGGCGCCGATGAAAGTCAGGGTGTTGTTCATGATGGAATCCTCGTTGGAGATGAAACGGCAACATTGCCAAAGCGTCGGACGGCTCGTCAGGAGCCACCGAACCCGTTGGATCCCTGGCCTGCTTCGAGGCCCCGGGATCGAGGTTGATCACCTTTGCGTCGGACACGCGCATCGGGTGAATGTTGTTGGACCTGCGGTGGGGCGTTGGCGTGGCGCGCGCAGGGCAGGGCACCGGTCAGGAAGCCGGTCAGGGCGCAAGCCGGACCGGCAGGGCCGTGGCCTGCAGCACCTCGCCATCGGCGCGGCGCTCGACGAAGGCGGCCACGCCCAGGTGCGCCGGGTTCCAGCCTGGATCGAGTTGCATGGTCGTGCGCAGCCGGCCCTGGCCGGAGGCCAGCGCGATCGGCCCGAGCCAGCGCCGCACGACATGGGTGTGGTGCAGCGTGGCGCCGCGGTTTTCTCCGGCGCCGATCGATCGCGTCAAGTCGTTCTCGTAGACCGCGACATACCCCAGCAGTCCGGGCTGCGGCCTGGCGCCCGGCGCGGGCGCGAAGCGGGCGTCGAGGCTCAGCGTGCGCGCGCTCGGGCCGTCGAGCCGCAGGCTGATGCTCTCCTGCGCGACTTGCCGGGTGATGCTGCGCAGCGCTGCGCCGAAGGCCGAAGCCGAGTTCCAGTTGCGGAACTCGCGTCCGTTCACGAACACCTCGGGGGTGTAGACCAGTTGCGCATGGGCCAGGGCCGCGAGCTGGTTTTGCCGCAACGCAAAGGCAGGCTGCGCGAAAACATCCTTCCAGCCCAGGCTGTCCCAATAGCCCACATGCAGGGCCAGCGCCACGCTGCGCCCGGCCTGTGCCGGATCGGCCACCTCGCGCGCCAGCCAGCGGTCCGCCGGCGGGCAACTGCTGCAGCCCTCCGAGGTGTAGAGCTCGACCAGCGCGACGCGGTGTGCCGGGCTGGTCTGGCCGTAGGCGGCTGCCTGCACCCGGGGTGCCAGCGCCGCGCACAAGCCGGCAAGCGCGATGCCGCCGAGGGTTCCGCCTGCAATGCTCGCTAAACGCCTGGCCATGATGTCTCCGCAAACCCTGCCGGGTGTCCCGGCCTGCGAGCCGATCTCGCAGCGGGTTGCGGATGAGTCGTGCCAGTCACGTCGGACTGACGCGCATTAACAAAGAGTTACATTGACCTCGCTACCGGCTTTCGCCCTGACGCGGTGTTCCACCCCGGTTCAACGCACCGTGGTGCTGCCGCTTTGCGTCTCGCCCAGATTGTCGAGCCAGCTCACGGTGACGCGGTCGCCGCGCTTGCCGCCCTTGAAGCTGAACTCGATGTAGGGGTTCTTGGAAATGGCGATGCCCCAGTCGCAGCGCATCACCAGCTTGTCGTTGTGGCTGCAGCGCACGGTCTGGATGTAATGGGCGGGAATGACGTCGCCGTAGGGGCTCGTCACCAGGCCGGTGTCTTCGTCGTGGAACATCAGCGCGCGCACGACGACATCGTCGCCCTGCAGGAAGGCGCGCATGCGCATGGCGATCATGGTCATGATGACTCTCCTTGCTCGGTCGTCGCGATGGGGACGAGGTCACGGCATCAGCCGCAGCCGCCCACCGTGACCTTGATGAAGGTTCGACTGAAGAGCAGCTCCTTGCCGACGCGCGCCAGGGCGTAGACATGGGAACTCTGGGCCATCTTGATGCGCGTGGCCACCTTGGGCAGGGCACCCGGTTCGAGGTCAAAAAGCGCGACCAGAGCCACCGGGTTTTTCGGCACGGCAATGCCCAGCATGTCGACCCCTGCGGCACTTGCCTTCACCTCCACCGGCACCGCCGCGCCGATCTCGGCGATGTTGGGGCCGACCACGCCGACCCCCTGACTCTCGCGCAAGCTCAGGCCCAGCAGCCGGGCGATGTCCTCCAGCCTGGTGGCCTTGAACAGGGCCTCGTTCCAGCCGGGTGCGTTGGAGGCCAGGGCTCGCGCCGGCAGCAGGCCGGAGCTGGCGAGCAGGCCGGCGGCGCCCGCGTGGGCGCTCAGTTGCATGATCGTGCGACGATGCGGGTTCATGATGAATCTCCTCGATGCAGGTCCTCACGGGCCTGGATGGCGATGCCGGGCGGCATGCCGTGGCCGCGCACCGGCAGGGCAGCCGGAACCGGTTCGCTGCGCATCGCCCGTGCCACCGCGGCCAGGCTTTGCGGATGGATACCCGCGGTGCGCTGCGCGGCATGGCACAGCGCACCGCGAAAGCCGAGCAGGTCGGGCCCGATGGCGCGCAGCGCGGGAATGTCGGCCACGCGCAGCGAGCCGGCCAGGCCGCAATGCAGCCCATGCCGGTGCGCCAGGGCGACGAAGCTGGCGAGTTGCCGGGCATCGCGATGGCGCAGCAGGCCGCCGGTGTGCTTGTCGGCGGTGTCCAGCATCACGCCATACCAGCCGGCGGCCGCCAGGCGCGGGACGAGGGTCTCGACGGCGTACCGGTGTCGGTCGTGCAGGAGTCGATCGGCCAACACCACGCCCACCAGCTTGTGGCGCACGCTGATCGCGGCCATGCCGTCGATGCAGGCGTCCAGCGTGGCGGCGGGGAACAGGCCGATCTTGACCAGATCCACCCCCGTGGCCGCCATGTCCAGCGCGGCGGCGCGCAGCACCAGCGGATCCATCGCCGTCAGATCGCCCAATGTGGCGCTGACCCGCGTGTGGCTCTGCCTCGCGACCTCGCCCACGCCTGGACGCGAGATCGTGGCGCGCTCACCGGCAACCCCGACGATGCCCAGCACGGCCTGCATCGGCAGCGCCCCGAGTGCGCCTGCCTGCGGATTCTTGGCGTCGAGGATGTCGGCCCCAGCCGCAAGCGCGAGGCGCGCTTCGTTGACACTGGTGACGCTGGCCAGCCAGCCGACGGACTTCATAGCGTGGTCTCCGCGGCGTCATGCTGCGCCCGGTAGGCGGCGATGCGCTGCATCAGCCAGGTCCAGGCTTCGCGCTCGCGCTCGCCGGCGGTCTTGTCCACCGCGATGCCGAGGCCGTCGATCTCGTGCGCCACGCGCTCGGCCGGCAGCAGGTGCAGGCGGCTGACCAGGATGCACGCTTCGATCACCGCCGCCTGGGCGCGGTTGAAGCCGGGAAAGGGCCGGTGCATGGTCACGGCCAGCTCTCGGCAGAAAAACCGCGGGCGCTGGGGATCACTGTCGTCCACGCGCTCGACCTGCAATTCATGGTGGCTGAGGGCATCGGCCAGGCGTCCGCAGCGCACCTGCTCGCAGGGCAGTACCGGCCAGTCGCGCCGCCCGGTGAGGCAGCCGGCGTAGACCCGCACATCGTCGGTGTGGCTGATCGCGGCCTGGCCGAATGCACGCAAATGCTCCAGCGTGCGTGAGGGATGGAAGGGCGCGAGCACCACCAGACCGTCCTCGTGCCGAAACCCCAGCGGCGCGATGTGCGTTGCGCCCTCCGGCATGGGCGTGGTGAGGATGGCCTCGTGGATGAAACTCATGATGCGACCTCCTTCTTGCGCCGCAAGGTGCTGCCGCTGGCGCGGTGGCGCAGCAGGTCGTCGGCGGGGGGCGGGACCATGCAGCCCCAGCGCAGTTCTTCGTCCTGCACATAGCGCTTGCCGAGTTGCCAGGCGATTTGCGCGCGGCCCAGTTCCACGCCGAGATAGAAGGCATGGGCGGCGTCGTCGTCCACGCCGAGATGGGGCCAGAGGGCGAAGGGGTCGGTGGCGGTGTGCAGGCCGTCGCGGTTGTAGGCGTGGATGCCCTCGCGGCTGACCTGGATGCGGACGTTCGGGTCTCGCACCGCAGCGGCCATGGCGGCAATCTGCTCCGCATCGAAGGGAAAGGGCTTGCGCTGGCGCAGGCCGAGCAGCGCGTCGCTGATGCCGCGTGGCAGGCTGCCGGCCTCGCGCGCGGCGTGCATCAGGCGGCGCGCGGCGTCGATCTCGCGCACCGCGCTACGGCAATGCGGGCTGACCTGGGTGGTGAGCAGGGCGCCGATGTCGAGCTCGGCCATGACGCCCAGCAGCAGCGCGTGCATGCCCGCGGTGTCGGCATCTGTCAGCTCGGAAATATTGCCCACGCCCATGAGCATGCGGGCTTGCGGCGCGCGCCGGCGCAGCTCGTGGTAGCGCACCAGCGAGGCGGTGAAGCCGAAGGGAATGGGCTCGAGGATGGGGTCGGCGAGGTAGGCGCGGCCGCGTGCGTCGAGCTGTTCCATGGCGGCCAGCAGGCTCTCGAGGTCGGCCGGCTGGCGCGGAATCAGCACCGGGGTCGATGCCACTTCGTCGGCCAGATGCAGGCTGTCGAGGTTGAGCGAGAGCAGGTAGTCAGCCCCGGCGCGGCCGCCGCGCAGCAGCTCGCCGGTGTCCAGCGAGTCGACGCTGACGCGATGGCCAGAGGCGTGCAGCGCCTGCACGGCGTCCTCCAGATGCGGGAAGGGCGTTTGCGGCAGGCAGCCGAGGTCGATGACATCGGCCCCGTCGCGGCGGTAGGCGTCGGCGGCGGCGACGATGGCGTCCAGCGCCATGTGCGGCGCTTCGGTGAGTTCGGCGAAAATGGTCACGGCGTGGCGCGACAAGTCGATGCGGCGCCTGGCGCGGCCGAAGAATTCGGGCAGGTCCATCAGTTCGTCCGGGCCGCGTTCCACCGGAACGCCGAGCTTGTGCGCCACCGCGCCGAGATCGCCACGGCAGCGGCCCGGCACCAGAATGCGGTCCGCGCCCTGCGGGTCGGTCAGGCGGCGCTCGATCATCTCCGCCGTCATCAAGCCTGCCACCTGCAGGCCCAGATCGTGCACGCTCCACCGAAACCCGGCGTCGCCCATGCTGGCCAGCACGCGGCGCAACTGCGGCTCGGCCAGGTGGCCCGTCAGGAACAGGATGTGCTCAGGCATGACAGTCGCTGCCGCACGGCGGTTTGCAGCGCGTCCAGGTCGTCCACCACCGTGGTCAGCGCATAGGTGGCGAGACGCGCGGTGTTGTCCAGGTCGATGGCGCGGGGGTAGAGCGTGACGGTACGCCCCGGCGCTTCGGTGATGACCGTGGGCTGGGTGTCGCAGGCGAACACGATGGCCGGAATGCGGCACTTGCCGGCCTGGGCGTAGAGGTTGGTCACCAGGGTGTCGGAAATGCCGGCCACACACTTGGCCACAGTGTTCGAGGTGGCCGGGCCGACCACCAGCGTGTGGTAATGCCCGTCGTACAGGAAACCCACCGGCACGCTGCTGGCGGTGTGGTCCTGGTAGATGCGCAGGCGCTCGCGCAGCGCGTCTTGCTTGTAGCCGTAGTTGCCCAGGATCTCGGCGGCAGCGCGGGTGAGGAATAGGTCGACATCGTCCAGCGTGAAGATGAAGTCCAGCGTCTCGCGCAGCCAGTGGCCGGAGCCGGTCAGGCCCCAGGCCAGGCGTGGGCTGTCGGTGCGGCCAGTGCCTTGCGACGTGCTTGGGGGCTGCGGCATGGCATGGGCCTAATCCAGCACCACCTCGTTGATCTGGATGGTGGGGTTGAGGTTGGTGAAGTTGGGCAGGTCGGCCATGATCTGCTGCGCATGGGGGCCGAAGGCCTGCTCGAAGGC
>JAGWMO010000036.1:0-30796 GCA_028871675.1 Betaproteobacteria bacterium
CGGCGCAGCCATCCGATTCAGGAACAAGACGGTCCCCATGAACACCACCAGCGTCATCGAAGTCTCCGGGCTGGTGTCGAGCCTTTCCGCCCGCGGGGTCGAAAAGCAGCTCCGGCGCCTGCCCGGTGTCGCCGACGTGCAGGTCAATGGCGTCGCGGGCAGCGCCACGGTCGTGTACGACGCGGCCTTGACCAATCTGGCCGCACTGCAGACGCAGGTCGAGCGGTGCGGCTATCACTGCCGCGGCGAGTCGGTTCCCGACCATCTGTGCGAGCCGCGCGAGGAGCATGCCATGGGGCATGCCCAGGGTGCGCACAAGACTGGAGTGGTGCATGGCGGAGCCAGGCTCCACGGCGTCGAACACGACGCCCATTCCGGTCGCACGTCCGGAATGGATGCCATGGCGCACGACATGGGCCATGGCGCTGGCATGGACGCGCGTGACATGGCGCGAGACATGCGCAACCGGTTCTGGGTGTGCCTGTTGTTCACGGTCCCGCTGTTCGTGTACTCGCCCATGGGCGGCCTGTTCGCGCCCCCGGCGCCGCCGTTCGGTGTCGGGCTCAAGGACTGGCTGTTCGGCCTGGCCAGCGCCGCGGTGATCTATCCGGCCTGGCCTTTTTTCGTCGCGGCGGGGCGCGCATTGCGCAACGGTGTGCTCAACATGGCCGTGCTGGTCGTGCTCTCCGTCGGCACAGGCTATCTGTTCAGCGTCGGCACGACCTTTTTCTTCGAGGGCGCGCAGTTCTACGAGGCCGTGTCGGTGCTGCTGGTGTTCATCCTGCTGGGGCACTGGCTCGAAATGCGCGCCCGCGCCGGCGCCTCCGAGGCGATCCGCGCGCTGATGAACCTGGCGCCGCCCAAGGCGACGGTGCTGCGCAACGGTGCAGAATTCACGGTGGCGACCTCCGAGGTGCTGTCGGGCGACGTGGTGCTCATCCGCCCCGGCGACAAGATTCCGGTGGATGGCGAGGTGCTGGAAGGCGCCTCGCAGGTCGACGAGTCGATGCTGACCGGCGAGTCGATGCCGGTGGGGAAAAAACCCGGCGACGCGGTGATCGGGGCGACCATCAACAAGAGCGGCAGCTTGCGCTACCGCGCCACCAAGGTGGGCACCGACACCGCGCTGGCGCAGATCGTCAAACTGGTGCAAGAGGCTCAAAACTCCAAGGCGCCGGCGCAATTGCTGGCCGACCGCGCATCGCAATGGCTGGTGGTGATCGCCGTCCTGATTGGCGTGGCCACCTTCGTCGCCTGGTACGTCGTCCTGGGGCAGCCGCTGCTGCTGGCGCTGGCACTGACCATCACCGTGTTCGTCATCGCCTGCCCGGACGCACTGGGCCTTGCCACCCCGATGGCCGTGATGGTGGGGACGGGGCTCGGCGCCATGAACGGCATCTTGTTCAAGAACGCCTCCGCGCTGGAGGACGCGACCCGGTTGAACGTGGTGGTTTTCGACAAGACCGGCACGCTGACCCAGGGGCTGCCGGAAGTTGTCGGGTTGGCGTTGGCTGCCGGTATCGCGGAGGACGATCTGCTGAAGACCGCCGCGGCGGTGGAGAAATTCTCCGAGCATCCGCTGGCGCTTGCGATCCTCGGGCGCGCCAAGGGTCTTGCGCTCGAACCCGCCAGCGCGTTCACCAATATCGACGGCATGGGCGCCCGTGCCGAGCTGGGTGGCGACGTGGTGCTGCTGGGCAACGACAAGCTGATGGCGCTCGACAAGATCGACATGAACGGTCTCGAGACTGATTCGCTGCGGCTGCAGGGACAGGGGAGGACGGTGGTGCACGTCGCGCGCGCGGGGCGGCTGATCGGTCTCGTCGCCATTGCCGACGCCGTGCGCGCGACCTCCGCCCCCACCTTGGCGGCGCTCCACGCCAGGGGCGTTCAGGTGGCCATGCTGACCGGCGACAACCGGCCGACGGCGGAGCGCATCGCCCGCGAGATCGGCATCGACATCGTGCTGGCGGAGGTGCTGCCCGGGGACAAGGCGGCCAAGATCAGGGAACTGCAGGGGCAGGGCAAGCGGGTCGGCATGGTGGGCGACGGCATCAACGATGCACCGGCGCTGACGCAGGCCGATGTCGGCTTCGCCATCGGTGCCGGAGCCGATGTGGCGATCGAAAGCGCCGACGTGGTGCTGATGAAAAGCGATCCGTTCGACGTCGTCGGCGCGATCGAACTGTCGCGCGCCACGCTGCGCAAGATGCATCAAAACCTTTGGTGGGCCGTGGCCTACAACGTCATTGCGTTTCCAGTGGCCGCAGGGGTGTTCTACCCCTTCACCATCAGTCCGGAAGTGGCGGCTCTCGCCATGTCCGGCAGCTCAGCGCTGGTGGCCGTCAATGCCCTGATGCTCAAGCGCACCCGGCTGACCGGCATTCGCATCGGCACCACGACGGGTACCGTCGTCGCGCCGCAGATGGCCACGGCGCAGGTTTGAGATGCAGCCGGGAAAGCTACGCGCCAGACGATGCCTTCAAGGACCGTTCGTCACCCACTTCAACCCGTTCTTTCCTCAAACCCGGAGATCGACCCATGAGTGATTATGTCTTTACCGTGACCAGCCCGAAAGGCTTCGAGGCCACCGTGCAAGCGGCGACCGAAGCGTTGAAACAGGAGGGCTTCGGCGTCCTGACCACCATCGACGTGGCCGCCACGCTCAAGGCCAAACTCGGCATCGAGGAGCGTCCCTACCTCATCCTCGGGGCCTGCAATCCGCACTACGCTCACCAGGCCCTGAAGGCCGAGCCGGATATCGGCGCGCTACTGCCCTGCAATGTCGTCGTGCGGGAAGAAGCGGACGGCAGGATCAGCGTGGTGTTCATGGATCCGACCGCCGTGCTCGGCATGGTCAAGCGCCCCGAGGTGGACAAACTCGGTGGCGAAGTGCGCGACAAGCTCAAGCGCGTCGCCGAGGCCCTGCGTGCCTGAGGGCTGCGTCGGTGCCGTCATCATCCAGGCACTGATTCGGTCCGGCCGGTCGGTGCCTGGTGTTTGTGAACATCCAATGGGAGCATGGCCATGGGCTATGGATATGGAATGATGGGCGGATGGGGCGGCTTCGGTTTGGGCTGGCTCTTCATGCTGGTGTGGTGGGCTTTGATTCTCGCCGTGCTTGTCGGTTTGATCCGATGGCTGTTCACCGGCCATTCGGGCGATGCCGGGGCGCGATCCGACAGCAAAAGGCACATGGATATCCTGAAGGAGCGCTACGCCCGCGGAGATATCGACCGCGACACCTACGACCGCATGCGGCGCGAGCTGGACAGCTGAGGCCCGGCTCATGAAACCGCTACCGAAGTGGTTGCTTGCGCTGGCGATCGTGCTGTTCGCCTTTTATCTGCTCTTGATTCCCGAATTCGGCGCCGCCCCCTTCTGGGGCCCGCGATGGGAAACCGGCGCGCCGTCCCCCTGGCGTGGGAGTTCCGATTGGTGGGGGCCACGGTTTGGCGAGGGCTTGATGAACGGCCCGGTCAGGGACCGGGGCGCCTTCGGCGTGCAGGGCGGTCACGCCTATGTCGACGATGGTGCTTATGGCTACGGCATGATGGGCGGGGGCATCTGGCCGGCGGTCGGGGGAGCTTGGCAGGAATCGCTCACGCCGCAGCAGCGCGTACGGATTGGACAGATCCAAGCCCAGGCCTTGCGTCAGGAAGGCGCCTTGCAGACGCAGCTCTACACCGCCCGCGCCAATCTGCTGGCGGTCAACTCCATGGTCAAGCCCGATCCCGCAGCGCAGGCCAAGGCCGGCGCTGCGGTTGTCGACATCCTGCGGCAAATCGTCCACATCCGCCTTCAGGCAGAGCAGCAAATCCAGGTTGCATTGATCGTTCCGTCACAGCCAGCGGCGGCAGCGTCCACGCCCGGCTCCTGAGCTGTCAGACTGGCGCGCTCCCGGGTTCCGGGTGGCCGCTACTGCGAGGCACATCAGCATGGCGCATCGCAGTCATGGAGCACGCTGGGTCATGCCGTGTTGCGCGCACGCCGCGGACGGCATCCATCGAACACATCGGGATGAACGCTCATCATGACGACGCAATGAGCGTGGCGGGCGGAAGACACAGCCCCTTGTCGGCACAGGCTTGGACCCGCACCAGTATGCGGACATCGCGCAGGCTGGACAGACCGGGTAGGGCGATGCGTGTGCCGTTCTCGTAGACCCGGATGATCTTGCCATCGACCTGCAGGCCCATGTTTTGACCGGGTGGGTAGCTCGGCTGGAAATCCAGCGCATGGCCGCCTCGTTGCGCGACGATCGTGACCGGGATCAAGTATGGAGCCGATGGTGGATTGGCGTACACATGCCAGCCCGGCTGGATGTGCAGCGTCACCACGGCTTCATGTCCATCGATCGCGGCGCCGGCACGGACCTTGGTGGACGAGTCGGCGAGGTTGGCGGAGGTGCTGGCGCTGAAGCCGGGACTGCCGGTGGCCCGGATCAGCAACAGAGCAGCAAGCACAAGGCCAAGAATGATGGACAAGGCGATGGCAATGCGCAGGGTTCTGGGATTCATCACGAGTTCTTCAGTGGTGGAGGGCCTTCAAATCGCCGAGGAGTGCGTCGACCGGGAACAATCCTGAATGATGATCGACCTCCCGCCCGTGCCGATCCAGGATCGCCACGAACGGCAGGCCATCCCCGCCGTATGCGGCAAGCAGCCGCTGCAGGGCTGGGTTGGGGTGTGTCAGATCGACTTGCAACGGGACGACACGACCCGTGCGCAGGGCGTGCACAACGCGTGAGTCGCGGTAGACGGTTTGCTCCAGAAACCTGCAATTCAGGCACCACTGCGCGGTGAACTCGATCAGCGCAGGTCGATGCAGACTGGCAATCTCGGTGATCTGATTGACCTTCAGCGGCTGCCAGGGGATGCTCTGCGATAAGACTGGCCAGATTCCTGCTCCCAGGTAGACCAGCGCCAGTGAAGGAAGGCTCGAGAGCGGCGCAGCCCAGCGGGAGGCACGATCCGCGGCGCGAATGCTCGTTGCGAAAACCCACAGCATGATCCCGACGACCAGGCCCAACCATAGTGCTTTGTCGAGCATGGCCGGAACCAGGCTTTGTGCGAAAAAAATTGCGGCGCCGGCAAGCAGCCAGCCGAAGCTTTGACGCACGACATCGGTCCAAGCTCCGCCTCGCGGCAGTCGATCCAGCAGCCCGGGCTTCAGCAGCAGAACGACATAGGGCAGAGCCAGACCGAGGCCGATGGCCATGAAAATGATCACAATCTCTGTCGCTGGCCGGGTGAGGGCGAACACGAGGATTCCACCCAGCAAGGGGCCGGTGCAGGGCGAGGACAGAAGCGCACTGACCAGACCGGAGATCAGCGGCTCGGCCAAGCGACGGCCTTCCATTCCGGCGATGGCCGCAGGAATGGGCAATCCGCGTCCCGAGAAATTCATCACCGCCATCGCCAGCAGGACGATGACCAGGCCGATCAACACGGCCTGGGATTGGAACAGCACGCCCCATTGGAGATGCAGCAGCGCCGTGGCCAGCCCCAGGGGCGTGAAAAACAACAGCGAGCCGGCCGCGAACAGGCTCGCAGACAGGGCTCGGGTTGCCGGTTTTTCTCCCGCAGCGCGCAGAATGGTGTGAACCTTGATGGGAATGACCGGCAGCACGCACGGGGTCAGGTTCAGCAGCACGCCGGCGCCGAGCGCGAGCATGATTTCGAGGAGAAGTGAGAGGTCCATGGGGGTCGCCCGTTTCAAGCGCTTGGGGCAAGCTCGTGCGGGGCCAGCCCACCGAGTGCAGGGAGGTCCGGCTCGCCGAATCGGCTTGACGACAGTCCTTGGGTTGCTGACCTGAACCGTGGTCGGTTTCAGGCGCACGTCGTGACGTCGAGGGCCAGCGCGCGTGTCGATCGCGACTCGCGCGCTGGCCGGATGCATGCCAGCCCGAGAGGAGATCAGACCCGGGGTGGGTGATACGGCGCGTCCGGCAGCGCACTTGCGACGAGGCGCGTGCGGAAACTCGGCCGATGTGCTGCGACCCGCGCAAGCTGCCAAGCGGTGGGAGCGGTCGACGGCGCGAGAACCACGCCGCACAGCGCATGGCAAAGGCCGCGGCTATTGGATCGGCTGGCATCACGGGCGCCTCGGGCCGGGTCAAGCGCCAGACCAAAGCGATTGGAGCGGCGTGGCGTCGATTCCCGCATGCCCGTGGCCGCCGCAAAGGTGTCGGCATGCCATGCCTGCAGCATGGATGGGCCGGATCTGGCACCGTGGCAGGCAGCGGGGACGCCTGGTGTCATGCCGTCGTGGCGCACGGCGCTCCAGGCGTGCAGCGGCAACAAGGCCAGGAGCACGGCAGCCCAGACGACATGCAGGACTTTCATGGGCTCAGACGACGTGGTTGCCAATGCGGGCGCAAACCAGCTTGGGAGACGGGCATGCAGGACATGCGCATGGAAACGCCGCAAAAGTTCCCGAAACAGGGTGCACCCGCGTTGCCGTCGAGGCAGGTTTACTCCACGATGATTTGCCCAACCATGCCCGCTTCCATGTGACCAGGCATGAGACAAGCAAAATTGACCGTGCCTGCCTTGTCGAATGTCCACACGATGCCCCCTTCTTGCCCAGGCGCCAGGGCGATCATGTTGGGCTCGGCATGATGCATGTTCATGTCAGGCATCGTCCGCATCATCTTCTGGTGCTCCTTGAGCTCAGCCATGCTGCCGATCACCATTTCATGTGGCATGTTGCCGGTGTTTTTGAGAAAAAAACGGACGGTTTGCCCCGCCTTGACGTGCATCGTGCCCGGTGTGAAACGCATCGAGTCGTCCATGGTGATGTCGATGGTGCTGCTGACCTGGGCCGGATCGCCGGGTTGTCCTACCACGGCATCATGCTGGCGGCCGTGCACGCCGTCCATGCCCTGCTTTCCCATCATCGGCATGTCCATCATGCCCTGGCCCTGCTTCGCAGCCTGGCCCGGAACCGGACTCTGCTGTGGCGCGGCGTCCTGTCCCTGTGCCTGAACCGGCGCCTGCCCGTCATGGTTGTGATCATGGTTGGCGGCGGCACTGGCCAAGAGTGGCATCGCGCCGAGCAGGATGGTCGAGATCATTTTTTTCATATGCAGGTCGTCCTTGGAGGTGGTTGCTGAGGTGGGTTGTTCCGCTGGGTGAATCGGGTCTGAAGGGATTGACGCCCCGCGCGACGCATCAGAACCAGAAGCGCAGGCCGGCCAACAGGCGCGTTTGCTTGGCCTTTTCGCCTGCCGCGCGGGCGTAGTCGGCGGTTTGACCGAATTTGCCTGCCCACTCGATGCCGACATACGGCGCGAACTGGCGGGTGATTTCATAGCGCAGGCGCAGGCCGGCGGTCGCGTCGGACAGGCCGCTGCCCACCATGCGCGCCGGGTCGTTCTTGCCATACAGGTTGGTTTCGACGCGCGGCTGCAGGATCAGCCTTTGTGTGAGCAAGATGTCGTAGCTCGTGGCCAGCCGGATGGCGCTTCGCCCCTGATCGCCAAGATAGCCCGTGGCTTCGACGTCGAACCAATAAGGGGCCAGGCCCTGCACACCGAAAGCCAGCCAGGAACGCTCGGGACCGATTCCATCATCCAGACGCAAGCCCAGCTGTGTATCCCAGAACGCGGCAACGGCATGCCCCCACAGCACCTCCGTGCGTGCGTCCTGCAGCCGACCCCGGGCGATGTCGCCTTCCGCCTTGAGTACGGCACGGTTGTCGTCACGCCCGAACCAGGCCTGCACGTCATAGGCCGTCGAGTCGCCGTTGCGGGTGTAGGCCCGCTCCAGGCGGTCGACGAGCAGCGAACCGAAGTTCTCCTGGTCAGCCATTCGCGGCGGTTGCAGGCCGGCCAGCGCATAAGGCCCCGTGGTCAGCGTGTAGCCATCCGAATAGGCATGGGGATCGCGCTGGCTCAGGGAGCCTGAAGCTGGCGCATGGCTCGACGGCATGGCACCCGGCGCAGCTTGATCGCCTGTTGCGCCCATCGAACCGGTCATGCCTCGCATGGTGCCGCCGGCTGCAGGCTGGGGCGGCTTCGCTTGCGTTTCGTCCGCCATGCCTGGCATCGCCATGCCCGCCATGGGGGCGTCGGAGGAGGCGGTCGCTTGGGTCGAGGCCTTCGCGCCGGTGTGCTGCCGGTGATCCCCGGCGGCGCTCTGCGACCATGCGGGAGAGGCCCACAAGGCTGCAATTGCAATTGCAACCGATAACAGCTGGGTGTGTATCGTGTTCATCCGGATTCCTTGTTGATGGTTCCTGTTGCTGGGCTCGTATCCGCGCAGTCACGACACGATGATTTCGCGGAACATGCCGGCTTCCATGTGCATCATCAGGTGACAGTGCCAAGCCCAGCGTCCTGGCGCATCGGCCGTCACGAGATAGCTGATGCGCTGCGCCGGCTGCACGGGGATGGTGTGGCGCCGGACCTGGAATTGCCCAGTCGGACTTTCCAGCTCGCTCCACATGCCGTGCATATGCATGGGATGGGGCATCATGCTGTCGTTGACCAGGACAACGCACAGGCGCTCGCCATAGCGGAAATGCACGGGCGTCGACTTGCCGAACTCGACCCCGTCGATCGACCACGTGTAACGCCCCATATTGCCCGTGAGGTGAAACTCAAGCTCACGCTCGGGGGCGCGCGGGTCGATGGGACCCCCCACGGTGTGCTGATCGGCCAGCGTCAGCACCCTGCGGGCGTTATCGCGAAGGCCGACTCCCGGATCGTTCAGGTTGGTGCGCGGGGAGTCCACGCGGTTATCGGTCGTCGGGCCGTATTCGGTCGACGCGTGGCGCGAAGGCTTGCTCGTCGCGGCCGTATCGCCTCCCATCTGCATGCCAGGCGTGTCGGCCATCCCCGGCATGCTGCCCGGTGCCATGCCATCCATGCTGCCCATCATGTCGGCCATGGTGAGTTGCTGCGGCTTGTCCATCGCCGGCACCGGCGCCGCCAGACCTGCGCGGCTCGTCAGCGTGCCGCGGGCATAGCCGGTTCGATCCATCGATTGGGCGAAAATCGTGTATGCATCCGATTGCGGTCGCACCAGCACGTCGTAGGTCTCGCCGGGACCGAAACGGAATTCGTCCACGGTCACCGGGTCGATGTTCTGACCATCGGCCTGCACCACGGTGAGTTTCAGGTTCGGAATGCGCACGTCGTAGAACGTGTTGGCCGCTCCATTGATGAACCGCAGCCGCACCACCTCACCCGGGCGCATCGACGCGGTCCAATTGCCGGCCGGAGTCGTGCCGTTCATCAGGTAGGTCAGCGTGCTGCCCGAGAGATCGCCCAGATCGTTCGGGCTCATGCGCATCTTGTTCCACATCTGGCGCTTCTCCAGAGCGGCTTTCAAGCCGTCCCGGGCGACATCCTGAAAGAACTCCGTGGCGGTGGGTTGGTTGTAGTTGTAGTAGCCGCTGTCCGCCTTGAGCTTGGCCATGACGCGCATCGGATCTTCATCGGTCCAATCCGAAAGTTGCACGACATAGTCGCGCGTGGCCTTCAGGGTTTCGCCACCGGCCGGCTCGATGACGATGGCGCCATACATGCCGGTCTGTTCCTGCATGCCGGAATGGGAGTGGTACCAATAGGTGCCTGATTGAAGGACCTTGAAGCGGTAGACAAACGCTTCCCCGGGCGCGATGCCCTTGAAGCTGATGCCCGGCACGCCGTCCATCTGGAACGGCAGCAGCATGCCGTGCCAATGCACCGAGGTCGCCTGGCGCAGTCTGTTCGTCACCCGAATCGTGACGGTATCGCCTTCGCGCCAGCGCAAGGCCAGCATCATCAGCATCGGCGTGGCATGGTTGGCGATGCAGCGTGGTCATGCGCCGATTCGCCGTATCAGTGCCAGGATGCAGGACATCACCTCCGCGCATTTGCACGTTCGGCTCGACCCGGAGCAGGTGCCGGTCGAGCTCGCCGAGCTGGTGGTGTCTTTCAACACCATGCTCAGGCGCATCGAGGACAGTTTCCAACGCTTGACAAACGCTTCCGCAGATATTGCCCACGAATTGCGCACGCCGCTGACCAACCTGATCATGCAGACGCAAGTCGCCTTGTCGAAAGTCCGTGGCATGGACGCCTACCGTGAAGTTCTCTACTCCAACCTGGAGGAGTTCGAGCGCTTGAGCGCGATGATCGGCGGCATGCTGTTTCTGGCCCAGGCCGACCACAGCCGGATCCACCTGGAGTCGGGCGGAGTCGACCTCGGTGCCGAGGTGCGGGCGCTGTTCGATTACTTCGAGGCCTGGGCGGACGATCACCGCGTCGGTCTGGTCCTCGAAGGAGAGGTCGACACGGTCAGTGGCGATCGCCAGATGTTGCAGCGAGCCCTCAGCAACCTGATCGCCAATGCCATTCGGCATACGCCTGAAGGCCAGGCTGTCGTCGTCGCGCTGCGGCGGGAGGCCGATCAGGCCGTCGTGGACATCTCGAACCCGGGGCCGGACATTCCCGCGGAACATCTGCCCCGACTCTTCGATCGCTTTTACCGCGTCGATCCCTCCCGCCAGCGCAAAGGCGAAGGCGCGGGATTGGGGCTGGCAATCGTCAAGTCCATCGTGGAAGCGCACGGCGGAACGGTGCTGGTCAGGTCCGAGGGCGGACTCACGCGGTTTCGTGTGAGGCTGCCGAATGGTCCGGCTCAAGGACCGGGCGGCCTCCAGGGAAGCTCTGCGCGTTGACGCGATCCCCAACAAGCCATCCTCGACCGCCTATTCCCGAGCGTCGGCCGGCCCTGGTGCAGGTTCACGTTCCGAGATCATGCGGGGGCGTGTTGGCGCTTGCCCAAGGACTCGAGCCGGGTACAGGACGCCGGTGACGTGACGCTGCGGCACTTGCGCCGCGCGATGCCTCTCTCGGCGTGGCTTGGGCCCACGCCTGCGTTCAGCACCGTGGTCTTCGTGCACATGCCCTCGATCATTGCGAGCCGTGTCCCATGGGCGCCGTGCCCGCGGCATCCTTGTTCATCATGCCTTCCTGTCGCATTTTTTTCTCCTTGCTCACCATGCGTTTTTTCATGTTCATGGGCTCGCCTTGCTTCATCATGCCAGCGGCGGCCGAGGCGGGGTGATGCATCCCGCCCATGGCGCCAGGGTCCGTGGTCGTTTGTGCCGCGGCACTCGCTGCATACAGCGCCAGGCACAGTGCGCCGAGCAGGGCTGACAGGGTGGTCATGATGCAATCCTCAGTCCAATCGATGGCCGGAGTGCCCACACATCGGGTACGCGTACCGGCACTGCGGCTCAGGAGCCGCCGAACCAGTTGTATCCCTGGTCCGACCAGTAGCCGCCGGGGTACTTGTTGGTGACCTGCATGGCGGTGATGAGCTTGGGATTCTTGTAGCCCAGCTTGGTCGGCATGCGCAGCTTCATCGGGTAGCCGAACTTGCTCGGCAGAGTCTTGCCGTTATAGGTGAAGGCCATGATGGTCTGCGGGTGCAGCGCCGTTTCCATGTCGATGCTTTCGTAGTAGTTGTCCGCACATTGAAAGGCGACGTACTTGGCCGACAGGTCGGCGCCGATGAGTTTCAGGAAGATGTGAAACGGCGTGCCGCCCCAGCGGCCGATGGCGCTCCAGCCTTCCACGCAGATGTGACGGGTGATCTGGTCCTGCTGCGGCAGAGCATACAGCTCGCGCAAGGTCCACGCGCGCTTGTCCCTGACCAGGCCGCCGACCTGCAGCCGATACGTGCCGCCGTCGATCACCGGGGTCTGATCTTCGGCGTAATAGGCGTTGAAGGGGAAGGGATGCGTCATCTGCGCCTCGGTGTAGGTCGGCGCCAGGCGCTTGGGATCGAACAGCCAGAGCTGCACCCGGTCGTTCCAGCGCGACATGCTTTGCAGCAGGTTCTGCGCGGAGTTGGTGTCGGTCAAGTCGCAGCCGCCGAGCATGGACAGCGCGCCCAGGCTCAGCAACTGCTTACCGAAGCGGCGGCGCGCCGGCGCGCCGAGCGCCTGCCGGGCCTCCTTCAGGAAGGCTTCGCGGTCGAAGGTGGGGATGATGTTTTTCGGGGTTTGCATGACAGGCTCCTCAGCGACCGCGAACCATGGTCAGGAATGATTTGGGCACCAGCGCCACCATGACGAGGTGCACGACGAAGAAGGCCACGACGATGCTCATGGCGACGAAGTGCACGATGCGGGCGTTGTCGTAGCCGCCCATCAAGGCGCGCAGCAGGGGAAACTGCACCGACTTCCAGATGACCAGACCCGAGAGCACCAGCACGATCAAATCGAGCACCACCACCAAGTAAGCGAACTTCTGCACCGCGTTGTAATGCGCCAGATCGGCGTGCCCGAGCCTGCCGGTGATGGCGCGGCGGAAGTCGTGCCAGACGTCGCGCGGCCGCAAGGGGAAATACTTGCGCTTGAAGCGCCCGCTGACGAGGTTCATGAACAGGTAGAACAGGCCATTGGTGAACAGCAGCCACATGGCGGCGAAATGCCATTGCAGCGCGCCGCCCAGCCAGCCGCCCAAGGTCCAGCCGGTGGGGATGGAGAAGGAGAAGATGGGTGAAGCGTCGTAGATGCGCCAGCCGCTCATGACCATGAGCACCACGGCGAGTGCGTTGATCCAGTGCGACACGCGCAGCCAGACAGGGTGGATCGTTGTTGTGTTGCTGCTCATGGCGAGGTCTCCTCGATGCCAATGGCGGATTCGTCGGCGATCCTGTCGCTTCCTGACGCCGATGCGCGCACGCAGTTGCTACCGTGTGTTACTTGGAGGTGCGTCGCACTGTGTCGTCCCGCGGTGAATCCGGGTCGCGGACCCCATCGACGACGCGCATTCCGCCTCGGCTGCTGCCGGCGCCAACATGGACGTGGTGCGCAAATCAGGCCGGGTCCGAAAAATCCCGGTGCCGGCACGCGCGGCCGGTGTCACGGCCGTCCTCGCCTTGCATGGCCGTCAGTCCAGTGCCGGTCCAGGGCGGCCGGCCCATGCTGGGTGGGTGCGATGATCGTCCCCCGGAGGCTGCGCAGGCGCGGGACCTGATCGTTCGGTGCGATGCCGGCAAAGTGTTTGCACGAGGGAGCTTTGGAATGCCCCGGGTTCGCGCGACAGGTCGGCATCATGGTTGATCTGCTTGCTCGTGCGATGGCATCGCCCAGGCCGGATTCCATGCCACCTCCCACAGGTGGCCATCCGGATCCTGGAAATAGCCGGCGTAGCCGCCATAGAACGTGCCACAAGCCGGCTTGACGATGCGCGCGCCAGCGGACTCGGCCTGCCGCATCACCGCATCGACCTCGGCCTGGCTGGCGACGTTGTGGGCCAGGCTGCATGACACCGCGCCTGGCGTGCCGGGCGCGAGGCCGGCGTCGTGCGCGAGGCTGGCGTGGGGGTACAGCGCCAGCTTGAGTTGCGATTGCAACGCGAAAAAGACCACGGCGCCATGATCGAACTCGGTGCCGACGATGCCGTCGGTGGGCAATCCCAGTCCGTCGCGGTAGAAGCGCAACGAGCGTTCAAGATCAGCGACGCCGAGCGTGATCAGGGTGATGCGCGGCTTCATCGGCGGTCTCCATCAGCCAGGATCCGGCATGTCGCCGCTCGCTTGAGCAGCAATGCTCGCTCGCTGGCGTTGGCGGCCAGGGCGGCCGCGCGTTCAAATTCTGCGCGTGCTTCAGGGCGACAGTCCAGTCGCATCAGCAAGTCGCCGCGCACCGCGGGCAGCAGGTGGTATTGGGCCAGGGCGGGCTCGGTCCGCAGGGCATCCACCAGCTCCAGTCCCGCTGCGGGGCCGAAGGCCATCGCCACCGCCACCGCGCGGTTGAGCGCGATCACCGGCGACGGCGTCGTCTGCAGCAGCGCGTCGTACAGCGCCACGATGCGCGTCCAGTCGGTGTCGTCGGCATGGGCGGCGCAGGCGTGGCAGGCGGCGATGGCCGCCTGCAGCGCGTAGGGCCCGAGCGGGCCGGGCAGCGCCTGGGCATGCGCCAGCGCGTCCAGGCCGCGGTGGATCAGGCGGTGGTCCCAGCGGCGGCGGTCCTGCCTGGCCAGCAGCACCGGCGCGCCGCCGGCATCCACCCGCGCATCCAGCCGCGAAGACTGGAGTTCCATCAGCGCCAGCAGACCCAGCACTTCCGACTGCCGCGGCATCAGCCCGGCCAGCACGCGCGCCAGCCGCAGCGCTTCCCCGCACAGCGCCGGGCGCGTCCACTCCGGGCCGGCGGTGGCGGCGTAGCCCTCGTTGAACATCAGGTACAGCACCTCCAGCACGGAGGCGAGGCGTGCCTGCAACGCGTCGCCGCGCGGCATCTCGAACGGCACCTGCGCGGCGGCCAGGCTGCGCTTGGCGCGCACGATGCGCTGGGCGATGGTGGCCTCCGGCTTGAGGTAGGCGCGCGCAATTTCGGCGGTGGACAGGCCGCCCATCACGCGCAGGGTGAGCGCGCTGCGCGCCTCCGGCGCCAGCACGGGATGGCAGGCGGTGAAGATCAGCCGCAGCAGGTCGTCGCCGATGGCGTCGTCGAGCCGCGCATCCACCATCTCGGCGAACTCGCGCGCGGCGATGGCGTGCTGCAGGTCGGTCTCGTGGCCGAGCGCCTCGTGACGGGGCGCGGCCAGCTTCTGGTGGCGAAGGTGGTCGAGCGCACGCCGCTTGGCCGCCGTCATCAGCCAGGCGCCGGGGCGCTCGGGAATGCCCAGTTCGGGCCAGTGCTCCAGCGCCGCCACCAGCGCGTCCTGGGCGCAGTCCTCGGCCAGGCCGAGGTCGTGCGTGATGCGCGCCACGTGCGCCACGACCTTCGCCGACTCGCTGTGCCAGATCGCGGCGATGGCGCGCGCCACCTCGCCGGCGGACGCGCTCACGGCGATCGGCCGCGGCCGCGGGCGGGCGGCCGCTGGCTCGATGCGGCCACGTAAAGCAAGGCTTCCCGCGCCAGTGCGATCCAGCCCGAAGGATCCATCGGCGCGATCACCACCCACTCGCGCATCACGCGGCCATGGCCCATGTCGAAGGGCGCGCCCATGCCAGCCTGCAGCAGTTCGGCCACGCGCGCCGGCGGCAGCTTCACCACGAAGCGCTCGCGCGAGGCCAGCATCGCAAAAATTTTGCCGTGCGTGCGCAGCGTGGAGGCGCCGAAGCCGCGCCCCGAGGCGTCGAAGTGGACTTCCGCATCGGCGCTCAGCGCCGCAACGACGCTTGCGTAATGTTTCTGGGCAGGGGAAACAGCGGATGCCGGCATGACGGGCCTGGACTCAGGCGACGCGCGAGGACGGCATGGCGGGATCGGGCGACATCGTGTTCAGCCTCCTCGCGCGCCTCAGGGCCGCCTGCCCAGCATGACGTGGGTGGCGCGCTCGCCGGGTACGACCTGCGTGCAGGCATAGCCCAGCGCGGGCAGGTCGAGGCCGGCGAACAGCGCCTCGCCCCGCCCCAGCAGCACCGGGCTGACGGCCAGGTGCAACTCGTCGATCAGGCGCGCCTGCAGGTATTGCCGCACCGTGGCCGCACCGCCGCCCAGGTGCACCCCCAGCGGGTTCTGCAGGTCCTGGTCCGGTCCGGCGGCGTAGCCGTCGAGGGACACCGCAAAGTTCTGCACGCGCAGTTTGGTCATGGCCGGCTCCCGCGACTCAGTTTGCCGCGGCGGAAACGTCCGCCTCCACCAGCAGCGCCAGCAGCTGCAGCGATTCCTGCCAGCCCAGATGGCACGCCTCGAGCGGGATGGCCGGCGGAATGCCCTGCTGCACCACCTGCAACTCGGTGCCGCAGAACACTTCGCGCAGGCTGATCGTGGTCTCCATCACGCCCGGCAGGTTCGGGTCGTCGAAGACGTCCGTGTGGCGGATGCGCGCGTTGGGCACCAGCTCCAGGTACTCGCCGCCGAAGGCGTGGCTCTGGCCCGTGCCGAAGCCGGTGAACGTCATGCGGTAGCGGCCGCCGACGCGGGCGTCCAGCTCGTGCACGCGGCCGGTGAAACCGTGCGGCGGCAGCCATTTGGCCAGGGCGTCGGCGTCGAGGAAGGCGCGATACACGCGCTCGGGCGGGGCGCGCAGCACGCGGTGCAGTTGCACGGTACGGGTCGTCATGTCGAAGTCTCCGGGTGACGGGCAACCGGGCAGGCTGCCGCTGGTTTCAGTGGACGAAACACGGCGCGCACTCGCGCACCTCGACGGTGGCGAAGCGCGCGGCGGGACAGTCCCGGGCGATGGCCACGGCCTCGTCCAGGCTGGCGCAGTCGAGCAGGAAAAAGCCGCCGATCATCTCCCGGGCTTCGGCGAACGGGCCATCGCGCAGCACCGGCTGGTCGTGCAGAGCCTGCACGCGCACGCCGTGGCGGTCCGGACGCAGCGATTCGCTGGCCAGCAGCTTGCTGCCCAGGCCCTCGCCGAAAGCGACCATCTCGGCGTAGCGCGCGCGGCCCTCGGCGTCGGTGCGCGCTTCGCGCTGGCCGCGCGGCTCGCTGATCAGCAGCAGGTCACGCATGGCGTGCTCCCTCGGTCGACTTGCGCGGCAGACACCTGCGCCGACCGATTATCCACCGGCCTTCATCGCCGCGACCATCTCGTCGGGACGGACGTCGCGCACGTGAGTGGCGATGGACCAGTGATGGCCGAAGGGATCGACCACCTGGCCGTAGCGGTCGCCCCAGAACATGTCGGCCAGCGGCATGCCGACCGTGGCGCCGGCCTGCACCGCGCGGGCAAACACGGCGTCGGCGTCCTCCACCTGCAGGTGCAGGGTCACCGGCGTGCCCTTCAGCGCTTGCGGGCCGAGCGCGCCGTGCTCGGGCATCTCGTCAACCAGGAACAGCTGCGAATCGCCGATGCGCACGCAGGCATGGATCAGCCTGCCATCGGGGCCAGGCAGGCGGAACAGCTCGATCGCGCCGAACGCGCGGCCGTAGAAGTCGATGGCCGCCGCAGCGCCGCGGCAGACCAGGTGCGGGGTGAGGCTGTGCATGCCGTCGGGGATGGCTTTGACCTTGCTCATGAGGGTCTCCTTGAGGGAGTGGGTGGCGGGCGCCACATGGCGCCTTGTTGATACGACGATCCGGCCGGGCGCGGATCGACAGATGCGGCGGCATGATGTCCGGCGGTGATCTGGCGGCGCTTGCCGGGATGGCGCACGCCCCAGCCCGGCAAGGCGCCATCAAGCCGCCTTGCCTGCCGCTTCGGCCCTGCGTGCCTCATAGGCCTTCAGATGGCTGTAGGCGACCGAAAGCAAGGAGGCGCCAGGCGACTCGAGCCCGGCTTCAACGCGTCGCTGGAGCATGTCGCCCACGATGTGGTCGGCCTCGATGCGGGAGCCGTTCTCGATGTCGCGAAGCATCGAGGCCGTCAAGGTTGAGCCTGCCGTGGTCAGGATGTCGCGCGTGCGCTCCAGGAATGCCGCCCGCGGGGCATACCCCGCAGCTCGGCTGACACCGAGGCAGGCCTCCAGCAGACCCTCGATCACGGCCCTGCCTGAAGGCGCGGCAAGGATGGCGCCAATCGGTGCGCGCATCAGGCAGGTGCTGGCGGCCAGGGTCGTCAGGAACACCCACTTCTCCCACATCTCATGGATGATCTGCGGGCTCGCGCGCACGTCGACCTGGGCACTGGCGAAGGCCTCCGCGATGCGACGCGCACGCTCCGAGTGTTCACCATCGCGCTCTCCGAAGACCAGGTGATGGGTGTCGTTCAGGTGCACGATGACACCGTCGGCATCGAGGGTGGCCGCGATCATGCACTGGCCGCCGAGGACGCGCTGACGCCCGAATGCGGCGTCCAGCGCATCCAGGTGGCGCATGCCGTTGAGCAAGGGCAGGATGGCGGTTTGCGGGCCCACGGCCGGCGCCATGTCCCGGATCACGTCATCCAGATCGTAGGCCTTGCAGCTCAGCACGATGAGGTCGAAGTGGGTGCGCAGATGCTCCGCCTGGACGGTGGCTGGATCGTGCAGAGTGAGGTCGCCGCGCGGACTCTGGATGCGCAAACCGGAGCGCTCGAGCTGCAGCGCGCGGCGCGCTCGAACCAGGAAGGTCACATCCTGACCCGCCTGCAGCAGCCGGCCGCCGAAATAACCGCCGATTGCTCCGGCGCCGATGATCAGGATGCGCATGATCGGGGCTCTGAGGGAGTCAAGCTGCCACCACGCGCACCGCGCGATTGCGGATGCGCAGCACCAGAACGGCGGCAACCAACCCGAGGATGCCGGAGAGGGTCGTGGCCAGGGTGTAATTGCCGTAACTGCTGCGCAGGATTCCTCCCATCAACGCCGCAAAGGCTGCCCCGATCTGGTGGCCAGCCACGACCCAGCCGAACACGATGGGCGCCTCGCGGCTGCCGAAGACATCGTTCGTGAGGCGCACGGTCGGCGGCACGGTGGCCACCCAATCCAGCCCGTAGAACAGCGCGAAGACCGGCAAGCCGAAGTAGCCCAGGCCGAAGGCATAGGGCAGGTAGATGAGCGCCAGACCACGCAGGCCGTAATACCAGAACAGCAGCACGCGGTTGTTGAAGCGGTCGGACAGCCAGCCGGATAGCGTGGTGCCCACGAGATCGAGGGCGCCCATGGTGGCCAGAATGCTGGCGCCTTGCACCGGTGTC
This sequence comes from Betaproteobacteria bacterium, assembly GCA_028871675.1. Taxonomy (GTDB): domain Bacteria; phylum Pseudomonadota; class Gammaproteobacteria; order Burkholderiales; family Burkholderiaceae_C; genus Thiomonas_A. The sequence goes on from JAGWMO010000036.1 coordinate 18,524, forward strand.
AGGCCGTGGTCGCCGCACATGGCGATGAAGTGCGTGCCGATGTAGCCGTTGGTGGTCGCGCCGCAGATGAAGAAGCTGAAGAAGAGCAGCCAGAAGTCGCGCACCTTCACGGCTTTGCCGAGGGCGCCGAAAGCCATGGAGATGGGGTTGGTCTTCGGTGCCTCCGCCTGGGCGGGAGCGTCGTCGGCATCCCCGTAGCGCCGTAGGCCCACCGAGGCGGGCTGCTCCGGCATGAGAACATAGACCAGGGGGATGACGAGCGCCGCGCCGCCGGCTACGGTCCAGATCACGGGCTGCCACCCATGGTGCTCGACGATATAGGCCAGCAAGGGCAGGAACACCAGTTGCCCGGTGGCGGAACTGGCGGTGAGCAGGCCCATGGCCAGGCCGCGGCGGGCAGTGAACCAGCGGCTGACGACGACCGCGCCCAGGGTCATGGCCGTGGCGCCGGTGGTGCTGCCGACGATCAAGCCCCAGATCAGCCACATCTGCCAACTGTGCTGCATGACGCTGGACCACGCCACGGCGACTGCGAGAAGCATGAGTGCGCCCAGCACCGTCTTGCGTAAACCGAAGCGCTGCATGCAGGCGGCGGCGAAAGGGCCCATCAAGCCGAAGAGGGCCAGGTTGATGGACAACGCGCCGGAAATGCTGGCCAGATCCCAGCCGAACGCGTGTTGCAGCGGGACGAGCATCACGCTCGGTGCGGCGCGCGTGCCGGCGGTGATCAGCATGACCAGAAAGGTCACGCCAACCACGACCCAGGCGTAGTGAAAGCGCAGATGATTCCGAAGGGCGAGGGCGCGCATGGTGTGTGTATTCGGGGCTTGCTCAAAGGGCCGGCGGTCGAGTTGAATCCATCTACACCGCTCAGCGAGCATGGCGATCAGACTCAATCAGCCAGGTGATCTTCAGCGGCGGCAGGCGTCGAGCGGTTTGCGACAAGCTGGCTTAAGCGTATTAGACTTGATTCGCCTCATCAGGGGCAATCTCCCAGACTTCGTTGTCCTCTGTTTGTGTCGAGCGTGTTCTCCGGCTCGACGCCTTGCAGGGATGCTTGCTCGAGAACCCGATGGATCAAACCCGATATGACCGTGGCCTGGCTGTCCGCAAGGACGTGCTGGGGTCCGACTATGTGGACGCCGCCATCCGTGGCGCCGACGATTTCAACCGCGACCTGCAAGGTCTGGTGACCGAGTACGCCTGGGGCGAGATCTGGTCTCGTCCCGGGCTGTCGCGTCGTGACCGCAGCCTGCTCAATTTAGGCATGCTCACCGCGCTCAACCGCCCGCACGAACTCAAGCTGCACATTCGGGGAGCCCTCACCAATGGGGTGACGCGGGACGAGATCAAGGAGGTCTTCCTCCAGGCCGCGGTGTACTGCGGCGCACCGGCCGCCATCGACAGTTTCCGCCTTGCGCGCGAGGTGTTCAAGGAACTGGAGCCTTGAGCCTGACCGGTCAGGTCTCCGACTGGGCCTGGGGGCGTCAGCAGGCCGCGCAGCCCTGACATGAACATGCACCCGGGAACCCCTCGCGCCGCCCAGGCAGCGCGGGCGCGAGGAGACTCCAGCGTGCACCACGGCCCAAACCTAGGCGCTGGGGCCGACACCCGGGGGGCCACCTCGACAGCCCGACCTCAGGTTTTGCGTTTCGATTTCGTCGAGGCGGCCTCGACCGATTGACGCGCGGCCATCGTGGCTGCACGCAAATTCGTCTCGGCCATTTCCCCGGCTTGTTTCGACGCTCTGCGCACCGAGTCGTAAGCCGCGTTGGCACCTTGGATGGCTGTCTTCATCATCGCCACGGCGGGCTCGGAGCCGGCTGGGGCGTGTTTCGCCGAGCTTTCGACCAGGGCCATGAACTGACGATGCATCTCCGCCACCTGGTCCTCCGCGTTTTTGGCGATTTCAGCCTGGGCACTGGATGTGATCTGCTGGACATGCTGGGCATAGCTGAGCATGCGTTCAGCCAGCGGTTCCATCCACTGGCCCTGCTGGCGTGTCAGACTCTGCAAATCCTTGGCCGACATCTTGGCCATGGTTTCCTCGGCACTGTCCTGCAAGGTGGATTTCACGGTCTGCATGCTGAGGGTCACCAGCTTTTCCATGCTGTCCATGGTCTTGGTCACCATATTGAACAGATTTTCGAACTGGGCTTTTTGCGCGGCAATCAACTGTTCGGGATTCATGGTCATCCTTTCGTTGAAGTGGAGTTTGCATGCTAGGACGGCTCCCGGGCCAAGACAACAAGGAAACCAGGGCCTGCTCGCGCCATGTCTTCTTGGCTTGTGAGCGGCCAGGCCGAAGCAGCCGGCCCCGCGCCTGGGGCTTGGCCACCCCGACCAAGCTGCCGACATCCAGGATGAGCCTCGAATTCGAAAGCCAGTGCCTCGCGCTGGCGTCGTGGAGCATGCCAGCGACGCCTTCAGGACAACGGCGCCGGTGTCAAGCCTGCATGGCCGTTGCGGCGATGTCCAGCGAGCGCAGTCGCAGGTCGGCGTCGAACACATCGCAGACCAGCATGAATTCGTCCGCTTGCGTGGCCTCGGCCAGGGCATGGAAACCGGCGCGCACGGTGTCGGGGCCGCCAATCACGGCCGCAGCCAGGAACTCGGCAATGGCGGCTTGTTCCCGGGGATGCAATGTCTCCAGGAAATCCTGGACCGGGGGCTGCAGCTTCCCCCGGCGCCCTGTGATGATGCTGAGCACACGCTGGTGCGTACTGCTGGCAAGGTACTGGGCTTCATCGTCAGTGGGGGCCGCGATCAGGGGCACGCCGATGGCGACATGGGGCTGCGCCAGCGTGGCGGAAGGGCGGAACGCGCCGCGGTAAAGCTTCAGCGCGGGCAGCAGCAGGCGGGGTGCGAAGTGCGAGGCGAAAGCGTAAGGCAGGCCGCGCTCGGCCGCCAGTTGCGCAGAGAACAGGCTGGAGCCGAGCAGCCATATCGGGACATTCGTGCCGGCGCCCGGCATGGCGATGAGCCGCTGGCCGGGCTCGGCCGGGGCCAGCAGGCGCTGAAGCTCGGCCACGTCGCGGGGAAAATCGTCCTCGCTTTCGACGCGGTCGCGGCGCAATGCCCGCATGGTCAGCGGGTCCGTGCCGGGGGCGCGGCCCAGGCCGAGGTCGATGCGGTCCGGATACAGTTCGGCCAGCGTGCCGAAAGCCTCGGCAACGATGAGCGGCGCATGGTTCGGCAGCATCACCCCGCCGGAGCCGATGCGCATGCGCTGCGTACCTGCGGCGATGTGCCCCACGAGCACGGCGGTGGCGGAACTGGCGATGCCGGGCATGTTGTGATGCTCCGCCAGCCAGTAGCGCTGGAAGCCGAGCGCTTCGGCATGTTGCGCGGTGCGCAAGGCAATGGCCAGCGCACCCGCCACAGTGCCACCCTCGCGCACGGCGACGAGGTCGAGCATCGACAGGGCGGTGGCCCTGAGCGGCTGGTGCATGGTGAACCGCCCGCTCAGCGCCGCTTGGCGCCGCGCATAGAGAGCAGCAGCAGGATGGTCAGCAGGATGAATCCCAGCGCCGACCACAGGGGTAGCGATACACCGAGAATCGACGGCACGTCGGCGCACAGGCCGTCGGCGCGGAACATCCACGGGGCCCAATGCGTGATGCTCCAGTTGTTGATGGTGGCAGCGAGCGGGTCCAGCCCGCAGGTCTGGCCTGGATGCCAGACCAGCCACACATGCCGCCCGGCGACGCCCAGGCCGGCAAGGCCGCCCAGGGCGCCCAAAAGCAGGGACACGCGGCTTGCAGCCACCTGTCCCGCTGCTGCCAGGCCCGCGGCCATGAGGGCAAAGACCAGCATGCCAAGGTAGGCCATGCGCTGCAGGATGCACAGCGGGCATGGCGGGTTGGACTGGTGTTGCACCCAGAGCGCACCGGCCAGGATGCCGAAGGCGCACAGGGCTACGAAGAGCGGAAGGGCGGGCGAGAAAACGCGAGTCGGTTTGTAGGATGTCATGGCGATGTTGCAGTCATTTTGAAAATGCCGGTTGCGTTGCCGGAATCGAAGCGCATGTCCATATCGGCAGGTAAAGCCCCGCCGGACCGCGCGTCGCGGCTGATGAATTCGAAGAACGAGCCGGGCAAGTCGTGCAGCCGAGGGCCGTCCTCCCCCAGCAACGCCCGCTGCATACTGGCCGCGCGCAACGCGGTTTGGCGGACCGTTCCGCTGGAGGACACTTCCACCTGGTCCTTGATGGCAAAGCCCTCGGCGCGCAACTGCGCTGCCAGTTCGAGGACATCCTCAACCCGGTCGGTGGCGTGGTTGAAGGTCTGGCCTTCCGTGCTGATCCAGGCCATCTCGGCCGACTCCCGCAGCAGCAGTTGGTATTGAGCCAGGCTGGGCAGCGGGTGCTGGCGCTCGAAGCAGCGCAGCAGGGCGGGGAGCAATTGGCGTGCGGTGTCGAACGCCAAGTGGCCCTCCAGGCGCAGAGCTTGCATGGCGTCATGATCGGCCGGGCCCAAGGGGTCGCGCGACGCGCGGAGAACCGTGCTCACCGTTTGCTGAAACGCCGCGGAAAAGCCTTCGGGATGCAGCTCGCTCACGAAGAATTGGGGAATGCCTTGCGGGTCGTCGATGTGGATGTAGGCCCGCCCCGTCATCCCCAGCCGCGGCAGAGGGTAGGTTCCCGCCTGCGTGTAACCCAGCGGCAGCAAGATGCGGGTGACGGCGGCCTCGCCACAGGGCAAGGCACCGCAGCAGGGCGCGAGTACCGTGCGAACCGCACCATGGTCGAAAGTGATCGAGCGCCCCTGTTTGCGTGCACGCTCGATGTAGCGCATCGCCTCCGGCACTGTCTGCGCCAGCCGCGCAAACAGTGCTTGGGCCATGGCCAGCGCCAATTCGCCGCGTGACACCGCGTTCGGGTCGGAGCAGGTGAGCCACGAGCGGGGAAGAGCGAGTTGATCGACCAGCTCGAGCGCATCGGCGCTGAGCAGTTCATCGAGCAGGATTCGCATGGTTGATTGGGGCATGGCTGCAAAGGACGGTGACAGGCAGGACGGTTTTGGCACCGTGTAAAACTGACGCAGCATCTTAGTTCCGGCACGATAAACCCCGTGTTGCAAGGCATGACGCCAGTCAGCTGTCCCTGCCAGATCTGTACCGTACCCTAGAATGGCGGGTTCGGGGCGTAGCGCAGCCTGGTAGCGCATCTGCTTTGGGAGCAGAGGGTCGGAGGTTCGAATCCTCTCGCCCCGACCAATTGAATCAACGACCTGCGCAGTGCCGCCATGTGTTGATCGGCCCACTTCCGGAAACTTGTTGCCGATTTGTTGCCTGTGGTCTGACTCTTCGGTGCATCAATGGAAATGCGGGATCCGGGTGACCCAGGGATCCCCCAAGCCGGCGCGACGAAGTTGGCTGCGGTGCGATCGCAGCGCGCAGTACGCTTGGCCTGCTCGCGTTCCCTTGGCATGGGTGAACTCGATCGTCTCGAATGGCGTCTTGTGCGGCCCGCTGCGCCATGTGGTCATGATCGTCATGGGTCGTTCCCCGGTATTCTTGATGCCTAGCGGTCGCTGGGGGCCGTTCACGCTCTCGCTGCCGTTTGCCGTGTCACCGGATCACTCCCACACCATGAATGCCATGACGTTTGATGACTTTCAGGCCCAAGCCCTGGACCGTGGATTCGAAGAAGCGCTCGTTCGTCGCTGGCCGCCCGGGGCGGAGCTGGAGACGCACACGCATCCGTTCGATGCGGATGCGGTGGTGATCGAGGGCGAGATGTGGCTGACCTGCGAGGGCAAGACGCGTCGCCTTACGCCAGGTGACACCTTCGCGCTACCGCATGGAGTACCCCATGCGGAACGCTACGGCCCGAACGGGGCCATGTACTGGGTTGCGCGCCGCAATCCGCGTTGATCTGAACGGTCGTCATCCCGGACATCGGACTGATCGGGTTGGTCTCCTGGAACTTTCGCAGGGCCAGGCCGTTCGCCGGCTCGCGGATTTTTCGGTATGGTCGCTCAGCGATGAAAGGCCGCCATGGCGGCGCCGAAGCCGACGAAGATGCCACCGGTTGCGCGCTGGAATGCGCGTGCGACTTTTGCGCCGCGCAGCAGCTTGCCCAGACGCGAGCCGAACCCGGCATAAATGAAATACCAGCTCACCTCGATGGTGGCAAAGGTGCTGACGAGGACCACGAATTGCAGCAACCCATGGGCCGTGGGGCTCATGAACTGAGGTAGCAGGGCGGCTGCGAACAGGATGGCCTTGGGATTGCTGCTGGCCACCAGGAAGCCATTGCGGTACAGGGCACCAGGCGTGTGCAGGCTTCGCGGCTGTTCAGCGGCGGTCGGTGGCGCCGCCAAGGTCTTGGCATGGGCGGCGGCTTGCCAGGTTTTGATGCCGAGGTAGATGAGATAGGCGGCTCCCAGCAGGCGCAGCGCGTCGAACAGTGCAGGCCAGGCTTGCAGGAACACGCCGAGACCGGCGGCGGAAATGGAAATCATGATGAGCAGTGCCGTCATGCAGCCGGCCATGGTGGCGGTGGAGCGGCGCAGCCCGTGGCGCGCACCATGGCTCATCACCAGCAGCATATTGGGGCCGGGAATCGCGGAAATCAGGCCAACGGTGAAGGCGTACAGCAGCCAAGTATGGAGGTTCATGGAAGGTTCCGGGTGGTGTGCAGTATGCCATTCGCGTCGCAACCGGATGCATCCTCCATCGTGCTCTGGCTGGGCCGCACTCGTTTGCCTGGTGTTTCATGCAGGTGTGCCGGGGGCGTTCCCGAGGCCTAAGATTGATGTCATCACACCGCCCTGAGGATGATTCGTGGATCAGCAAACTGTCAAACAAAGCCTCGACCGGCTGCGCGCCGCCCTGGAATCGGGCGTACCGCTGGACGATCAGCTCAAGTCTGAACTTGCCGGCCTGGATGCCGACATTCGCCGCGTGCTCGATGACCAGGCGGGGCAAAACGAAACCGGTCTGACGCAACGGGTGCGCGAACTGTCGTTGCGCTTTGCCGAGCGCCATCCGGCCGTAGCCCTGGTGCTGCGCGAACTGGGCACTTTGCTCGAAGGCATCGGCGCCTGAAATCGCCGCGTGCTCCTGCCCCATCATCGCTCGCGCCCCCCATGCGTTGGGGGGGACGAAGCGAGGCTGTGAACTTGTCGCTGCATCCCATGCATCAAGCTGATTTCGAACCGGTGTACTTCGCTGGTGAAGCACCGCCCCCGCCTGGACAGGTCCAGCGCGTGGCCGAAGGGCTGTACTGGCTGCGCATGCCCATGCCCTTGGCACTCGACCACATCAACCTCTGGTTGCTGGACAACGGTCCGGGTTGGACCATCGTCGACTGTGGCTTGACCACCGATGCCACGCGTGCGGCTTGGGAACAGGTGTTCACCGACGCTCTGGGCGGCAAACCGGTGACACGGGTGATTTGCACCCATATGCATCCCGACCACATCGGCCTGGCCGACTGGCTGTGTCAGCGCTGGGATGTGCCGCTTTGCATGACCCAGGGTGAATACCTCAGTGCCCGGCTGCTCGCGGCCGGGTTGCCGCCCACCGATACCGCCTCCATGCTGGCGCATTACCGCCGCCACGGCGCCGACCCTGCACATCTGCAGGAACTGGCCGGGCGTGGCAATTTCTATGCGCGCATGGTGCCCACGGTGCCGTTGCAGTATCAGCGTCTGGTGCATGGGCAGGTTCTGCGCATCGGTGCCGATGATTGGCAGGTGGTGGAGGGCGGTGGCCATTCGCCGGAGCATGCGGCGTTGTGGTGTGAGGCGCGTGGCGTGTTGATCGCCGGCGATTTGTTGCTGCCGCGCATCTCCACCAACGTTTCGGTGTTCCCCATCGAGCCGGAGGCCGATGTGCTCGGCCGCTATCTGCGCGCGCTTGCGCGCTTTGCCTTGCTGCCGGCCGGCATGCGCGTGCTGCCGTCGCACGGCCTGCCGTTCATCGGGGCGCATGCGCGCATTCGGCAATTGCGCGAGCACCACGCCGAGCGCCTGCAGCGCGTGCTGCGCGCCTGTGAAGGCCAGGCCTGCACGGCCGCCGAACTCGTGCCGGTATTGTTCCGGCGCACGCTCGATGTGCATCAACTCGGCTTCGCCCTGGGCGAAGCCATTGCCCATGCCCATCGACTCTGGGCCTGTCAGGTCTTGCAGCGAGAGGTCGACGCGTACGGGGTGATTCGCTTTCGCTTCGAGGCGAACAGCCGCGTTGCGGTCGATGGGGTCGAAGGCCACGACATCGCCCGAATCGCGGCAAGCGCCGCTGGCCTCTAGCCTCACGGATTCGGCGCCTGCCTGCCCCTGTCGCATCCGTGCAGGGCCGGCGCAACGGCCCCCGCACCGGCCGCTTGGCCGGATGCGCTTCAAACCTGCCTGGCCCTGTTCGCTGTAGGGATGCTGTTCCGAGCTGAACCTCAACATTACAGCTAACTATAATGTTGAGGTTCGTTGCTGGATGATGATCGGTGCGGCATGCGGGGCTGCCGTAGGCCACCGGCGACAACTGCCGACCATCCTCTGGTCGCCCCGCATCCAGGCTTGGATCACTCACACGGGAGGACGCTGCACCATGAACGCCATGACCATCGGCACGCTTGCCCACGTCAACGGGTTGGCCACTGAAACCTTGCGGCATTACGAGCGTCTGGGGTTGATCGCGCCGAGCCAGCGCAGCGCCTCCAACTATCGGCTGTACGACCAAACCGCGGCGCAGCGCCTGCGCTTCATCCGCCGTGCCCAGGCGCTCGGATTTTCGCTACCCGAAATTCGCGAACTGCTTGGCCTGCATGCCAGCGCCGATGCCGACATGGGCGCGGTCAAGGCCATCGTGCAGCAGCGCGTGGCGCAGATCGACGCCCGGCTTGACGATTTGCGCCAGCTCAAGGCCGGACTGGAGGCCTTGGTCCAAACTTGCCCCGGGCATGGCGCTGCAGCCGCGTGTCCCATCCTTGCGGCCCTGACTCGCGAACCCGGGGCTTGAGAGGGTCCCCCAGACCGCCTGCCGTGCGCCGGGCACACCGAGATAGAAGGCGGACGACACTGGAAGCCATGATGAAGACAACCGAGACGACACCGAGCACCACACCGACATCACTCACGGCTTCTGCCAACGCGGCCGAGGTCTGTGCGTTGCAACTCGACATCGACGGCATGAGCTGCGCCACCTGCAGCAGCCGGGTGGAACGAGCGCTCAATGCCATGCCCGGGGTGCAAGCCACGGTCAACCTCGCCACCGAGCAGGCGCAGTTGCGCTTCGACCCGCGCCAGGTGCAGCCGCGGCAATTGGTGGACATCGTGCGCGACACCGGCTATGCGCCGCGTACTGCCGAGGCCACCTTGCTGGTGCAAGGCATGACCTGCGCCTCCTGCGTTGGCCGGGTGGAGCGCGCGCTGCAAGCCTTGCCCGGCGTGCTTGCTGCAAGTGTCAACCTGGCCACCGAGCGTGCCAGCGTGCACTACATCCCGGCCAGCGTGCAGCCGGCCGCGCTGCTGCGCGCCGTGGCCGATGCCGGCTACGCCGCCAGCCTGGCCGATGCCGACGGCGCCGCAGCCGCCGCTGATCAGGCCGAGCACAAGCAGCGCCAATTGCAGGCCATGCGCCGTGATGTCTGGCTGGCACTGGCGCTGGCTTTGCCGGTGCTGGTGCTGTCCATGGGCGGGATGGTCTGGCATGGCTTGATGGCTGTGCTCGACGCCACGGCGCCCGCCGCCATTCCCCGCTTCTGGGACTGGGTGCAGGCCGTGCTCACCACGGCCGTGTTGTTCGGCCCCGGGCGACGCTTTTTCCGACCCGGCTGGGCGGCTTACCGGCATTGGTCACCTGACATGAACTCGCTCGTCGCCACCGGCGCGGGCGCGGCCTGGTTGTTCGGCATCGTGGTGCTGGCAGCCCCCGGCCTGCTGCCGCCGGATGCGCGCCACGTGTACTTCGACTCGGCTGCGGTGGTCATCGCCGCGGTGCTGTTCGGCAAGTATCTGGAGGAGGTGGCGAAGGGCCGCACCTCGGCTGCGATTCGCGCCCTGGCGCGGCTGCAGGCCAAGGATGCCAGGGTGCGCCGAGACGGCAACGAGCTGACCGTGGCCATCGCCGACGTGCAGCAGGGCGATCTGGTCGTCATGCGCCCAGGCGAGCGCCTGCCGGTGGATGGCGAGGTGGTCGAAGGCGCCTCGCATGTGGACGAATCCATGCTCAACGGTGAGCCCATTCCCACCGCCAAACATCCGGGCGATGGCGTGCGCGCCGGCACCGTCAACCAGCAGGGCATGCTGATGGTGCGGGCCACCTCGGTGGGGCAGGGCACGGTACTGGCGCAAATCATCCGGCTGGTGGAGCAAGCCCAGGGCGGTAAATTGCCCATCCAGGGCCTGGCGGACCGCGTGGTGCGGGTGTTCACCCCGGCGGTGCTGCTGATCGCGCTGCTCAGTTTCGTCGTCTGGCTCGTCATCGGACCAGCGCCCGCCATCAGTCACGCCTTGCTTGCGGCCGTGGCCGTGCTGGTCGTCGCCTGTCCCTGCGCCATGGGCCTGGCGACGCCGGCCGCCATCATGGTGGGCACCGGCCGTGCCGCTGAACTCGGCGTGTTGTTCCGGAAGGGCGAGGCGCTGGAGACGCTGTCGAACGTGGACACCGTGCTGCTTGACAAGACCGGCACCGTCACCCTCGGTCGCCCCGCCCTCGGTGCCATCTGGGCTGCTCCGGGCACGCGCGAAGCCGATGTGCTGCGCTGGGCTGCGGCGGTTGAAGCCACTTCGGAACACCCGCTGGCACATGCCGTGCTGCAAGCCGCCACCGAGCGCGACGCCCAAGTGCCAACGGCCACACAGTTCTCCGCTGTTGCCGGTTATGGCGCCCACGCCGAGGTCGAAGGCGCGAAAGTCGCTGTGGGCGCCTTGCGCTTCGCCACCCAACTCGGTATCGACCCCGGCCCCGCCGCAGCGGAAGTGGAGCGGCGGCAGGCCGAGGGCCAGACGGCGGTGTTCGTCATGCGCGCCGGCCAGGTGGTCGGCGTGCTGGGCATCACCGACCCCATCAAGCCCGACGCCGCCGCGCTGGTGGCAGCGCTGCAGGCACGCAAGCTGCAGGTGGAACTCGTCACTGGCGACGCTGCGCGCACCGCGCAGGCCGTGGCGCGGCAACTCGGCATCACCGCCGTGCATGCCGACGTGCTGCCCGCGGGCAAAGCCGACGTCGTCAAGGCTTTGCAGGCCCAGGGCCGGCGCGTGCTGTTCGTCGGAGACGGCATCAACGACGCGCCCGCCCTGGCGCAGGCCGACGTGGGCATGGCGCTGGCCAGCGGCACCGACATCGCCATCGAGGCCGCCGACGTCACGCTCACCCGTGGCGAACTCTCCGGCGTGCTCACCGCCCTGAACGCCGCGCGCCGCACACTCGACACCATACGCGGCAACCTGTTCTGGGCCTTCGCCTACAACGTGGTCCTCATCCCGATTGCCGCCGGCCTTGGCGCGCCCTGGGGCCTGCACCTCAACCCCATGTTGGCGGGCGTGGCCATGGGGCTGTCGTCCATCTTCGTGCTCGGCAACAGCCTGCGGCTCAAGCGCCTGAAGGCTTGGCAGTCAGCAGCGCCAAACCTTGGCATCAAGGCCGGACCCACCTTGACCGCCCGTTCATCCATTCCCGCCAGCAGATCGGCTCCTTGAATCCGGCTCATCGAGTGCATCCCCAACCATCCACCAGCCCCACCAGGAGATCATCCATGCAAACCACCACGCTTCATGTCACCGGCATGAGTTGCCAGCATTGCGTCGCCGCCGTCACCAAATCCCTCAAGTCCGTGGTGGGTGTGCAAAGTGCCGAGGTCCATCTCGAGCAAGCCAGTGCCACAGTGACTGGCAGCGCATCCCCCCAAGCCCTGGTTGATGCCGTGGTGCGCGCCGGTTACACCGCCGCCATCCAGGCCTGAGTGCATCGCTGCCAGGCCCAGCCGGTAGCCTGGTCCCCGCTTGCACCCCACTACACTTCAGCGGGCCGCAAACAATGGCGCCTCGCCCTGCTGCCCGTAGCTCAGCTGGATAGAGCAACGGCCTTCTAAGCCGTAGGTCACTGGTTCGAATCCAGTCGGGCAGGCCAAAAATAATAATTAAAACTATGATTTATAGAAAAGTTGACACTAAAGTCGACATTGACCATTGGGCTGCTGCCGGTTTCGAGGACACCTTGTTAAGGTGGGATCTGAAACCGGAGGTGGGGTATGCGAACGAGACGGCAGTTCAGCCGGGAGTTCAAGCTTGAGGCCGTGAGGCTGGTCAAGGAACGAGGCGTGTCGGT
>JAGWMO010000049.1:0-5909 GCA_028871675.1 Betaproteobacteria bacterium
GTCTCGGAGCCCAGCATCACGATGCGCCGGTGCTCGTAGCCCAGGTCCTGGAGTTCGCGGTAGGCCGCCGAGCCGTCGGTTCGCACCTGCGCGCCAGGCTCGACGTTGGCCTGGACGAAGGGCACGACCATGATCTACACCCATGTGCTGAAGGTGGCGGCGGGCGGCACGGCGAGTCCGCTGGATCGGTTGCTCAAGGTGTGACGCGCGGCGCAATTTGTCGGCGATGGCCGGCAACCACTCGCTACACAGAAATCAATTCCCGCACCCCATCCGCATCCATGTCGGCGCCCTTGCCCGCCTTCACCACCTCGCCGCGCGACATCACGGCGTACTGATCGGCCAGCGACTTGGCGAAGTCGTAGTACTGCTCGACCAGCAGGATGGCCATGTCGCCGCGGGCGGCGAGCATGCGGATGACGCGCTCGATGTCCTTGATGATGGACGGCTGGATGCCTTCGGTGGGTTCGTCCAGCACCAGCAGCTTGGGCCCTGCGGCGAGCGCGCGGGCGATGGCGAGTTGCTGTTGCTGGCCGCCGGAGAGGTCGCCGCCGCGCCGGTGCAGCATCTGTCTGAGCACGGGGAACAGCTCGTACAGCTCGGCGGGAATGGCGCTACCGCCGGGCTTGGTGGCCAGGCCCATGCGCAGGTTTTCCTGCACGGTCAGGCGTGGAAAGATCTCACGGCCCTGCGGCACATAGCCCAGCCCCAGCCGCGCCCGTGCGTCGGGCCGCAGGTGGTCGATGCGCTGGCCATCCAGGGTGATGCTGCCGCTCTTGATACCCACCAGCCCCATGAGGGACTTGAGCAGCGTGGTCTTGCCCACGCCGTTGCGCCCCAGCAAGGTGAGCACCTGGCCTTTTTCGAGGCTGAGACTGACGTTGCGCAGGATGTGGCTGCCGCCGTAGTACTGGTTGACCGCGTCGATGTTGAGCATGGTGATTGAGGTACCGGGGTCAGGACTCCCGCCGGGCCGCCCCAAGGGAGGCCTGCGCCCCCTCGGGGGGATGAGCCCAGACACGCGAGAGTGCCTGCGCACTGTCGCGTGGCAGGCGAATCCGAGCCGCATGCTTGCGGCGAGGCGGATGCGAACACCGTGAGCGTGGGGGCTGTTCCACTCAGGACTCCCGCCGGGCCGCCCCAAGGGAGGCCTGCGCCCCCTCGGGGGGCAGCGAACACCGTGAGCGTGGGGGCTGTTCCACTCACCGCCCCAGGTAAACCTCGACGACGCGCTCGTTCGTCTGCACCTGTTCGAGCGAGCCTTCGGCGAGCACGCTGCCTTCATGCAGCACCGTCACTTTGTCGGCGATCTTGCGCACGAACTCCATGTCGTGCTCCACCACCACCAGGGTGTGCTTGCCGGCCAGCGACAGGAACAGCTCGGCGGTTCGGTCGGTCTCGGCGTCGGTCATGCCAGCCACGGGTTCGTCCAGCAGCAACAACTGCGGCTCCAGCATGAGCAGCATGCCGATTTCCAGCCACTGCTTCTGGCCGTGCGACAGGTCGCCGGCGCGGCGCGCGGCCTGGTCGTGCAGGCGAATTTGCAGCAGGACCGCCTCCACCCGCTCGCGCTGTGCGGCGCTCAGGCGAAAACGCCAGGTGCTGCGGGCGCGCTTGTCGGCCTTGAGTGCAAGCTCCAGGTTGTCCTGCACGCTCATGTCCTCGAACACGGTGGGCTTTTGGAATTTGCGGCCGATGCCGGCCTCCACCACCTCGGCCTCGCGCAGTTTGAGCAGGTCGATGGTCTGGCCGAAATACGCGCTGCCGGAGTCGGCCCGGGTCTTGCCGGTGATGACGTCCATCATGGTGGTCTTGCCGGCGCCATTGGGGCCGATGATGCAGCGCAGCTCGCCGGTGTCGATCGCCAGCGACAACTTGTTGAGGGCGCGAAAGCCGTCGAAGCTGACGCTGATGTCATCGAGGTAGAGCGCCACGCCATGGCTCATGTCCACCCCCGGCTGGCGCAAGTGGCCGTAGCCGCCCTCCTGAACGCTGCCGCCCAGTTCGGGATTGGGTGGCTGGAAGACAATGTCGCGCCAATCGAGTTCAGCCACGGCGCTGCCTCCATTGCCTGACCAGGCCGACGACACCGTAGGGCGCGTACAGGGTGACGACGATGAACAGCCCGCCGAGCAGATAGAGCCAGGCTTCGGGAATGGCCACGGTCAGCCAGCTCTTGGCGGCATTCACCAGCACCGCACCGATGATGGGGCCGATGAGCGTGCCGCGCCCGCCGATGGCCGTCCAGATCGCGATTTCGATGGAGTTGGCGGTGGACATTTCGCTCGGGTTGATGATGCCGACCTGCGGCGCGTACAGGGCGCCGGCCAGGCCGCACATCATCGCGGCGATGGTCCACACGCCGAGCTTGAACCACAGCGGGTTGTAGCCGCAGAACATGACGCGGCTCTCGGCGTCGCGGATGGCGGTGAGCACGCGGCCGAACTTGCTGCGCACCAGCCAGCGGGCGAAGACGAAACAGCCGGCCAGTGCCACGCAGGTGGCGACGAACAGCGCCATGGTCATGCCCGCGGTGCCCATGGGAAACCCCAGCAGCACCTTGAAGTCGGTGAGGCCGTTGTTGCCGCCGAAGCCGGTTTCATTGCGGAAGAACAGCAGCATGGCGGCGTAGGTGAGCGCCTGGGTGATGATGGAGAAGTACACCCCCTTGATGCGCGAGCGGAAGGCGAAAAAACCGAAGATGAAGGCCAGCAGGCCGGGCATGAACAACGCCAGGAACAGCGCATAGGCAAAGTGCTCGGTGCCCGCCCAGTACCAGGGGAAGCGGGTCCACTGCATGAACTGCATGAAGTCGGGCAGATTGCCACTGGCAGCCGTCATGGCCTGGTTGAGGTACATGCCCATGGCATAGCCGCCGAGGGCGAAGAACAACCCTTGCCCCAGCGACAGGATGCCGGCGTAGCCCCACACCAGATCCATCGCCAGCGCGACGATGGCGTAGCAAAGAATCTTGCCGGCCAGTCCCACCCAGTATTGCGACAGGTGCAGGCTGCTGCCTTGCGGCACGGCCAGCGCCAGCAGCGGCGCGACCACGCAAGCCAGCAGCAGGAAGACGGTGAGCGCGGCCCAACCCCAGGCCGGCAGGAAGTTCGTGGCCGGCTGCAACTGCACCCGCGGCGGCGAGGGCTGAGGGGGCGGGGGGGCGACGGCGCCTGAATCGTTGATGATGGCGGACATCGCTCAGCTCTCCACGCTGCGGCCTTTGAGGGCGAACATGCCCTGGGGGCGTTTCTGGATGAAGAGGATGATGGCCACCAGCACGGCAATTTTCGCCAGCACCGCGCCCGCAACGCCTTCGAGCAGGGTGTTGGCCACGCCTAACGTGAGGGCTGCCGTGACCGTGCCGGTGAGCTGGCCGACGCCGCCGAGCACCACCACCATGAAACAGTCGACGATGTAGCCCTGCCCCATCTCGGGGCTGACGTTGCCGATCTGGCTGAGCGCGCAGCCCGCCAATCCTGCAATGCCGGCACCCAGGCCGAAGGCCAGCATGTCGACTCGTGGCGTGCGCACGCCCATGCACGAGGCCATCGGCCGATTCTGCGTCACGGCGCGCACGAACAGGCCCAGGCGGGTGCGCGCGATGAGCAGCCACATGGCCAGCAGCACGAAAGCGGTGAAGGCGATGATGACCATGCGGTTGTAGGGCAGGATGAGATTGGCCATGACGTGCAGGCCGCCCGACATCCACGGCGGGTTGTCCACCTGCACGTTCTGCGGCCCGAACATGGTGCGCACGATCTGGATCAGCACCAGGCTGATGCCCCAGGTGGCCAGCAATGTTTCCAGCGGCCGGCCATACAGCTTGCGGATGATGGTGCGTTCCACCAGCATGCCGATGCCGCCGGCGACGATGAAGGAGAACGGCACCGCCGCCGCCAGCGCATAGCTCTGCAGGCTTGGCCAGTCGCGCTGGAACCAGCCCTGCATCACATAAGTGGAGTAGGCCCCGATCATGATGAACTCGCCCTGTGCCATGTTGATCACGCCCATCAGCCCATAGGTCACGGCCAGGCCGAGCGCGGCCAGCAGCAGGATGCTGCCCAGGCTGATGCCGGAGAACAGCGTGCCCAGGCGCTCGCCCCAGGCCAGACGCTCGTCGATGGCGGCGAGGCTGGACCGGATTTGCGCGCGCACGGCGGCATCGGGCTCGACGAACTGGCCATCCTTCTTGTCCAGCCGCGACAGCAGCAGGCTGCGCACCGCCGGGTAGTTGCTGGCGGCCAGATCCTGCGCCGCGCTCAGGCGTTCGGCAGCGTTCTTGCTCGTCAGGAGAATGGCGGCATGCAGCAGTTGCAGCCGCTCCAGGATGTCAGGGTCCTTCTCGGTTTTCAGGGCCTGCTCCACCAGGCCGCGATCCACCGATGTCGGGTCGTCCTGCAGTTGCTGCACGGCCTTCAGGCGCAAGGCGCGGTCACCGGAAAACAAGTCCAGTGCGGCGCGGGCCGATTGCAGTTCCTTGCGCACATAGTTGTTGTTGATCACCGCTTGCGCGTTGGCGCTGGGCGTGACTTTCTGACCGGTGGCGAGGTCGATCCAGTCATGGCCCTGCTGCACCTGCACCATGCTGCCATCGACCTGCACCGCGTTGTTCAGCAGCTTGTGCAGAAAGTCGGCAAGCTGCGCATCGGGGTGCTCCACGGCCTGGTGCAGCGCGGCGATGCGCGCATCGGTATCGCCGCTGGAAATGGCAAGTGCCTCCTGCGACGTGAGGGCGTGCGCGAGTGGCGCCAAGCCGAGCAGCAGCAGGCCGACCATGGCGATGGCCGCGCGCAGCCAGGCCCCAAGGCCGAGGTGATGCCACGAGTTGCGCAGGTTGGTCACGGTCAGGGAGTGTGTGTTGGGCAGGGAACGAAACCAATCAGGTGGGTGTATCCAGGCCCCTCCCGACCTCCCCCACGCGTGGGGGAGATCGGGAGGGGCAGACCCGCTTCCCAAGGCTGAGGAGGGCGATGTTCAGGCGTTCTTCGGCTTCGGGATGTACGGGCTCCAGGACTCGCCCGGGACCAGGCCCTTGGACTTCCACACCACGTCGAACTGGCCGTCTTCGCGAATCTGGCCGATGAACACCGGCTTGCTCAGATATTGGTTTTTCAGCACCTCGACGGTGTAGCCGTCCGGCGCGGCGAACTTCTGCCCGATGAGCGCCTTGCGCACGGCGTCGGTCTTGGTGGATTTGGCTTTCTCCACCGCCTGCTTCCACATGTGGAGGCCGATGTAGGAGGCCTCCATCGGATCGTCCGTCACGGGATAGTCCTTCAACCCCTTGCTCTTGACCCAGCCTTGCCACGCCTTGACGAACTTGGCGTTGGTCGGGTTTTTCAGCGACTCGAAGTAGTTCCACGCCGTGAGCTGGCCCACCAGGGGCTTCAGGTCCATGCCGGCGATTTCCTGCTCGGCGATGGAAAAGCCCACCACCGGAATGTCGGTGGCCTTGATGCCCTGGTTGCCCAGCTCCTTGTAGAACGGCACGTTGGAGTCGCCGTTCACGGTGGAGATGACGCAAGTGGGGCCGGCGGAGGCGAACTTCTTGATGTCGGCGACGATGTTCTGGTAGTTGCTGAAACCGAAGGGCGTGTAGACCTCGGCGATGTCAGCATCCTTCACACCCTTGGAATGCAGGAAGCCGCGCAGGATGGCGTTGGTGGTGCGCGGGTACACATAATCGGTGCCCAGCAGGAAGAAGCGCTTGGCTCCGCCGCCGTCCTTGCTCATCAGATATTCGGTGGCGGGAATGGCCTGCTGGTTGGGCGCCGCTCCCGTGTAGACCACATGCGTATTCTCTTCCTGGCCCTCGAACTGCACCGGGTAGAACAGCAGGCCGTTGAGTTCGTCGAGCACCGGCAGCACCGACTTGCGCGACACCGAGGTCCAGCAGCCGAAGATGG
>JAGWMO010000037.1:0-29440 GCA_028871675.1 Betaproteobacteria bacterium
AGCCTGTTTTCGGCAGGCCGGCCTGCCGAAAACAGGCTTGGTGGCCAAGCCCCTCGGTTAAACTCGGAACATGTGGATTTTAGTCAACGCCGCCGCCTTCCTCCTCTACCTTCTAGCCTCCTTTCTGGCTCGCCCGCGCGGACTGCAGATGGCTGGAGTGGCCGCGCCCGGCATGCCCATGTACCGCGACGCTGCCACCATCGCCATGCTGCTCGCTTGGCTTGTGCACGCCAGCACGTTCTTGCTCGTCCTCCGGGGTTTGCATGACCCCGATTTTGGCTTCGCACCGGCACTGTCCCTCACGTTCTGGCTGGTCGCCGCGGTGTATTGGGTGGAAAGCCTGTACTACCCGCTGCAGGGTTTGCGCGCCTGGATTTGCCTGCTGGCCGCCACTTCACTGTTGCTCACCTGGTTTTTCCCGGGCGACCGCCTTGCCCCTCCCGGAGCGGGCATGGCCTTCTCCTTGCATTGGGCGATGGGCATTGCTGCGTACGGCTTGTTTGGCGCCGCAGTCTTGCATGGCGTCATGCTCTGGTCCGCCGAGCGTGCCCTGCACCGGCGCAAACCCGTATTGGCTGGCCTTGGCCCCGCTCTGCCCTTGCTCACGCTGGAGAAAATCACATACCGGCTCGCCGCGTTGGGTTTCGCGATGCTGACGGCCTCGCTGGTCTTTGCCGTCAGTTTCAGCGAAACCTTGTTCGGCCATGCGTTCGAACTCAACCATCAAACGATTTTCGCCGTCGCCGCCTGGCTGCTGTTCGCCGTCTTGCTGCTGGGCAGGGGCATGCTGGGCTGGCGTGGGCGCCAGGCCCTGCGCTGGTTGTTCTCGGGTTCGGCGCTGCTTCTATTGAGTTATGTCGGCTCGCGCTTCGTCCTTCAGGTCATCCTGCACCGATGAAATATCTCGTTCTCTTCGTGGTGGTGATCGTCGGATTGATGCTGTTCAAGAGGAGCCAGCAACAACGCTCTGCTCCTGGGGTGCGCAAGTCCACCCAACTGCCGGCGCCCGAACCCATGCATGCCTGTCGGCATTGCGGCGTGCATGTGCCGCAAAGCCGTTGTGTGTGGAAGGGCGACAAGCCCTACTGCTGCTCTGATCATGCCCGCCTGGGCTGAGCCACGCCGGCATGGCGCCGAAGCCGATAGCGGCTTCGCCTTTTCGCAAGCTGTCCAAAACGCTCCCCTGCCGGCTTCCTTGCTCCACCGCCTGATCTCGGGTAGCGCGCCCAGCCACGAGCGCCTGCGTGCATTTCGCGTGTTGGGCGGGGCCCGATTGCTCATGGGCCTGATCCTGCTGGGATGGTTCGTGCTCGTGGCATGGGATCGAGGACGAAGCCCGCAGTTGCGGGGTGGGCCGGGCATCTGGATCGCGCTGGGCTATGTGGTCCTGGTGCTGACCCAACTGGTGTTCAGCCTGAGCACAGCCCGTGGCTTTGCCTGGCAGGTGCTGCTTGCAGTGCTTGCCGATTTGGCTGTCTATGCCGTGTTGCAGTCCCTTGCCGGCCAACCCTCGCGCGAATTCGTCCTGAGCTATACCTTGCCCGTGCTGGCCGCCGGGGTTTACGGCACCCTGCGCTTCACGTTGGCCACGGCGGCAGCGGTGTCGTTGATCCTGTTGCTGCAGGCGCTGTGGATGTTGTCGGGCAGTGGTGGCATGGCCGACCCGCAGTTTCTGGGCGCGGGCTTTGTCGGCGCGGCTTATTTCGCCATGGGCGTGCTGGCCTGGCAACTGTCGCAACGCCTGGTGCGGCAGGAGCAGCGCGCGCGCCTGAGCGATATTCGCGCCAACCGACAACTGGCGATCAACCGCCATGTGCTGCTGGAGCAACCCGATGGCGTGCTGGTGCTCGACGCCGATCTGCGGGTGGAAACTGCCAATCCCACGGCCATGCGCATGCTCGGTCTGGATGATCGGCAACAGCCTGAGGCCGCGCAGATCGGCCTGAGCGGCTATCCCGGTGCGCGTGTCCTGGCCGATGCCGTATACCAGCATACCGCCTCGGGCCAGGCGCAGGCACCGGTGACCTTCGAGGGTGCCAACGGGCTGCGCGTGCAGGCCCGCGTGCAGGCTTTGCGCCAACTGCCGGGCGGGCTCGGTTATGTGGTGTTCATGCAGGATTTGCGCGAGATCACGCATCAGTTGCAGCAAGACAAGCTGGCGGCACTGGGGCGGCTGGTAGCCGGGGTCGCTCACGAAATTCGCAATCCGCTGGGCGCCATCGCCCAGGCCAATCAGCTCGCCGCCGAACCCGATTTAAATCTGGCGCAGCGCGAGCGCATGTCAGCCTTGATCGCGCAAAACGTCGACCGGCTCAATCGCATCGTCGAAGACGTTCTTGACCTCGGGCGTTCCACCGCGCGCGAAGGCATCGCGCTGCAGCCCATGCGCATGCTGCTCGAGTTGGTGGCCGAATTCGACCACGACACCCCGGGGCGCGTTGCGCTGCTGGCCGACGACGAAAACGCCACACTGGATTTCGATCCGCTGCACTTGCGTCGCGTGCTCGTCAATCTGCTCGGTAACGCACGCCGCTTTGCCAGCCATCGCAACGGCGCGATCCGCATTCGCCTGCGGGGTGTGCGCAGGGTGCGCGAACTCAGCGTGGCCAACGATGGTCCGGTGATCGCCACGGCTCTGCGTGTGCAATTGTTCGAACCTTTTTTCACCACAGACAGCCGGGGCACGGGCTTGGGTCTGTATATTTCCCAGGAGCTGTGCTCGCGCTACGGGGCACGGTTGGAGTACCGGGTCCGGCGCGAGCACGAGCCCAAGGCGTTCGGCGAATTCGTCATCAGCGTGACGACCGCTCCGGGTCAACTGCCCGAAACGGTACAAGCCTGATATACCCAGCCAGAGTCCCTGCTGCATGGACGCCGACCGCATGCTCAGCGCCGAACGAAACGATAGCCAGATCACGAGTGCCAAGCGCCATGCCTGAACCTGCAGTTCCCATCCGCATCCTGGTGGTCGACGATGAACCCGATCTGCGCGAGCTCTACACGCTGACACTGGTGCGCGAGGGCTGGCAGGTCGACGAGGTCGCCAGCGTCGAGGAAGCGCGCAGCCGCATGGAACAGCAGCGCTTCGACGTAGCGATCGTCGACATGCGCCTGCCCGATGGCGAGGGGTTGGACATCCTGGCGTGGTCGACGGCGCAGCGGCGCGGTGAACGCATCATCATGGCCACGGCGTACGGCAATGCTGCTGTCGCGGTGCAGGCACTCAAGATGGGCGCGTTCGACTACCTCACCAAACCCGTGGACTTGCGGCAGTTACGCCAAGTGGTGCGCTCCGCTCTGGTTCAGGGTCGCTCGAGCGGAGCACAAAACCAGGACCCGCAGCGCACCGCGCTGCAAGCCATGGTGGGTGAGTCGGCACCGATGCTGGCGGTGAAAGACACCTTGCGGCGCAGTGCGCGCGGCATGGCGCCGGTGCTGATCCACGGCGAGTCGGGCACCGGCAAGGAGTTGGCCGCGCGCGCCGTGCACGAACTCAGCAACCGCGCTGCCGGTCCGTTCGTTGCTGTGAATTGCAGCGCCATCCCCGAACACATGCTCGAAGCGGAGTTTTTCGGTTACCGCAAGGGAGCCTTCACAGGGGCGATGGCATCGCACGACGGGTTTTTCTCCGCTGCCGCCGGTGGCACGTTGTTTCTCGACGAGATTGGCGAACTGCCGCTGTCGATGCAGGCCAAGCTGTTGCGCGCGGTCCAAGAGCGCAAGATTCGCGCCCTGGGTGAAACCGCGGAAGCGCCGGTCGACGTGCGCCTTGTGAGCGCCACCCACCGTGATCTGCAGCGCTGTGTCGCCGAAGGCACGTTCCGGCAGGATCTGTACTACCGGCTCAATGTCATCGGCGTCACGTTGCCGCCCTTGCGCGCGCGCCTGGACGACCTGCCCCTGCTGGTCGAGGCCCTGCTGGCCCGCATTCGCCGCGAGCACGAACGTCCCGGTCTGCGCTTGAGCCCGCAGGCACTGCAGCAATTGCGCCTGTATGCCTTTGCGGGGAATGTGCGCGAACTGGAAAACCTGCTGCATCGCGCCACGGCGCTGGCCTCCAGCGACCTCATCGGCGCCGATGATCTGGATGCCCCGGCCGAGGCCGCGCATTTGACATCCCAGCCGGCGCCGGCGCATTCAGGCATGAATCCGCAGCGTCCCGTCGTTGAGTCCGGTCTCGGGCGCACGCCGCCATTGACGGCTCGCCTCGATGCCGCTTCCGGCCAGATGGGGCAGGCCGCCTCGCAAGCACCCGCATGGCCGCTGGACCTGCCGGACTATCTTGACCAGATCGAACGCAATCTGTTGCTGGAAGCCCTGCGCCGTACGCGCTTCAATCGCACCGCAGCGGCACAACTGCTGGGCCTGAATCTGCGGCAAATACGCTACCGCATGGAGCGCCTGCAGATTCGCGACGATCACGCCGATTCTGATCCTTACGATGGTTTGCGCTGATCCCCTGTTCCGGCAGGGTTGGTACCGCTATGCCGGGCATCGGCCATCGCCCCATTGCGATGCACGGCCAGAGGGCATGCGGGTCGATCTGCTGGTTCTGCACAACATCTCCCTGCCGGCCGGAGAGTTCGGCAGCGCCTGCGTCGATGCCCTGTTTCTCGGCATCCTGGATACCCAGACCCGGCCGGAATTTGCCGCGCTGCAAGGCCTGCGCGTGTCATCCCACTTTTTCATCCGGCGCGATGGCGGTTTGCTGCAATACGTCTCGTGCGATCAGCGCGCCTGGCATGCGGGAGCGTCCAGTTTTCAAGGGCGCAGCCGCTGCAACGATTTCAGCATCGGCATCGAACTCGAGGGCACCGACTCCCTGCCTTTCGAGCCGGCGCAATACGACAGCCTCGCCGCCGTGGTCGAGGCTTTGCTGCAGGACTACCCGATCCAGTCGCTGGCTGGGCACAGCGACATCGCGCCCGGCCGCAAGACCGACCCCGGGCCTTGCTTCGATTGGTCCGCCTTGCGCCGCGCCAGCGCATTGGGCATGTCGAGTTTTCCGGGGCTCGAAGCCTGACGATGCATTCTGGTCCTCGGGCCAGGCCTCGGGTTGTGGACAAACTGTGTAAACCCTGTGTTTTGCCTGTGGCCTGACTGTGCATGTGTTGGGCACTAGCTGTAGGGTCTTGCTATCCATTCCAACGCTAGATATAGTGCCAGCACGAGTGGCGCGTAGAGATCGGGACATGCTGATTTGCACCAGGCAAGCCAGTCAGGCGATTGGCTTGGATGAGGTTCCGATTGCATGCGTTTGCCACCCCATGACGGCCCATCAGCACATCGCTATCGCACATCCTTTCACCTTTGCGGCCCGGCGGCCGTGGCGCCATGCGCGCTCACGACGGCAAGGCCGAGCGTTCGAACACTGCCCAGGAGAACCCGCGTGAATTTGACATCCAACCCCGTTGCCGCCGACTCACAGACCGCCATGCCTCGGCAAACGGGTGGCGCTGAAGCTCCCGATCAACAAGCCTATGCCGACTACAAGATCATCCGCCGCAATGGCGCTGTGGTTGCGTTCGAGCCGGCCAAGATTCAAGTCGCCGTGACCAAGGCGTTTCTCGCCGTGCAGGGTGGGCAGAGCGCGGCTTCAGCCAGCATGCGCCAACAAGTCGAGGAACTGACCCAGGCGGTGGTGCGCGGCCTTGTGCGCAGCCGCCCAAGTGGCGGCACTTTCCACATTGAAGACATACAGGACCATGCCGAACTCGCGTTGATGCGCGCGGGACATCACGAGGTCGCTCGTGCCTACGTGCTGTATCGCGAGCGTCGTGCCCAGGAACGGACCAAACAGAAGGCGGAAGCCTCCGCAGCGGCGACGCAAGTCCCGCATGTCACCGACGACGGCGTGCGCCGGCCGCTCGACCAAGCCGCGCTGGACGCGCTGGTGCGTTCAGCCTGCGCCGATCTCGGCCCCGACGTCAAGGCCGAGCCCATTTTGAGCGAGACCGCGCGCAATCTGTATGACGGTGTGCCGCTGATCGAGGTCTACAAGGCTGCCATCCTTGCCGCGCGCACCCTCATCGAGAGCGACCCCGGCTATGCCAAGGCCACTGCGCGCCTCCTGCTGCACACCATCCGCAAAGACGTGCTCGGCGAAGAGGTGGTGCATGGGCAGATGACGGCGCGCTATCCCGAGTATTTCCCGCACTTCATCAAGGAAGGTGTCTCCCTGGAATTGCTCGACGAGCGCTTGGCCCAATTCGACCTCGCCCGTCTCGGCGCCGCGCTCAAGCCTGAGCGCGACTTGCAGTTCGACTATCTCGGCCTGCAAACGCTCTACGACCGCTATTTCCTTGCCAATCGAGCCGACACCCGCCACAACAAGGACGGGCGCCGCATCGAGTTGCCGCAAGCCTTTTTCATGCGCGTCGCCATGGGTCTGGCGTTGAACGAGGTGGAGCGCGAAGCGCGCGCCATCGAGTTCTACGAGGTGCTGTCCAGTTTCGATTTCATGTCCAGCACGCCGACGCTGTTCAACGCCGGCACGCGGCGCTCGCAGCTCTCCAGCTGTTACCTCACCACAGTGGCTGACGATCTTGATGGCATCTACGAAGCCATCAAGGAAAACGCGCTGCTGAGCAAGTTCGCCGGCGGTCTGGGCAACGACTGGACCCAGGTGCGCGCTCTGGGCAGCCACATCAAGGGCACCAACGGCAAATCACAAGGCGTCGTGCCCTTCCTCAAGGTGGTGAACGACACCGCAGTGGCGGTGAATCAGGGCGGCAAGCGCAAGGGTGCGGTCTGTGCCTATCTCGAAACCTGGCATCTGGACATCGAAGAGTTCCTGGAGTTGCGCAAGAACACCGGCGACGACCGTCGCCGCACCCACGACATGAACACCGCCAACTGGGTGCCCGATCTGTTCATGAAGCGCGTGATGGAAGGAGGCAACTGGACGCTGTTTTCTCCTGCCGATGTGCCGGACTTGCATGACAAGTTCGGCTTGGCATTCGAGCAGGCCTATGTGCGTTACGAAGAGAAGGCTGCACATGGCGAACTCAAGCTGCATCGCACCATCCCGGCGACGCAACTGTGGCGCAAGATGCTGACCATGCTGTTCGAAACTGGCCATCCCTGGATCACCTTCAAGGACGCCTGCAACGTGCGCAGTCCGCAGCAGCATGTCGGCGTGGTGCATTCCAGCAACCTCTGCACCGAAATCACCCTCAATACCGGCCCCAGCGAAATTGCCGTGTGCAACCTGGGCTCCGTCAACCTCGTCGCGCATGTGCAGCAACGGGCCGATGGCAGCCACGCGCTTGATCATGCCAAACTCAAGCGCACCGTGTCGGTGGCCATGCGCATGCTCGACAACGTCATCGACATCAACTACTACGCAGTGACCAAGGCGCGCAACTCCAATCTCAAGCACCGGCCGGTGGGTCTGGGCATCATGGGTTTCCAGGACTGCCTGCATCAGGCTCGCATCCCTTACGGTTCACAAGAGGCAGTGGAGTTTGCCGACCGCTCGATGGAGGCCGTGTGCTATCAGGCCTATTGGGCGTCGACCGAGTTGGCGCAGGAGCGCGGGCGCTACAGCAGCTACCCCGGTTCGCTCTGGGATCGAGGCATCCTGCCGCATGACACCCTCAAGCTGCTCGCCGAGCAGCGCGGCGGCCATGTCGAGATCGACGCGTCCACCAGCCTCGACTGGGACGCGCTGCGCGAGCGCGTTCGCGTCCACGGCATGCGCAATTCCAACTGCGTCGCCATCGCCCCCACGGCCACCATCTCCAACATCATCGGCGTCGATGCCTGCATCGAACCCACCTTCCAGAACCTCTACGTCAAATCCAACCTGTCCGGTGAGTTCACCGTGGTCAACCAGTATCTGGTGCGCGACCTCAAGGCGCGCGGCCTGTGGGACCAGGTGATGGTGGCCGACCTGAAGTATTTCGACGGCAGCGTGCAACCCATCGATCGCATCCCCGCAGACCTCAAGGCGCTGTACGCCACGGCCTTCGAGATCGATACCCAATGGATCATCGAGGCTGCCGCCCGCCGCAGCAAGTGGATCGACCAGGCGCAATCGCTCAACATCTATATGGCTGGCGCCTCCGGCAAAAAGCTCGACGACACCTACAAACTGGCCTGGTTGCGCGGTCTGAAAACGACGTATTACCTCCGCACCATGAGCGCCACTCACGCCGAGAAATCGACGGTCAAATCCGGCAAACTCAATGCGGTGCCACAAGCCACACCGGCGCAACAAAGTCACGCACCGGCCGCCGCGCCACTGCCCGCACCGCCAACCGCGGGCAGTGACATCAAGTTCTGTGCCATTGACGACCCCGCTTGCGAAGCCTGTCAATAATCGGCTGATCGATGTTGCCGCGATCTACCGACGAGCCTCGACGCTGCTCAAGCAGCGCGTCGGTTCGCAACTTCAGTTGCTGGTCGTTGGTTTTGCGCATCAGCAATGCCACAAAAAATGCTTTACCTGCAAAAGAATGGGACGCACCATATTGAATGTGTTCCATAAACTCACGATAATTACATGAAGGAAAAACGATGCTGAGTTGGGAAGAAAATACCGCGAACCCCGACACCCCGCCATTGCACGGGCCCCGTCTCTATTCATCTGAACTGCAAGCCGCACCTTTGCACAGGACCCTGGGCGTCATCGATCGTGCCGAAGCTGTTTCAGTTTCCGGCTCAATTTTCGCCGCGACCGTCGAGTCGAGTCGAAGCCAAGGCACTATTCCCGCTGCTCCGGCCGTCCATACCCAACGTGCCGCATCCACGGGTCGCGTCCAGGCCAAAGACAAAAGCATCATCAATTGCCGGGCTGACGTCAATCAACTCGTTCCATTCAAATACAAATGGGCGTGGGACAAATATCTGGCCTCTTGCGCCAACCACTGGATGCCGCAAGAAATCAACATGTCCCGTGATATCGCCCTCTGGAAAGACCCCAATGGCTTGACCGACGATGAGCGGCGCATCGTCAAGCGCAATCTCGGTTTTTTCGTCACGGCCGATTCCTTGGCCGCCAACAATATCGTGCTGGGCACGTACAGACACATCACCAACCCCGAATGTCGGCAATTCCTGCTGCGGCAAGGGTTTGAAGAGGCCATTCACACCCATGCCTATCAGTACATCGTTGAATCGCTGGGGCTTGAGGAAGGTGAAATTTTCAACGCCTATCATGAAATTCCGTCGATTCGCAATAAAGACGAATTTCTGATCCCTTTTATTGATACGCTGACCAATCCCGAATTTCGGACCTCGGCGTTCGGTGGCTCCGAACGCAACGATCAGGAACTGCTGCGCTCCATCATTGTTTTTGCCTGTCTGATGGAGGGGTTGTTTTTCTATGTCGGATTTGCCCAGATTCTGTCCATGGGCCGTCAGAACAAAATGACGGGTGCTGCTGAACAGTATCAATACATCTTGCGGGATGAGTCGATGCATTGCAATTTCGGCATCGATGTGGTCAATCAGATCAAGCTCGAAAATCCCCATCTCTGGACCCGCGCTTTCAAAGACGAAATCACGGCCCTCTTTCATCAGGCCGTCGAGCTTGAGTATGCCTACGCCGAGGACACGATGCCGCGTGGCGTTCTGGGTTTGAATGCTTCCATGTTCAAGGGTTATTTGCGATTCATTGCCAATCGCCGTGCGCAGCAAATTGGCTTGGAGCCGATGTTTCCGAACGAGGACAATCCTTTTCCGTGGATGAGTGAAATGATCGACCTGAAAAAGGAACGTAATTTCTTTGAAACCCGCGTGATCGAGTATCAATCGGGTGGGGCGTTATCCTGGGAATAATGACGCCATGAAGCCAGCAACAGCAGCGGCCATTGCCACGCCCTGTCAGGGATGCGCAGTTGAAGCGCGGTAAAGCACTGATCGTGTCGCAGCGCCGGGTACCCAGTCTCCAAGGGATGCATGCCATCGGCCGGTTTGTGATGAATGCGGTGCTGCGACAAACATCGTCATTTATCGCAAAGCCTTTCATTTTTCAAAACCGATCTCGTTCAAACATCGGTTTTATCGCTCCATACAAAGCTGAAATAACGTTGCTTACGCGTTATTTCAACATTTTTCCGAGATTCATCGAGGCGCCGCTCAACCTCACGCGACGCTTTGTGAATGACCCCCAGGCTGCCAGCGCTGGTAGCCTGGGGGTATTGCCCATTCGCGCATTTTCAAATGTCCCGTATCGGAAACCGCCGGGAGGCGGGGCCTTGAGGAGCTTTGAATGCCGTGGATGAGGTTCAATTTCAATAACACTTGATCAAGGAGAATTGTTATGGCAACTGCAATGAAGAAACCTGCTGCGAAGAAGGCCGCCCCGGCGAAGAAGGCCGCCCCGGCGAAGAAGGCCGCCCCGGCGAAGAAGGCCGCCCCGGCGAAGAAGGCCGCCCCGGCGAAGAAGGCCGCCCCGGCGAAGAAGGCCGCCCCGGCGAAGAAGGCCGCTCCGGCGAAGAAGGCCGCTCCGGCGAAGAAGGCCGCCCCGGCGAAGAAGGCCGCTCCGGCGAAGAAGGCCGCCCCGGCGAAGAAGGCCGCTCCGGCGAAGAAGGCCGCTCCGGCGAAGAAGGCCGCTCCGGCGAAGAAGGCCGCTCCGGCGAAGAAGGCCGCTCCGGCGAAGAAGGCCGCTCCGGCGAAGAAGGAGCCTGCTCCAGCCGCGAAGACGGCGCTGAGCCCTCAGGCAGCCTGGCCGTTCCCGACCGGCGACAAGCCCTGATCGAGCCTGCCATCGTGAAAACCTGGGCCTTGTGCCCAGGTTTTTTTACGCATGCGAGTCGAGCCTCCATCGTGGCTGCGAGCCGCTGAAGCCAGGGCTATCGTGTCGGTGGCTGCCCAGCCCGGCTCCAAGACGACAGAGTTGGTCGGGCTGCACGATGGCGCGCTGCGCGTGCGCATCGCGGCTCCAGCGCTGGATGGCCGCGGCAATGCTGCGTTGTGTGCCTGGTTGGCCGAGACCTTGGCCCTTGCGCGTCGCGATGTCAGCGTGCTGCGCGGAGAGAAATCGCGTCGCAAGCAGCTGGTTGTGGCCATGTCCACGGAGGGCGTGGCTGCGATCCTCGAGCCACTCGTTGACAAGGCGCAGAACGCCCGCCCCCGCGCGTGAGAAGCCGGGCTGTACAAGGTTGCGGGGACGATGCAACCGCGTGCTTGGCGTTGCGGCATGCCCAACTGTTCCAATAGGGGGAATAAGGAGAGTCCTCGAGCCCACGGCGACTTGCGCGCAGCCCCCGTTTCGCCGCCTCAACCCTTCAGTCGCAGTTCCACAGCCACAATTTCGCAGTATCAACCGACAGACCACGAGCATGAGTATCAAATCCGATCGTTGGATTCGCCGCATGGCCCAGGAGCACGGCATGATCGAGCCATTCGAACCGCAACAGGTTCGGCATGCGCCAGATGGGCATCGTATCGTCAGCTATGGCACCAGCAGCTATGGTTACGACATCCGCTGCGCACCCGAGTTCAAGGTTTTCACCAATGTGCACAGCACGGTGGTGGACCCGAAGAATTTCGATGAACGCAGCTTCGTCGACATCGAGGCCGAGGTCTGCATCATTCCGCCGAACAGTTTCGCCCTGGCGCGCACGCTGGAGTATTTCCGCATCCCCCGCAACGTGCTCACCATCTGCCTGGGCAAGAGCACTTATGCGCGCTGCGGCATCATCGTCAACGTCACGCCCTTCGAGCCTGAATGGGAAGGCTATGTGACCCTGGAGTTCTCCAACACCACGCCGCTGCCGGCCAAGATCTATGCTGGCGAAGGTTGCGCCCAAGTGCTGTTCTTCGAGAGCGATGAAGTGTGCGAGACCAGCTATAAGGACCGCGGCGGCAAATACCAGGGACAGCAGGGTGTGACCCTGCCCAAAACCTGAGCTTGAAGTGCGCGCCGTGGCTGCGGGCGCTGGCTGTGTTCAGACGGACCGATTCACGCTGCCCAATCCGCCCGCAGCCGTGCAATCTGTGCCCGCACCTGGCGAGGGGATGTGGCGCCGGTGATGTCACGCGACTGCACTGAGCCCTGCAGCGTCAGCACTTCGGCAACGTCGTCTTTTACGGCGGGGTGCAGGGCTTGCAGTTCGAGCAGGCTCATCGCGCCGAGGTCGCGTCCGGCTTCGATGCAGGCACGAACGGCATGAGCCACCACCT
This sequence comes from Betaproteobacteria bacterium, assembly GCA_028871675.1. Classification (GTDB taxonomy): domain Bacteria; phylum Pseudomonadota; class Gammaproteobacteria; order Burkholderiales; family Burkholderiaceae_C; genus Thiomonas_A. The sequence continues at coordinate 12,133 of JAGWMO010000037.1, forward strand.
CGTGGGCGTCGCGAAAAGCCAGGCCCTTCTTCACCAGATAGTCCGCAAGATCCGTCGCTGTGGCGTAGCCCTTGAGCGCCGCGCCCTGCATGGCGTCGGCATTCACGCGGATGCCGCGCGCCATGTCGGCAAACAGGGTGAGGGTGTCGTGCAGGGTGTCGGCGGTGTCGAACAAGGGCTCTTTGTCTTCCTGGTTGTCCTTGTTGTAGGCCAGGGGCTGGCCTTTCATCAAGACCAGCAGTGCAGTGAGGTGGCCGACCACGCGGCCGGTTTTTCCGCGTGCGAGTTCGGGCACGTCGGGATTTTTTTTCTGCGGCATGATGCTCGAACCGGTGCAGTAACGGTCGGGCAGATCGATGAAGCCGAAGGCCGGCGACATCCACAGCACCAACTCTTCGCTCAGGCGCGAGACGTGCACCATCAACAGCGCTGCAGCGGCACAGAACTCGATGGCGAAGTCGCGATCACTCACGGCGTCGAGCGAGTTCTGCGCGATGCCTTCGAAGCCGAGTTCGGCCGCCACCATCGCCCGGTCCAGGGGATAACTGGTGCCGGCCAGCGCCGCAGCACCCAGCGGCAGACGGTTGACTCGGCGGCGGCAATCGACCAGGCGCTCAGCGTCGCGGCCGAACATTTCGACATAGGCCAACACGTGGTGGCCGAAGGTCACCGGTTGCGCCACCTGCAAATGGGTGAAGCCGGGCATGAGTGTGTCTGCATGCGCTTCCGCGACATCCACCAGAGCGGTCCGCAGGCTCCTGAGCGCCGTCTGGATGCGGTCGATGGCGTCGCGCAGCCACAGCCGGATGTCGGTTGCCACCTGATCGTTGCGACTACGGCCGGTGTGCAGGCGTTTGCCGGCGTCGCCCACGAGCTGCGTCAGGCGCGCTTCGATATTCAGGTGGACGTCCTCCAGTTCCAGCTTCCAGTCGAAGCGGCCGGCAGCGATGTCGGCATCGATTTGCGCCATGCCGCGTTCGATGTCGGCAAGGTCTTGTGTGCCGATGATGTGTTGCGCAGCCAACATGCGGGCGTGCGCGAGAGAAGCCCGGATGTCAAAACGTGCCAGACGCTGGTCAAATCCGACCGAAGCCGTGTAACGTTGCACCAGCGCGTCGACCGGTTCGGAAAAGAGGGCCGACCAGGCCTGCTGTTTGCGGTCGAGGGATGAACTCATGGGGGATGGCTTGGCAACAAAGACGAACGAGAGGGGATTGTATTGAGCACAGGTGGTTCCACGCCGATGCACCAGCCCCTGCCTGCGCCACTGCTGCCCGATGCCTGCAATGCCGGCACCGCCATTCGCGCCTACATCCTGGTGAATGCCGTCGTCGTCCTGCTGGCACTGGCTGCGGGCCCCCGTCCTGAGCAATGGTGGGGGTCCTTGCTCCAGGGTGTGGCGGTGGCCGAGCCGGCAGCGGCCATCTGGCTCAGTTTCATGTGTCTGTCGCGCCGCAGTTGGCGCCGCCTCGGAACCCTCTGGCGCCTGGCCGTGGGCATCGTGGCCGGAGCCGCCTCGGGCTGGATGGCGCAAGCCCTGGTGGGCTCCGTGCTCATTCTGGGCGAGGGCGGTGGCTTGCCCGACTGGCGCAGCGCACTGGTCGGAGCCGCGCTGGCGGCCGTGTTTCTGCATTACCTCGGTTTGCGCGCCCAGGCGCTCACGCCCGCCACGGTGCAGGCGCGGCTGGACGAATTGCAGGCGCGTATCCGGCCGCATTTCCTGTTCAACGCGCTCAATGCCGCCAGTGCCCTGGTGCGCGAGCAGCCACAACAGGCCGAGCAGGTGCTGGACGATCTGGCCGAGTTGTTTCGCGCCACCGTCAGCCGCCCCGGCACCTTGAGCACGGTGGCGGAGGAAGTGGATCTGGCGCGGCGCTATCTCGGCATCGAGGCGGTGCGCTTTGGCGACCGCATGCAGGTGCACTGGGCTGTCGAGCCCAGACTGGAAGGCTTGCGCATCCCGGCGCTGACCCTGCAGCCGCTGGTGGAAAACGCGGTGCGCCACGGCGTCGAGTCCTGCGCCGGGCCTTGCCTGATCGATGTGTGGGTGACACCGCGCGCAGGCATGCTGGAAATCGGCGTGGTCAACGACTATGTGCCAGGCGAGCGCCAATCCGGCAATGGCACGCGCGTGGCGCTGTCGAACATCACCCAGCGCCTGCGCCTGCTCTACGACATCACCGCCGACCTGCGCCACGGCCGGGTCGATGGGCTCGACCCAGCGCGCTACCGCGTGCGTATTCGCTTGCCGTTGTGAACATTCTCATCGTCGACGACGAGCCCCTGGCGCGCACGCGCCTGCGGCGCCTGTTGGACCAATTGCCCGAATGCGCCGGCTGCAAGGTGGACGAGGCGGCCGACGTCGCCGGCGCACGGCAGCTCATGCAGCACGGCAGCTACCAGTTGCTGCTGCTCGATATCCAGATGCCTGGCGCCAGCGGCCTGGACCTGGCTGCCGATCTGGTGCGCCGCCGCCCCCATGCGGCGGCTTTGCCCGCCGTGGTGTTCGTCACCGCACACGACGAGCACGCGCTCGCCGCCTTCGACCATGCCGCGGTGGACTACCTGACCAAGCCGGTGCGGCGAGAGCGCCTGGCCCAGGCCCTCGAGCGTGTGAGGCCCTTGTTGCGCGGCGGCATGTCGAATGCCGACCCGGCCCGCACCGTGGATGAAACTCCGAGCCTAGCCGTGGTTGAACGCGGTGCCGTGCTGCGCGTGCCCCTGGTCGAGGTGCTGTACTTTCGCTCCGACAACAAATACACCCTGGTGCGTACCGCCGCACGGCATCACCTCATCGACACGCCGCTCGGCGAGTTGGAACAGCGTCACGCCGCGCGCTTCGTTCGCACGCACCGCAGCGCCCTGGTCGCGGTCGAGGCCATCGCCGGGCTGGACCGTGTCGTCGTGCCGGCAGCCGGCGCGGCCGACGATAACGCCGACTGGGTGGTGCGGGTTCGTGGCCTCACGGAGACCTTGCCCATCAGCCGCCGTCAACTGCCGGTTCTACGCGGCCTGCTGCGCTCGGGCTAGGTCGAGCGGCGCGTGCGAGCGGCTTGGCCGTTTCAGCCGATGAGCAGTGCCAACGCCCCGAATGCCAGGCAATAGATACCAAAAGGACGCAGCGCCTTGACCTCGTGGCCGTGGAACCAGCGCATCAAAAACCAGGTGGACAGCCAAGCGCACAGGCCCGAGAGCACACCGGCTGCGAGGATGACGCCCAGTAAGCCCTGGGGCATGCTGGCATGCAGCAGCTTGGGAACTTCCAGCAGGCCGGCAGCGGCGATGATGGGCGTGGCCAGCAGGAAGGAGAAGCGAGCCGATGCCTCGTAGTTCAACCCTGTGCCCAGACCGGTCACCAAGGTTGCGCCGGAGCGCGAGAAACCCGGAATCAGCGCCAGCGCCTGGGCTGCGCCCACCAGCAAGGCGCGCGGGAAGCTTAAGGTCGACAGCTCCTGGGTCGCGCGGCGCTTCTTGACGAAATCGCCCGCGATCAACAGCACGCCATTGAGGATCAGCGCCACGGCGGCAAAGGTGAAGCCGCCAAACAGCGCCTTGATCTTGTGTGCCAGCAGCAGGCCCAGCAGGCCTGCGGGAATGGTGCCCACCACCAGCAGCCACAAGGTGCGAGCCTGGGGGTTGCTGGTGCGGCCGCCGGCACGGAGCCAGCCGCCGATGAGATCGACCCAGTCACGCCAGAAATACAGCAGCAGCGCCGTGGCCGTGCCCAGGTGCAACACCACGACGAAGGGCAGGAACCAGTCGGCCTCGCGGTCGATGGGCCAATGCAACAGGGCGGGAACCAGGATGCTGTGGCCTAGGCTGGAAATGGGAAAGAGCTCGGTCACGCCTTGCAGCGCGGCCAAGGCCAGCAAATACAACGATGAACCCATGCTTGCTCCTGTGTGCGGTGAGAATTATGGTTTGTGATGGCACCGCATTCTTGCAGCAACACATGGCGGTGTGAGGATTTTCCGCAACGTCGTGACAGCGCGGCAGTGCAAGAGCTTTGTGCAGACTGGGCGGTGGGTCGCGTTTCGTTGCAATTTCATCCGTTCGCTCACCAGGCCGCACTGAGCGGGATCAAATTGTGTGCAGATCGTCAATTCGGCCATGTTCCAAGGCCGAATGATGGAACCTGGCTCCCTATAATCACGGGCCTGGATTGTTTCTTTCCCTTCAATGACCTCCAAGCCTGCGATGAAAAAGCTGATATTTGCGGTTTCGCTCTTGCTTGCTGCTGGCGCACAAGCGCAAACCGTCACGGGTGCTGCTGCTGCCGGCAAAAGCAAGATCTTCATGTGCGAGGGCTGTCACAACGTGGGTGGTGGCTACAAAGCCGACTTTCCCGAGGTGTACTACGTGCCCATGCTGAATGGCCAGAGTGCGGGCTACATCGTGCAGGCCCTGCAGGATTACCGCAGCGGTGCGCGCCGCAACCCGACCATGAAAGCCATCGCCAGTTCCTTGACCGACAAGGAAATGGCCGACATCGCCGCCTATTACGCCCTGCCCAAGGGCGTGAGCGTCAAGTGAGGAACGCCCAGATGAACCGCATGTTCGCAAAACTGTCCCTGGCTGCCGTAGCTTTGGCATGCGTCGGTGCCGCGCACGCAGCCGACATCAAGAAGGGTGAAGAGTTGGTCAACAAGGGCGGTTGCATCGCCTGCCACGGCGCCGGTCTCGACAAGCCCGTCGCCCCCAACTACCCCATCATCGCTGGCCAGTACGAGTCTTACCTGTTCCACGCGCTGCAGCAATACCAGGCCAAGCACCAGACCCCGCTGTATGGCCGCAACAACCCCATCATGGGTGGCATGGTGGCGCAGTACGACGCGCAGCAACTGCACGACATCGCGGCCTATGTGGCCAGCCTCAAAGGCCCGCTCTACATCCGCGGCGAAATGCATTGAGCCAACGCCAGCCCATGAAAAAACCGCCCTCGGGCGGTTTTTTCATGGGCTGGAACCGGGCAAGCTATTCAACGACCGCGTTCAACGCCGCGTTTGTTCCACCGCCAGCAGGTCGAGCAGCGTGCGTGCCACCACCTTGGTGGCACGGCGCAGATCATCGAGCACGAGATGTTCGTCGGCACGCTTGGCGTTGGACTCGCGCACCGTTCGCGGTCCGGCGCCGTAAATGACAGCCGGGATGCCACGTTCGCAGTAGAGTCGCACATCGGTGTAGAGCGGCGAGCCCATGACCGGTATCGGCTCGTTGAACAGGTCTTGAGCATGGCGCTGCAGGGCCAGCACGAGTGGTTTGTTCCCGGGCAGGGGTGTGAGTGCGCGGGCCAGCAGCATGCGGCGGATGTCCAGGGTGATGCCGGGAAAGGTGGCCGCGGTGTCTTCGATCACCCGGCGCAGGCTGGCTTCGACCTCGGCCGGATCTTCTTCCGGAATCATGCGTCGGTCGAGCTTGAATCTGACCTTGCCCGGCACGACGTTGGTGTTGGTTCCGCCCTCGATCCAGCCGACGTTCAGATAGGGGTGGTCGATCCCCGGCACCTTGGAGTGGATGCGCTGATAGCGCGTGTTCTCGCGGTACAGCGCAGCCAGGATGGCCACGGCTCCCTGCAAGGCGTCGACGCCGGTATCGGGAATCGCCGCATGCGCCATGACGCCATGCACCGTGACGTCGAGTTGCAGGCAGCCGTTGTGCGCGGTGACGACCTGGTAGCTGAAACCCGCGGCAATTTCCAGGTCGGGTTGCGTCAGGCCCTTGTCGAGCAGCCAGCCAGGGCCGAGTTCGCCGCCGAATTCCTCGTCATAGGTGAAATGCAGTTCCACGCCACCCTGCAGTGGAGTGCCCAGGGCCTCGAGTGCGCGTACAGCAAAGGTGTAGGTGGAGAAGTCGGACTTGCTCACGGCACTCGCACGGCCGTAGAGCTTGCCGTCCACCACCTCGCCGCCGTAGGGGTCGTGGTTCCAGCCTTCGCCCGGCGGCACGACGTCGCCGTGGGCGTTGAGGGCGATGGTCGGGCCACCTTGCGCGTAGCGGCGGCGCACGATGAGGTTGGTGATGGACTGCAGTCCGTGGGCTCGCACGATGTCGGCGGGAATGGCGATTTTCTCCGCAGCCATGCCGAAGCCGGCCAGCAACTCGGCGGTGCGTTCGGCGTGCGGGGCGTTGTTGCCCGGCGGAGTGTCGGTGGGCACGCGCACCAGGTCTTGCAGAAAGCGCACCTGGGTGTCGAAGTGTGCGTCGATCCAGCGGTCGAGCGTGGCGTAGTTGGCCGCGGCGGCGGCATGCACGGTGTCGGTCATGATGTGGCGAGTTGATCAAGCAGATGATGGAACGCGGCGCAGGCGAGGTCGAGATCGTCGGCGGTGCTGGACTCCAGCGGGTTGTGGCTGATGCCGGCGTTTTCGCCGCGCACGAACAGCATGGCCTGGGGCAGGGCGGTGTGCAGTTTCATGGCGTCGTGCCCGGCGCCGCTGGGCAGGCGGTGCAGCGGCAGGCCAAGGGCGCCGACCGCGGCCTCCCAATGCCGTTGCCAGTCGGGTGCGCTGGGGGCGGCGGCTTCGCGCATGGTTTCTTCCACGGCGTAGCGCAGGCCGCGGCGCTGACAGACGGACGCCAGCTCGGCCAGGATGTCGTCGCGCAGACGGTCGCGTTGGGCAGTGGTGGGGGCGCGCAGGTCAAGGCTGAAGCGGCAGCGGCCCGGCACCACGTTGATCGAGCCACCGGGAACTTCGAGCAGCCCCATCGTGGCCACCGAATCCCCGTCGGCGCCGGCGCGGCGTTCGAGGAACAGCGCGAGTTCCGCGGCGCCACAGGCGGCGTCGCGGCGCGTGGCCATGGGTGTGGTGCCGGCGTGGCTGGCCATGCCGATGATCTCGCCGACAAAGCGGATGCTGGCGTTGATGGAGGTGACGATGCCCAGCGGCAGGTCGAGCGCGTTGAGCACCGGGCCTTGCTCGATGTGCACTTCGACAAAGCCGAGGTACCGTGCCGGGTCGCGGTGCAGCGCCGCGATGGCGGACAGTTCGGCGGGCAGGCCAGCCTGGCCCATGGCCTCGCGCATGGAGATGCCGTCCTTGTCGCGTTGCTCCAGCCACTGGGGATTGAAACCGCCCACCAGCGCGCCCGAGCCGAGGAACGTGGCCTTGTAGCGCTGCCCCTCCTCTTCTGCGAAGGCGACGACTTCGAGGCCGAAGGGGAGGCGTCTGCCGGCGCGGTGCAGGGCGCGCACGCAGGCCATGGGGATGAAGGCGCCGATGCGGCCGTCGTACTTGCCGGCGTTGCGGACGGTGTCGTAATGCGAGCCGGTGAGCAGACGAGGGGTCTGCAGGTCGCGGCCGTGATAGACGCCGACCACATTGCCCACGGCGTCGATCTCCACGCTGTCGAAGCCGCTGTCGCGCATCCACGCGGCGATGTCGGCAGCGCAGGCGCGATGCGCGTCGGTCAGATAGGTCGCGGTGAGTTCGCCCTTCTCCGCCCAGGCAGGTTCGCTGTGGGTGGCGAGTTGCTCGCACCAATCCCAGACCGTGTTGCCGAGTTCGGGTGCGAAACCGAATTTGTCGTTCAGGCGCAGTTCAGCGATGCGGTGGATCTGTCTCAGGCACTCCGCGAACTCGAAGTCCGCCGCATGATCCACGCGGCGTTGCAGCGTGGCGAGAATCTGCGCGCGGCTGAGGCCCGTCCCGCGCGGGCCGCGCACGGCCAGGATGAAGGGCCAGCCGAAGCGCTCGGTGTAGGTGGCGTTGAGTTGCGTGATGCGCGCAAACTCCTCGGGCGTGCAGTGCGCCAGCCCGGCGCGGTGTTGCTCGCTGGTCGATTCCGCCGTGAGCGTCCCCGCCACGGCCGCCTTGCCCGCAAGTTCCGGGTGGGCGCGGATCAGGCGGAGCTGTTCCTCATGGCCAGCGTCGCGCACGGCCTGCACCAGCGCATGCTTCAGCGCGGCGAGCGTGGTGAATGGCCGCAGGTCCCATGCGCGCATGGCGACCCATGGAGAATGCTCGTACACGCCGTCGAGCAGGGCGCTGAATTCGGCTTGCGATGCGGTGTTGAAGGTGGCGAGTTGCATCATGGTCATTCCCAGACGAAAGCGGTGGCGGCGTTAAAGGGGTGCGTCTGTGCCCAATGTCGCGCGATGTCGATGCGCCGCGTCACCCACACCCGGTCGTGACCCGCGATGTGGTCGAGAAAGCGTTGCAGCGCGCGCATGCGCCCGGGCCGCCCGAGCATGCGCGCATGCATGCCCACGTTCAACATCTTGGGTGCGGTCTCACCCTCGGCGTAGAGCACGTCGAAGCTGTCACGCAGGTAGCCGTAGAAGTCGTCCGCCTGCGCAAAGCCCTGCGGCATGCCGAAGCGCATGTCGTTGCTGTCGAGGGTGTAGGGCACCACCAGATGCGGCGCCAGCACGCCGTCGGTCTTGCGCACCTGCAGCCAGAAGGGCAGGTCGTCGCCGTAGGAGTCGCTGTCGTACAACAAGCCGCCGGCATCGGCCACCAGGCGGCGGGTGTTGGGGCTGTCGCGACCGGTGTACCAGCCCAGCGGGCGCACGCCGCACACGGCTTCGATGGCCTCCAGCCCGAGGCGCATGTGTTCACGCTCGGTGGCTTCGTCCACGTTTTGGTAGTGAATCCAGCGCCAGCCGTGGCAGGCGATCTCATGGCCGAGTTCAACGCAGGCGCGGGCAATGTCGGGTGTGCGCTGCAGCGCCATGCCGACGCCGAACACCGTAAGCGGCAGATCGCGACGCTCGAACTCGCGCAGCAGTCGCCAGACGCCAGCGCGCGAACCGTACTCGTAAATGCTCTCCATGCTCAAGTGGCGGTCCGGGAAGCTCGGGGGATTGAACATCTCGGAGAGGAACTGCTCGCTGCCCGCGTCGCCGTGCAGCACGCAGTTCTCGCCGCCTTCTTCGATATTGAGCACGAACTGCACCGCAATGCGGGCCTGGTTCGGCCATTGCGCGTGAGGTGGATTCCGGCCGTAGCCGACGAGGTCGCGGGGATAGTGGGTCTTGAGTGTGGACATGTTGTACGACGCGGCCTTTGGTGCCGCGCCCTGGCATCGTGTTGCGATGGGCGTGAGGTGTTGTGTGGCGTTCAGGCGGCGTAAGCCGCAAGCGCCAGTTTCAGATCGGCACTGGACGCGCGCGGGTGATAGAGCAGGCTGTTTTCGGTCTCGCGCAAATGCGCTTCCATCAAGGCCTTGGCCAGCTTCACGTCGCGTGATTCGAGCGCCCTGAGGATGGCGACATGCTCGTCGGAGGAGTGCTGCGCGGCACGCGACGACTGGTACATGAGCGTGATGAGGGCGCAGCGCGAAATCAGCTCCGACAGAATCTGCGCCAGCACGATGTTGCCGATGCGTTCGGCCATGAGCACGTGAAAGTCGCCGAGCAGCCGGGTACGGCCGGTCACGTCCACCCGCCCGACCACCGCCTGCTCCTGCTTGAGGTGAGCGCGCATGGCGCGGAAATCAGCCGTCGTGGCCTTGTCGCAAAACTCCTCGACCAGATGCTGCTCCAGCATGCGGCGCACGGCGAAGACCTGCTGCGCCTCCTCGACCGAGGGTTTGGAGACGAAGGCTCCGCGCGCCGGCTCCAGGGTGACGAGGTGATCGCGCGCCAACTGGAACAAAGCCTGTCGCACGATGGTGCGCGAGACGCCGTAGATGGCAGCGATTTTCTGCTCGGTCAACTTGGCGCCGGGCGCCAGGCGGTGCTCGATGATGGCCGATGTGATGGCCGCCGCGATCGTCTGGGTTGAGTCTTGCTCCGGGGCGACGGGTGCGGCAGTGGAGGGTTCAGTCGCTTGCGGTGTGCGGTTCGGAGTCAGAGCTTTGGCATTCATTGGTGTTCTCCATGCTTGAGGCGCAATGCATTGATCTGGTTCGCTCTCTTGGACGGGCGTCTCAAACCAATGTCCAGTCGAGGGCTCTCGGTATTGTCAAGCGCCTCCACTTGGCTTGGTTCAGATTCTTGATCGACTCGGGAAAACGAGAGTATCCGGCGTCTATTGTATTTCGCTTCGGCTTGAAATAGCATACACAAAACTTTTAAAGTGTATGCAAAAAAATGGGTAAGCTGACCACACACATCCTCGACACCGCCAGTGGCAAACCGGCTGCCGGTGTGCGCATCAATGTTTGGTTCGAGCGCTCCGGCGTCTGGGTTGATCTGGGCGCTGTGATCACCAACGCCGACGGCCGCTGCGATGCCCCGTTGCTGCAAGGCGCCGCCTTCACGGCCGGGCGCTATCGGCTGGTGTTTCACGTCGGCCCGTATTTCCGGGCGCAAGGCCCGGAAAAGGCGTCCCCGGCTTTCCTGGAGGATGTCCCCATCGAATTTGGCGTTGTCGACGCGAGCACGCACTACCACGTGCCCCTGCTCGTCACGCCATGGAGTTATTCCACCTATCGCGGCAGCTAGGGGTGGCGCCGAACTCCTTGGGTGGCATCGAGGGGTGCGAGCGGCAATTGTTGCCATGACACAAAAACTTGAACGACAGGAGATCTACGTTGAACAATTTCAGAGGCAAGTCTCACCCCCTTTGGGCTGCCGCCGCACTGGCCACGGCTCTGGTTGGGCCCACCGCCGCGCAAGCCGCCACCTGGAGCGACGCCCAGGTGCACGTTGCGTACGGCACCCAGTTTGCCGAGCCGGGCTATAGCCAAAGCATCGCCAAGCGCATCGTCGGCTTCTCCTACGCCGGGGGCGACGGCTGGGGCACCAACTTCTTCAACCTCGACGTGCTCATGTCCGACGCGGGCGACCCCGAGGCCTGCGCCGCCGGGGCCAACTCCCCCTCGTGCGCCGCTGCCGGGGCGCAGGAGCTGTACGCGGTGTACCGACGCACCTGGTCGTACGACCAGATCAGCGGCAACACCCTCCACTGGGGCCCCATCAACGACGTCAAGCTGGCCATGGGGGTGGACTACTCGGCCAAGAACACCACCTTCGGCCCGCGGGTGCGCAAGCTGCGCCTGGGCCCCATGGTGGGGCTGAACGTGCCGGGATTCGCCGAGGTGGGGCTGGAGCTGTACAAGGAGAGCAACCACAACGGCTTCTCCCCCTACCCGCAGGGCGGCGACGTGACCTTCAACACCACCTATGTGCTGGCGGCCGACTGGGGCATTCCCTTCGCCGATGGCCAGTGGAAGTGGAGTGGCTACTTTGACCACATCGGCGCCAAGGGCTATGGCACGGTGCCGGAGACCTTGCTGTCCACCGAGGTGATGTACGACGTGGGTAAAGCGCTGTACGGCGCCCCCAACAAGCTGTGGGCCGGCCTGCAGTACCAGTACTGGCGCAACAAGTTCGGCAACCCCGCCTCCACCGTGCCCGGCGCCAAGGCATCCACACCCATGCTGCGCGTGGAATACCACTTCTGAGCCGGCTCGGGCGGCTTGCCGGGCCGCCCGCTGGAGGATGAGGACATTTTGGGTGATGTGGCGCGATCATGAAAGCGTGGATCGTGGACCTGGTTACCAAGACCGGTGCGGCAACCCTGCACCGACCTGAACACAGCTCGCAGCAGAGCCTGACCGCCGTGGAACCTACGGCACGCGAGCGGGAAGACTTTTGCAGAGCCTGCCGTGGCGGAAGTCGTTTTCATGTGATTGTTGAAAGGAACCATGATGAACGACTTGCTCGCCACTCTCCTGCCCTACGCGATGAACTGGGCCGATCTGCTGCTGAGATGGCTGCATGTGATCGCGGCCATTGCCTGGATCGGCTCGTCGTTTTACTTCGTCTGGCTGGACAACAGCCTCGAACCGCCAAAAGCCCCTGATCTGAAGGCCAAGGGCGTGGACGGCGAGTTGTGGGCGGTGCACGGCGGCGGCTTCTACAACCCGCAGAAATACCTGGTGGCGCCCCAAGATCTGCCGCAGCATCTGCATTGGTTTTATTGGGAGAGCTACACCACCTGGCTGTCGGGTTTCGCCTTGCTGTCGGTGCTCTATCTCTATCACGCGGGAATCTTCATCGTTGATCCGCAGGTGTACGCATGGCCTTCCCCGGCGCTTGCAGGCTTGGCGCTGCTGGGCTTTCTGGTGGTGGGCTGGCTGGTCTACGACGGCATCTGCCGCCTGTTCGGCCAAGGTGCGAACGGTGACCGCACCGTCGGCGCCATGGTCGCGCTGTACGTGGTGATTGCCGCCTGGGCGGCCTGTCATCTGTTTGCCGGACGTGCCGCCTTTCTTATCACCGGCGCCATGCTGGCGACGATGATGAGCGCCAATGTGCTCTTCTGGATCATCCCCGGCCAGCGTCGCGTCGTGGCGGCGATGCGCGCTGGCCAGACGCCCGACCCGATGGACGGCAAGCGCGGCAAACAGCGCAGCGTACACAACACTTACTTCACGCTGCCGGTGGTGTTCGCCATGCTGTCGAATCACTACAGCTTCGTTTACGACGCGAAGAACAACTGGATCGTGCTGGTGCTGATGATGCTCGCCGGCGCGCTCATCCGCCAGTTCTTCGTGCTCAAGCACAAGGGAGCGTGGAAGTGGCACTACTGGGGCGTGGCGGTGGTCATCATCCTGGCCGTGGCCATCGCTCTGGCACCCAAGCCCCAACCGGTGCTGGCCGCGGCCAAGCCGGTGAGTTTCGCCATGGTGCAGCACATCGTGCAGCAGCGCTGCATCCTCTGCCATGCCGGAGCCGGCGCGCAAAAAGGCGTCAGGCTCGATTCGGCACAGGGCATCGTCAGCCATGCGCAGGACATCTACCAGCAGGTGGTGGTGACGCGCGCCATGCCGCTGAACAACGCCACGCAGATCAGCGAGCTGGAACGCGCACAGATCGGGCAATGGGTGAAGGCTGGGGCCAAGCCCTGACCGCCCCCTGATTCCACATCATTCATTCGACAACGATTCCAAGGAGACAACCATGGCTGCTGCATCCCTTTCACACTCGACGCCCGGCGAGCCCCATCCGGTGGATGCGGTGCTGCCCGCCGGCAAGCTCGCGGCGCTGGGCATCCAGCATGTGCTGGTGATGTACGCCGGCGCGGTGGCCGTGCCGCTCATCATCGGCTCGGCGCTGAAACTGCCGGCGGAACAGATTGCGTTGTTGATCACGGCCGACCTGTTCATTTGCGGCATCACCAGCATCATCCAGTCCCTCGGCCTCACGCCCTGGCTCGGCATCCGCATGCCGGTGATGATGGGCATGACCTTCGCGGCAGTGACGCCCATGATTGCCATCGCCTCTGCCCCCGGCATGGGCTTGCAGGACATCTTTGGCGCCATCATCGCCGCCGGCCTGTTCGGCATACTCATCGTGCCCTTCGCCTGCCGCCTCATCAGCCTGTTTCCGCCGGTGGTCACCGGCTCGGTCATCACCATCATCGGCATCTCACTGATGCAGGTGGGCATCCAATGGGCCGTTGGCGGGGCCTGGCTCAAGCCCATGATTCCCGACCCTTCGGTGCAAGCCGCGGCCGGCGCCATGGTGCCCAACCCGGCCTATGCATCGATGGAAAACCTCGGCGTTGCCCTGTTCGTGCTGGTTGTCATCCTCGTCATCAGCAAGTACGGACGCCATTTCCTGAAGAACATTTCGGTGCTCGTCGGACTGGTGGTGGGCAGCATCCTGGCGGCGGCACTTGGGCTGATGCACTTCGGCCAGGTGGCCAAGGCGGACCTGTTCCATCTCGTCATGCCCTTCCAGTTCGGCGCGCCCAGGTTCGCCATCGGCCCCATCGTCACCCTGTGCGTGGTGGAGCTGGTGGTGTTCGTGGAATCCGCCGGCATGTTTTTCGCGCTCGGCGACATCGTCGGCCGCAAAGTCGGCCGCACGGAACTGGCGCGCGGCCTTCGGGTGGACGCGCTGGGCACGATCCTCGCCGGCATGTTCAACACCTTTCCCACCACCTCGTTCTCGCAGAACATCGGCCTGGTCGGCATGACCGGGGTGCGCAGCCGCTGGGTCACGGTCACCGGCGGCGTCATCATGGTGCTGCTCGGGCTCATCCCCAAGCTGGGCGCGCTGGTCGCCGCCATTCCGCAGCCGGTGCTGGGCGGCACCGGCATCGCCATGTTCGGCATGGTCGCCGCCACCGGCATTCGCATCCTGAGCGAGGTGGACTACAAGACCAACCGCAACAACCTGCTCATCGTCGCGCTGGGCATCGGCTTCGGCATGATTCCGCTGGTCGCCCCCCAGTTCTTCATCCACTTTCCCAAGGTGCTCGAGCCCATGCTCCACAGCGGCATCCTGCTCACGGCCGTGGTGGCGTTCGCGCTCAACCTCTACTTCAACGGCATGGGGCGTTTGAGTGCAGAGGGTCTGCGTGACCTGGGGCACGCGGCGGAAGACGCTGCCCGGCTGCGCTGACGGCGTTCAGCCTTGCCAGAAGCAAGCAGCCTGGCCCCGCTTCGTGCGGGGCTTTTTGACGTCCCGGCGTCTTCGGCGCAAGCCTCGCGCGCGCCCATGCCGTGGCATCATCATCGCCAGCAACAGGAGGCACGACATGGCACCCAGCCCGGACCTTGACGGCTACACGCGGGCCGTGGCCCGCCACTTCGATGCCCGCACCGACTACAGCCGCAGCCCCACGCATGCAAGGCTGGCCGAGCGGCTCGTCGCGCTCGCCGCGCCGCAGGCCGGCGAGCGTGTGCTGGACGTGGCCACCGGCACCGGCTTCGTCGCCATCGCCATGGCCCGCGTAGTGGGCGAGCAGGGCACGGTGCTCGGCGTGGACCTGTCCGCAGGCATGCTCGCGCAGGGGCGGGCAGCCATCGCCGCAGCCGGCCTGCGCAACGTCACCATGCTGCAGGCCGACGCCCAGACCCTGCCCGGCATGACCGGCGGCTACGACCTCATCTGCTGCTGCAACGCCTTGCCCTACATGCCCGACGTGCCCGCCGCATTGCAGCGCTGGTGCGCGCTGCTGCGGCCTGGCGGCCGCCTCGCCTTCAACTGCTGGGCCGAGAACTCCTACGCCACCGGCCGCCTGCTGCGCGAGCATGCCGCGCGCCACGGCGTCCACGTCGCCATGGTCGGTCGCGACACCGGCACCCCCGAACGCTGCCGTACCGTGCTCGCGGCGGCGGGCTTCGCGCACACACACGTCGTGGTGGAGCCAACCGCGCATTTTTTCTCCGCCGCGCAACTCGCCGGCTTCCTGGACATGGCCGTGAACAACCCGCTCTACGGCATCATCCCCGCTGACGCCACCCGCCTCGGCGCGTGGCGCGACGCCTACGCCCTGGAAGCCAACTCGACAACCGTCAGCGACGGTATCGCCGCCGAAGCGGGGGCGTACTTCGTCGTGGCCCACAAATTGCCCACCCCGCATGCAGTGGCTGAAGGCGGCAGCTGAAGTCACCATGCGTGCGGCATGTAGTCGCCGTAGACCGCTTGCAGGGCTGAGGAACTGGTGCTTTCGGCGGGTGCGGTCATTGGCGAAATCAGTCCAGTGCGGCCTAAGCGTTCCGCAAACCTCTGTTTTTGAGAAGGCGTAGCGCGCCATTGCATAGACCCAATCGATGTGCTAACGTAACGTTAACACTTGAGGAGATGGTCATGCAAAAAATCTTTCATACCCGCCAATTCATGGCGGGGAACTCACCAGCCGTGCGCATCCCTGTGAGCATGGCGTTCCCGAAGCAGACAAAATTGGTCGTGATTCGAGAGGGCAACAGGCTCATCGTGGAGCCTGAGGAGAATTCGCTCGAATCGCTTCCGGCGCTGTTCGCTGCGCTGCGCCCGCAGCACACCGCTGAGCGGCCGGAGTTTGTCGAGACGGAAAGATCTTGGTGATGCTGCGCTACTTGCTTGACACCAATATCTGCATCTATCTCATGAAAGAGCAGCCGGAGTCAGTCATCCGGCGGTTCGCGGCCTGCAAACCCGGTGAGATTGGAGTGAGTTCGATCACCTGGGCTGAATTGTGTTGTGGCCTGAACGTGCATAACAGCCAGTCTGAAATGGCCACGCTCTTGAGCAGGCTGACCGTCAAGGACTTCGACGCGGACGCGGCGGCCCTCTTTGGAAAGCTCTCCCAGCAATTCCCAGCCAGAAAGAGCAGCTTCGACCGCATGATTGCCGCGCATGCTTTATCGCTGGGGGCCACCCTGGTGACCAACAACACGGCCGATTTCGATCTCTATGCCGGCGCCGGCCTGATCGTCGAGAACTGGGTGGCAGGATGACGCAGTTCACTTCCCATGCCGCAGAAAGGGGTCGTCTCAGAAAAGTCGCAAGCTCACCAGCAGCGCCGCACGGCAAGGCGCTGAATCTGAGCAATAAGACACAATGGCGCAAAAGGTCTCGTTTTCGAAAGAGCGCCAGCAGGGACACCCATCCACGATAGGCGACCGGGTTTGCCTTGGTGCCTGGGCAGTGAGCTGCAGAGCAGTGGCCCTGAAAGCGCGTCTCCATGCGGGTTCCAGGTCGCCGCCTGCCTTGGAATAGCTGAGGGCCATCGACGTTATTGTGTCGGATAACATCCGATTCCCGGGTTATCCGGCAATCTATATTACGTTAGAAGTTACACAATGAAACGTTCGCGAGTCACGAGGCCAAAGGGTGAACTCGAACGGGAGTTGCGCGAGCAAGTTGCGCTACTTGAGAACGCTTGCACGTCATTCGATTCTGGCTTAGAGGCCATTGGCAAACACATTGCGCTATCCCTCCGGGTTTTGCTGAATCACCATGGGCAGTCGCGGGCACTACTTGAGCAGCTTGGGCTTCGTAGCGGGCATTTTTATGACACCGCCGGTGCGCTCAACCCTCGCAACCTCCTTCCGGAGTGCAACTTAGTGTTGCTCCAGATGAATCCATGCGGTGGCAGCTACTTGCCATTGGTCGCGGGCGGTGGCCTTCCTAGGCCGGCCCGGCTAATCCACTTTGCAGACTGGTGGAACCGGCCGGTGCTCAAAGACATCAAGGGCCGGTTTCTAAATCGGCGTGAGCTCGTCACCAATGTCGCCGACACAGATGGTGGTGCGCACGTTGACCCAGAGTTAGACGAAGCGTACATGGATATATCCAGGAGCAACTCGTTAGGTTGGGTTTTTCAGCGAAACGACATCACCGAGCCATTGAAAGGCCGGCCTGAGCTAGCGTGCATGAGGCAGATTGCCTACGAAGTCCTACTTACGCTGCGTCGGCGGTAGCCAAAAGCATTTGCGTTGGCGGCCGTCGGTTAGTAACTTCTAACTATTCGGTCAACCGGACGCTCACCCGCTACGCGGGTTCGCGCCGGTTACCTCAAGCTACAAGGGCTTCCCCTCGAAAGTCAAACACCGATCCAGCCGTGAAGCATCGCAGCGCGATAGATCACGGAGCGGACGTTGGATGACGGTTTTCCACCCTCGGCGCCAGGCCTGAGTTGCGCAC
>JAGWMO010000038.1:0-28554 GCA_028871675.1 Betaproteobacteria bacterium
TTCATGCGCAACGAACAGTGGCTCACCGGTGGTCCTTTCGGCATTGCCAACGTGCCACGTCCGTCAGTGTTCGGCCACGTGCTCAACGGTTCGGTGCCGTTCTACTACCTGACGCTTGCCAGCACATTGGTGCTCGCCGCCGTGATGGCCTGGCTATTGCGGTCGCCGTGGGGGCGCGCGTTCACCGCGCTGCGCGACAATCCGATCCGTGCCGAGAGCCTTGGGGTCAACATCACGCTCTACACATTGCTGGCGTTCGCCATCGGTGCGGTTTTCGCCGGGGTGGCCGGAACCTTCTACGCCACGTTGGTGCAGTTCATCGACCCGATCCCGTTCACCTATTCGGCATCGCTGATGCTGCTGCTGGCCGTGATTGCGGGTGGTTCCGGGCGCTTCTTTGGTCCGGTGGTCGGTGCCGCGATCGTGGTGCTGCTTCCCGAATGGCTGCGCTTCGCCCAGAACTGGTACTTGGTGATCTTCGGCTTCGCCATCGTCGCGCTGATGATCTGGCTGCCCGGCGGTTTACTTGCCCTGCCCGAGCGCCTGGGATTTGGAGACAAGGCATGAGCAAGAACGCCAACTCCTCTCTTTGCGTGCACGAGTTGCGCAAGCACTACGGCACGATCAAGGCGGTCGACGGCGTGAGCTTCAACGTCGGCCTCAGCGAAATCGTCGGGGTGATCGGGCCGAACGGATGTGGCAAGACCACGCTGTTCAATTCCATCTTGGGGCAAATCGTGCCGACGTCGGGCTCGGTGTCGTACTGCGAGGAACCGATCACCGGCAAATCACCGCTGGAACTGTCGCGCCGGGGCATCGGCCGCACCTTCCAGAGCCTGCAGGTGTTCGGCAATTTGTCCGTGCGCGATAACCTGATCATTGCTGGCCAGGAGTTCGTCGGCACGATGGCCAAACGCCTGCGGATGCGCACCGACGCCGGCTTGGGGGGACGGGCCGACGAGATGATCGAGCTGTTCCACCTGCAGAAGGTCGCACACAAGTATGCGGGCAGCCTGGCCTACGGCCAACAGAAACTCATCGACGTCGCCATGGCCTTCATGCCTTCACCACGACTTGTGCTGCTTGACGAGCCCTGCGCCGGGATCAACGCCAGCATGGTCGACGAATTGCGCGAAATCCTCAAGACCCTGAACCGCACGCATGGCGGCAGCTACGTCGTGATCGAGCACAACATGGAGTTCATCATGAAGTTGTGCCCTCACATCATCTGCATGCTGGAAGGCCGGGTTTTGGCCGAGGGAACGCCCGACGAGATCAGGTCGAACAAGCAAGTCCTGGAGGCCTATCTTGGCAACTGATGCGTTGATCGAATTCGACCATGTCGAAGCCGGGTACGGCACGCTGACCATCCTCCAGAAGGCCAGCCTGAGTGTCCGCGAGGGTCTGATCACCCTGCTCACCGGGGCCAATGGCGCCGGCAAGTCGACTGCGCTCAAGGCGCTGTTCGGCGCCATCCGCCCGACTTCCGGTGACATCCGCTTGAGCGGCAAGACGGTCGTCGGCCATTCCCCGCGCAAGATGATCGAGCTTGGAATGGCCTATGTGCCGCAGGACCGCAGCCTCTTTCCGAGCCTGAGCGTCTACCACAATCTCGAACTTGGCGGCATCATGCTGCCGCGCAAGCAGATCCACCCGCGCATCGAGGAAGTTCTCGAGCGATTCCCGCGACTGCGCGAACGCGTCAACAGCCAGGCCTCCACGCTGTCGGGTGGCGAGCGCAAGCAACTGGAGATCGCCCGCGCGTTGTTGTTGCGTCCGAGCATCCTCTTGGTCGACGAACCCTCGATCGGCCTCTCGCCGAAAATCGTCGGGGAAGTCTTCGATTTGCTGGGCAAGCTCGCTGCCGATGGCAAGACCATCCTGCTCGTGGAACAGAACGTGCGCAGTGCGTTGAAAGTGGCGCACCATGTCTACGGCATGGAAATCGGACGCATCGTCATCGACATGCCGGCTGATCGTGTCATGGACGATCCCGCGTTCACCCGCCTTCTGCTCGGCGGCCATGTGCCCGAAGCGGCCTGAGTCGAGCACGGGATTGCGCGACGGCCACCGTGTGCGGCCCTGTCGTATGTTATCGACCATCTTGTATGCGCATGGCGATCCGGCTTGACAGAGCGATCGCGCCACAGCCGAGCGCTGCTCATCGGGTGGTGATCGGCTGCGAAACATCGCTTGAATCCGCTTGGCGACGTTCGACGCCGGCATGCGCGTGCGCAGGCAGCGGCCCTACTATTCAAGCGTCCGACCCGACCCAGACGATCTCACGGCGCCAACCGTGAACTGGACACATTGCGCGAACCTCACGAGGAAAACCAGATGTCAGGATCGATGGATCATTCAGCGGGCCATAGCGGAAACGTTCTCGGCATGGATGGACTGGAGTTCGTCGAGTATGCAACGGCGAACCCGGAAGCATTCGGCACTGTGCTGGAGAACATCGGCTTTGTTCTGGTGGCTCGACATCGATCGCGCCGCGTGTTTTTGTATCGGCAGGGGCCCATGAATATCGTGGTCGACGCCGATCCGGATGTCATCGCCAGCAGCACCTTGCAACCAGACGACGTTGCATTGAGCGCACTGGCGTTCCGCGTCGCTAACGCGCGTCAGGCTTACCAACACCTGGTCGGAAACGGGGCCTGGCCGATTCCGAGCCGAGCCGAAGCGATGGAGCTGAACATCCCCGGCGTGCACGGCGTGGGCGACTCCATCCTGTATCTGGTCGATCGCTGCCACGATATTTCCTTCTACGACGTCGACTTCGACTTCGAACCTGGCGTTGACCGCAATCCGCCGGCGATGCACGGGCTCGAATTCCATGGTGTCGTACAGACCGCCGATACCCGGCGCACCGATGTTTGGTTCGACTTCTACGGCCAGTTGTTCGGCTTCGTGCCGGCGACCTCGAATCGTGAAGACTCTTACGCAGCCGTGATGACGAGTCCCTGCGGCAAATTCGCAGTGGAATTACTCGAACTACCCGAGGACTTCGCGCGTGACCCGCATTGGGACGAGGCCTTTACACGCCTCGTGTTCAGCACTTCCGACTTGGCCGCCACCGTCGCGTCCCTGCACAGCCATGGTTTCGTGTTCGACCCGCGCAGCACGGCCACGGCGGCGCTCACACGCAGCGTCCGAGGTGGCGTGCAGTTCGGGTTCGTGGCCCAGGGCAGCCGGCGATGATCCAGAGCAATTTCAGCCTCGATCCTGTGTCACTCCCAGGGTCGCTCCAGGTCAAGCTGCAACAGGTGCGCGCTGCAGGGTTCGACCAGATCATGCTCTGGGGCAGCGACTTGGCGAACCATCCAGGCGGCTTCAACGAGGCTGTCAGTTTGGTGCGCTCCAGCAGATTGCGCGTCACCGGCATGCAGCTTCTTCGCGACTACGAGGGGCGCAGCCCGGCACGGCACCGGTACAAGGTCGACATTGCGATGGAGACGCTGAAGATCTGCAAGGCGGTCGGCGCACCAATGCTCGTGGTGACATCGAGCACTGAGGAGCCCGCACCGGATGCGCAGAGCGAGCTGCATGACCTGCGGAAGCTGGCGAACCTTGGCGTCCCCCTTAACGTGCGGATCGGTTACAAGGCAGTGCCGTGGGCCCACAGCGTGCGCACCGCGAGCGACGCCTGGTCCGTGGTTGCCGACGTTGGCCACGAGAATTTTCACCTCGTGCTCGACACGCTGCACATGCTGATGACTGGCGCGGACCTGTCGCCTCTCGAAGACGTCGATCCGAACCGCATCGCGCTGGTGCAGTTAGCTGATTTCAGCGAGGCCGCCATGGTCACCGATCCCGACCGCAGGGCAGCGGCGAATCACAGTCGCGTCTTCCCGGGTGACGGCGGCCACAGCACTCGGCTGACCGAGATGGTCAGGGCGATCGACCGCCTCGGCTATCGCGGCGACTACAGCTTCCTGGTGATGAACGACGACTACCGGCAGTTGCCAGCGTCTGTCGTCACCGACCACGCCAAGCGTTCGGCCGGTTGGCTGACGAACCAGGTGCTGAGGCGCGCGCTGCAACCACGGCTGCCGCCGTCCGCGCGCGAGGCTTGAGGCGATCGCCGGGCGCGGCCCCTGCACCGAAATCGTCGGCGACGCCCGACCAGCATGATCGTGAATCCCCGAGGAGCCGATGCCTGGACCAGCGCTCCGCGCAGACCTGTTCCCGGAACGCGGCTCGGGCGCACTGACCAACGCGATCAAACCACCTGAGGGTCGTCTCACGGCCCCATCGACTCGACACCGTCTGCCCTCTAGCGAGCAGTTCCTCAACAAGATCGAGGGACTATTCGCCAGGCAGCGGCTCGCCTTGCCCGATCTGCGCATTCCTCCATGCCGCTGCTATCGCCTCGGGTCTCGACTGCTGAAAGCATGTCAGCGCCTCCCACGCGGCACTTGCTTGCGCTGGCCGTGCGACTGCTGCCGCGTCTCTGTTTGGGCATGATGCATGAACTCCCAGGCATGCTTGAAGCCGTGCCGGCGCGTGCCTGGGTCTCGCCCCGACCTGCGGAAACTTCCTGCGGACTGTGCCAGCCCGTCAAATGCTGCGCGCAAGTTGACCCTCCTCGCGCGACATGCGCGCACTGTGTGCTTTCGTGTGTTGAGGGCATCCGCGGCACTGCGTAGCATCAATTCACCACTTGGCATTCATCGAGACCGCACCGATTCGCCGTGACACGCTTCATGCAAGATGCCACTTCAGGCCCGCATCGGCCGCCAAAGCCCATACGCCCTTCCAGCGACGTACGGCAGGGTGTGTTGCTGATGACTGCGGTCACCTTGGGCTACGCGCTGATCGCGGCACTTTCCAAATTGCTGATGCTGCGCTTCCCCGTCATGATGGTGGCGTGGGTGCGCTACGCAGTTCCATTCGCGATGGTCGCGTTCTGGCTCTTGCGCGAGCGTGACACCCGCATCTGGCGCTGCGCCGACCCGGGATGGCAGCTGCTGCGCAGTGTTCTGATGATCACCGGGACCATCTTGATCATGCTCGCGTACCACGCGCTACCACTTGCCCAGGCGCTGTCAATCAGCTCGGTCCATCCTTTGTTGCTCACCGCACTTGCCGCAGTATTCCTGCGTGAGCGCGTTGGAGTGCTGACATGGTGCAGCGTCGCGCTGGGTTTTATCGGAGTTCTCGTCATTGTGCGACCCGGCGGCGGCATGTTCACCACCGCCTCGCTGCTCCCGCTAGGCATGGCTTTGACCTATGCGTGCTACATGGCGCTGACTCGGCGACTGGCCGGGCGCGAGACGCCTAAGCGATTGCTGTTCTACGGCCTGAGCGTCGGCGCGATGCTGACCACGATCGTGCTTCCCGCATACTGGGTGCGTCCGGACGTCTGGGAAATATGCATGCTGGGCCTTGTCGGCGTGCTGTCGGGCGCCACACACTGGCTGATGATCAAGGCGCTTGAATCCGCGCCGGCATCGGTGCTCGCGCCGATCGCCTATGCGCAATTGATTTGGTCGATCGCGCTTGGCGCTTTGTTCTTTGGCGATCTGCCCGATACGCCGACGCTCAGCGGAATCGGGATCGTGATCGCCGCCGGACTACTGCTTGGCGTGGCGAGACGCCGCGAGGGCTCTCTATGGCGTTCGCCCCGGCCGACAATGGCCACGGCGGTGAACCCGCGGCCTGCCGCCTCCAGTGAACTCGTCGTGCTCGACGGTCTCCTGGCGTTGCCCCGGCCCGGCAACACCACCACTGGGGATTCGATCGACGACATGCCGCGCAACGCCGCCAAGGCGAAGCTGGCAGTCGCGTTGTCGGTTCAGGCTTCACGACACAGACTCGGCATGCAAGCGCCAGGTCCAAGACTTTCGCATTGACCAGCCCCCTTTCCCAGAGGACATCATCTTGATCAACGGAGCAACCCAGCTCATCGCCCATATCGGGTATCCGACCGAGGCGTTCCGCGCGCCGATGATCTACAACCCTTGGTTTGTCAGCAAGGAGATCAACGCCGTCGTTGTGCCGATGGGCGTCAAAGCCGAAGACTACACAGCAGCCTTCGAGTCGATCTTCCGTCTGACCAATCTGCGTGGCGCGCTGATCACCATGCCGCACAAGGTTGCGACAGTGCCACTGGTCGATTCGCTTTCGGTCGGCGCGCGCATCGCCGGCGCTTGCAATGCGGTCACCCGGCTGCCAGACGGCTCGCTGGCGGGAGACCAGTTCGACGGCATCGGCTTTGTTCGAGCCGTCCAGCGCAAAGGGCTGCGCCTCGCCGGCATGCGCGTGCTGATCGCGGGTTGCGGAGGGGTAGGCTCGCCGATCGCTGCCGCTCTTGCCGCCGCGGACGTTGGCGAGATTCATCTCTACGACATTGACGCTCTGAACTGCACGCGCTTGGCTCAGCGCCTTCGCGATCACTACCCGAATCTGCGCGTGTTCATGGGCTCGAACGACCCCACAGGCTTCGACCTGGTTTGCAATGCCACGCCGCTGGGTATGCGTGATGACGATCCGCTCCCATTCGACATCTCGCGGCTGGCGCCGACGACCTTCGTCGGCGAGGTCGTGATGAAGCGCGAAATCACGCCGCTGCTCGCGGCTGCGCGCGAGCGTGGATGCCCGTTCCAGGTCGGCACCGACATGCTGTTCGAGATGATTCCGGCTTACCTGGAATTCTTCGGCTACCCGGCTGCGACAGCCGACGAACTCCGCGCCGCCGCGCGGTTGCGTGATTGACACCCTCGTCTCCAGGGCAGACTGATAACCTGCCCATTTCCGTGGCCCGACTCGCTCGGGCTATTTTTTCCTTGTACACGGCAAACGCCGAGACATAGGCCCCTAGAGAGCAAACATGACACCACCAGACTATGGGCCCCCTCTATCGCTGGCCGAGGCCAAGCGCATCGTCGAAGCGGCCGAAGCTCTGGCCAACCTCCACGGCTGGCCCATGGTCATTGCCGTACTGGACAGCACGAGCCATCTGGTGATTCTTCACAAGATGGACCACGCACAGTATGGGAGCATTGAGCTCGCCGAGGCCAAGGCGAGAACCGCCACGCATTTCAAACGCCCGACGAAGCTCTTCGAGGACACCATCGCGCAGGGTGGCATCGGCCTACGGCTGTTGTCAGCGCGCGAATTCTGCCTGTTTGAAGGTGGTGTTCCGCTGCTGCGCGAAGGCAAATTGGTCGGCGCCATCGGCGTGTCAGGCGCGCGATCGGATCAGGACGGCTTGGTCGCACTGGCTGGCGCCAGTGCCCTGCAATCTTGAACTCCTGCCATCCGGGAGCTACACGGTGCGAGCCGGCCTCCGGCTGCTCTTCAAGCCGAGAAAGCTGCGCATCGACGCCAAGCTCGGTCGACTCGCACTGACGCACGGTGCACGTTGAACAAGTCGACACCGGCTGCGGCCAGGGCCCGTTCGCGCTCTGCCTGCGCCCTTGCTGAGCGTCAGAATGAAGGCCATGCAAGGCGCAGATCGCGCTGTGCTGCAGGTGGCCCCCAGCGGACGGCAACGCGGCTGCGCACCGTCCACAGACATCCACCCGATGGGTTGCGTCCAGGCACGACCGCGCGGCATCTCGGTCTTCGCCAGCGTGTCTCGCTGCGTGCAACAGACCCTAGGGTTGTTCTTGCACCAACGGCAAATCGTCTCCAATTTTTTGGAAGGCCATCGCCGTGCGATTTTCACGCTCTGCGCCGCGCTCAACCGCACAGGAATCGAACGATGATCCGCGCGATTTTCGCGCAAAGGTGTGCGCTATCCGGTCGATTTTTTGCTGGTGCACCTCATGCGCATGAGCCACGACAGTACGCTCTGTGTGATGGTCGGTTGCCATGCGACCACCCTGCGCCCACCGATTCCAAGCCCAAAGGAGCCCTGCATCGATGCTTTCAATGTCGGCAGCCTGCGTAGCAACTCCGTCCGTCGACGACTATCCGCAGTGCTCGCCCAACTCGTACCGGTCCACCTGCAGCGCGGACAGTTAGCGCTCGACGAACTTGCCCGCGACAGACATGACTCTGACGCTGCGGTGAACCCGTCGGTGGTGGAATGCCGAGCCACGATCAGGCCATCCCTCCCGGCCATCGTTGTCACCACGCCTGCATACGACCGCTCGATTCCCAAACTGCCGAAAACACCATCGACGAGAGTTCGCTCTGGCCCGGACGGAACAAAGGTGCGGCAAGCAGGCCGATTTTGTCAGCGCCGCCCAGCGGGCTTGGGTGCGCTAGCGGCGCAGGAACATCGGTCCGACCTGTCCGCGTGACTCGACACACCAACGATGGACCAGTCCGAGTCCAACGACTACATGGAGTGGCCTGTTCGGAGCCGACGGGCCGATGAAGGTTGCTGCGCACCCACGGTACGAACACGGGATGCACTGCCACTTCGACTGAGTTGAATTGTGTTCACATTGAATGAGAGTAGATATTGCCATGAAACTGAACGCCTTACAGGCACTCGTTGCCGCCATCGAGGACGGCAGCTTGCGCAAAGCCGGCAAGCGCCTGGGCTATTCGCAGCCCGCGCTGACCAAGATGATCAAGGATCTGGAACTCGAACTGGCTGCGCCACTGCTGGTGCGCAACACACACGGGGTGATTCCAACAGTGCAGGGCAACCTGCTGCTGGAGCACGCGCGACGCGTCAACAAGGAAATCGTGCAGGCGACCCAGCAGATCGCGCAACTGGGAGGCAGATGCACGGTGAGCGCCCTATCGCCACCGTTTAAGTCGCGCTGATTCGATGATGCTGGCGTGATGCTGGCTGGGTGCACGCCCATCCACCCCATCGCCAACGAAACACGCGGCGCGGTGGGCCTCGCAGTCGAGGCCAGGGTTGCCCATCAAAATCGGCGCCATCTCCGCTCGACTACTTGCGTGACGCCCGCTGCCCGATCTTGCACCGCACATCTGCGCTGGGCCACTCAACTTATCGTTCACGATGGACTCGCGCAGGTCACCCCGATCTGGTCCGGTCGTCAAGCAGCCCTTCGATCCTCCCACAAAACAAAGCCGGCTACCGAATCCCCCGGTAGCCGGCTTATGGCTGACGCAGACTGAGTGATCAGCCTTTGGCGGCACTCGCGGGATATTCCTTCACGATGACTTGTTGACCATTCTGCACTTGCACCATGAAGCTCTTGCGCAGAATGTTTCCATTCGGCTCGTAGCTCAGGTCGTACAGGATGCCTGGGTACTGTTTGGCGCTGAGCTTGATATGGTGAAGCTCATTTGCCAGGGCTTGGCGATCGAACTTACCCAGCTTCTGCGTAGCGGCAGCCACGGTTTGCATTGCGATATAGCCCTTGAAGCTGTTCTGGTCAGGAACCGAGTGGTACAGGCTTTCGTACTGTGCGATGAACTTCTGCACCAGCGGATCCTTGTCGGCGGTGGTCAGGCCGACCTGGCAGTACACACCGTTGGCAGCACTCTTGGCCAGCGCGATCACCGACGGATTTGCCAGGGAAGACTGGCCAACCACCGTGCCGTCGAAGCCGAACTTGCGCAGTTGCACCAGGAAGCGCGCAGCGCCGTCCTCGTTCAGGTACAGGAACAACGAATCAGCCTTCGATTCCTTGATCTTCAGGATCGCGCTGGTGAAGTCGATCTGGCCCTGCTCTTCAGGAATGTCGGTCACGATTTGCGCACCATCCTTCTCGAGGTTGGTTCGGATGCTGTCGCGCCCATCTTTGCCGAAATCGTTATTCACCCAGACCACCGCAACCTTCTTGGCGTGCAGTTCCTTGGTCATGTAGGCGGCGACCGAGGGCATCGACTGCGCTTGGTCGAGTGAGGTCCGGAAAATATATTGATTGCCTTGCGCGCTGATGTTGTTGGCCTCAGCCCCGACGAGGTCGGGAATCTTGTTCAACTCGGCCTGTTTCATGCTGACGATCACGGAGCCGGAGAACCCCGGCCCGAGCACCGCATAGGCGTCATCACCTGCGGCGCGGCGAATCAACGCACTGGCGATACCGGGATTGGACTGCGTGTCATAGCTTGACAGGTCGATCTTGCGGCCCAGGATCCCACCCGCGGCATTGATCTGGGCCACCGCCATCTTGACACCATTGCTGAAATTGGTGCCTGAAATGGCTCCAGCGCCAGAGAGTTCATTGATCGCTGCGATCTTCACGGTCGGCTCGGCACGGGCCATCACCGAGTAGGCAGAAAAGACTACTGCCATGGATGCGGCAATGGTTGCAAATTTGGAAAATTTCACTTAGCTCTCCTGTTTTAAGTGCTCCGCCAATGGCTACGAATAATTACCGAGGTGGATGGCGCGACCCCTCGGAAGCAGGCAAATCTATTATCTGCGAACCAAACCATGTTGCACATTAGCTTAAACCCCGATCCGTATTTGTTATCACGCCACCGGTGGAGTCACAATGTGAGCTTTCGATGCAAGGGTAACTCTTTGTACGCCGCGGTTGCGGCAAGAATAATTGATGTTAGCAATCGGCCAAACCGATATTGGTCCGCATTTGGATTATTGCGTTATTATTAAATATTTGAGATTGGATCACGATTCAAGAGCGACAAATAAACATTCCATTTTCGGTTACATGACGATTTGATTTCACTCTGATTTTTTATTTTGAATGCCATGATTGGTCGTAGTTGATTCGGGGCGGATAGACTTTGACCATTTGCGGAAAACGCACTCGATCAGGCATTGACATTGACAAATTGACACTCCGCGTGCAGGTCGATCGCCACCGGCTCCGTGCCGCGTACCGTTGGCCAGTCTGGTCGTTGGCATCAATCGGCTCCATCGCAACGTGGATTGTGAAAGCGGTGAATACCGCCGCAAGCGATTGCGCGCACGGCGCCACCTCGTCGATGCCTCGTTTTGCAACAACGATTCCCCACGGACCTGCAGGTCAGCTTTGCATGGTGCGTCGGCGGGCTTGACGCCAACCGAGTAGCTCGTTTGCGGCCAGGGCACTCAACACCAATGCCCCGCCGAGAAGTGTGTCCCTGCTGGGCTGTTCGCCAGCGCCGATCCAGGCCCAGAGTGTGCCGAACACGGTCTCCAGCAAACCGAGCAAGCCAACCTCGGCCGGTGCCAGGCGCTGTGCAGCCCACACCGCCAGCAAACCTGGAACTGCAAGTTGGAACACACCTAGAAAGCCCAGCCAAAGCAGGTCGTGAAGATCGACACTGACAGGCCAGGCAGGCAGTGTCACGGCAAGTGCAGAAAACAGTGCGCCAATCAGGACGGCGGCCTGCATCGGCACCGCGCTGCCGGCACGGCGCAGGCTGACCCAGTTCGACGCGGCAGCGATGGGCACGGCCAGGGCGATGAGCATGCCGAGTAACTGCGCACTCGACGCGGGCGATTGCAGATCGTGCCAGACCATCCAGCCCATGCCGATCGTAGCCAGCGCGACCGACGCCCAAGTGCGACCGGGCAGGCGGTGGCGCAACAGCAGCCAGCCGAGCACGGCGGCGATGAGAGGACTCAGGCTGTCGGTCAGCAGGGTTTGGGCCACGCTGGTGAGCGTGAGCGCGACCATGAAGGCGGTGAACATCACCGCCCAGAAGCAGGCGGAATACCAGAGCAGGTGCGATGCGCCACGCACATCGACCCAGGCGCGGCGCAGGCCCTGGCTCCAGGCCAGCCATGCCAGCACGGCCAGCACTGTGAAGCTGCTGCGCCAGAACACCAGAATCAGGCCAGTGTGTTGATGCAGCTGGCGCGTGACGACACCGGCCACGCTCCACAGCAGCGTGGCCACCACCATGGCAAGTACGGACTTGGCGTGCTCGGGTCGGACGTCGTGTGACACGACAACCCCGTCAACGCTGACGCGAGGGTGAACCGGCCGCCTCAGGCGGCTTGTGCATCGGAGCGGCCAGCGCGCTTGCGCTCGTGCTCGGTGAGATAACGCTTGCGCAAGCGGATGGACTTGGGCGTGATTTCGACCAGTTCGTCGTCCTCGATGAACTCCACCGCGTACTCGAGCGTGAGTTCGATCGGCGGTGTGATCTTGATGGCGTCTTCCTTGCCCGAGACACGAAAATTGGTGAGTTGCTTGGCTCGCACAGCATTGACGATGAGATCGTTGTCGCGGCTGTGAATGCCCACGATCATGCCTTCGTACACCGGGTCGCCCGGTTTTACGAACATGCGACCGCGGTCGTCGAGCTTGCCCAGGGCGTAGGTGACGATCTCGCCTTGATCCTGGCTGATGAGCACGCCATTCTTGCGCCCGGAGATTTCGCCGCGATAGGCCCCGTAGCCGTCGAAGATGTTGCTGATGAGCCCGGTACCGCGCGTCAGGTTCATGAATTCGTTCTGGAAGCCGATCAGGCCGCGCGCCGGAATGCGGTACTCCAGGCGCACGCGTCCCATGCCGTCGGGCTCCATGTTCACGAGTTCACCACGGCGCTCGCCGAGGGCTTGCATCACGCCGCCCTGGTGTTGCTCTTCCACGTCGGCAGTCACCAACTCGATCGGCTCGTGACGCTGGCCGCCGACATCATGGAACACCACCCGAGGTTTGCTCACGGCCAATTCAAAACCTTCGCGGCGCATGTTTTCCAGCAGGATGGTGAGGTGCAATTCACCGCGTCCGGAGACTTCGAAGATGCCATCTTCGTCGGTGTCTTTCACGCGCAGGGCGACGTTGCTTTGCAACTCTCGGTCGAGGCGATCGCGAATCTGGCGGCTGGTGACGAACTTGCCTTCACGACCGGCCAGCGGGCTGGTGTTGACGCAGAAATTCATGTTCAGGGTCGGCTCATCGACCAGCAACATGGGCAGGGGGCGTGGATTGTCGATGCTGGTGAGGGTCACGCCGACGCCGACATCCTCGATGCCGTTGATCAGCACGATATCGCCTGGCCCCGCGCTTTCAGCCTGCTTGCGCTCCAGGCCCTCGAACTTGAGCACCTGGTTGACTCGCGCCTTGAACGGGGTGGAATCGGGGCCGCTGTACACCGCCACGTCCTGCATCGGCTTGAGCGTGCCGCTGTTGATGCGACCAATGCCGATGCGGCCCACGAAGGTGGAGTAGTCGAGTGAGCAGATTTGGAGCTGCAACGGATCGGCCGCCAGCCCCGCGTGAGCGGGCACATGCTGCAGCACGGCGTCGAACAGCGGCGCCAGATCGGTGCCAGCCTCTCCCGGCGTCAGACTCGCCCAGCCGTTAAGGCCGGAGGCGTAGATCACCGGGAAGTCGAGTTGTTCTTCGGTGGCGCCGAGTCTGTCGAACAGTTCGAAGGTGGCGTTGATGACGTAGTCGGCGCGCGCGCCGGGTCGGTCCACCTTGTTGACGACGACGATCGGCTTGAGGCCCAGCGCCAGTGCCTTCTTGGTGACGAAGCGGGTCTGCGGCATCGGGCCTTCGACAGCATCGACCAGCAGCAGCACGCTGTCCACCATCGACAGCACGCGTTCGACCTCGCCACCAAAGTCGGCGTGGCCAGGGGTGTCGACGATGTTGATGTGCGTGCCTTTCCATTCGACCGCGCAGTTCTTCGACAGAATGGTGA
Organism: Betaproteobacteria bacterium; assembly: GCA_028871675.1. Classification (GTDB taxonomy): domain Bacteria; phylum Pseudomonadota; class Gammaproteobacteria; order Burkholderiales; family Burkholderiaceae_C; genus Thiomonas_A. The sequence continues at coordinate 13,489 of JAGWMO010000038.1, forward strand.
TGCCGCGCTCTTTTTCGAGATCGTTGGAGTCCATCACCCGCTCGGCGATCTGCTGGTTCTGGCGAAAGGTGCCGGACTGGCGCAGCAGTTGGTCGACCATGGTGGTCTTACCGTGGTCGACGTGAGCGATGATGGCGATGTTGCGAATGGATCGTGTCATGGTGTGTTCACTGCGCTTGCAGTTCCTCGTTGCTCAGCAGGCGTTGCGGGGAGAGCACATGCCCATCCCACTGCGCAACGCCGAGAAATGAAAGATGGGGGGAGGTCCCTCCATGCACACGCACCTGGCCGTGCGGCACGCTTGGCCCCAGTTCAGGCACAACGGTCTGGCCGTGAAGCAAGCGAGCGCATAGCGATGCATCGAGATCGACGCGCGGCAATCCCTGCACCAGAGAATCGACGGGCAGCAAATGGGCCTGCGCGGCGTCAGCATCGAGGCCGCATACGGCATCCAGCGTACAGGCCTGGCCGATCTCGAAACCGCCGCTCGCGGTGCGGCGCAAGGCGGCAAGATGAGCGCCGCAGCCGAGCTTCTGGCCAATGTCGCGCGCCAGCGCTCGAATGTAGGTGCCCTTGCCGCAGCGCACGTCGAGGGTGAGCACGTCGTCCTGCAACGCCACGAGGTCAATGGCGTCGATACGCACCTGGCGCGAAGCAACGTCGATTTCTTGACCACTGCGTGCATACGCATACAACGGCTTGCCGGCGCGCTTGAGGGCACTGTAGATCGGCGGAGTCTGCGCGATCGTGCCGACGAAGCCTTGCAGCACTCGCCGCAGTTCCACACTCGTCCAGTCGGGCAAGGCCTTGCGCTCGATCACCTCACCCTCACCATCGTCCGTGGTGGTGGTGACGCCGAGTTGCAGCACCGCCCGGTAGGCCTTGTCCGCATCCAGGTGCATCTGGGCGAACTTGGTGGCCGCGCCGAAGCACAGTGGCAACAAGCCGTCGGCCAGGGGGTCGAGTGTGCCGGTGTGGCCCGCCTTCTCGGCGCGCAGCGCGCGACGCACCTGCTGCAGCGCGGTCTGCGAGGTGCAACCACGTGGCTTGTCAAGCAGCATGACGCCATGCACCGACTGCCAGTTGGAACGTTGCCGTTGGCTTGCAACCATGAAACATCCGACCGAGCGCAGGGCGCTCAATCGTCCTTGACCGTCGTGGCGACCGCCTGGGCGATGAGCGCATTCATATCGCTGGCTTTGCTGGTCGATTGATCAAACACGAAATGCAGCGTCGGCACGGTGTGGATGCGCAAGCGCTTGAACAACAGGCTGTGCAAATAGCCGGCGCGCTCGTTGAGCGCCGCAGCCACATGTTCGGGTTCGCCGCCCAGCACGGTAAAAAAGACACGTGCATGCGCGTAATCGGGCGTGAGTTGGACATCGGCAATGGTCACCAGGCCGATGCGCGGGTCACGCAGCTCACGCGGAATCAACGCCGACAGATCGCGCTGGATCTGGTCGGCGATACGGTGAACGCGGTGTGGACTGCTGGCCTGACGTGGCATGAACTGGGTGAATCGCGGTGGAGACTGATATGGAATCGCTGACGCCACAGCGGCTGCAACAACGCAAAGCCCGCGCCGCAACCACGTCCAGGTGGTGACGGCGCGGCGGCTGTTGCGTCAAAGCGTGCGCGCGACTTCCTTGACTTCGAACACTTCGAGTTGATCGCCTTTTTCCAGGTCTTGGAAATTCTTCAGCGACAAGCCGCACTCGAAACCTTCCTTGACCTCTCGCGCATCGTCCTTGAAGCGTTTGAGAGAGTCGAGTTCGCCCGTATGGATGACCACGTTGTCGCGCAGGACCCGCACTTGGGCCGAGCGCTTGACAAGGCCGGACAGAACCATGCAGCCCGCCACGGTGCCAACCTTGGTGATGCGATAGACCTCGCGCACCTCGACCAAGCCCAGGGTCTCTTCTTTCTTCTCCGGCGTGAGCATGCCTGACATGGCAGCTTTGATCTCGTCGACGGCTTCGTAGATGATGTTGTAGTAGCGAATGTCGATGCCATTCTGCTCGGCCAGTTTGCGCGAACCCGCGTCGGCGCGGGTGTTGAAGCCGATGATCACGGCCCGAGAGGCGATCGCCAGATTCACATCGCTCTCGGTGATGCCGCCAACCGCCGCATGCACCACCTGGACCTTGATCTCCTCGGTCGAGAGTCTGGTGAGCGCATGCACCAGCGCCTCCTGCGAACCCTGCACGTCAGACTTGATGATGAGATTGAGGGTTTGCATGCCCTCGACCATCTGGTCGAACATGTTTTCCAGTTTCGCGGCCTGCTGGCGCGCCAGCTTGACATCGCGGAACTTGCCCTGGCGGAACAGGGCGATCTCGCGGGCCTTGCGGTCGTCCTGTAGAACGATGATTTCCTCACCGGCGACGGGAACTTCCGTCAAGCCCTGGATTTCCACCGGTATCGAGGGTCCGGCACTGGGCACCAGCTTGCCAACCTCGTCCAGCATGGCGCGCACGCGACCATAACTGGAGCCTGCCAGTACCGCGTCACCGCGCCTGAGCGTGCCCGAGAGGACCAGCACCGTGGCCACCGGACCGCGGCCCTTGTCGAGCCTGGCCTCAATCACCAGCCCCTTGGCCGGCGCGTCTTCCGGCGCCTTGAGTTCCAGCACCTCGGCCTGCAACAGCACTTGTTCCAACAACTCGTCGATGCCTTGACCGGTTTTGGCCGATACCGACACGAACGGTGATTCGCCGCCGTACTCTTCGGGCACGACCTGCTCGGCCACCAGTTCCTGCTTCACGCGCTCGGGGTTCGCATCAGGCTTGTCGATCTTGTTCATCGCCACGACGATGGGCACGCCCGCCGCTTTGGCGTGGGCGATGGCCTCTTTCGTCTGTGGCATCACGCCATCGTCGGCAGCGACCACCAGAATGACGATATCGGTGGCTTTCGCGCCACGCGCCCGCATGGCGGTGAAGGCCTCGTGGCCGGGAGTGTCGAGGAAGGTGATCATGCCGCGCGGCGTGGTGACGTGATAGGCGCCGATGTGCTGGGTAATGCCGCCTGCCTCGCCTGAGGCCACCTTGGCACGGCGGATGTAGTCCAGCAAGGACGTCTTCCCGTGGTCGACGTGTCCCATCACCGTGACCACGGGCGCGCGTGGAAGCAAGGTCAGTTCTTGCGGAATCTGGCCATCCTCCTGGAGGAAGGTTTCCGGATCGTCAAGTTTGGCCGCTATGGCGGTATGGCCCATTTCCTGCACGATGATCATCGCGGTTTCCTGGTCCAACACCTGGTTGATGGTCACCATCTGGCCCAGCTTCATCAGCACCTTGATGACCTCGGACGCCTTCACCGCCATCTTGTGGGCTAGATCGCCAACGGAGATCGTTTCGGGTACATGCACCTCACGCACTTGCGGCTCGACTGGCACCACAAACCGTGGCGCTTCTTTTTCACGCGAATCGCGACGTGAGCCGCCCTTGGCACCGCGCCAGGCAGCCGTACCGCCAGTAGCGTCACCACGTGTCTTGATGGCGCGGCGCTTCGCCGCCTCGTCAGCCCAGGACGATGACAACTGCTCGGACTTGACCTGTTTCTTATCCTTCGCGCCTGCCGTCGTGGTGGTGGCTGCCACGCCCGCCGGCTTGGCTGTGCCAGCAGCAGGTTTGTGGATGGTGCCCTTGATCGTGGCTCCTGCCTTGGCGGCAACCTCAGCCGTTTTGGTGACTTCAGGCTTGGGAGAGTGCAACACCGCGCGAGGGCGAGAGAGCATGTCGCGAATGGCCGCAGCTTCGTTTTCGGCAGCTTTGCGACGCACTTGCACAGACTCGAGCTCAGCCGCGCGGGCGACGGATGCCGCTGCCTCCGCAGCGCGCTTGGAATCCAGCTTCAACGCAGCCGCAGCCTGCTCTTGCGCTTGCGCCTCGGCAGCCTTGCGCGCTTTGTCATCGTCCTGCTCGGGTGGCTGCTGTGCCGCGATGGCAGACTTGGCCTCAGCTTGCAAGCGGCGCTCTTCATCTTGTCGTTGTTGTGCAGCAGCACGAACTCGTGCAGCCGCCTCTTCTTCGCGCTGGCGCTTGCCGATCTCCTCGGCCTGGCGTGCCAATAACTCGGACTGACGTTTCGCGTCGTCCTCGCGTCGACGCAGCTCGGCTTCGTCCACCACGGGTTGCGTGACCACGCGAGCCGCAGGCTCTGCAGGCGTCATCTCGTCGCGCTTGACAAACACGCGCTTCTTGCGAACCTCGACCTGGATGGTGCGTGCCTTGCCGGTCGAATCGGCCTGCTTGATTTCCGTGGTCTGCTTGCGCGTCAGCGTGATTTTTTTACGATCCGCGCCAACCACGCCATGAGCCACACGCAGATGGTCAAGCAGACGCGCCTTGTCGACATCGCTGATCGGGTCGTCGGGCGTTTGTTTGTGCACACTGGCAGCTGCCAATTGCTCCAGCAATTGGGTGGCGGGAATGTGCAGCTCTGTGGCGAGTTGCGCGACGGTTGTTTGTGCCATGGGTGGTTCCTTGCTTCGCAATTCTCAGGCGTTGAACCAATGTTCGCGAGCCTGGAGAATGAGCGCGCTGGCCTGAGCTTCCTCAGCCCCGGTAATGGCCGTGAGTTCGTCCACGGCCAGATCGGCCAGGTCGTCACGGGTTTGAATGCCGGCATCGACCAGCTTCGCGATATCGTCGCTGGACAGACCCTCGAGACTCTTGAGGTCTTGCGACACTTCCTCGAGCTTTTGCTCGCTGGCCAGTTCCTGCGTCAGCAAGGCGTCGCGGGCACGGTTGCGCAGTTCATGCACTGTGTCTTCGTCGAACGATTCGATCTCCAGCATTTCCGGCAGTGGCACATAAGCCACCTCCTCCAGGCTGGTAAAGCCTTCCTGGATGAGGATGTCGGCGACTTCCTGATCCACATCGAGCTTATTGCGGAACAGCTCGCGCATGGTTTCGGTTTCAGCCGTATGCCGGTTTTGTGACTCCTCGGCCGACATCAGGTTGATGGCCCAGCCGGTCAGCTCCGACGCGAGGCGCACATTCTGTCCGGCACGCCCGATGGCCAGGGCCAGGTTCTCCTCGTCCACGGCCACTTCCATGGCATGCTTGTCCTCGTCGACAACGATGGACTGCACATTGGCGGGTGCCAAGGCACCGATGACGAATTGCGCCGGATCTTCGGACCACAGCACGATATCGACGCGTTCGCCGCCCAGTTCATTGCTCACGGCATTCACGCGCGAGCCGCGGACACCGATGCACGTGCCGATCGGGTCGATGCGGCGATCGTGCGACAACACGGCAATCTTGGCGCGCACACCAGGATCGCGGGCGCAAGACTTGATCTCCAGCATGCCCTGCTCCATTTCGGGAACCTCGAGGCGGAACAGTTCCTTCATGAATTCGGGCGAAGTCCGCGACAGCTCGATTTGCGGGCCTCGGGCCTGGCGGTCGATCTTCGAGATGACGGCACGCACGCGGTCGCCGGCGCGGACGTTCTCCTTCTGGATCATGTCGCCGCGTCGCAGTCGCGCATCGACCTTACCGGACTCGACAATGGCGTCGCCCTTGTCCATGCGCTTGACCGTACCGACGAAAATCTTGTCGTTGCGCTCGAGAAAGTCATTCAAAATCTGCTCACGTTCGGCGTCACGAATTTTTTGCAGGATCACCTGCTTCGCCGCCTGGGCACCGATACGGCCGAATTCCACGCTCTCCACCGGCTCTTCGATGTAATCCCCAACCTCGATGTCGGGGATCTGCTCAATCGCCTCGAAATGCAGGATTTCGGCGTCGGGCTGCTGCAGCCCGGCCTCATCCGGCACCACGAGCCAGCGGCGAAAGCTCTCATAAGCACCCGTGTCGCGGTCGATGGCAACGCGAATGTCGACCTCGCCGGGATAGCGCTTCTTCGTGGCCGAAGCCAGCGCGGCTTCGACCGCGCCGAACACCACATCCTTCTCCACATTCTTTTCGTGCGCCAGCGCATCGACAAGCATCAGCAGCTCACGATTCATGATTTTCGACCCCTAAAGTCAAGCACCGGCACGAGACGGACTTCGCGCGCCTCGGCCATGGAAAAACGCAATTCATGCACGCCCTCCGTGGCGTCGTTCGCCACCGAGACCACCCCAACCGCGCCGGCGGATTTGGCTTTTTTTGCCGTCGCTTGAGCGGCCTTCAATTTTTTCCCACCCTGCTTCGCCGCCGCAGCAGCGGCCAACAAAGCTTCGTCCCAGACGATGACATAGCCATCGGCCTGAGCCGGCGCTTCAGCGCTACCGACTGTGGCTGCTGCACTCGGCGCCTGCAACATACCGCGGTATTTCTTGCGACCCTTGTAAGGAGCGCGCAAGGTCACTTCGACTTCCAAACCTGCAAAACGCTCCCAGTCGTCCGGCAGCTTTACCAGGCGATCAAGCCCGGGAGACGACACTTCAAGGCGCCTGTAGTCCAGACCTTCGACCTCCAGCGCGTACTGCAGTTGGCGTGTGACGCGCTCACAATCGTCGACCGTGACAAACTCGCTGTCGAGACGGTCGATCGTGATGCGCAGCAGGCCGGCCGATGCCCAGGCAATCTCGACACAGGCGTAGCCCATCCCGCGGACGGTTGTCTCGATGATTTCTGTGTTCTGCATACCGCGACTGCTTTGCACCCCGAAGCCACCATCAACCTTGAGAGACCCATTGCCCGGCTCGCCGCCTGGTACCGACAAAAAAAATGGGCGATTGGTGTCGCCCATTTGTGTCGCCCATCTGGCCAACCCGGCTCATGCACACCCACTCTGCCGAGGCCCATGCCTCTTTGATTAAACGCACATCCAGATTTGGGTTACAGCCTTTGAATGCTAAGGGAAAATGCGGATTTTGGCAAGTTTGGAGGACTTATGGCAGTCTCGGGGGCAGTAGCCTAGGGTCGGGATTCGCCCAGAGCGCGCCTGAGCGCGTTCAAGAACTTGTCACACCGGCTGCTTGGATCAGTTGCCGGGTGTAGGGCTGCTGCGGGTGGTGCAACAAGGCCAGGGCCTCGCCCGTTTCGAGAATTTTGCCCTCACGCATGACCGCAATGCGATGGGCCATGGCGCCGATCACAGCCATATCGTGCGTGATGAACAGATATGCCAGGCCCTGCTCGCGCTGCAGTCGGATGAGCAGATGCAGGATTTGCTGTTGCACGGAAATATCCAGTGCGCTGGTCGGCTCGTCCAGCACTAAAACGCTGGGGTGCAGAACCAGCGCCCGCGCCAGGGCAATGCGCTGCCGCTGCCCGCCGGAGAACTCGTGCGGAAAGCGGGGCAGGATGCTCGCATCCAGGCCCATGTCGCGGAGTGTGTCCACCACGCGCACGCGACAGGCTGCCTGATCGAGCGCAGGCTCATGGATGTTGAGGCCCTCGGCCACGATCTGCTCGACATTACGCCGCGGCGACAAAGAAGAAAAGGGATCCTGGAACACCACCTGAATCCTGCGCCGAGCGGCACGCCAACCATGGCTGTCCAGACCGGCAAGTTCCACCCCGTCGAGGCTGACACACCCTTCCCCCATGGGCTGCAGGCCAAGCAGGGCCATGGCGAGGCTGGTCTTGCCGCAGCCCGATTCGCCCACGAGCCCGAGGGTTTCGCCGGCGCGAAGCTCAAGCGACACCTGATCCACCACCTTGTGCAGGCGCCGTCGCAGCCACGAGCCGCGCTGGGCATAAGCCACACTGACCCGCTCGGCGTGCAAAACAATCGGCGCCCGCGGCGCCAGCGGTTCAACGTCGCGTTGCGGCAAGCTGCCCAGCAAGGCCTGGGTGTAGGGGTGTTGCGCGTGCGCGAAGACTTCGGCAGTGGCTCCCTGCTCGACCAGGCGCCCCTGCTGCATGACGCCGACACGTTGGGCGAAGCCGCGAACCAAGTGCAGATCGTGGCTGATGAGCATGACGGCCAGCCCCTCTTCGCGTTGCAACTCGTCCAGCAGCGCCAGGATTTGCGCCCTCACACTCATGTCCAGTGCCGTGGTGGGCTCGTCTGCCAGCAACAGCCGGGGCTTGCACGCCAGCGCCATGGCAATCATGGCACGCTGGCGCTGGCCACCGGAAAGCTGGTGGGGATAGCTCTGCACACGGCGCGCCGAGTCCGCGATGCCCATGCGCTCGAGCAAGACCACGGCGCGAGCCCACGCGGCCTTGCGCGACAAGGCCTCGTGCAGTTCGAGGGACTCGGCGATTTGCTGACCGACGGGTTGAAGCGGGTTGAGCGCGCTCATCGGCTCCTGAAAAATCATCGCGATGTCACGGCCGCGAACGCCACGCAGACGGCGCTCCGGCATGCTGGCCAGGTCCTGCCCCTGGAACAGCACCCGCCCCCTGACGGTTGCGCCCTGCAGCAAGCGCAGGATGGCAAGTGCGGTGACGGTCTTGCCCGAGCCGGACTCCCCGACCAGGGCAAATTTTTCACCGGCGCGCAGCTCCAGGTTCAAGTCGTGGACCACCCGCTGCGGGCCGAAGTCCACGTTCAGCGCCTCGATGCGCAGCAAGGCCGCATCGGTTTGCGACGACGCTTCACGCGTCGCGCGGGGAATGGCGCTCATGGACGTGACCTCATCGCAACTCCCGGCGCGGATCCAGCGCCGTGCGCAGCGCCTCGCCGATGAAGGTGAGGAGCAAGAGCGTCAACACCAGGGTGATGAACACGGAGATCGACAACCACCAGGCGTCCAGATTGCCTTTGGCCTGCGCCAGCATTTCACCCAGGCTGGGGGTAGGAGGGGGAACGCCGAGTCCGAGAAAATCCAGGCTCGTCAGCGCCAGGATGGCGCCGCTCATGCGAAAAGGCAGGAATGTCAGGACCGGCGTGAGGCTGTTGGGCAGGATGTGGCGCGTGGCGATCTGCCAATGGTTCGCGCCCAATGCCCGCGCGGCGCGCACGTAGTCCATCTGGCGGTTGCGCAGGAATTCGGCACGCACATAGTCGGACAAGCCCAGCCAGCCAAACAGCGACAGCAGCACCAGCAGGAGCAGGAAGCTGGGAGCGAAGATGGACGCGAAGATGATGAGCAGGTACAACTCCGGCATCGCCCCCCACACCTCGGTCACGCGTTGCAAGGTGAGGTCCACGCGCCCGGCGAAATAGCCCTGGATGGCACCCATCACGACCCCCAGCAGGGTTCCGCTCAGCGTGAGCGCCAGCGCGAACAGCACCGAGACGCGAAAGCCATAGACCAGGCGCGAGAGCACGTCACGCCCACCATCGTCAGTCCCCAGCCAGTTCTGCGCCGAAGGGGGCGCCGGGTTGGGCTGGATGGCGTAGTAATTGATGGTGTCGTAGCGATACGGCACGGGTGGAAAGAGAGCGAAGTTGCCATCCTCACTGAGGTGCTTGCGGATCAGCGGGTCGAGGTAATCCGTGGGAGTGTGAAAATCGCCGCCGAAAGTTGTCTCGGGGTAGCTGTGCAACAGCGGCATGTACCAATGCCCTTCATACCGCACCAGCAGAGGCTTGTCGTTGCAGAGCACGGGGGCCAGCAGACTCAAGCCGAACAGGACACCAAAAATCCACAGGCTCACATAACCCAGATGTTGGGATTTGAAGCGCGTCCAGGCGAGTCGTGCCGGCGAGCGAGCCAGAACTGGTGCGTCGTTGCGCAAGGCCAAGGCGGCGGGCACAGTACTCATTGAAGGCTTTCGAATTGCACCCGTGGATCGACCCACACATAACAAAGGTCCGACACGAGTTTGGTCACCAGACCAATGAGCGTGAACAGGTAGAGCGTGCCCATGACCACCGGATAGTCACGCCGCATCACCGATTCGTAGGACAACAGACCAAGTCCGGGAAGGGAAAATAGTGTCTCGATCAGCAATGAACTGGCGAAGAACGCGCCGATGAATGCAGCCGGAAAACCCGTCACCAGCGGGATGAGGGCGTTGCGCAGAACATGGCGCCACAGCACGCGGCGTTCGCTGGCGCCCTTGGCACGCGCGGTCAGAACGTATTGCTTGCGGATTTCCTCCAGAAAGGCATTCTTGGTGAGCATGGTGATAACGGCGAAGCTTCCCGCCACCATGGCCACAACGGGCAGGGTGATGTGCCAGAAGTAGTCCGTGATCTTGTGCCAAGGCGTGAAACTGGACCAACCGTCGGACGTCAGGCCGCGCAGCGGAAACCATTGCCAGAAGCTGCCTCCGGCGAACAAGACCAGCAACACCACGCCCAGGACAAAGCCGGGGATGGCGTAACCCACCAGGACGGCCACACTGGAGGCAAGATCGAAGCGGCTGCCATGTCGCACCGCCTTGGCGATGCCCAGTGGGATGGAGATCAGGTAGGTCAGCAGGAAGGTCCAGAGGCCGAGGCTGATGGACACCGGCATGCGTTCCTTGATGAGTTGCCAGACGCTCTCGTGATAGAAGTAACTGCGTCCCAGATCGAAGCGCAGGAACTGGCCCATCATGCGCACAAAGCGCTCCGCTGGCGGCTTGTCGAAGCCGTAGAGTTTTTTGATCTCGGCCAGTTGCTTGGGGTTGATGCCTTGTTGCCCCCTGTAGGCCAGACCTCCCGCGGCCTCGCCGGTTTGTGCCTTGCCGCGCAGTTGCGCCACCATCTGTTCGACCGGACCGCCCGGCACGAACTGAATGACCGCAAAGGTCAGCAAGAGCACGCCGAACAGGGTTGGAACCATCAACAACAGGCGCTTGGCGACATACCAGCCGAGATTCATGCTTGTTTCGCCGCAGCGGGTTTTGCCCGCGGCTGCGACCACCAGCAGGCCATGGCCCAAGCTTCGGGCTCGTAGTACAGCGGCAAGGTGCGCGGCATGCCGAACAAGCCGGAGCGATAGGCCACGCGGTGGCTCGCTGCATACCACTGCGGCACCGAGTACCAGCCACACACCAGAACCCGGTCCAGCGCCTTGCAGGCCGCCACCAACTGCGCCCAGGTGCGGGCCTGCACGACGTAGCTGATGAGCGCGTCCACCACTGGACTGCGAATCCCCCAGACGTTGTCGGCCCCCTCGATAGCCGCAGAGGCCGAGCCAAAGCGATCACGCAATTCATTGCCGGGACTGGGGCTGCCGAGATAACGCACCGTGGTCATGTCGTAGTCGAAACCATCCATGCGCCGCTGGTACAGGGCGTAGTCGACCTGACGGTACTCCAAGCGAATGCCCAGCCTGGCAAGTGCTTGACCGTAAGGAGTGATCACCCGTGCCATCGAGCCCTGGCTGTCGAGATACTCGAACGTGAAGACCTCGCCACGCATGTTGCGCAAGGCCCCGTCGCTGTAGTGCCAGCCGGCTTCGCGCAACAAGCCGCGCGCTGCCAGCAGATTGACGCGCAGACCGCCTGGAGGATCCGTGCTGGGCAAAGTGGGCAGGACACCGAAAACCTCGGGTGCCAGCTGCGGGCGCAACGGCTCGAGCAGGGCCAGTTCGTCTTGCCCGGGGGCATGCCTGGCCTCGAATGGGCTGTTGGCGAAATAGCCATGGATACGTTTGTACTGGCCGTAAAAAAACATCCGGTTGAGCCACTGGAAATCGAGTGCCAAAGCGAGCGCATGACGCACGCGAATGTCCTTGAACAGCGGACGGCGCAGGTTCAACACCATGCCCTGGAAACCCGCCGGATTGTGGTTGGGAAGTTCGCGCTTGACGAGTTCGCCGCTGGCGAATGCCGGCCCGGTGTATTGCCGCACCCAGTTCTTGGCGATGAACTCCTGGATCAGGTCGAAGTCCCCGGCCTTGAAGGCCTCCAGGCGCGCGGTTTCGTCGCGGTAAAGCTTGAAGCCGATGTGCGCGAAGTTGTACTGACCACGACGCACCGGCAAGCTCCAGCCCCAGTAGTTCGTGCGCCTGGCGTAGACGATGTCCCGGTTCTGGGACATGCGCTCGATGCTGTAGGGGCCGGAGGCGATGGGTGGCTCGTTCACCACCTCGTCGAAGTGCTTGCCGGCACCCCATTGGCGCGAGAACACGGGCAGGCCGGCGACGATCAAGGGCAGTTCATGGTTGGGCCGCTTGAAGTCGAATCGCACATGCCGTATGTCTTCCACCACAACCCGCGCCACATCGGCAAACTGCACTTTGATGCTGGGTGCTGCGTAGGGGCCGACGAGCGTTTCGAAGCTGTGGCGCACATCGTCCGCAGTCACGGAGTCACCATTCACGAAACGCGCCGCCGTGTTCAAGCGAAAGCGCACAGAACGGCGATCCGCGGCCAGTTCCACGTCTTCGGCCAGCAAACCATAGACGCTGTTGGGTTCGTCCCAACTCGCCGTCATCAGCGATTCAAACACCAGGGTGTTGATCCCGGGTGGCGCCGTACCGCGCAGGGTGAATGGATTGAGCTTGTCAAAGCTGCCAGCGCGCGATGGCGGAGTCAGCCAGAGGGTTCCCCCAAGGGGCGCATTCGGGTTCACATAGTCGAAATGGGTAAATCCCGGGGGGTATTTGGGTTTGTCATACAAGGCCAGGGCTGCGGCGACTGGCGTTGCAGCATTGGCATCCACTGCCCAGGGCGCAAGCGCAAGCCCAAGGGCTTGCAAGAGCGTGCGCCGGTTGAGACTGAGAGCGTGGGCCATGCGAGAATTCTGCCGCATCGGCAGATCGCAGCACGGATCGAAGACTTTCACGCGCATTCGAGCGCCGATCCGAGCGTGCTTGCGCACCCCGCAGCGACTTCCTTCCTCGACACGCATCCACAGGACATCTCATGGGCTTTCTCGCTGGCAAACGCATCCTGATCACGGGCTTGCTCTCCAACCGTTCCATCGCTTACGGCATTGCACAAGCGTGCCACCGCGAGGGCGCCGAACTCGCTTTCACCTATGTCGGGGAACGCTTCCAGGATCGCACCAAGGGTTTCGCTGCGGAGTTCGGGAGCCAGCTCATCTTCCCCTGCGACGTGACCGACGATGCCCAGATCGACGCCCTCTTCCACGACCTTGGCGCGCAATGGCCACAACTCGACGGCCTGGTTCATTCCATCGGCTTCGCGCCGCGCGAAGCCATTGCCGGTGACTTCATCGACGGCCTGACCCGCGAAGGCTTTCGCGTCGCGCACGACATCTCCGCCTACTCTTTTCCGGCGCTGGCAAAAGCTGCGCTCCCCTTGCTCCAAGCCAGCGCAGCCAACGGCAACTCACCTTCGCTCATCACCATGACCTACCTCGGCGCCGAGCGTGTCGTCCCCAACTACAACACCATGGGCGTGGCCAAGGCCGCGCTCGAAGCCACCGTGCGTTACATGGCGGAATCGCTCGGCCCGCGCGGCATGCGCGTGAATGGTGTGAGCGCCGGTCCGATCAAGACGCTTGCGGCCTCGGGCATCGCCGATTTTGGCAAGATGCTCAAGTTCAACGAAACCAGCACCCCCTTGCGGCGCAACGTCACCATCGAACAGGTTGGCAACGCAAGCGCCTTCTTGTTGTCGGATCTGGCCAGCGGTGTCACCGCCGAAATCTTGCATGTCGACGCCGGCATGCATGCAGTCGTCGGAGGCCTGGCGGCCCAGATTTGAGGCGTGCGTTTTCGGTTGACAGTGCGCTTTTTTGCGGTATCATTTTTGGCTTCGCGGGAATAGCTCAGTTGGTAGAGCGCAACCTTGCCAAGGTTGAGGTCGCGAGTTCGAGCCTCGTTTCCCGCTCCAAATATTGAACGCGCTTGATGTTGTTCCGAACAAGGGAAGCCCCGCACTTCCCTTTTTTTTCGGCGAGAATTTGGATCAGCGCGCAGCACCAGCAAGGCGCCGGGGACAGCAACGCAGATGCTTGAGCATGCATGTCTCACGGCCAGTGCGTTGACTCCAACAGTACGTGAAGCAGCCTACCCTTGGCGGGGTGGCAGAGTGGTTATGCAGCGGCCTGCAAAGCCGTCTATGCCGGTTCGATTCCGACCCCCGCCTCCAGCATTCATGCAGCAGCTCTTGCTAGCCTTACGTCGATACGACATGCCCGGATGGCGAAATTGGTAGACGCAGCGGACTTAAAATCCGCCGCTATCCTGAAAAGGGGCGTGCCGGTTCGACCCCGGCTCCGGGCACCATGACTTTGCATCGCCTTGCTCTGGGTGTGCTGCTTGCCAGCGGCATTACGCTGGTCTTTGGCGCCGAGCGTCCCGCCGACCAGTCGGCCAATCACTGGGTCGGTACCTGGATGGTGGCGCCTCAGGCTGTGTCGCAGAACCCGGCTGCGCCGAGCTTCAACCGCGCCCCGACTCTGGACCGTATGACACTGCGCCAGATTGTGATGCCCACGCTTTCAGGCAGCGCTTTGCGGCTGCGCATCAGCAATCGTTTCGGCACACAGGCCTTACGCCTCGGCGGGGTGACCGTGGCGGCATCCGCGCATGGCGCCGCTGTGCGACAAGGCACGCTGCGCGAGGTGACTTTCCATGGCAAAGACACGGTGTCGATACCTGCTGGGCAGACCTTGCTGAGCGACACAGTGGCCTTGCCAGTGGTGGCGGGCAGGGCCATGGCCGTCAGCCTGTGGGTTCCGGATCGGATCGTGCCCAGGACCTGGCACAAGATGGCCAATCAAGTCAATTTCATTGCGGACCGAGGCGATTTCAGCAAGAACGTGAACGGTGCGCCATTTCAGCGGCGCTTCACCGCCGACCTCTGGCTCGACGGCATGGACGTCGAAGTCGGCCCGAGCGAAGACAACGCGGCGCTGGTGACCATCGGTGACTCGATCACCGATGGCATGCGCTCGACTCTCAACGCCAACCGGCGCTGGCCCGATGATCTTGCAAGACGCTTGCGCGCGGCCGGCATGCATCATGTGGCCGTGCTCAATGCCGGCATCAGCGGCAACCGTCTGCTTCATGACTCGCCCTGCTACGGCCCCAGCCTGTTGCAGCGGTTCTCGCGCGATGCGCTCGGGCAGGCGGGCGTTCGCGCCGTCATCCTGCTGGTTGGCATCAATGACATCAATTTCGGGTTTGTGCCACCCCATCCCGGCCTGGACTGCGATGTGCCGCATGTCAAAGTGACCGCGGCTGAACTGATCGCGGGCTACAAAGACCTGATTGGCCAAGCGCACGCCAAGGGTGTGGCCATCTATGGCGGCACCATCACGCCCGCGAGTCTGCCGCCCAGTCGCGAAGCAATCCGTCAGGCG